>NZ_JBFREL010000001.1:0-653277 GCF_052114265.1 Paenibacillus sp. MCAF9
TTTAAGCGGATCGTCCATCCGTTTGTTTGCTGTTCCTATTTATCAGTCTTGCATCAAAAAAATAAACGGCACAGGGCTTTTCCCATGCCGTTTCAGATTCACTTTCTATTTACGATCTTGTCTCGGAGATTAACTTAATGACATTGGCCTAGTGCCTGCCTTTTTATTTTGTTCACAAACAGCCATATAATGTGGATTCCATATACAAAGCGAATACACTCCCCCATAAGTAACGAATGTCTCCTTCTTCACGATCTGCAATTTCGGTAAGGTAGACCTAGAAGGAAGCAAGAAGCAGCAGCATGTAGAGAACAGCGAAGGATGGAGGGGGATTCGGCAATGGCCGAGTACATTTTAGAGCTAGAAGGAATTACAAAAACTTTTCCAGGCGTCAAGGCGCTTGATAATGTCTATTTTAAGTTAAAGCCCGGTGAGATTCATGCGTTGATGGGCGAAAATGGAGCGGGGAAATCAACCTTTATTAAGGTGATTACCGGTGTCCACGCAGCAGATGTCGGAGAAATCCTCTTTGATGGACAACGCGTGGATTTTAAAAATCCTACGGATGCGAAGCGGATGGGCATTGCAGCCATTTATCAGCATGTTACTTGTTATCCTGATTTAAGCGTCACAGAAAATATATTTATGGGGCATGAGAAAATTCAAAAAGGGACTAAGCGGATTCTTTGGAACGAAATGCATAAGGAGGCCGATAAGCTTCTGAAGGAGCTTGGCGCAGCATTCAGCCCCAAAACGCAAATGGGAGCATTAAGCGTAGCGGAGCAGCAAATCGTCGAAATTGCGAAAGCGCTTTCTGTTGATGCGAAGATCATTATTATGGATGAACCAACAGCCGCTCTTACCAATAGGGAAAGCGAAGACTTGTATCGCATTACAGAGCGTTTGCGTGACAAGGGAACAGCTATTATTTTTATCTCTCATCGCTTCGAGGACATGTATCGACTGGCCAGCAAGGTGACCGTATTCCGGGATTCCAGATACATCGGGACTTGGAATGTGGATGAAATATCGAACCAAGATTTAATTATTGCGATGGTAGGCCGTGAAATTACGCAATTGTTTCCGAAGAAGGAAGCGCAGATTGGGGAAGAATTGCTGCGTGTTGAAGGACTTGGCAGAACCGGCTACTTTGCTGATATTTCTTTTGCGCTGCGAGGAGGGGAAATATTAGGATTGACTGGGCTCGTTGGGGCAGGACGGACAGAGGTTTGCCAAAGCATTTTCGGCATTGAGCGAAGCGACAAAGGTAAGGTGTTCTTCAAGGGGCAGGAAGTGAACATCCGAAAACCGATCGATGCGATGCGTATGGGGATTGGCTACTTGCCGGAGGACAGGCAGAAGCAGGGGCTCGTTCTACAGTGGAGCATCGGTAGAAATATAACATTATCATCGCTTGAGAAGATTTCAAGCAAAGGTGTTCTTAACACCGATAAGGAAGCGAGCATCGCTAAGCAATTAGCTGAGAAGGTAAATGTTAAAGCAAAAAGCATATTTGATTTGGCCAGCTCGCTCTCAGGCGGCAACCAGCAGAAGGTTGTATTTGCAAAGCTGCTGACTGCTGATGTGGATGTCATTATTTTGGATGAACCAACCAAAGGTGTGGATGTCGGCGCCAAATCTGCCATCTATGAAATGATTAGCGATTTGGCATGTCAAGGGTATGGGATTTTGATGGTATCGTCCGAGATGCCTGAAATGATTGGGATGTGTGATAGGGTAGCTGTCATGCGCGAGGGCCGGATAACAGCTTTTCTAGACCGCGATTCGATCTCACAGGAGGCGATACTTCAAGCATCAATGGCTGACGATCGCCCTCTTATACAACAACATTAAAGGTGGGCATGACACATGCAGGAGAGAGAACTTAGTACGAACGGTATAACCGCAGCTTCTCTTAGAGCTACAAGGCCAACGCGCACGCTCAGCGCAAAGATCGTCAAATTCAGAGAGCTTGGATTACTCGGATTTATTGTTTTGCTTTCCATTGGCGTTCAGCTTCGCAATCCCAGCTTTTTGACCTTGGAAAATATAAACGATATGGTGACGAACACAGCGATTTTGAGCATTTTGGCTGTGGGGATGATGCTCGTTATCGTTACCCGCGGAATTGATCTTTCCATCGGTGCAACTTTGGCTCTTTCAGGCATGATCGCGGCACAGACGGTCAGTGCATTTCCAGAAATTCCAGCTGTCGTCGCCCTTCTGATCGGCACTTTAACGGGGCTTGTCAGCGGTGTGATCATTGGTTTTCTGGTTTCCAAAATTGGTATCCTGCCCATCATAGCCACACTAGGGATGATGAACGTGTTCCGCGGGTTTACTTATCTAACTAGTGGGGGCAAATGGGTTAGTGCACATCAAATGCCTGCAAGTTTCAAAGCGATGGCAACGGGAACAACGCTCGGAATCAATAATCTTATCTTTGTTGCAATCCTTATTTATTTCGTCGCTTATTATTTCGTTAATCATACCCGAACGGGCAGACAAATCTATGCTGTTGGAAGCAATCCAGATTCGGCAGTAATAAGCGGCATTAAGGTAGACAAAATTTTATGGCTCGTATATTCCATTATGGGCGGTCTCTCCGGCTTAGCAGGTGTGCTATGGGTATCCAAATTTGCATCAGCGCAAGGAGATACGGCATCGGGTTATGAACTCAGCGTAATTGCTGCGTGTGTACTAGGCGGTGTGAGCATTGCAGGCGGTTCTGGCAAAATATCAGGCATCATCCTTGGCTCTATTTTGCTAGGTATTTTGAATAATGCACTTCCTTTGATTAATGTATCGCCATTTTGGCAGAACGGCATTCAAGGCGCAATTATTTTAATCGCGGTCCTTATTAATGCAATCGTCAAGCGCGGCGTTGATCGCAACAATCTTATGAGGAGGAAAATCTAACGCTATGGAGCCGAGAATTGTTACGAATAAGCAGGATTTTTCCTTCAAAAGGTTTTTCCTTCAGTGGGAATGGATGTTGGTTGTATTGTTTCTTGCCATAACCGTCATGAATATGAATCTATCAGAGTTTTATTGGGATTACGATAATTTGCGGGATGCAACAATGGGTTTTCTGGATAAAGCATTTATCGTGCTCCCTATGGTGTTCATCATCATCCTCGCGGATATCGATATATCCGTCGCATCGATTGTAGCACTATCGTCTGTTATTATGGCGGACTTATTCAATAAAGGTGTCCCTATTGTGCTAGCTATGGTCATTTGTTTGGCAGTGGGCACCATTTGTGGATGGATTAACGGCATCCTCATTGTGAAGTACAAGGAATTGTCCGCGGTCATCATTACTTTGGCAACGATGATCATTTATCGGGGAATCGCCTACATTATTTTGGAGGATCAAGCAGCAGGATCTTTTCCAGAGTGGTTTAGCTATTTGGGCTGGGGGTACGTGGGACCGATTCCGTTTATCTTAATCGTTTTTGCGGTATTTGCCATTGTGTTTAGCTTACTGCTGCACAAAACCGTGTTTGGCCGACAATTGTACGCGATGGGGAATAACATCAACGCGGCCCGCTTCTCAGGCGTGAATGTTGATCGTGTAAAAGTAATCGTCTTTACGCTTGCAGGACTGATGTCCGCTGTGACTGCTTTGTTTCTAACTTCCCGTATGGGAAGCACGCGTCCTAATATTGCGATGGGCTATGAACTCGACGTCATTGCCATGGTTGTACTCGGCGGCATTAGCACGGCTGGAGGAAAAGGAAGAATGATAGGAGCAATACTAGCTGTCTTCCTCATAGGCTTCCTGCGTTATGGTTTAGGATTAGTCAACGTACAAGCGCAAATCCTACTCATTATTATTGGTTTGCTGCTTATATTCGCCGTTGCCGTTCCGAGGCTAAAAGTAGGTCGGAGTCGTACAAAGAAAACTTAAGTTGGTGCAATACAGTCAATCGGCTGTTTTGTATATAAAGGATTGGACAAAAAAAGGGAGGAAAAACAATGAAAAGAAACAAGGTGTTATTCGTTTGTTTAACTGTTTTGCTTACGATCTCGATGTTAACCGCCTGCGGAGGAGGCAACAGCGGCAGTAATTCTAAAAATACGGGCGGCAACAAGAGCGAAGCTACAGAGAAAAACAAGGGAAATGACACAAAGGACAGCACGAAAAAGAAGAAATATGCCATTATCTTTAAAAACACGGGTAATCCATACGGTGAGAAGCAAATGGAGGGCTACAAAAATGCTGTTGAAGAGCTCGGATATGAAGCGATTTTGAAGGCGCCTGATCAGCCAACTGCAGAAGCACAAATTCAAATGATTGAAGAGCTTATCTCGCAAAAGGTGGACGTGATCGCGATTGCGGCAAATGATCCGGACGCGCTCCAGCCGGCGCTGAAGAAAGCGATGAATCAAGGAATTAAAGTCCTTTCTTTAGATTCAGCGGTTAACGCAGCCAGTCGCATGGTTCATGTAAATCAAGCAGATCCTGAGCGTATCGGCCGCACACTAATTCAAGGCGTATCGGAAATAATTGGCGGCGAAGGCGAAATTGCGATCCTGAGCGCGACATCGCAAGCGACCAACCAAAACACTTGGATCGAATGGATGAAGAAAGAGCTGGAGGATTCGAAATACAGTAAAATCAAGCTCGTTAAAGTAGCTTATGGTGATGATTTGCGTGATAAAAGCGTGTCCGAGACTGAGGCGCTCTTGAAATCGTATCCTGATCTGAAAGGTATTATTGCGCCAACGACAGTAGGAATCGCGGCAGCGGGCAAGGTTTTAACGGATAAGGGTCTCACTGGGAAAGTGCAATTGACCGGTCTTGGCCTGCCAAGTGAAATGGCGGAATATATCGTGAGCGGGGTATGTCAGTGGATGTATTTGTGGAATCCGATTGATGTTGGTTACTTGTCCGGTTATGCAGCTGACGCATTGGTGAACGGCAAGATTACAGGTGCGGTTGGGGATAAGCTGACAGCTGGCAAACTAGGTGAGAAAGAAGTCGTAAAAGATGGTGAAGGCACGCAAATTATGCTTGGCGATCCCTTCAAATTCGATTCCTCTAACATCGCTGAATGGAAGGATGTTTATTAAAACAAACCTTTCATAATTACACAAAAATCGAAGAATGAGAAGATTGGCCGGGTAGTCGTTGAAGGACCTGCAGCAAGCAGGATATCCTTTCTTGTACTCCCGGCTATTTTTTTATGGATTTATGTTAGTCTTCCAAATTGAAAGCGATACCAATGTAACGGAAAAGGGAGTGTTTTGGCAAATGAGTAGTTTGTTCAGGAAGAAGCTGCTTGGTTTATTTTTAGCAACTGTTCTTGTCATTGCTTTATTACAGCCAGTAGCCGCATTCGGAGCAGAAGGAACGGACCAAATGACTGCATATGACTTACATACAGAGTATAGCCATAACCCAATCGGAATCGATAACACCAAGCCGAGACTCAGCTGGCTGCTTGAAGCAACAGAGAGAGCACAGATGCAAACTGCCTATCAAATCATTGTCGCTTCAGAAGAGAGCCGTTTGGCTGCCAATGAAGGAGACAAATGGGATTCAGGCAAAATCATGTCCAGCGATTCCAACAATGTGGAATACAAAGGAGAAGCTTTACAATCCGGAAAACGTTATTTCTGGAAAGTGAAGGTTTGGGATAACCATGATCACGCTTCAGCATGGAGTGAACCGGGCTCGTGGGAAATGGGATTGCTCGCGCCAGCTGATTGGCAAGCCAAGTGGATTGCCGCCTCAACACCTGCGACCGTGCCGTCAAGCTATTCCATCGAGCTGGATTTTACAATATTAAATGATGGTGCAGCCATTTTGTTTGGCGGACCTAATGCCTCCAATAATTTTTTCTGGCAGTTTAACGTAAAAGAAAAAGCGTATGCCCAGTTTCGGCCACACACGAATGTCGGCGGTACGAAGCTTATGAAGGAAGTAGATATTTCACGGGTCATTCCGAATGACAAGCAATTGAATGTTGCTTATCATCTGAAAATTGAAGTGAATGGCAAAGAAATCAAAACCTATATCAACAACGAGTTAATCGACACGATGAAAAATGACAATATTTCGTTCGGTCCTATTGGATTCCGCCAGCATAAAGACGCAAGGACGAATGAGCGCGCCTTGTTCGACAATATCGTCATTAAGGATGAACACGGCAAGGAGTTGTTTCAAGCAAATTTTGATGATAAGGAAGCAGCAAGCTTTGAAGGGGGGCAATTAACGGAAGATGGAAAACTTCTCGTAGAGAACGGCACCTTTTATCAGAAAGTCGAGAGCAGAAGCTCACCTATGTTGAGGAAAGATTTTGAAATTGCGAAGCCAGTGCGTAAAGCAACTGTTTACTCGACGGCGCTTGGACTTTATGAGCTCAGCCTAAATGGGACACGGGTAGGCAGCGATTACTTTAATCCAGGATGGACGGATTACAATAAGCGTTTGCAGTATCAGACCTATGATGTAACCGACATGCTCCTTGAAGGAGGAAATGCGGTTGGGGCTATGCTGGGTGACGGCTGGTACGCGGGAAATGTGGCACATGTTGGTCCAAATCAGTACGGAACAGAGCTGTCGTTTTTATTCCAATTAAAAATTGAATACGAGGATGGCACAAGTGAAACGGTAATGACCGATTCTTCTTGGCATTCAACGACTTCGGGTCCCGTTCGCTACTCCGACATTCTAATGGGAGAGACATATGACGCTCGCAAAGAAATGGATAAATGGAACCGTTCGAATTATGACGCTTCATCATGGAACGGTGTAAAAGAGGTCAGCCATTTCCGCGGGAAGCTGGTTGCACAGGTAGGCCCTACCGTCAAGGCGACGGAAGAATTGAAGCCTATCTCGGTGAAGCAGCCAAGTGCCGGCACTTACATTTTTGATATGGGACAGAACATGGTTGGCTGGGCAAGGCTAAAAGTCGAAGGCACTGCCGGAACGAAAGTGAAGCTGCGGTTTGCCGAGATGCTGAATGATGATGGGACGCTTTACACGGAGAACTTGCGTACAGCTAAACAAACAGATGAATATGTCCTATATGGAAGCGGGCTTGAGCAATATGAACCGCATTTCACATTCCACGGTTTTCGTTACGTAGAAGTGACCGGTTATCCGGGTGAACCTGCTTTAGATAGCATAACGGGGATTGTTGTTCACACCGATACACCGAAGACTGGGACATTTGAAACCTCAAATCCGATGGTCAATCAGCTTTACAGCAACATCACATGGGGACAACGAGGAAATTTTTTAAGCGTTCCAACAGACTGTCCGCAGCGTAATGAACGAATGGGCTGGACAGGAGACGCGCAGGTGTTCGTTCGAACAGCTACCTATAACATGGAAGTTCCAGGGTTTTATGAGAAGTATATGCGGGATGTTGTTGATGCGCAGGGGGCAAATGGAGCATTCCCAGACGTTGCGCCAAATGTTAGCGGGATGGGTAACGGAAGCAACGGCTGGGGAGATGCAGGCGTTATTATCCCATGGACGCTATATTTAGCCTATAACGACACTTCCGTTATCAAAGAGCATTATGATGCGATGGCGAAATGGATCGAGTTTCTTAAAACGAACAGCAACAAGCTCATTCGTCCGGCCGGTGGTTACGGGGACTGGTTGAGCGTGAATGAAACCACACCAACGGATGTGGTGAATACGGCCTATTTTGCATACAGCACGAATTTATTGTCCAAGATGGCAGCGATCATTGGGAAAACAGACGATGAGGAGAAATATAGTCAATTATTTAAAGATATTAAAGCTGCTTTTAACACCGCGTTTGTTGGTTTGGACGGACAAATCAAAGGCAATACGCAAGCAGGTTATGTGTTTGCACTGCAAATGGATTTATTGGATGGAGATATCAAGAAGAAAGCTGCTGAGCATCTAGTTAACAATATTAAAAGCAAAAACTGGCATCTGTCGACCGGGTTTCTTGGTGTAGGTTATTTGCTGCCGGTACTTACAGAGGCGGGCTATACAGAGGTTGCTTATCGCTTGTTGACGAACGATACGTACCCATCATGGGGATACAGCATCAAAAATGGGGCAACGACCATTTGGGAGAGGTGGAATTCCTATACACAGGAGAATGGATTCGGTGACGCAGGAATGAACTCTTTTAACCATTATTCGCTTGGCTCCGTTGGAGAATGGATGTTCCGCTATGCGGCAGGAATCGAAGCAGATCCTGAGCAGCCCGGATTCAAACATATTGTCATTCAGCCTACGCCTGGCGGTGAGTTTAGCCATGTGAATGGAGAATACAAGTCTATTTATGGCTTGATCAAGAGCCGCTGGGAGCAGGAGGGCTCAGCCTTCAAGCTGAATGTGACAATTCCAGTTAATACAACAGCGACCGTATACATTCCAGCGGTAGATCAAGCATCCGTGAGCGAAGGCGGACAGCCTGCTGAAGAAGCCGTTGGTGTCAAGTTTTTGCGGATGGAAGGGGACAAAGCGGTCTATTCGGTCGGATCTGGAGCATATTCGTTCGCTAGTACAATGGCTGATTCCAACTTAAAGCTGGAAAGCATCAACTTGAGCAGCAAAGCAACGAAGCTGCAGCAAGGTGAACAAACTCAGCTCACATTAAGCGGAAGTATGGATAATGGCATGGAAGCCGATTTCACTAACGCTGAGATCAAGTATGAGAGCAGCAACACAAATGTGATCAAAGTTGCTTATAACGGAATCGCAGCTGCAGTTGGACCCGGCTCCGCAGAAATTACTGCAACGGTAAAATCAGGAGAAGTTGTGCTTACCTCCTCTATTAAGTTGATCGTAGTTACCGGGGCGAATCTGGCGTTAGGCAAAAAGGCAACCGCACGCGAAACGTTGGAGATTTCGCCAGAGTGGGGGGCAGCAGGGCTTACGGACGGCAATTTGGCGCGAAAATATTCATCAACAGGCTCTCCTTCGCCATCTCAGGAAAACAACCCGCTTTGGGTTGAGATTGATCTGGGTGCTAACCAAGATCTGAATAGTGTGGTGTTGTATCCAAGAACGGACTCCAGTACGAAAGATTCACGAACCGCCTCCTATCCTATCGATTTCCTTATTCAGGTTAAGGCTGATGGAGGAGATTATATAGAAGTAAAGAGGATGACTGGAGAGCCGAACCCGTTGATGCTGCCACAGCTTTATACGTTTGAAAACCAAACCGCTAGATATGTGAGGCTGTCGGTCAATAAGCTTGGGGATATGGCATCAGACGATATTTACTATAGGCTTCAATTAGCTGAGCTGGAGGTATATAACAATCAAGCTGGCTTGCCTGTTACTGGCATAAGCTTGGATCGTACTTCGCTCGAAATGAAGGATGGAGAAAGCATCGAAATTGCTGCGACAGTGCTTCCGGCAAATGCTGCAAATAAGCTAGTGCATTTTGAGTCGAATCACGAGAGCATTATCATCACGAATGTTCATTATGATGAAGCAAGTGATACTACCAAAGCAAATGTAACAGCAACCAATAAGGGAGCAGATCAAGTCAATGGCATCATAACTGCGACGACAGAAGAGGGCAGCAAGACGGCTGCGCTAAATGTTACGGTAACCGCAGCTTCCGCAGAACGAGATATGGCTGCTTTGTCAGGAAGTAACACTGTCATAGCAGGACAGGGAACGGAGTGGACGGTCGGTGCTGAAAATGTAGGCTCAAACTTCACGGCACTTGATGTTATTGTTCATTATGACCCGCAGAAATTCGAATTCCAGACGGTTGGGGAAAGTACTTACCTCTCGCTGGACCCATCGGTCATTCAGTCGTTGAAGCCGAATTTCGAAGTGTTTGGAACGGCGGTTAAACCCGAGCTTGGCCAGATTCGGATCATCATGGTCACCTCAGGCCAGCAGCAAGCAGGTATTGACGGTGGCAATCTGTTCCGCCTCCACGCGAAGGTGAAACCGAGTTCGCCAGCAGGCAATACAACGGTATCGCTGTCTGATTTCCAAGTGTCGGATAGTGGCAAGGGAACAATGATGAATGTATCGCGAGCTGTACTCTCGATGGAAGTGCTCCTCACTGACAAAACAGCGCTGAATACGGCAATCGAACAAGCGCAGGCGTTACATGATGCCGCAATGGAAGGCACGCAGCCGGGTCAGTATCCAACAGGTTCTAAGGCGGCATTGCAAGCTGTAATCAACAGTGCGATTGCAGTGAAGAATGATCCGAATGCGACTGTGGAGCAAGTCACCATAGCGCTTAACGGCTTGAATGGAGCAGTAAAAGTGTTTAATGATTCGGTGATTCCATCAGCTCCTGGTGACAGGACGGAGTTAAACCGATTGATTGCAGAAGCACAATTAAAACATGACAGGGCAATCGAAGGCACAAAGGTCGGCAAGTACGCTGCGGGATCAAAAGCGCTGCTGCTGGCAGCCATTAACACAGCCAAGAATACAGGAAGCAGCCAGTGGCAAATAGATGAGGCTGTAACGACACTAAACAAAGCTCTACAAGTTTTCAAAGCGAAGATTATGACACTGATCGAGGGACAAACGAAGGTTACGATTCGAGATCTGTCGATCATAGCGAATTTCTATGGTGTCACCTCCAAAGATCCAAACTGGTCTGAAATTGAGAAAGCAGATGTGATCGGCGCAAATGTAATCGACATTCGTGTATTAGCTTCTATTGCGCAAATGATTCTTGAAAAGTGGAGCTTGGAATAGACATACGAATTTCGAATAGGAGGCAGGCACACTAACCTGCCTCATAATCTCTGCTATGAAAGGATTCATGCGATATGTCGAATGCAAAGCGAATGGCAATAGTATTCACAATTTTAATCAGTATGTTCAGTTTAATGCCCATTTCGGCAATGGCGGATAAGGCAGCTGCTTCTTTTGAACTAATGATTACTAGTCAAGAAGCCAAAACTGAAATATCAGTAGTAGGAAAAAACTTAACCGATGTATTTGCCTATGATATTTCGATGAATTACGATTCCACTCGATTGAAGTTTGTTGGAGCACATACGGCTTTGACAGGTTTTTCTGTCGATCCGATCGTAAAGAAGGGGACCATTCGGTTTGCCCATACGAAGACAGGCAATTCAGCTGGCGAGACAGGGGACAAAGAGCTGGTATTGCTGAAATTTGAGCGAATGGCTGAGGGGAATGCTGAGGTCAGCCTTCAAGCTGTGCAGCTTGTTAATTCGAAATTGGAGATGAATGAACTGAAACCTGTGCTGCAGGTAACTGTAGCTGGAAAATCTATTACTGTGAATTGGAAAGATATTAAAGGACATTGGGCGGAGAGTGCGATTAGGGAAGCGGCAGAGCTCGGTTTTGTTACGGGGTATGCCGATGGAACATTCCTTCCTAACCGCGCAGTAACGCGTGCGGAGTTCTCAGCTATGATGGTTCGGGCGCTTCATCTAGAACTTGGAGCAGACAGTAAACTTGCCTTCAACGATAGCGATAGAATAGCTGCGTGGGCGAAACCGTATATCGCAACAGCGGTTAAGGCAGGTCTATTAAAAGGTTATGATGACGGAAGCTTCCGCGCAGACCAGTTAATTAATCGGACAGAAATGGTTGCTGTCGTCATGAGGGCTCTTGATCTAAAAGCAGACCAAAATACGAAGCTGCAGTTTGCGGATGCGTTAGAAATTCCTGTTTGGGCGACTGGTTACGTAGCTGCAGCTGTGGAGACAGGAATAATCAAAGGGCGAAATGGTAACCGGTTTGCACCTCTAGAGCATGCTACTCGGGCTGAGTCGGTAGTCGTCATCCTTGCAATGCTGAAGCAAAAATAGAACGATAAACAATAACAAAGGAAAGTCGAGGGGAAAAAAAGTATGAGGAAAACCATGAGTCTTCTATTAGCTTTGGTGATTGGCTTCACATTATGCTTGCCTATGACTAGTACGGCGTATGGCGAAGCAGGTGGAACGGGAGCAACGATGGCGGTAACCGATTTAACGACGGAGTACACGAACAATCCGATCGGTATCGATGTGGTGAAGCCGAGGATGAGTTGGAAGCTTCAGTCCGATAAACGTGGACAGCTTCAAACAGCATATGCCATTCAGGTAGCTAGCACCAACCAGAAATTGCTGGATAACCAACCGGATGTGTGGAATACCGATAAAGTTGATTCGAATCAATCGGTAAATGTCGTTTATGACGGCAAGCCTCTGGAGTCCGGCAAACGTTACTTTTGGAGAGTAAAAGTATGGGACTTGAACAATGAGAAGGCTTCAGAATGGAGTGATCCTGCTTGGTGGGAAATGGGTCTTCTCCATGATTCGGATTGGCAAGCGGATTGGATCGGTATGAGCGACGCGAACAATATGACAACAGAAGGTCTTAAATGGGTTTGGTTTCCGGAAGGGAATCCAGCTTCAAATGCTCCTGCAGGAGATCGCTATTTTCGCAAAACCATTCAATTGCCGTTAGACCGGACAATAACACAAGGGAAATTTTTATTAACTGCGGATGATGGGTTCGTGTTATATGTGAATGGAAAGCGAATGGGCAGTTCTATCAAAGCGGTCGATTCATGGAAAGAAGGCAAAATTGTAGATGTCTCAAGCGCACTCATTCCTGGATCTAATACGATTGCAATCCAAACATCAAACGATGGCGGACCTGCTGGTCTGCTTGGCAGCTTGAAAGTGGTATTCAAGGAAGGAACACCACTTCAATTGAATATGGATCAAGGTTTGAAAGCGGCCAAGTTAAAGATGGAGGGATGGGAGAAATCGGATTTTGATGACAGCAGCTGGTCAGCTGCGATGATCGTCGCGTCCTATGGGGAGTCGCCGTGGGGGAAAAATGTAAAAATTACAGCTTCGCCTCCTTACATTCGCAAAGGTTTCTCTTTAGAGAAGTCCATTGCAAAAGCAAGACTTTACTCCAGCGCTCTCGGAATATATGAACCTAGCATTAACGGCAAACGTGTAGGCGGAGATTTATTTACGCCAGGATGGACAGATTACACGAAGCATATTCAATACCAGACTTATGATGTAACTGATTTGCTTCAAAACGGTGAAAACGTCATTGGCGCTATATTGGCAGAGGGATGGTATTCCGGACATGTCGGTTTTATTGGTCCGAACATTTATGGCGATAGCAATTATTTGTTCATGCAATTAAATCTTGAGTACACAGACGGTTCAACAGAAACGATTGGAACGGATCAATCATGGAAATGGGCAGCAGGGCCAATTGTATCTTCTAGTATTTTGATGGGAGAGAGCTATGATGCAACGAAGGAATTAGATGGATGGGATACACCTGCCTTCGATGCATCGAGCTGGGATTCGGTTCAGAAATTAGAGGATGAAGTGACTGGGAAGCTAGTCGCCCAGGATGGCCCAACGGTAAAATTAATTGAAGAAATGAAGCCGATTAAAATGACAGAGCCGGAACCTGGCAAATATGTGTTTGATTTAGGGCAGAACATGGTCGGAACCGTAAGGCTAAAAGTAAGCGGTGAAGCAGGTCAAACGGTTACTCTGCGACATGCAGAGGTGTTAAACCCGGACGGGACCTTCTATACAGCAAACCTGCGCGCGGCAAAAGCAACGGACCGATATACCTTGAAGGGCGGCGGAGATGAAGTATATGAGCCGAAGTTTACGTTTCATGGTTTTCGTTATGTGGAGGTAACGGGTTATCCCGGAGTGCCGAGTATGGATGCCGTTACAGGGCTGGTCATGCATACAGCAGCACCGTTTAGCGGCAAGTTAGAAACTTCTAGTGCGATGTTGAATCAACTGCAAAGCAATATTACTTGGGGGCAGCGAGGCAATTTCTTGGAGGTTCCTACCGATACGCCTGCGCGTGACGAGCGTTTGGGTTGGACCGGTGACATCAATGTCTTTATTGGAGCTGCTGCTTTTAATATGGACGTGGCAAAGTTTATAGGAAGCAAATGGATGAGAGATTTAAGAGATGGACAATCGATTAACGGTGCTTTTCCCGATGTAGCGCCTAATGTTCTCGGAGAAAGAGGCAATGCCGGCTGGGGGGATGCTGGCGTTACCGTTCCGTATACCATTTGGCAGCGTTACGGAGATATTCGTGTTATTGAAGAAAATTATGATGAAATGGTTCACTGGATCGAATATATGAGAAAAAATAGCTCTGGACTTATTCGTCCGTCGTCGATGTATGGTGATTGGCTGGATGTGAATGATCCAACGCCAGGAGATTTAATTTCTACCGCTTATTTTGCGTACAGTACAAAACTGGTATCCGAAATGGGGCATGCCATCGGCCGTCAAGAGGATGCTGACAAGTACGAGCAGCTTTATGAGCAAGTGAAAGCAGCGTTTATTAAAGCCTATGTTAGCGAAGATGGAAAAGTTAAAGGAAATAGCCAAACGGGATACGTGTTGGCTTTGTACATGGATTTGGTTCCCGAATCGAAACGACAAGCTGCAGCGGATCATTTGGTAGAGCTGATTAAAGCGCGCGACTGGCATTTATCAACCGGTTTTCTTGGCACGAGAGATTTATTGCCGGTATTGAGCGAAACGGGACATTTGGATGTTGCTTACCGATTGCTCAACAATGACACTTATCCTTCATGGGGATATCAGATCAAAAATGGTGCGACTACGATGTGGGAGCGCTGGGATTCTATTAAGCCGGATGGCAGTTTCCAAGACATTGGCATGAACTCCTTTAACCATTACGCTTATGGAGCAGTCGGAGACTGGATGTATCAAAATATTGCCGGCATTCAACAGGATCCTGCAAGCCCGGGTTATAAGCATATTTTGATTAAACCTCGACCTGGTGGAGATTTGACTAGTGCCAAAGGATCGTACAATTCTGTTTACGGCATGATTGTAAGCGATTGGAAAAAAGAAGGGGATATTTTTAGCCAGCATGTCACGATTCCAGCAAATACAACGGCTACGGTCTATATCCCTGCTGACAGCAAGTGGGCAGTAACAGAGAGCGGCCAATTCGCATTGTCGGTGGAAGGGGTACAATTTGTTGGTATGGAGGAAGGCAATGCGGTATTCACTGTAGGTTCGGGTGATTATCAGTTTGTAGTTGATCCTATTATTGGAGAGTTAGGCAGTGCACTTGATGAGGCGGTCAAATTTCAAAATGAAGTAATAAGCTATTCCAATAATGGAGAGCTCACCAGCGAACAAACTCAGGCACTTTCAGGTAAAGGCGAGGCGCTTGCAAGCCGAATTGAAGCAAGTATTGAGGCGTACAAAGCCGGTGAAGATGCACTCTTTATCGAGCAAGTTCAATATGCTTTATATGAAACAGACGGTTTACAGCTATGGTTGCAAGAACAAAGCGATGCTGGGTCAATAAACGACGCTATTGCTAAAAATTTAGTGAATCTTGTTTCAAACGCAGCAACGTTTTTGTCAGCCATTAGTAATGAAAAGCTAGGAATAAAGTGGTTTATTAGCCCTTCCGAGGTATCCGTACTGCCCGGAACTACATTTACAGTTGAAGTGAAAGCAACTAACGATGGCGATGCGAGCATTAATGATGTGCGTTATACTCTCCAGAAACCCGAAGGATGGGAAGTCACTTCGATAGGAGATAGCCAAACGGCTGTCATTAAACCAGGTGAAACGTTTGCTGCTGCATTCCGTGTGAAAGTGTCGGAGCAACAACAACCCACTAGCCTATTTAATATCGTTGGCAGCGGAAGCTACAAAATAAATGATGCAACAGTGGAAGTGCCTTTGAAGACGACAATAAAGATCGATTCGCCAATCATTATTAAAGCATTAAAGGCTGAACCAGCAACAATCGAGCCAAGCGGTACATCAACGGTTAATACAACCATTCAAAATAAAGGAAGCTTTTCCGTTGAAGGATCTATAGAGCTCAGTGCTCCTTTAAACTGGACGGTTTCCCCTGCACGCCAAGCCTATAGCCTTGAAGCCGGGGAAGAAAAGAATATCAGTTTTGAGGTGAAATCACCGCTTCTTGCAGTTGAAACGGCTGCTGAGTTGCGTGCGATTGCTTCGTTTCATGGAGCTGAAGCAGCCAAGAGCAGTACGACCATTCAAGTGCGTTATAAAAACCCGCCGAAAGACTTTTACGATCATGTAGACGTTGGCGAACAAGGCTCTGAACAAAAACATAATGTAAAGTTTTCCGCTCAGTCCGGTGCAAATGTGGAGGAGGGATTAACGAGAAGGTATGTTAATCATGGAGACGCAAATGGTTATTTCCAATTTGATATGACCGTTGAGCCAGGCAAACCTTTCATTATTAGGGCAATCGAAACGTATGATCGAGCACAATTGAAAGATTATTATGTGTTGGTAAACGGAACGAAAGTGCTCAGCCGCGTGAATGAAAAAGATAGCCGAGGTATTGTAACCTATCAATTTGTTGTTGACGATATCTCTTTAACAAAGGATGGCAAGGTGACTGTTCGGTTCCAAGAAGATGAGGAAGGTCGCAATTATGATCCTTCAATTGCCGACGTTTGGACGATGCCGCTGAACGCAGAATATGTCTCATTACAGGATATTCCTGCTAGAGTAGCTGGGGACTCCATAACGATAGCGGGGTATACGACACTCGATAAAGTGGAGGTAAAGGTACTAGGACCGGATCAAGCAATGTTGTACAGAAAAGAATTGCCTGGCGGTGTATTTAGTGACTCCTATTCAATAGCAAAGGATGCGTCTCCGGGAACTTATACAGTGGTTGCAGGCAATGGAACGACGCAAGCAATCAAGCGTTTCGAAGTGAGGGCAAATATTCCTGTTACTGAACTAAAGCTCGATCGTTCTTCCATCGAATTGAAGGATGGTGAAAGCATTGAAATTTCTGCTACCGTCTTTCCGGCAAATGCAACAAACAAAAATGTGCATTTTGTATCTAATCATGAGAACATCGTTGTCACGAATGTTCATTATGATGAGGCTAATCTAGTAACCAAAGCAACCGTTACGGCAACCAATAAGGGAGCGGAAGCATTAACAGGTCTCATAACGGCGAAGACGGAAGATGGAGCAAAAACAGCTGCGCTGAATGTGAAAGTAACCGCATTTGCTTCAGAAAAAGATATGGCCACACTGTCAGGTCCTGCAATGGTTTTAGCAGGGCAGGAGGCAGAGTGGACGATTGGAACGGACAATATAAGTTCGAATTTCACGGCTCTTGATGTTGTTTTTCATTATGACCCGCAGAAGTTTGAATTCCAGACAGTGAAAGAAGGCGTATCTCAAGCGTTAGATCCGTCAGCCATTCAATCGTTGAAGCCGAATTTCGCTGTATTCGGGAGTGCGGTTAAACCAGAGCGTGGCCAGATTCGAATCATTATGGTAACCACTGGTGAACAACAAGGCGGCGTCGACGGTGGTCCTTTGTTTAGCCTCCACGGTAAGGTGAAAGCAGATGCGAAGGCAGGCAGCACGACCGCCTCGTTGTCTGATTTCGAAGTATCGATGAGTGGCAAAGGAACGATAATGAATGTGTCCCAAGCTTCGCTACTGATCGAAGTGAATCTTGCTGATAAAACGGCACTGAATGCAGCAATCCAGCAAGCGGAGTCCGCTCATGATGCTGCGGTGGAAGGAACTTTACCTGGTCAGTATCCAATTGGAGCTAAAGCAGCATTGCAAGTAGCAATCAACAGCGCGATAGCCGTCAAGAATGATGCGAATGCGACAGGTGAGGAAGTTGCTGGTACGCTTAATGCTTTGAATGCGGCTATGAAACGGTTTGCCGACTCGGTCATTCCATCGATTCCTGTGGACAGAACGGTATTGAACGCTGCGATTGCAGCAGCACAGACGAAACATGACAGGGCGGTTGAAGGGACTAAGGTTGGAAAGTATGCTGCAGGATCAAAAGCGGCGCTTCAAGCAGCTATTAATACGGCCAAAAACGCGGGCAGCAGCCAGTGGCAGGTAGATGAAGCTGTAACGTTGCTGAACAAAGCTGTTCAAGTATTCACAGCGAAGATCGTGACATTAATCGAGGGACAAACGAAGGTTACGATTCGAGATCTATCGATTATTGCGAAATTCTACGGTGTAACCTCAGCAGATCCGAGATGGTCAGAAATTGAGAAAGCGGATGTGCTAGGCATAAATGCAATTGATATTCGTACTTTAGCAGCAGTTGCCCAAATGATCCTCGACGAGTGGCGCAAGGAGTAGAGATCAACGAATCTGTTTTCTCAGCAATAGGAGGCAGGTACAATAATCTGCCTCTGAAATTAATTTAGATGAGGAGCTTTTTTACACTCCTCGCGAGCAAAAGCCACCTTTTTAGGTGGTTTTTTTCTATTTATTATTCATAAAACCCCGGACAAACCAATATCTGCATGGTAAATCAAAGGTTACCGAGCTTTATGTATCTCGTCTGCTCAGGGAAGATTTAAGCGGCTTGCCAGCAGCACTTATCGTTATGGTGGTATACGTAGCGGATCTATCTTCAGGTATGAAAAGTAATTTAAGAGAATTTTAATAACTGGTTCACTATATTTTTATAGCCATTGCTTATCCTGAGTAAGAAATAACCATAAATTCATTCACTTAGGAGGATAAAAATGAAGAAAAAGCGGTTTTCGCTTATCACTTATTCGGATTTATATGTACTTTGGTTAAGATAATCAATGGGATGGGGATACTTAATTAATTCAATCTTTTTTATCTTTTCAGGACTTGTCTTGTTTTTTACAATGGGATACATTATGTATGATCGTAAAGAAGCTTAAAAGCGGAGGAGAATCCAGAGTATGTCCATTCGTTTGAAGCTGCTCCTATCCTATGCGGCGATGCTTGTCATTCCGCTTATTTCCATTATTCTCATTTCGCTGCTTATGGTTATTGTATTTCGTGGAGATCTACAGGGTATAAAGAGCATATATGAATCCACCGAAGAGCTTTTTGGCCAAGAAGAAGTGAAGCATATTGCACAAGAAATTAAGCGTTCCGTCGAACTTCAGCCCAACATATTGAATAATCAATCCTATCTTGAAGAAATGACAAATGAGCTTCAAAAAAGAGATTCTGAAATTATTGTCCGAGTAGACGGAGAGGTATTATACCGTTCGCTTGATATTCAAAAGTTTTCAGATGTTAGTTCGAATTTACCGCCGTTTAATCGAAATGAAGCTTTTAGGCAGTATCCGGCAAAAAAGATCGGAAATGCCAACTATTCATTTATGCAATTCGATTTTCATTATCAAAATAACAAGCAGGGAACCTTATTTATCATCTCGAAGGTCAATCCCACTACCTATTTTATTCGTAAGTATTTTCCGACCTTATTTCTATCGTTGATATTTGTTCTGATCGTCACGCATATTCTGCTCACGACATTCATGTCCAAGAATATTATTCGACCTCTCCAAGCACTTCGGAATGCAGCTAGTGAAATAAAAGAGGGAAATTTGGATTTTCAAATTAAGGTTAACGGAAAAGATGAGATTGGCCAGCTCGGTATTATGTTTGAAGAAATGCGTTCGCGACTCCAAACGTCAATTCAAGTTCAGGAGCAATACGAAGTCAACCGAAAAGAATTGATTTCGAATATATCCCATGATCTGAAAACGCCATTAACTACAATTAGAGGTTATATTGATGGCATCTTAGATGGTGTTGCAGACACGCCGGAGAAGAACTTGAAATACATGCAAACGATAGCTGTCAAAGCTGAAGAGCTGGATCATCTTATTAATGAGCTGTTTTTATATTCCAAGCTGGATTTAAATCAGCAGCAATTTCATTTTGAAGCAGTAAATGTATTGGCATTTTTAATGGATTGGTCGGAGGAGCTCGAATTTGAATTAGAGAAGCAAGGCATAACTTACCATTCAGACATCCAGCTTGATCCGTCTGCAATATTTTTATTAGATCGAGATCAGTTTAAGAGAGTTCTCAATAATATTATACAGAACAGCGTTAGATATATGGATAAACAACAGCCTTCCATTCAATTAACAGCCCATTGTACAGAGAGCGAAGCCATTCTGGAAATTAGAGATAACGGATCCGGGATAGATCCCGAAGCGCTTCAGCATATTTTCGAGAGGTTCTATCGAGCAGATGAATCACGCAATGCTCGAACAGGTGGAAGCGGACTAGGCCTTGCTATTGCCAAACAAATTATGTTAGGTCATCAAGGCGGTATAGAAGCTTACAGCAAGCTGAGGGTTGGTACAACAATTAAGCTATGTATCCCCATAGCGACAAGGGGATGATGATCAAATGAAAAAGATTCTTCTGATTGAGGATGATATAACGATCTCGGAGCTTCAACGAGATTATTTGGAAATTAACGGGTATAAAGTCGATATGGCTCCAGATGGCGAGATAGGTCTACAAATGAGCTTATGGGGGAGCTATGATTTAATTATCCTTGATTTAATGCTGCCCAAGTTAAATGGCTTTGAGGTTTGTAAAAAAATTCGCGAGAAAAAGAACATTCCGATACTGATGGTTTCATCCAAACTTGAAGATATTGATGTAATCCGGGGATTAGGCTTAGGAGCGGACGATTATGTTACAAAGCCGTTTAAACCAGCGGAGCTTGTTGCCAGGGTCAAGGCTCATCTAGCAAGATATGATCGATTGATCGGGACAATGGGATCAAAAAATGAAATTCATATTCGTGGCCTGCGCATTGAACCGAATACACGAATCGTGTTCGTCGATGAGGTGGAGACCATACTGACAACGAAAGAATTTGACCTGCTGTATTTTCTTGCGAACCATCCGAATCATGTGTTTAGTAAAAATCATTTGTTCGAGAAGGTTTGGGGCATCGATGCTATGGGAGATATGCAAACGGTAACCGTGCATATCCGTAAAATACGTGAAAAAATTGAAAAAAGTTCTGCAGATCCGACATATATCGAGACGGTTTGGGGAGCCGGTTATCGTTTTAAAGGGTGAAAAAAGTCTGATTTTGATCAGGCTTTTTTTTTATTTACGGAGAAATCAAGTCCTTCACATGATTTAAGATAATTTTAATAATTGGTTTATTTTGATTTCACGATTAGCTACTACAGTAGGGTTAGCCCAAGTTAGTAAGGCAATTACGCAAAGGGAGCGTGCGAGTGTTCATGGGAAATATCATTAACTCCGTTATCCAAGGGATTGTTGAAGGATTGACCGAGTTTTTACCGGTATCCTCGACCGGACATCTGATTCTGACAGGGAATCTGCTTGGTTTTACCGGTGAAAAGGCAGATACGTTTGAAATCGTCATTCAATTAGGCGCTATTCTGGCAGTCGCCGTAATTTACTGGAAGAGAATACTAAATCTGCTAGGTATAACGAAGGAGAAAGATAATGCGGATGAGCGATTAATACCAGCTCATAAACTAAACCTGATTCATTTAATCTTAGCTTGTTTGCCTGCCATGGTGTTAGGGTTAGCGCTACATTCGTTTATTAAATCGTACTTATTTTCCCCGTATACGGTACTGATTGGATTAGTACTAGGCGGCGTGTTTATGCTGGTAGGTCAGCAGAAACAAGCAGTGGTACAAGCTGAAGACATTGATCAACTATCCTATAGACAGGCTTTATTGATAGGCCTGTTTCAATGTTTGGCGCTATGGCCGGGCTTTTCTCGTTCAGGGGCAACCATTGCAGGCGGATTATTAATTGGTGCAAGCTATCGGGCTGCGACCAACTTTTCCTTCCTAATCGCCATACCGATGATGGTAGCAGCCAGCGGCTACGAGCTGCTAAAGAGTTACGATACGTTAACGGCTTCAGATGCTGGTTTCTTTGTGACTGGATTCATTGTTGCTTTCCTTGTGGCGCTTATAGCCGTGATTACATTTTTAAAGCTGCTTGAGCGTGTGAAGCTGGCGCCATTTGCTTATTACCGTTTTGTGCTCGCAGCTGTATTTCTAATTTATTTGCTGCTTACAGCGCAATGACCCAGTTCTAAGAAGAAATAAAAGTGAAGAGATTTGATTTGCTCCATCATTGCCTATTACGTAGGCGAATTTTGTTGCATATCGTTTGCCTGCTTCGGAAAACAAGAGACACATTTAGAGCAAACTCTAATTCAAAGGAGACTGATCTGTCATGAATACGATATCCAAGCATGAAATGTTAAGCAAGGTGCCGGGTATAACGATCTATTTTTGGTTGATTAAAATTATGGCTACAACAGTTGGAGAGACGGCTGCGGATTATCTGAATTTCAATTTGAATTGGGGTCTTGACAATACCACATATTTAATGGCGATATTACTGATTGTTGCTTTGGTGTTTCAATTCAATGTGAAAAAGTATGTACCTGGTATTTATTGGGTAAACGTAGTGTTGATCAGTATTTTGGGCACACTGGTAACGGATAATCTCACTGATAATTTTGGAGTGTCGCTAGAGGTAACCACGATTGTATTCTCCATTTTATTGATTCTCACTTTTATTGCCTGGTTCAAGAGTGAAAAAACGTTGTCCATCCACTCGATCTACACCACCAAGAGGGAGGTCTATTATTGGTTAGCCATTCTATTCACGTTTTCACTTGGCACTGCTGCCGGCGATCTTATCTCTGAAGGAATGAATATGGGATACTTGCTGGCTGCCATGTTATTCGCTGCTGTAATCGGTATCGTATCGTTTGCTTATTATCGCTTCAATTTGAATCCCGTATTGTCATTCTGGATTGCTTACATCGTCACACGTCCACTTGGTGCCTCGCTTGGAGACTATTTGTCCCAATCTAAGGACGATGGAGGACTAGGATTTGGAACGGTAGGTACGAGCGAGATCTTTCTCATTCTGATTTTATTCATGGTTGGCTATCTGGCTAAGACAAAGAAAGATGTTATCTCTACAAGTGAAAATTGAACCCGTTGAGTGGTTAGTGTCACTGGATCTTATTTATTAAGGCAGAGATTATGATACAACGATTATCGGCTTAGACTGAAATCTGAATCCGCATGATGTTTTGAGTAAATATATATCGAGCGCGCCAAGGTGGAAATAATAGGTGAGTAAGCATGCTGCGTAATGCAGCATGCTTTTTTACATTTCATTTAAATCCTGCATACATAGTACTGGTCTATTGATGTGAAATGGGATAAAGCTCCATCTCCATGCATAAATGGGCGCTTCGAGGGTAATTATACCAAATGAAATATTGTCCGGAAAATGGAGGTGAATTACAGTGGAAGTATCCTTTTCTAGACTTCAAATCATTTTTTTATTGTTGTTATCGCTCGGAATATCGAATCATGTACTAATCATTCCGCATCTGTTAAAAGCAGCGGGACGCGATGCCTGGATTAGTATTCTGCTTGCTTATGTTGGCTTGATTGTTTGGAGCCTGATCTTATATTGGATTTTAAAATCGATGAGCACTTTATCGTTTCAAGGCTGGATTGAAGGCCGAATCGGAAAAATTGGTTTTAATGTCATTGGCGGTGGATTCGCTCTATATTTACTGGTAGCCGGCATGATGATTGTTTTTGATACAACAAAAAACGTCAATATTTATTTCCTCCCGAGAACAGCGAGTGCTATCGTTATCCTCAGCTTTATTTTTTTGGCTTACTGTGCCGCTAGAGGGGGACTCAAAACCATCGTATATATGTCTACCGTATTATTGCCTGTCGTTTGGATATTGGGCATCGGCGTAGCTGTTATGACAACGAACAGTAAAGATTACGGCATGCTGCAACCCATTTTGGCAGAAGGAATAGGTCCAGATCTGAGAGGAATAGTGGTCGTTTTTGGCGGGAGCATAGACCTCATGGTGCTGCTTCTGTTACAGCATAAATTGAAGAAACCTTTAAATTATAGCACTATTTTTGTGCTGCTTACCTTATTAGTGGGATTGATCATGGGACCTACAATAGGATCTTTAGCTTCCTTTGGGCCGATCCAAGCTGAAAATTTTCGGTTTCCCGCTTTTGAGCAGTGGAGGCTGGTGATGATCGGAAGACATATTTCACATGTAGACTTTTTTGCAGCTTTTCAATTAATGGCCGGAAGTATCGTGAGAACGGCCCTTATCATCTATTTTTTAGCTCAACTTATTGGACGTGGTTCTGAGAAATATTCACAAACAATTATGATTTGCATTACAGTTGTCATTTCTATACCTTCGCTGTTAATGATTAGTGATATTAGCATGCAGGCGTTCATCCATCGCTACTTCTACACCTATTCACTATGGTTTGGAGTAGCCATAACGGCGATACTCTTTATGATCACCTATATGCCACATCGAAGAGAGGAAGCCCAATGAATCAGTTGCTTGAAGAATCAAAGCTTTTTGTTGATCTGGAAACTAGCCTGCAAAGTGGAAGCCTAAGAAAGAGCCAATTGATAGATGTATTCTCCAATTACTCAGATGTAAAATTTCCCCCATTGCCGCAACTGGAGATGCAGGATAAGCTGACGGCATTTTATTGTGAAGGTATGGTTGATAAAACGGAGTTAAACATCTATTTCACCCGCATGTGCCAGTATATAAACGCCATGTTATGCGGTACGGATGAAGTACAGGCTCAAGTGGACGAATTACCCTTATTCGCAATAAAAACGACAGTTGAAGATATGGTGTCTCATTTATTTTGCGGCAGCTTGATTATATATTGTGAAGGAGCAGTGGACTTTTGGGTTGTTCACATTTCTAAGATTCCACAGCGGTCGTTGCAGGAATCGAATACAGAAATTTCAATTAAGGGGCCAAAAGACGCCTTCACGGAAGATTTGTTTACGAATATCTCACTCATTCGGAAACGGATGCAAACGGGTTTGTTGTTCAGTGAGCAGTTCGTCATTGGGAATATTAGCAAAACTGAAGTATCTTTGCTATATCTTAGTCACAAAGCGAACCCGGAAATGATAGCAGAAGCACGTAAACGATTGAGTAACATTGATTTGGAAAGTGTGGTAAGCAGCGGGCAGTTGGAGCAATGGTTATCGGATCGAACCTTTTCGCTGTTTCCGTTAATTGATTATATTGGCCGTCCTGATTTTGTTATTGAAACCCTACTGCGGGGGAGATTTATCATTGTTGTAGACGGATCACCCATGGTACTGATCGGACCGAGCAACTTTTTTGAGTTATTAAAATCACCTGAGGATGTCCATTTCCCATATTTTTATGTCATGCTCCAACGAACCCTTCGCATAATGGGGCTCGTCCTCAGTATTTTTTTACCTGGCTTCTGGATTGCCATTGCGACCGTAAATCTGGATCAAATTCCTTTTTCCTTATTATCAACAGTAGTCATATCTCGTGAAGGTGTTCCTATGCCTTCTTTCCTTGAAGCATTGCTGCTGTTATTTCAATTTGAATTGCTTAGAGAAGCGGGCGTTCGGCTGCCTAAAGCTGTTGGACAAACCATCGGTATTGTCGGCGGTTTAATTATTGGAGACTCGTTAATAAAGGCTGGACTTGCTTCACCCACATTGCTTGTTGTTATTGCTATTTCGGTGGTAGCTACATTTAGTTTGGTCAATCAGTCGCTGTCAGGAACAGTCAGCCTGCTCAGACTTTTTATTTTGCTAATCTCCTCTATGCTTGGCATTTATGGTTTCTTCCTGAGCATGTTTCTGATTCTGATCTATTTATGCAGGCTCGATTCGTTTGGGCTTTCCTATCTAGAACCGATATCCTCCCTGCGAATGAAAGACTGGTTATCTGCGTTGCTTGCTGATCCATTCAGAAGGTCACGTTTCTCTTCGGCGATGTTAAACAAAAGGAAAAGGTGAGAGAAATGAGGCGTAATTTACGATTGACTTTTGTTCTGATAGTCCTCTCGCTATGTATCTCAGGCTGTGCTTCAGATGTTAAGGATATTGAGAAATTGAATTATGCATCGGCAATTGGCGTGGATTACAAGGATGGAAAATATCACGGTTATATCCAGTTTGTTGATTTTCAATCGATCGCTAAATCGACTGAAGGAAAGAAGCAAACAGCGAAAATTTGGGTGGGCGAGGGGGTAGGAAGCTCTTTTGAAGAGTCCTTCTTTGCCCTATATCAAACCGCACAAGAACGAATTTATTGGGGGCATTTGACTTCTGTTATCGTGAGCGAAGCAGCTTTCAAAAGAGGATTTGGAGAAATCTACGATAGTATTGTTCGATATTATGAATTTCGTTTAACGCCTTGGGTATTCGGGACAAGAGAATCGGTAAAGGATATTCTCAGCACAGGTGGTTTTCTAGGACAGTCTCCGCTGAGCACCATTCTCCATGAACCGGAAGGAATATATGCTCAAAGCTCTACTATAAAACCGATTAAGCTCCACCGATTAATCGGAGAGCTATATGAACCTGGCTATACTTCTTGTATTCCAGTACTAGCTTTAAACAACAAGCAATGGAAGGAAAAAAAACGAAATGAGCCCAAACTGATGATTGATGGGGCTATATTTCTCAAAAACGAAGCTTATCAAAGCTACATCCCATTAAAAAAACTGTCCGGACTGCGCTGGATGCAACAGGGTACAATTCGTGCAGGTGTATCTGTACCAAAAAATACGCAGGAAACCGTTCAAATTGTTGTTGAAAATCCTAAAACCAAGCTGAAGCTTGTAAGTGCGGAAGGAAAACCTAAATACAATATTGAGCTAAAAGCGAAAGCTTATATCGTAAGCCAGACTAAGAACAGCTTTCTTGGGCTGCAGCAATTAACTGACGAGACGAAAAAAACAATCGATCAAGAAATTGTGGAGTTATTCCTTACAGGAAAAGAGACGAAGACTGATGTCTTAAATCTTGAACATGATTTATATCGACACCATTACCGCCAGTGGAAAGCCAACTCTCCGGCAGGGGAACTGCTGTTAAAAGAAAATCCAATTAATGAAGTCAAAATTGACTTGAATATTGAGCATTCGAGTTCTGAAAAGTATTCCGTTTCAAACCATAAAGACCCTTCGAAATAATACAAAGCGATGCTGTGTTCATTTCAAATAACCAAACTGCCGTGAAATTTCTTTAGCCGTTTTTAAGACTTTACTCGTATAGGAAATGATTCGATTTTCATCCATACGATGTATGGAGCTAATTAAAGTAAGTGCGGAAATAACCTGACCGTTCGAGTCTCGAATTGGAGAAGAAATGGAAACTAATTTTTCGTTGAATTCCCCAATTACGACGCAATAATCCTGTTTCCGAATTCGTTTCAGTTCCTCTTTCAACAGGGAGGGGTCAGTAATTGTTTTTGAAGTAAACTTGCTAAGAGGTTGGTTCAACATTTTGTTCATTTCAAGCTCATTTTGAAAGGCTAGTAGCATTTTTCCGGAACTCGTGCAATGAAGCGGATTTCTCCCTCCCACAAAAGAACCAATGTCTTCTTTACTTGAACCCTCTCTTTGATAAATATAAGCTACTTCATTTTCCTCCAATACAGCTATTCGGAGTGCTTCGGAGGTTTCTTGCGCGAGACGCTCAATGAAGGGGCTTGCTGCTTCAGCTAAGTCCTCAAAGGACATAACCATAACATGATATAACGATACGATGCGTTGGCCTAGTCTGTATTTATGAGTAACTGGATCTTGAAAAACAAAACCTTCGCTCAGCAAGGTAGACAACAGGCGGCTGGTTGTGCTTTTACCTAGACCTAATTCTTTGGCCAGCTCCGTTAGTCTTTTATCAGGCGTTTGCACAGTAAACAGTTTTAATAAACGTAGTGCGTTTTTAACAGAAGAGAGCGTCTGCGGATTTGTATTCGGCACGAGTTGAAACCCCATTCTCCGATTTATATTTTAATTTTATAATTCCGTATACAGGAACAATTACATTGTTTGTGTCGACTTTGCCTATTATTATACATACATAAGAGCTCTTATCCAATCACGTTTTTTGAAGGAGTAGTAGTTGACAATTGGAACATTTTTGATTTTGAAATCAGACTTATTCATGATTTGATAACGCTTACAAATTCACATGTGGAACGAACGTTAGAATGATCCGATTGATAAAATTAAACAGATGTGTAAACAAGAAAAGGGAGCTGAACAAATCATGGTTATGGATGAAGAGTACAAAAAATTAGTTTCTTTGATGGAAGAACGAGTAGAGGTCAACAAGCATAAAGGGCTTGATATTGTCATTAAAAAAATTCCGGATTCCGATGTAGAAGGGGATCTGGACCCAAGGGTGATGAATGTTACTTTGGAAATGCTGAAAGCGATGGCTTCCGGACCCAAGATGGATTTTGGTTCACTCGCTGTGGATAACATCGGTCAACTCAGAGCTATGATGGGATGGCCAAACGTAGATGTTACCGTTACCGAAATTGAAACGGAACATAAAACGATTGATGGCAAAGACGGTCCGATTCCGATCCGTATCTATTCGCCGCAAAAGAGCGGGCCTATGCCAGCAATTGTGTTTTTCCATGGTGGAGGGTTTATCGGCGGTTCTGTAGACAGTGTTGAAAACCCGTGCAAGTGTTTGGCAGAAAAAGCAGGGGCTGTTGTGGTGAACGTTGACTACCGCTTAGCGCCGGAGAATCCTTATCCTGCCGGACTTACCGATTGTTTTGATGCGGTCAAATGGGTATATGAGCATGCAGCTGAAATCAATGTCAACCCGAAACAAATTGGAGTGGCAGGCGACAGTGCAGGCGGGAATTTGTCAGCCGTGTGCTCTCTGATGGATAGGGATTTAGGTACCGGTATGATTAAATATCAGGCGCTGCTCTACCCTACGGTTAGCATGAGCGGCGTTGCTACTGATGATTTTGAATGGAATATGGAAGAGTATACCGTTAACCACAACCACGAACTTATTCAGGGAATCATACGAGCATTAGGCAGTTCTACGGGGCTTGAGAACATTTATTTGGATGGAAATACTAAAGTAACCGATCCTTATGTATCACCGTTGTTAGCAGACGATTTGAGCGGTTTGCCAGCAACCCTTATTATTGAAGCGGAATATGATTATCTGAGATTGGAAGGCGAGGCTTATGCCAGAAAATTAATCAGATCAGGTGTCAAGACGAAGATGATTAGATACAACGGTGTAGACCATGCTTTTATGGACAAAATAGGGCTATATCCGCAAGCGGAAGATTGTATGAACGAAATCGCAAAAGGATTAAAAGAATTGTTTGCTTAACAAATGATGCCCGTAACCTTGTATAGAGGCTGTTTCAAAAGTAGGACTACTTACTTTTGAAGCAGTTTTTTTTGTTTTGTGAACAGATGATTATGCACTATAGATGACTCTTTCGAGTCATTTGGTTAAAAGTATACGTTGTTAAAATAAGAGAAGTACTTTTAGGAGAGTAGGTGAACCATTGCGAAAAATAATTATAGCAGCGGGGTTATTGTGTTTCATTCTAGTTTGCTTAGCAGCATGCTCTGCTTCGGATCCAGTGACAAACGACCCTGCAGCCATTGAGGCGGATTTGAGGACAGATCCTGACAAGCCAGTATCAGGCTCGCCGATAGAACTTATGGCAGATTTCACGGGAGCTGAGCTTACCGATTCCTCAGGGATGACATTTGAAGTCCGCGTGAAAGAGGAGCCTGTGTATTTTGAGGCAAAAAAAGAAGGACAAAATGTATTTAGCGGCACGTACACATTTCCAGAGCCGGGTATATACGAGGTGTACATGCATCTGTATACCGACGATATCCATGTGACGAAAAAGAAGCAGGTAGAGGTGCAATGAGATCAGCTGTACAGAAATTCATGTTTGGTTTAATTGTGGCAATGCTGCCTATTTTAATTGGGGCAAGCAGTGTAAAGGCTGAAGCAACGGCGAAATCGTTGCAGATGTTAATTAATGAGGCCCAGGCAGGCGATACTCTGCTGCTTTCTTCAGGAACATATGAAGGCCCCATAATAATTGATAAACCGTTACAACTGGCAGCCGAGTCTGGCGCAGAGGTTACGATTAAAAATACATCTGAAAAATCAGCCATACAAATAAAGGCTAATAACGTTGCTATCAGTGGAATTAACATTTTGGATGAGACGATTAAGAGAGACCCTACTATTTTAGTTCAAGCAGATGGCGTTTTACTGGATGGTTTGCAAATACACACCGGCTCCTTTGGTATCAAGATGAGGAAAGCAAATAACGGTGAAGTTCGAAACACAAGAATTGATTGGGTTGGCGTAGCTCAGAATCGTCCATTGAAACTATCTGACAAAGGTAATGGAATAGATCTATATGAGTCGAATGGGAATAATTTCAATGGAAATATGATTTCTTCTATGCACGATGGTATTTATATGGAGAACAGCGATGATAATTTAATTGAAAATAATCATTTTGAGCTGCTGCGTTATGGTGTGCATTGCATGTATACCAAAGGGACGGTCATTCGCAAAAATTACGGCAATCTGAATATTACTGGAGCAATGATTATGGCTGTTCGTGATGTCGAGGTTTCTGGAAACCGATTCAATAAACAAAGTGAAAGTGTTAATTCCCAAGGCATTTTATTGTTTGACGCACATGATACATCAATCATAGGCAATCATGTCGAGGGAAACCGCGTCGGGCTTTATGTAGAACAATCCACGCAAAACAAAATAGAAGACAATGCTGTAATCGGCAATTTTATTGGGATACAGCTGCTAGATGCTAAAGATAATGTGATCACTAAAAATCAGTTTGTAGGTAATGTGGCAAGCGCAGAAGCAAAAAATAGTATTGGCAATACGCTAGACGGTAACTACTGGGATTCCTTCCAAGGCATTGATACGGATGGCGATGGCAGAAGCGATATAGCCTATGCATTAAATCCTTTTTTTCAAAGTCTTGTTAAAGCGAAGCCAGGTTTTCAATTGTTTTTTCAGTCGCCAGGTATGATCTTTCTTGAAGATCTCTATCAGTCGGATAGACAGCTCTGGTCAACAGACTTTTCTCCGTTGATGCGGCCAAATGGGAAATTGAATGTTATATTACCGACACAAACGCTGCTGCATTCTGCATTAGTTGGCAGTGGACTTTTGATTTTGGCGTTTTTAATCATTTATATGGGGGTAAGAAAAAGATGAAAACGGGACGATTTGGTGCAGCACTTTTTTTAATTGTTATTTTGATGCTGGCAAGCGCTTGTGGAGCCAAGGAATACAAGCCGCAAGCCATTAACGAAGAAACGGATAAATGCGTCATCTGCAATATGGCAGTAAAGGATGATCCTTACGCAACCCAAATCATAACGAAGGACGGTCAGTCTTTAAAATTTGATGATATTGGATGCATGAATAAGTGGAAAGTTGAGAACGGAACCGAAACATTAGGTGCAGAGTTTGTTAGAGATCATAATAGCGGAGATTGGGTTAAATATGAGAAAGCTTATTATGCTTACGATGCTGAGTATATTACTCCAATGGCTTATGGCGTTATTGCCTTTGAGGATAAAGCGTCCGCTCAAGCTTACATCGACGAGCAAGGTAAGGGACAGCTCCTTAGCTCGGATGAGCTTGCTCATCATAAATGGGAAGTTAACCGGGAAATGATGGATATGGAAGACATGGAGAAGCACAATGAAAGCATGCATTCCGATGGAAGCAAAGATGAGATGGACATGGGCCATGAAACGGAAGGTAACCAGTCGTGATTCAGACGATTTATTTTGCAATAAGGGAATTGAAGCTAGGGTTTCGCAATCCGTGGGCCTATTCATTTATGGGTCTTTTTGCATTATTTATGCTCTGCCTACTCTTAATTAATGCGCAAGGTTATGTTCAGGGCTATTCTGGCATTACCGGAACAACGCTTAATCTAGTCTTATATTTATTGCCATTGATGTCCCTGCTGCTCGGCTCGTTTTCTTTGACCGCAGAGAAGGAGGACGGAAGCTGGGAGCTATTATCGACATATCCTATCAGCACCTGGTCATTTATGCTCGGAAAATACTTAGGGCTTGCAGTTGTGCTGCTAGTCATCGTTTTTGTAGGTTTTGGCGCTGCGGGTCTTCTTGGTTTAGCCGCTGGATCAGGCTTTGGATTGCAGACATATGTGCAGTTGCTATCCTTTTCTGCCAGCATTGCTTTGTTTTTTCTTGCCATTGCTCTGCTCATAGGTACACTCGCGAAAAATCGCTGGCAAGCCTTAACGATTGGTGTAGCCATTTGGTTTTTTGCCATTATCGGCTGGCCGCCATTGCTTATTTCCGTCCTTGGCTTCATGCCATATCCTGTTATCAAGCCAGCAGTTACTGTACTCACTTTTGTTAATCCAGCAGAGCTTTCCAGGCTTTTTACAGTAGTGAAGCTTGGCGGGGGAGCCATAGTAGGTCCGGAATATTATGAATGGATCAAATGGATCAAGCAGCCTGGGGGGAGTATAGGTTTCGCTTTTACAGCTGTTCTATGGATAGGATGCGTGATCACAGCTGCACAGTTCATTTGGGAGAGGAGGCGATCATATGCCTGATCCTTTAGTGAAGCTTGAAGGCGTCAAGAAATCAATAAAGAAACAAGTCGTCATTAATACGCTTGATTTGAACGTGGAACGAGGTCAAATTTTGGCTTTGTGCGGAGGAAATGGCGCAGGCAAAAGTACGATTTTAAGAATGATCGCAGGTATATCACAGCCTGACAGCGGTATTATTGCTATTCAAGGCTTGCGTTGGAAAGATGATCGCAAGCGTTATGCTGAGCTTATAGGTTACATGCCGGATGATTTTCGGTTTGGTACTGGATTAACAGCTTATGAAACACTTGCATTTTGGGCATCGCTGCGAGGGGTACCAAAACTAAGAGTACAGGAAGTGCTGGAGGAAGTAGGCCTTGCGGATACTGGGAAAAAATCAGTATCCTCCTTCTCGAAAGGAATGCGACAACGAGTATTGTTTGCACAGGCTTTATTGGCCAAGCCGCCCATTGTATTGATGGATGAGCCTACTAATGGTCTTGATCCTTACTGGATTGAAACCTTCGTACGAATGGTGAAAGAAATCGCAGCGAATGGCCAGACTGTTATTTTTTCAACCCATCAACTTCATGTGGCAGAGGCGCTTGCAGACCGAATTGCTCTGTTAAGAGGCGGTCATATTGAGCTTGAAGGCTCTTCTGTACAGATTCGGGAGCAATTAGGCGCGAGAGGACTTCAGGATGCATTCGCAGAGTGGTTTGGATTAACGGGCAGCCTTAACGGATTTTAATTATTCCCTAATACACAAAACAAATCCCTCGACCTGTTTAGGCGGGGGATTTGTTGCATCTCTTCTTTAATGATGATGTCCGCTCTCCACAGGTGCAGGTTCACCAGAATGTTGTGCGCTCTCCAGCATTGCTAGCTTTTCAATCGCATCCTTGCCAATCGCAAAGCGTTTGGTCGGCATAACCTGATCGTTTGCAAAATGAATGCGAGATTGGACAACATAAAGGCCATCCTTAGCAATTGGATGCATGACACTATATACGCCAGGCGACAATTGTTCTGCTTGTATAGTCACGGCGGAAGACTGGTCGTCTTCCTGCCAGATGATGAATTGTGCTTGATCTGCGTTTATCATCGGCTTACCGCTCTTAAGGACTTCTACGGAGAAATGGTTTGGTTTTTCAATTTCGATTTTTTCAGGCAAAAGAAGATTAACGGTTAGATGAGGCGGTAGACCGCGCTCGTCAACTTCAGCAGCTTTGGCAGTGCAGCTACATAACAATACGACAAGAAGAAGCGGCAATGCCGACTTATACAAACAGCGGATGGTTACATTCATAAGTACATTCTCCTTAAGCTTAGACCGAGAACCAGTGCCGTAGCGACTTTATTCTGCGGAGGATGAATAGATCGAGGACAAGAACAACGAGAATCGATAAGCCAACTAAGGGCATTAAAGCGCCGCATGCTAACATGATGATCAGTACGCCAATCGTTATTTTTCTGCTCTTTGGTTTGGCTGGAGCGCCAAGTTTGCCTTCAGGCTTACGCTTGCGCCACATTACATAAGAGCTTATGGCTACCAGGATAAGTCCCATGCAGGCAATTAATCCAAGCAGCTGATTGGCTAAGCCAAATAGGGTACCTTCATGAAAAGCGATGCCATATGAAATCGCTTTAGCCATAATACCATAATCTGCAAAGCGTACATCTGTCAGTACTGCTCCGCTATATTGATCGATGTGAAGCGTTGCATCCTTACCCGGTGTGGGATGTGATGTGGATACAGTAAATACACCGGTCTCTCCCATAGGGATTGTAATCGTGTAGGGTTTCAGAACATGACGCTGATCAGCAATATCTTCCATTTCATTCATGCTTAAAGGTACATAACCCCCTAGTACAGAAGCGGGAACCGGTAAACTTTCTGCTGCCCAAGGCAAATCCTCGGCAATATCTTTGGCGACCGTAACGGATTCAGGTTTTGCGCCAAAGATGGAAGCGAAGGGAGGCGTATTCGTGTTCGTTGAATTAGCCAGCTTATCGATTTGTCCACCCATAATCCCAGACCATGGCAGTCCTCCAGCTATAATGACTAACAAAACGAGGGATATCCAAAATGCAGGAACCGCATGCAAATCTCTCCAGAAAATACGGCTTCCGGGTTTAGTGAGCCTTGGGAGAATAGTTCCCCATATGGCAGCTTTATTGCGAGGCCACCAAAGGAATAAACCGGTCAATAACATGATGATCGCCCAGCATGCTGCAAGTTCTACAAGCCGGTTGGCAAAGGTCCCCCCTATAACGAGCTCGCTGTGCATTTTTTTGAAAAAAGCGGAAAATGTTTTGTCACTGTTCATCATGCCAAGTACATTGCCAGTGTAAGGATCCACGTACATCGTTGTGGAGGTTCCATTCCGGCTTACCGACATTTTGTAGCTTGATTTAGGATCATCATCGAGCGTAATAGACGATACTATAGTGCCTGGATATGCTTTTGTTGTTTTTTCAATAATTCCCTCAGGCGGCATCTTGGTTGTTCCAACTTCACGAACAGTAAGCATATCTTTGTACAAATATCCCTCGATCTGCGGTTTGAATAAATAGACGGAACCGCTGAATGCTAAAACGATCAAGAAGGGTGCAAAAATAATGCCTGCGTAAAAATGCCATCTCCATACCGACTGATAAATGGCTTGGCGTAATCCTGTTGACGCGCGTTTTTTCATCCCGGGTTCAGATGCGTTTAATTTTTCTACTGGCATATTGCTCATAAAACGTTACCCCGTTCCTGTAATAATAAAATCTCATTTATTATAACGTCATGAAGGATAACTTCGGATGACTCGATAGAGCTATCATTTCAAATCTAAAAAGGTGTAAATATCACAATAGTATACTTTTAGATACCCTGTTCCTCGAAAGTACGTACTTCCATTACCTATTTAAAAGAGTAATAATAGGGTTATAACAAAAAGTAATTAACTTAATTTATATAAGAGAGAGGTTGATATATAGTGGAAAAATATCGTATCGATCAAAGCAATGGAATAGAGTTTGGGCTTTACTCTCTAGGGGATCATTTGCCCAACCCGCATACGGGCGAGCGGATCTCTGCACAGCAGCGCATTAAAGAAATCATTGAAGCGGCCAAATTATCTGAACAAGCAGGTCTTGATGTATTCAGCGTTGGTGAAAGTCATCAGGAATACTTTGTATCCCAAGCCCATGCAGTTATTCTTAGCGCTATCGCTCAGGCAACAGATAAAATTAAAATATCAAGCTCAGCGTCGATTATAAGCACTTCCGATCCCGTTCGTGTCTATGAAGACTTTGCGACGATCGATTTGATATCGAGTGGACGAGCAGAAATCGTGGCTGGCAGAGCATCACGAATCGGGTTGTTTCAATTGCTTGGGTATGATCTTCGTGATTATGAAGAGCTGTATGAAGAGAAATTCGAGCTGTTAAATGTAATCAATAATCAGGAGACGGTTACATGGACTGGACAATTTCGTGCTCCTCTAAACGATGCAAAAATATTGCCACGGCCGTTAAACGGCTCTTTACCGATATGGCGTGCAGTAGGGGGATCGCCAGCTAGTGCGATAAAAGCTGGAATGGCAGGGGTGCCAATGATGCTGGCGACATTAGCAGGACCGTCATCAAGCTTTAAATTATCTGTTGACGCCTACCGAAGAGCTGCTGAACAAAGTGGTTTTGACTCAGCAGCGCTGCCAGTTGCAACCACTAGCTTGTTTTATGTAGCGGAGACCTCACAGCAAGCAATGAAGGAAGCGTACCCTCATGTTAACAAAGGGATGGAATTTTCTAACGGACGCGGTTTTCCGAAGCAGCATTTTGCTCAAGGTGCCGATACCCGCAATGCTTTGATGGTCGGAAGTCCTCAAGAAATTATTGAAAAAATACTATATCAATATGAGCTGTTTGGTCACCAGCGTTTTCTCGCTCAAATCGAATTTGGAGGCGTATCATTTGAAAAAATCATGGAGATGATTGAAACCATTGGCACTGTTATTTTACCCGCAATAAAAAAATATACAGCAGCGAAATAATAGGAGGGATTCATTATGAGAATTGTTGGTTTGTCGGGATCAATCGTGGGCTCAAAAACAAGAACAGCAATGAATTACACATTGGAATCTGTCAAAAAGCAGTACCCTGATGCGGAAGTGACGTTAATTGATTTAGCCGATTATACGATTCAATTCAGCGATGGTCGCAATTACTTGGAATATGAAGGTGATACGGGCTACGTTACGAAAACCATTATGGATGCAGATGCCATTATAATTGGGACACCCGTCTTTCAAGCTTCCATTCCAGCTACTCTAAAAAATATTTTTGATTTGCTGCCCGTTAATGCTTTTCGCGATAAAATTGTGAGTATGCTTGTAACAGCTGGGTCATCCAAGCACTATTTAATTGCAGAACAACAATTGAAGCCAATTTTAGCTTATATGAAAGCTCAGATCGTGCAAACCTATGTGTTTATTGAAGAGAAGGACTTTCAGAGGAAAGAAATTGCGAATGACGATGTTATTTTTCGAATTGAACGTTTGGTGGAGGATACCGTTGTATTGACCGAAACATTTACCATGATTCGTGAACAGAAAGAAGAAAAGTACGATTTTTAAGACATCTGCTAGTAGACGTTGCAGTCCCGCTGTGCCATAGAGTAAAAAGATGAACTGAAGAGTTCATCTTTTTTACTTAAAGGCTTGTTTGATTCTTTTTTTGCATTTTATATAAGGTGTGCTTGGTGCCCCATTCGTGCATAATATCGAGAACAGGTTCTATGCTCTTGCCGTATTCCGTTATGGAATATTCTACTTTTGGCGGTACTTGTGCATATACTTTTCGAGAGATAATGTCCTCTTCTTCGAGCTCACGCAGCTGTTGGGTTAACATTTTCTGCGTTATTCCTGGTAGATTTCGTTTCAACTCGCTGAATCTGTTGGTGCCCGAATGCATAAGATGCAACAAAATGAGGGGCTTCCATTTGCCTACTAAGATACTAAGGGCATCATCTACATTACATAACTCGGGCAGCTTGTCCATTTCGTTTCGTTCCACCTTACAGTATTTTTTTGTATACTATAGTACATGTAAGCATGTACTTACGATGATTGATTTCATTATTTATATTAGCATCCTAAAGTGTGATAAGAAAGCGATCATTGAAGTGCGCGCTTTTGCAGCCAAAATCCTCCATACGAATGGAGGTTATTTTGCGTTTATAATTAAGCGCATCTAGTTTCCAAACCGCAGTGTAGATGATATTATCCTAATGGTTGTACAATATAATCAGGACTTTCAGTATCATCTCATGTGTATGGTCTGAATACGCTGCAAGTGTTCACTTTTACTATTGGAGGCTTTATTTGTGAAAAAAAATGTTGACTCGGAGTGGGCAGAATCCCACTTTCCATTATATACGGCTGAAAGTATAGATTCGATTTATAGTACGACGAGTCGCCCAATGTATGAAATAAACGAGAGCTTAACGGTGCTGATTGCAATTGTCAGCGGCAAAGGCAGCCTTCGGATCAAGGATCAGCTCTACGAGCTGATGGAAGGCAGCGTTATCCTCGTTCCAGCGAATACAGAGGCAGTACTGAGTGCAAATATGATGCATCCTCTTCATATGTACAAGCTTGCTATAAATACCCGTGAGCAGGCGAATTCTCAGTCACCAGCTACAATGATAAGAAAGAGTGAGGCAGCTTCAAATTCAAGCGTTCATTTTTTCCCAAACGAACCTGCGATTGCAGCATCTGTGGAGAAGCTATATATTCACCGATTGCCAGGAAATGAAATTCGCCATGTACAAAATCAAATTTTGTTTCATCAAATTATTCTTCAATTGCTGGAAGGGCAAGAGGCTAAATTTGCTTCAAGCGAAAAACCATCTATGGAACGCAGCATCGCTTACTTAGAGAGCCACTTTAGTGAAAAAATAACGCGTGAGCAATTAGCTGAAATTGCAGGTGTAAGTCGGTCCCACTATTCTATTCTCTTTAAGCAGTTAACCGGGTTTTCGCCAAGCGACTATTTGTCGCGTCTTCGTGTGCATCGCGCCAAAGAGCTATTGATTAGCGGTTCGGGTACGCTAAGGGAAATTGCTCTTAAGGTTGGCTACAAGGATGAATTTTATCTCAGCCGGCGTTTTAAACAGGAAACAGGGGCAGCACCTTCGGCGTACAACCGAGGCACTTTCCAGAGAGTGGCTGTATTGCTGACACCCTATGCGAGCCATTTGCTTTTACTTGGTTTGGAGCCGGCGGTAATCATCTCAGACAGCAGTGAATATTTGAATACGTCCGGACTTCAATCGCCTCAAACCATGAGGTTTATAAACGCTGACTGTTCGGCAGAACAAGTGAAATCGTTATTGCTCGATAACAACATTGAGCTGATTATTGCGGCAAATCAGCATTTGGATGAGTATGGGCTGAATGCAGAACAATTACGGGCAGTTGCGCCTATTGTGGAAATATCGTGGATGGAATTAGGCTGGAAAGAGCATCTTCGTCTTATTGCTCAAGTTATTCAGAGAAGAGATCGAGCAGAGCAGTGGCTAACAGAGTATCAGAGAGAGGAACAGCTCGCTCGTTCCTTAGTTCAGCAAAGCAGAGCCGCACAAGAAATTATAACGATACTCGTCATCAAGCCTGAACATTTGCTCGTTTATGGAGCGCGCAATGTCGGATGTGTGGTTTATCAATCGCTCGGATTACAGCCTCCTTCACGGATCAAGGAGGATATGGAGAAGCTTGGCGATAAATTTCATTCCATTCCGATTATGATATCGGAGCTTCCACAATATGCTGGGGATCGAATATTAGTTATCGTTTTTCCTGATGCGAAAGGATCAACTGCTCATTCAGATGTAATATTCAAATCTAATTATTGGAGTCAGCTTCCTGCCGTACAGCAAGGTAATGTACATCTGCTCAGCCATGATGAATGGATTCCATACAATCCCGTTTCAATTCGTTTGCAGCTTCAACGCGCTGTATCTTTATTCACAAGCAACTAATAGTCCAAGTTAATTTCCCAACAAAAAGGCATGGATCAGAGCATAATGCATCCCTATAATAACGTTATGGTAATGAAAATGATAATTATTTTCAATGCCTAAACATGATAGCAATAGAAAAGGGAGAGAGTCATCTTATGAAAAAGCTTTTTGTTCCGTTCGTTCTATCTTTAGTTCTTATTCTGAGCGCTTGCGGCGGCAATCAAAACAATAATGCAAGCAGCGCACCTGAAGTATCATCCACGGATGCACCGAAAAATGAGGCGTCACCATCAACAACCTCAGATTCGGGCACCTTTACTTATCAATCAGAAAATGGCCCTGTGGAAGTTCCGACCAATCCACAGCGCGTCATTGTAATTACAAGGTTCTTAACAGGTAACGTTATGGCGTTAGGTGTGCCGCTTGTCGGCGTGGATGAAATGTCCAAGGATAACCCAAACTTTAAAGAAAAGCTAGCGAATACAGAAGCAGTTACAGATGAAAGTCTTGAGAAAATCATCGAGCTGAATCCTGATCTTATTATTGGACTATCTGATATAAAAAACATTGACAAGCTTAAGCAAATCGCTCCTACAGTTACTTATACTTACGGCAAAGTAGATTTCTTAACGCAACAGATTGAAATTGGCAAGCTTTTGAATAAAGAGCAGGAAGCTAAAAGCTGGGTCGATGATTTTAACGCGCGTACGAAAAAAGTTGGCGAAGAAATCAAAGCAAAAATCGGTGCGGATGCGACGGTTTCGGTTATCGAGACATTCAATAAGCAGCTTTATGTATATGGTGACAATTTCGGCCGCGGAACTGAAATCCTCTATCAACAATTCGGGCTAGGCATGCCTGAGAAGGTTAAAGAAGCGACGAAAGCAGAAGGATTTTTCGCAGTTTCAACTGAAGTTCTGAAGGACTACAGTGGGGATTATGTCATTTTCAGCAAAAACGCAGATGAGGACAATACGTTCCAAGACACAGAGACGTACAAAAATATTGCTGCTGTCAAAAACCAACACGTTTTTGAAGCTGATGCCAAAGCGTTCTACTTTAATGACCCGCTTAGCATGGAATATCAGTTAGAATTTTTCATTCAAAATTTTCTAGGAAAATAAAGTAAAGAAGAGAGTCCAATGAAAAGTAAACGACAATCTGTTTTAATTTCATATAAGCTCATAGGCTGCTTACTCATGCTTGTTCTGAGCTTCTTTCTATCCATGAAATTCGGAGCAGCGGATACGACATTTCGAGAGCTGTGGCTGGCTATCACCACCAACGTGAAGGACGATAATATTCTCGTCCTTCGCGAGATCCGGCTGCCTCGTGCGATAGCAGCGATATTGATCGGTGCTGCATTTGCCGTATCTGGCGCTATTATGCAAGGGGTCACACGCAACCCACTTGCAGATCCAGGCTTGCTAGGTCTCACTTCCGGCGCTAACATGGCGCTCGCATTGGCTTTTGTATTCATACCGGGGCTGAACTATTTCGGCATCATGCTTGCTTGTTTCCTCGGAGCTGCTCTTGGAGCAGCGCTGGTCATGGCTCTTGGCGCGACACGGCGAGGAAAATTGTCTCCGATGCGAATTATACTTGCTGGAGCAGCCGTTTCAGCTTTTTTGTACGCGATCTCAGATGGCGTCAGCATCTTTTTCAAAATTTCCAAGGATGTAACGATGTGGACTGCTGGAGGATTGATCGGAACAACTTGGTGGCAGCTTCAAGCCATTGCGCCGGTCATTCTTATTGGCATTGCGGCAGCTTTGATTCTCTCGAACCAAGTAGGCATACTGAGTCTGAGTGATGAGGTAGCGATGGGGCTTGGACAAAAGCTGATGATGATCAAAGTGATTTTGTTCGTTCTAGTTATTGTACTTACTGGCGCTTCGGTTGCGCTTGTTGGCAATATGGCCTTTGTAGGTTTGATGATTCCGCATATCGTCCGAAGGTTCGTAGGTACCGATTATCGGCATGTCATGACCTTCTCCGCTTTTGCAGGAGCAATCTTCATGCTGCTTGCTGATATGCTGAGCCGGACGATTAACGCACCTTATGAGACGCCTGTTGCAGCTATAGTTGCTATGCTGGGTTTGCCTTTCTTCTTATTCGTCGTGCGTAGAGGAGGGAAAGCATTCTCATGACATTGTCAGCTCTCATTCGCAAACAACGCTTGATCCTGTTAGCCAGTTTAGTACTGATTGTTGTTACGGCAATCATCAGCATGGGTGTAGGGTACTCTAAGCTGTCGTTTGACAGACTGCTTCCTGTGCTGCTTGGCCATGGCACCTTCAAAGAGGATTTTGTCTTGTTTTCCGTACGTTTGCCGCGGATTTTGATCACCTTGCTGTCGGGTATGGCACTTGCACTGGCTGGTTCAATATTGCAAAGCGTCACTCGCAACGATCTCGCAGATCCTGGAATAATCGGCATCAATTCTGGTGCAGGCGTGGCGATCGCGATATTTTTTCTCTACTTTCCGATCGATGTAGGAACATTCGTTTATATTTTGCCGTTAGTCGCTTTCGTTGGCGCATTGCTCACAGCGGCTCTAATCTATTTTTTCTCGTACAGCCGAACACGCGGGCTTGACCCCATTCGACTGGTACTCGTCGGTGTCGGTTTCTCGATGGCGCTGTCGGGGATTATGATCGTCATTATTTCCTCAGCAGAACGCTCGAAGGTTGATTTTATCGCAAAATGGATTGCAGGTAATATATGGGGGGCGGATTGGCCGTTCATCTGGGCTTTGCTTCCATGGCTGTGCTTACTCATTCCGTTCACCTTGTATAAGTCGCATCGGCTGAATCTTCTTTCATTGAACGAAGAAACAGCGGTTGGTGTCGGTCTAAAGCTTGAACGGGAACGTCTCGTGTTGATTCTAACCGCGGTTGCCGCATCTGCGTCAGCTGTATCTGTGACGGGAGGAATTGCCTTTGTTGGATTGATGGCACCGCATATTGCGAAAGCATTGGTTGGTCCACGCAATCAGCTGTTCATTCCTGTTGCTGTTTTGCTCGGCGGATTACTGCTGTTAGTGGCGGACACGATTGGCCGCAATATCGTCGATCCTGACGGTATACCTGCCGGTATCATGGTTTCATTGATCGGCGGCCCGTATTTTGTTTATTTACTGCTCAAAAAATAACAGTGTTCTAGCTTCATGAAAAGTTAATTTGTAGAGAGCATTGCACCATTTTGGGAAAAAACAGCATCTCGAGGACTTGTGTTAAACGGAGCACAGTTACTCAAATGTGTAATTTTTTCTACTTTTCAAAAATTATTGTTTACGTTAGAACAGATTTTTGATAATATAATCGCAACATTCAAATGCGATGAAGAGATGAGTAAATAAATGAATTCTTTCACAGAGAGCTCCGTTAGCTGAAAAGGAGTAAGAGTTCCTTATTGAACAAAGACTTAGAGCAGCACATCGGAACCGAGTTATGGGGGATGGTGTGACAGGAGCTCCTGTTACAGAGCTAGAGTATAAGCATGCGCTTGCATAGCCGTACTTGAAGAGGTTGATATGGCGACATATTGACGAATCTGGGGTGGTACCACGAGCATATTAATCTCGTCCCTAAGACTTACCATAGTCTTGGGGGTGGGATTTTTTTTATTGGTGCAAAGATTGCTCAGCGTACATTGTATATAAGGTATAACAAATTAAAATATTCGAATCGTAATTACAGAATGATTAAGCGATATAGAAAGGATTGAATATCGAATGACACAAAAATTAAAAGTAGGTATTGTTGGAGGAACAGGCATGGTGGGCCAGCGCTTTGTTGACCTGCTGGATCAGCATCCTTGGTTTGAGGTTACAGCTATTGCAGCTAGCGCCAGCTCGGCAGGTAAAACTTACGAGCAGTCGGTACAAGGCAGATGGAAGCTCACCAGCCCTATCCCTGAAGCTGTAAAAAATATTGTCGTTCTGGATGCTTCGAAAGTAGAGGAAGTTGCTAATCAGGTCGATTTTGTTTTTTGTGCAGTCGATATGAAAAAAGATGAAATCAAAGCGTTGGAAGAAGCTTATGCAAAAACAGGCACGCCTGTTGTATCCAACAATTCAGCTCACCGCTGGACGCCTGATATTCCTATGGTCATTCCAGAGATTAATCCTGGTCATTTGGAAGTCATTGCAGCACAAAGAAAGCGCCTTGGAACAGAAACTGGATTTATTGCTGTTAAGCCCAACTGTTCCATCCAGAGCTATGTACCTGCACTTCATGCATTGCTTGATTTCAAACCACAAGTTGTCATTGCATCGACGTATCAGGCGATATCTGGAGCAGGCAAAAACTTTACCGATTGGCCTGAAATGTTAGACAACGTCATCCCTTATATTGGCGGCGAGGAAGAAAAGAGCGAGCAGGAGCCGCTGCGCATTTGGGGCAGCATCGAAAATAATGAAATCGTAAAAGCGAACGCACCTTTAATTTCTACACAGTGTATCCGCGTTCCCGTTTTGGATGGACATTTGGCAACTGTGTTTGTATCATTTGAAAACAAACCTTCGAAAGAAGAAATTCTCGAGCGTTGGCAGCAATTCAAAGGTCGTCCGCAGGAGCTTGGCTTGCCAAGCGCACCGAAACAGTTTATTACGTATTTCGAGGAAGAGAACAGACCGCAAACGAGACTAGATCGTGACATTGAACAGGGCATGGGCGTTTCAGCGGGAAGATTGCGTGAAGACTCTGTATACGATTATAAATTTGTCGGACTATCTCATAATACAATACGTGGAGCTGCGGGCGGTGCTGTGCTGATTGCCGAGCTTCTTAAAGCAGAAGGCTATATTCAAGCAAAATAGAACAATGCATAAGCAGTATAAAATGATTAACAGGTTCATTATGATTAAAGACCATCCTTCGGGATGGTTTTTTTTATATAACGAGTTGTGTTTTTATTAGCTGCTTTCAACCCATTTAGATTTACAGTAAGTTAATATGTATTTGAGATGCTGAAAACAATTCGTGCCTATAATTGTGGTATGTAGACTGTTTGTTACCGATTCGTTTTGTTTTGTTGAACAATTAAATGCTTTGAACAAGGAGAGATTGGATTGAAACGCATAGCGATTGATATGGATGAGGTAATGGCGGATACTGCGGGTGCGCATTTGGAATGGTACAACAGGGATTTTAACGATAACCTGCTGATTACGGATTTGCATGGAACAACCTTGTCGCAATTGAGGCCTCAGCTAAAAAAAGAAATAGACCGTTGTTTTGACAATGAAGTTTTTTTTCGTGAACTAAAGGTTATTGAACATAGCCAAGAAGTCATACGCGAGCTCAGTGAATTTTATGAGATTTATATTACGACTGCAGCGATGGAGGTTCCGGCATCATTTAAAGCCAAGTACGAGTGGTTGCTCGAGCACTTTAGTTTTCTAAACAATATGAATTTTGTGTTTTGCGGAAATAAGAGTGTCATTCACGCTGATTATTTGATTGATGACAATGTAAAGCAGCTTGAACGCTTTCGAGGTCAAGGCATTCTTTACGATGCCCCGCACAATATTCATAAGACCGGGTATGTTCGGGTGCATAACTGGGCTGAAGTAAGGGACTATTTCATGGACAAGGAACGACAAACAGACGATCTTAATGTAGAGAAGGATGGTTGAGCACTATGGAGCAAGGACGTGTCATGCACATTCCGCAGCGGCAGCAGCCTGTCAATGTGTTGACTTATTGGATATTTGATTCCGTGAACACATTGTCTGGTTCGATTGAGGAAAGGAATTTGATCCTAAACGATGTAAGTGGCAGCGGGAATCATATTAGGATGGTTACGACGCAGGATGTTTTGGAGCAGCCTGATAAGGTTCTACTTGGATGGATGGAAGGAAGCCGTAACGAAGCGGGATTAACTTTTCGAAACGATCAATGCAATAAAGGAAGCGGTAGTTATTTTCAAACGGTGGAGAATGCTCCCATTAATCATGACCGATTAGAACATGGGTACACGATTGAAGCAATCGTTCAATTGCCTGAGCCATTTCATGAGGATAAACATAGCTGGATGGGGGTGCTTACGAGACAGGGCAGGGGCGTTGACATCGGCAACTCGGGAGAAAATGAACTGCTTGCGACATTGTCTGTTTCGAACTGCAAGGAATACCAATGGATATGTCATCCAACGAATCGAGTATCCTCGGTAACGAGCTGGTCGCGTTATTTGAATACAGGACAATGGCATCATATCGCAATTGTGAACGATAGGGAACAAACGCTAATGTATGTGAACGGAATTTGTGATTACAGCAGTCCTGCCAAATCAATTGTCGGCGTTTCTGGAGTTGAAGGCAAAGGATGGAATATTGGAGCTTCGGAGTGGGGCAATCAATTGGATCAATTATTTTCCGGAACCATTCGAGAAATCCGTATTGCTAATGAGCCTCTGGACAGAGCAGATTGGTTGCAAAACATTAGTCCTCAGCAAGTTCTTCAAGGCACGAATGAGCATGTTTCACTTTTGCAGCAGGAAACCAATTACAATTTCGCTTTTATTCCAGATGCTCAGAAGCTGGTCTACTTAAATCCGGAAATGTTTGAAGCACAGGTTGATTGGATTGTGAATAATGAGTTGAACAGTAAAATTGCAATGACTGCCTATGTAGGTGATATTGTTGATCATAGTGACGCCTTAGAGGAGTGGGAACGCTCTTCCAGTGCAATCTCTGCTATGGATCAGTCACGTACTCCGTATTTGATGACAGCTGGAAATCATGACTATAATGAGGAAGATACTTATTTGAATTATTTTGGCCCAGAACGTTTTCTCAGCAAAGATTATTATAAGGGCAGTTCACCATCAAGATATAGTTCATTTGGCATTGTACAGGCTGGAAGCTATCATTATTTATGGTTAATGGTAGATATGCAGCATCTTATAAAGGACTTGGCATGGTGTAAAATAGTGCTTGATAAACATAGCGATATGCCAACTATTCTTGTTTCGCATGATATTTTGTATACAACGGGTGATAGTCACAATCTAATTTCACATGAATCGGAAAACGGGAAAATCATATGGGATGAGCTGGTTGCTCCCTATAACCAAGTGTTCATGACGGCTAATGGGCATTATAACGGCAATTTTCACCAAACAAGGCAGAACAATTCAGGTCACGAGGTTATACAGCTGCTAATCAATTATCAAGACAGCTACCGCGGCGGCAATGGTTGGATGAGATTGGCTCAATTTAACGAGGACGACAATCATATTTGTTTTCAAACCTATTCTCCTTGGGTGGAAATGTTAGGGCAAAGCGAAGCTTTGACCTATCCGGATTATCGCTATTTAACAGGAAAATATGATTCGTTTACCTTTTCATTTGATTTTAAAAAACGGTTTTCCTTTGTGAATAATAACATAAGGCTAGAAATGGAGTGATCTTTGAATGTCTCTTTTATCAGAAGATCGAAAGCAGTATATTCTCGTTCAGCTTGATACCTTCGGGAAGGTGCAGGTCATTTCGTTAGCAGAACAGCTTCAGGTTTCTCTTGAAACGATTAGACGTGATCTGTTTGTGCTGGAGGAGGAAGGAAAGCTTAAACGTGTATATGGCGGAGCTGTAAAGGTGCAATATGAGAAAGGCGAGCCACCCTATCAGCAGCGTCAAATTCTCAATCTTGAAGCTAAACAGGTGATTGGGCAGCGAGCGGTAGATCTGATCAATGACGGGAACACAATTTATATGGATACCGGTACAACGATTCATGAAATGGCACGAGCTCTGCGAGGCAAAAAAAGGATAACGGTTATTACCAACTCCTTAACGGTAGCGAATCTTCTAACGGAATCATTAACGCAAGGATTGTTTAACGGACGAGTCATTATTTTGGGAGGCGAAATCTCGCCAGAGCAGCAGTCAGTCAGCGGTCATATATCACAGGAAATACTTAAAAACTTTTACGTGGATAGAGCTTTTGTTTCCGTAGGCGGTATTTCAATCGAGACAGGGATTAGCGATTACGATATGAATGATTCCGTCATTTCAAGGATGATTATATTGAAAGCGAAGGAAGTGATCGTGTTAGCCGATCACAGCAAGATTAGTATACAAGCATTTTGCCATATTGCACCTTTAGAATCGATTGATGTTGTCGTATGCGAGAAGGACCATCCTGAAGCATGGGCACAAGAGCTCGAAATAAAAGGAATTACTTGGATTAATGCAAGTCAAATCAATTAAACGAGAAGAATCGGACGCTGCTCCGGTTCTTCTTTTTTATTTTGCGAAAATGATTAGCTTAAAATAATAGGTACGGCTGGATTTTCGGCTTGAAATTGAACAATCATACAACAAACAACAACATCGGGCTTAATGATACCTTATTATTACGAAAATACCACGATAACAATCTTTAACTACACTATAAATATCACAACAACAGTAATAAGTGCTTCATTAATTACTCATTAGAGAAATTTTGAAATTAGAAGAATAGGAGAATGGTTTATGACTTGTCAAACTTTTCCGCTCATTTGCGCCCATACAGGGAGCGGTGCTGCACCGGATAACACAAGGGCTTCCTTTCTGGAGAGCATAGCTATGCGTGCAGACGTGGCAGAAGTTGATCTTAGGGTGACAGAGGACGGTAAGGTGGTATTGCTTCATGACCATAGCCCGCTGCTTGCCGAATTGACGTTTGAGCAATTGAACCGGCCGGAAAACCGCGTAAAGCTCAGCCCTGTTTACGAAAGCCACACCATTACGACACTCGATGAAGTTCTAGGCTTGGCAAGAGAATACGGTATAAAGCTCAATTTGGATATCAAAACAAATGCGGTAATTGAACCAGCGATTAAGAGTATAAGGAATTTTGAAATGGAGGAGCTTGTATTCATTACAGGGTGCTCGGACGAAATTACGAACCGCCACCGGGGAATTAAGGTTCTTTATAACACGCCGGATGTACTTACTGAACAAGAGGAACTCGACTATATCGGATGGGTACGAATCGTTTGCGAATGGGCAAATGTAGGCGGATATTACGGCTTAAACCTGAATTACCGAACGTGCCGCAGCGAATTGGTGGAATATGCACATAGGCTGGGTTTGGCAGTGTGGGTCTATACCGTTGATGATAGGGAATCTCTTATCGAGATGATTCATTTAGGTGTCGACGAAATAACGACAAACGAGGTTAATCTGCTGAAACAATTAAAGCTGGAAACAGGTTAATTCAAAAATGATAACGAAGGGAGAAGCCCTCATTGCAAACCAAAGTGGCTTTAGTACCAGCTGGAAATCGAAAAAAACAGCGTCTTGTTTATTTGTTGAAAAAAATATGGTTATACCGCTATTTGTATTTCATGCTTCTTCCTTGTCTAGCTTCCTTCATTATTTTTTCCTATATCCCAATGGGTGGGTTGCTTCTAGCGTTTAAGGAATTCAAATTTAATCAAACCATACTTGAGAGTCCGTGGGTCGGCTTCGAATATTTCGCAAAGTTTTTCAACGATGTTCAAAGTATGACGCTGATCAAAAACACACTCATCATCAGCTCAATGAAGCTATTTCTCGGTTTGCCGTTCCCGATTTTACTTGCGCTAATGTTCAATGAAATTAAAAACCGTGCCTTTAAAAACATCGCCCAGAGTATCTCGTATTTACCGCATTTTATGTCATGGGTCATCGTTATTGGTTTAGTACAAAGAACATTGGCGCCGGATACTGGTTTGCTTAATGAAGCGATCACCTATTTTGGGGGAGACGGCAGCACATTCTTTATGAATGAAGCCAAATATTTTTATCAAATCATGTTCGGCAGCCACATATGGAAAACAATCGGCTGGGATTCCATCATCTATTTGGCAGCCATCGCTGGAATTAATCAAGACATGTATGAAGCGGCCAAAATTGACGGGGCAAGCAAATGGGCGGAAATATGGCATATAACCCTCCCGTCGATTCGTCCGACCATTCTCATCGTGTTTATTCTATCGCTTGGAAGCATTTTGTCTGCGGGATTCGACCAGCTATATTTGCTCAAAATGCCAGGAAACAGTGATTTGGTAGATATTCTGGATACGTATGTGATCCGCGTGGGCTTGCAGCAAGGCCAATACGGATATGCAACGGCAGTCGGTATGATGCAAGGTGTTATCGCTTTAGTTCTTGTAGTCACTGCCAATCGTTTTGCACGAAAAGTGTCCGGCACTTCGGTTTGGTAACTTGTTCGATAGAAGCATTTTTCCTTGAAGAGAGACGCTTAACCGCGTTTTTCCATATAAATTAAAAAGAGAAGGTAGGAATGGAGATATCATGTTTAAGAACAAAAATTGGGCAAGACTGTTGACGGTTCCGATTATAGCTTCCTTGTTCATTACTGGCTGCGCGGCCAAAGAAACAAATTCAACAAATTCAGGGAACAAGCAGGAAGGCGTCAAAGATAACAAAGATAAACCTGCGACTTGGATTGCCGACCGCAAAATTAAAGGCTTAATCTTTATGGGGGCAGACGATTTTACGGAAGAGATGAACCCGGAAATATTAAAACAAATTAAAGAGAAAACGGGAATTGATTATCAAATTAATATTATGCCGGCCAATCGTTCGCTCGACGGCTTGATTGCTGGACTTGCTTCGGGTGACTTGCCTGACTTTATCGGATTTTATTTGAATCATAGCGGTCGACCAGAAATGCCGGTTGTACTAAAAGCAGCTCGTGAAGGCATGTTCACGGATTTGACTCCGTTTATGAAGGATACCAAAGTATACAGCAAGTATCTAGAAGATGGCTATCTGCCGCTTGATACAAAAAACGGCGTCATGTTCCGTCCAGAGTTTAACGGCTCAGCTTATTTCATGCACATGAATATTTCGAGAGAAACCGGCTATGAAACGCGGAAAATGTTAGGCGGACCATTTATTCGCAAGGATATTGCCGAAGCGCTTAATATCGATCCAAAAACGATTACAACTTCCGAGAAGTTGTATGAGGTGGCACAAAAAATTAAAGCTGGAAATTTCAAAGACAACAATGGAAAAGACATCGCTAGCGTTATTGGCCCAAGATACTGGGGTGGAACAGAAGTTAAAGCGTTGTATAGTGACTTGACTGTAAATGTGAACCAAACCTTTGTACGGAATAAGGAAGGTAAAATTGTACACGAGAGTCAAACGGAGTACCCGCTCAAGCGTGTAGCGTTTGTTCAAAAGCTGTTGAAAGAAAAGTTGATGAATCCTGAGTTTTATACGATGGAAGAAAATCGTGCAACAGAAGGCATTTTGAACGGCTCCTTCGCGATCATTGCTGATATGCATAATTACCTTGAATTTAATAAGGACATGCATTACTTGCCGATTGGTCCGCTAAATGAAGCGGATAAGCCTTACCAGATGAAGCTTAGCTATAAAACGGCTGGCGGTGCTTGGGCGATTCCATCTTCAACCAAAAATCCCGAAGATATCGTCAAATTCGCCGACTTCTTGGCGAGCCGCGAAGGCAAGCTGCTCTGGCAATACGGAATTGAAGGAAGAGACTACACACTTGATGATAAGGGCAACCCGATTGTGAAAAATGAAGTATTGGAATTGAAAGATAAAGATTCTAAAGCCGCGAAAGCGCTTGGGTTTGCGGGCGTAGGCAACTATTGGGGCGAAATTCTTGGCAATACAGACGTTGATCGTATAGCGGATTTTGGTGAAACAGAATACGGTAATGCTGCCAAACCTAATATCAATGAGGGACCGCTCAAGATTGCTGAGTATTGGGAGTGGGATAAAAAAAGAGCGAATGCAATAATCTCAGATACGTATGCTCCAACGGCTTTCCTTGGCGAGTTTGCGAAGGAAACGGAATTAAAAGCTGCACTTGATAATTATGACGAAAGCCTCAAACGTGCTTATTATGCTAAAAGCCAGGATCAAGTAACGAAAATATTGGAGTCAGCATCTGAACAATTAAAAGCTGCAGGCTTGGATGATTACTTAGCATTGCTTGAGAAAAAAGATAGCGATCCAAATACAAAAGTAGAACTATAACATTCATTAAAGCTGCTGGTGGTCTGTTTCATTCGTACATGAAATGTACTGCGATGAGACGGACCACTAACGCTAAGGACATGCTTCCGAGGCTGTTTTGCTTCGCAAATGTTGAAGGAGTGCAAATAACGTGGATAAACCATTTTATAAGATTTCTACAGGAGAAAAATTAATTCAGATTGCCATCTATGTATTGATCATTCTTTTATGTTTATCTATCATTCTTCCGTTTCTGAACATCTTTGCTTTGTCCTTTAATTCAGGTAAAGATGCGGAAAGAGGAGGCATCTATTTGTGGCCGAGATTATGGTCTATTGAAAACTATAAGGAAGTTTTCTCATCCTCCAATATTGTAAGTGCATTCGGCATTTCGATGTTCCGAACGATTGTCGGGACATTAGCGAGCGTCTTTTTGACGGCGATGGCAGCTTATGCATTAAAGAGAAAAGCGATGCCAGGCGTTCGATTTTTTACCATGCTTATTTTTTTCACCATGTTGTTTAGCGGCGGCATCATTCCATACTATTTGCTGCTCAAAGACTTGCATTTGACGAATACAATCTGGGTTTATATCATTCCGGGATTGTATAGTGCATGGAATTTAATAATTATGCGGACTTTCTTCCAAGAGATCAGTCCGAGCCTCGAAGAATCTGCAAGAATTGATGGATATAATGATTTTTCAATTTTCATGAAGGTGATCATGCCGCTCAGCAGGCCGGTTGTGGCTGTCATCGCGTTATTTAACGCAGTGGGGCATTGGAATGATTGGTTTACAGGTGCCTTCTATGTTCGAGAGAGCAATCTGCGGCCTTTATCGACATTGCTGCAGGAAATGCTGACCCGGGCAGATGCGCTTCGAAATACGCTCGAGCAAGCGGCTGGATCGACGCAATATGAAATGCTGGACAAAATTCAGGTGACAGGAAACTCGCTGAAAATGGCGACAATTATTATCGTCATCACGCCGATTATTATGATTTATCCATTTATTCAGAAGTATTTTGCCAAAGGCGTTATGATCGGTTCGGTCAAAGAATAAGGCAGGAACGGAGGAACATAGTGAATGACACAAATAATCATTTCAAATCCTTATGATAAACAAGAGGGCATGTGGCTGAAAGGGAGCTTCCATAACCATACAACAAATAGTGCTTGCGGCTCTCAAACGCTTGAGACAGTTTACCGGATGTATGGGCAATACGATTTCCTCGGCATTTCCGACCATGATTTCATTACCGTTCATGAAGGGAAACGTTCAATCACGACCGTATTCGAAGCGATGGAGGTTAGCAGTCCGCAAAGGCATATGCTTCTCATTAACCCTCCGCGCTCGATGATGGACAACTATTCAAACGAGTTTTCGGTAGAAAGGTATCAGCAGTTTTCTGACCTTTGCACGAAGCAAGGGGGAATGAGCGTACTCTTACATCCGAATCGTTATTATTCGCAGTATTGGCCGATTGAAGATATGCTCGCGATGCCTTGCTACACCGGAATCGAGATCGTAAATGGCGAAGGAAATCCAGCGTTCGACATTGCGTTCGACAAATGGGATGCGCTGCTCTCAGCTGGGCGAAAAGTATGGGGGTTTGGCGGAGACGATTTTCATGTATATGGGCAAGAGAAACGAACTTGGAATATGGTGCTTGCAGAGCAAAACACCAATGAGAGTATTACTTCAGCGATGAAATCCGGAAGCTTCTATGTTTCCACAGGCTATGGGTTTGAGTCGATTCAAGCAGCGGATGGGACGATTGAGTTTAAGCTGCTTGCGAGTGAAGGATTGGACCGGATGTACAAATACGCAACCTTGTTTGGCAAAGACGGAAATGTGCTATACGAGACTTCCGGTCGTTTCAATAGCGTTAGTTACAAGTGTCGTGGTGATGAAGGTTACGTAAGGGCGGCAGTTTATTTGGAAGGCGGTTTCGGCGCATTCTCTCAACCCTTGTTTGTTAAATAGGGTGTACTCTCATACATGATAACAGTAGTCTGACGATAACAGCAGGGTAGTACATGAACAGGAAGAATGTGAATTTGAATGAGTAAACAGGTTGATCCGCGCCAAAAGAGCATCATCTCGATAACATGGCCTATCTTTATTGAAGCTTTATTTGGGATGCTGATTGGAACGGTCGATACGATGATGCTAAGCAGCTACTCTGATGGAGCAGTGGCAGCGGTTGGGATAGCTAATCAGATTTTAGTTGTAGTGGGCTTGATGTTTGGATTTGTTACGGTAGGTACAAGTGTCATTCTCAATCAATGGCTCGGCGCAGGCAACTTGCATGGCGCTGATCGAATCGGGAGAACGGCGCTTACTTTGAATGTTATGCTCGGTTTAATAGCTAGCGTAGGATTGATTGTCTATGCCGACGTGTTTTTAGCGCTTTTTAATGTGCCCGAGGATGTGATGGCAGAAGGAGTCAGCTATCTAGCGATTGTTGGCAGCTCCGTCTTCATCACAGCAATAAGCATGACGTTAGGTACTATTTTACGATGCCGCGGTATTGTGAAAGAAATGATGTTCATCGCATTGGGGATTAATGTACTTCATATTACCTTGAATTATCTGGTGCTGATGGAGCCCTTCGGCTTACCTAATTTAGGTGTAGAAGGAGTAGCAGCATCTACATGGATAACCCGTGCCATAGGGATGACCGCTTATTTGATTTTATGTATTCGAAGCTTGGAGTATAAGGTTGGCTTGATTAGTCCATTTAAGCTTCAAAGAAAAAATATTGGCCTTATATTTAAACTAGGTATTCCTTCGGCAGGTGAGCATGTTTCTTATAATCTTTCACAGGTTGTAATCACATATTTAGTCACGCTGATCGGTACGACAGCGTTAACGACAAAAATTTATTCGCAGAGCATAACTTCTTTTGTTTTTGTTTTTTCAATGGCAATAGGTCAAGGAACGCAAATTATTGTTGGACATCTGATTGGAGCCCATCAGAAGGATGATGCTTATCGATCCAGTATGCAAAGTTTGAAGCTGGCGTTCGTCATTTCTCTTGCGCTTGGTATTTGTATCTATAGCTTCTCAGCTCTATTGCTCAGCCTCTTTACTAATGATGCGGAAATTATATTGTTAGGCAAGCAGCTCATGTTGTTATCGATTATGCTGGAGCCGGCTCGGGCTTGCAACATGGTGCTTATCAGTTGTCTAAATGCGGCTGGAGATGTGAAATTTCCAGTTGCTGCCGGGTTAGTATCCATGTGGGGGATTAGTGTGCCGCTGGCATACGTGTTCGGGATTGTGTTCGACATGGGGTTGGTAGGAATATGGCTGGCCTTTTCAATCGATGAATGGATAAGAGCTTTACTGATGCTCTACAGATGGAGGAGACGTTCTTGGCAAAAGGTCGATATTTTGGCGAAACTTGCTTAACTAGAAAGAGTAACTGTATGAAAATACGGATACTCTTTTTTTGTGTTTAAACCGTTATATTTTGAAAATATGATTGGAAATTCATCTATTTTAATTACAAAAAAACCAGCACTTTTGACAAAAATCATGTAGTGAACAGCTAAATAAATAATAATATTGAAGAAAAATGAAAGTATTCTAATAAACCAATTGCAGGATTATGGTAAAAAAAATCGAATTTAACGATACTATAAGGTTTATTGACATGCCGAGTTCTGTATATCGGAAACGGGGGAACCACCCAGGGTGAATTGCTTAATGTATGTTTTTAAGCATAGGGATCTTCAACCGAACCCATAAGCTAACCTCGTAGGCACCGAAGGGAGAAGTTGTTTTGAAGAAGGGTTTTATTTTATTGTTATCCTGCTTGCTGCTGCTTACTGGAGGAGGAAGCGTGCTTGCAGATAAGTCGGCCAAGTCTGTGCTTACGGATTCCATAAGCGAGGTTGTTGGAACTCCTTATAAATGGGGAGGCACAACGAGCAAAGGGTTTGACTGCTCGGGTTTTATTCTGCATATCTTTAATCAATTTGATGTAAAGCTGCCTAGAACATCGCAATCGCAATCAGACACAGGCACAGAGGTTAATAAAGATGAACTACGCGTGGGTGATCTTGTGTTCTTCAACACAAGCGGCAAAGGCGTTTCTCATGCGGGCATTTACATTGGGGATGGGAAATTTGCTCATTCTTCTACAAGCAAAGGGGTTACAATTACAAACCTTAACGATTCTTATTATGCAAAACGTTATGTAACAGCAAGGCGTGTCGTAACGGAAGATACATTTGCTGCGATGATGGAGTCTAAATAAAGCGTAATGATTTTAAAAACCACCTTACGAGGTGGTTTTTTTTATGTAACCATTTATTAAGTATTTGTTAAAGGGTTGTAAGCCAATAATTCGCAAGCTTACAATGTAAATAACATGAGTAATGGAATGAGGCTATAGGATTGAAAAGAGGAACAATCGCATCTTTAGTAGAGGTACTAGCTGTATCAACTAAACTAGGACTTACCTCATTTGGGGGTCCGATAGCCCATCTGGGTTATTTTCACAATGAGTATATTCGTCGCCGCAAATGGATGGATGAACGAAGTTATGCAGACCTCGTTGCTTTATGTCAGTTTCTACCCGGGCCAGCCAGCAGTCAAGTTGGGATCGGTATAGGGATAGTTAGGGCTGGGTTATTGGGCGGACTAGTGGCTTGGTTAGGATTCACACTGCCATCGATCATTGCATTAGTTGCCTTTGCTTTTTTGCTGCAAGGATTTGATCTTGGAAACACAGGCTGGATTCATGGATTGAAAATTGTAGCGGTTGCCATCGTTGCTCATGCCATTCTAGGGATGGGACAGAAACTAACACCGGATCGAAACAGAGCTACGATAGCAGTCATCGCTGCTGCGGCAACGTTATATTGGCAAGCGGTCTATAGTCAAGTGATCATTATTGCTGCAGCAGGGCTGATCGGGGTATGGTTGTATCATAAGAAAACAGTCGAGGGTACTCCTGATTTGAACATTCGGATTAGCCGTTCCCTTGCAATCTCCTGCCTCGTTATATTTCTCACGCTGCTTATTGTTTTGCCATTTCTAAGGCAATGGGGAAATATGGAATGGATAGCGATGCTCGATAGCTATTATCGTTCAGGCTCATTGGTGTTTGGAGGCGGACATGTTGTGCTGCCGCTGCTTGAGAATGAAGTTGTCTTTACCGGGTGGGTTAATGAATCGGATTTTTTAGCAGGTTATAGCGCTGCGCAGGCTGTGCCTGGTCCACTTTTTACATTCGCTAGTTATCTTGGTACTCTTTCTGGTGGATTAACTGGAGCCATTGTTGCAACTACAGCAATTTTTTTGCCGGCATTTCTTCTCGTTGCTGGAACATTGCCGTTTTGGAATGGGTTGCGAAATAACTCAAAAATCCAAGGTGCATTAGTTGGCATTAACGCCGCTGTAGTTGGCATATTGCTTGCTGCACTGTATGATCCGCTTTGGACTAGCGCGATAGTAGAGTCCGGTGATTTTATTTTGGCTGCCGTATTGTTTATTATGCTTGTTTTTTGGAAGCTACCACCTTGGATGATTGTTGTGGCTGGCGCATTAGGCGGAATGGTCCTTGAACTTATTTAATAATTAATCAATAGATAAAAACCTCTAATCCGCGATAACGGATTAGAGGTTTTTTATTTGAATTAATCTGTCTACATGACGGATTTTGCAGCAATGCTCAATTGCTCTTTAATGAGGTCAGCGGTGAGTTGTCCGGATAAAGTGACCATCGGGACGCCGCCACCGGGGTGCGTTGATCCGCCAACGAAATAAAGATTATCGAGCAGCTTGCTTTTGCTTGGAATTTTGAAGCCGCCGTTAAGCTTGCGGTCCGTTACAATGCCGTAGATGGAACCGCCATTAGAACCATAAAGCTGCTGGATATCATCTGGAGTGAAGGTATATTCAAACTCAATATGCTGTCTCAGCGCCGTTAGTCCCATACGTTCGAGCTTATTCAGAACTAGGTCTCTGTAAGCCGCCTTCTGTGACTTGAAGCTTTCACCAGGTTTGAGCGGCGGCACATGAGTAAGCACAAATAGATTTTCTTTGCCCTGCGGCGCCTGTCCTGGATCGGTTTTGCTTGAAACCCCGATGTACACTGTTGGATCATCTGTAGGTTTGCCTTCGACAAATATATCGTTGAACTCTTTATCTGGATCTTCAGAGAAGAAGAAATTATGGTGCAGAAGCTGATCATACACTTTATCCACGCCAAGAAGCAGCACAAGTCCTGATACAGTAGGCTCGTATTTTGCTAAATCCTTTACGCGGTCGGCCGATTTCGGATGATGCTGCAGCAGTGTCTGATGCGCTGGAATTGCCTCAAGATTAGACACAATCAGATCAGCTTCTATTACGCTGCCATCTTCTAAAGTTACCCCTGTTGCGTTTTGGCCGACTGTATTCATTTGAGCAACTGGAGCTGAAGTGCGAACCTCCACACCGAGCTCATCAAGCAGCTTAAGCATACCCTCCGCAATTCGGTACATACCGCCTTCTACATAATAGATGCCAAGCCCCATTTGTACATAGATTAATTGTGACAGCACAGCGGGAGCGGCATAAGGCGAGGAACCGATATACATGATGAAAAAATCGAACAATTGACGCAAATGCTTGTCCTTCAGAAAGCGGTTTGTCGTCTGATGCATCGTCTTCATCGGGTCCATCGCTAACAGTTCCTTCATACTGTGGTGACGCCGCAGGTCGCTCAGGCCACTAAGGCTCTTGTTATAAAAGCTTTTTGTGTTGAGCTGATACATTTGCTGACAATAATCCAAATAAGAGAGGAATTGCTGTGCATCAACCGGTGAGATTTGTTCGAATTGCTTGATTAGGTCAGGGAAGTCACCTGTTATATCAAGTGTTACCCCATCTTCGAAAAAAGTTCTCCACTGAGGTTCAACACGAACCAGCTTCATATAATCCTCTAGATTGCGGCCAGCACTTTCAAACAGCTGTTCGAGTACCCAAGGCATCGTCAAAATAGAAGGACCCGTATCGAAAGTGTAACCTTGCCCTGATCTTACGTTTAATTTGCCGCCTACGCGTTCATTTTTTTCTAATATGGTCACTTGATGCCCATCTACAGAGAGGCGAATAGCAGCTGATAGTCCGCCGAGACCGCCTCCGACGACAATAATCTTTTTGCTCATAGGAGCACTTCCTCTCAACATTGGTCATTTAGCCGAAACGATGCAGATGACAAACTATATACACAATCGTATAATCGTTGTAGAACTAACGTAAAAGGTTAATGCGATAAGCAGAATGCGGGATATGCATTTAACCAACACTTTTTCACTTTCAGTATTAACAAATTTTACCTATAACATGCAGCTGTTGCAGGATCAAATCTTCGGATAGCTCCTGCTATTTCGTCGTTAAACGATGAGAATGAGGCTATAAAAAGAGCGAATAATGGCTCGTATAGTTTGAATGCCATCATTTTCACCAAAGATAGGGCTGTGGTTGTAAGTTTGTATAGCCATTATCAACTGCCAAATGGAATGACCTAATCAGCCTGGTGAAAGGTGGTACACAACTTTGGGGAAAATGAGCTGTTTGTATATGAAAACATGGAATAACGAGTCAAATAAGGAATTTTGGTACCTATTGCACAGAGGATTAGATCTATGATTGAAAATGTTGTGCTGTTGCTTGGCGGACTTATTTGTGGTGCTTGGCTGTTGAACAAAATCCGACCATTAGAAGAGGGTTTGGTGCCTTTCACAAAGAACGATAGAAAGAGTTTCTCAAGCATTTCAGTTATCATTCCAGCTAGAAATGAAGAGAGAAACCTGACACAGTTATTGCCATCAATAAAGGGGCAGCAACTCGCTCCATTTGAAGTGATTGTTGTAGATGACGGATCAACTGATCGTACAGCAGCCATCGCTGAATCATTTGGTGCAATAGTTGTAAACCCGGGCGAGCTGCCGGATGGTTGGCTTGGTAAAAGCTGGGCGTGCTGGAATGGCGCGCAGGCAGCAAGCGGTCATTTACTTATTTTCCTTGATGCAGATACTTGTTTAGAGGATGCTGGGTTGTCGGTGCTGGCTGAGGCCCATTCAAAGCAGAACGGACTGCTTTCGATCCAGCCTTACCACAAGATGAAGCGGCCCTATGAATGGTTGTCAGCTTTTTTCAATATCATTGTCTTAGCTGCGGTTGGAGCACCTCAAATTGTTGCGGCAACAAAGAAGAAGGCTGTAGGCGCTTTCGGTCCTTGTATAGTCTGTACCCGAGAATCATATTTTCAAACAGGTGGGCACAAGGCTGTTCGTGAGCGTATTCTCGAAAATTACAGCTTAGGCCTTCTATTTGCTGAGCAGCATACGGTTCAAAATTGCAGCGGAAAAGGCGTTATTGCTTTCCGAATGTACCCGGAAGGCATACGGCAATTGTGTGCAGGCTGGAGTAAAAGCTTCGCATCAGGTGCATCTTCTACGACACCGCTGCGTTTACTAGCAATAATCTGGTGGCTGACTGGTTCGATTACGGTTGTTACACAATGGTTGAATCCTCAAATTTGGCGATCAAGCGACCAAATAACGATAGGAATAATCAGCTACCTCGCTTATGTTTTGTTAATAAATATACAGTTAAGCCGAGCTGGAAATTTTGGTTTCCAGACCGCTTTCCTGTTTCCTATTCCGCTTCTCTTTTTTATGGTGATCTTCGCTAGTTCAACGCTGCAAACCTTTTTTCGCCGCAAGGTCACATGGAAAGGTCGCTCGATTTCAACTATGAAGGGAAGCGGGCGGAAGTGAGAACTTTTGAATTTTCACCGTTTTGGACATTGGTTGTAAATATTTTTGCATGGCTGCTTGTGCATATAGGCGTATCTTATTTGTTTTTGAAAATGCCTGATGCTTGGTTCAGTCACACTGCTGATCGCAAGAAACCACAGACAAAGAAGAGCAAAGAAGAATTGATTTATGAACGATTGTTATTCATTCGTATTTGGAAAGACAAACTGCCAGACGGAGGAAGCTTGTTTCGAGGAGGCTTTGCCAAGAAAAAAATAGCTGTCCTTGAGAAAGCTTACTTGCAGACCTTTATACTTGAAACGCGGCGCGGAGAGTGGACTCACATCATATCAATGCTGCCTGCGCCGCTATTTTTCCTATGGAACGAAAGTATTTATGGCTGGATCATGATCGTTTATGCCATTGTCGCCAATGTCCCATTTATCATTGTGCAGCGCTATAACCGTTTTCGGCTGCAGCGCATTTTTTGGAAACTGAAGGAAAAGAGTGAAATGTAATGATGTACACAATCAGACAAGCTTCAACACTGCTAGGTATTCCTGCGGTTACGATTCGTGCTTGGGAAACAAGATATGAAGCGATTAAGCCTATTCGCACAGAAACAGGCTATCGCCTCTTTGATGATAAAAATATGGAGGATTTACGCTTCCTCAAAAACCAGACGGATGAGAAAGGTGTAACGATTTCGCAAGCTGTTCGACTGCTAAAGGAGCAGCAGCTTTTGCGCGAGCGCATGTTGGAAGCGAAGACAGAAACCCATGCTAAAGTTGGGGCTGAAGAGGCTCATCTAGAGATGGTGGAGCGCTTGTATAACACGCTTTCCAACTTTCGTACGGAACAAGCAAAAACGATGGTTGATTTAGGTTTTTCCATGTATGGCTATGACATTATGATCTATCAAATCTTATTTTCAGTAATGATTAAAGTCGGCACGGAGTGGGAAGAAGGCAGAGCTTCTGTCGCGCAGGAGCATTTTATTACACAGTTCGTGATTCAGCGTTGTCTTAGTTTCTTTCAACTTTTTCCGATTGATAATCGAGTGCCCCGCATGCTTGCTTTATGTCCATCTGGTGAACATCACCAAGCAGGACTTCTTTTATTTTCTTTATTTTTGCGAAAAAAAGGAGCTGACGTGCTGTATCTTGGACCAGATACTCCAGAGGATGGGATTCAAGACTTAATTAAGTCACAGCAAATTCGAGTCCTATGCATATCGTTAACAGATACGAAATTAATGGACTCCACCTTTGCTTTTATTAACCGTTTAAAGGTTCATCATGCTGATCTGCAAGTCGTTTTAGGCGGACAAGGCTTCAAAAACGTATCTGAACCGTATTCTGATTGGGTGCTGCCGAATGGCAATCAAGAAGAATGGGAAAGATGGTTTAAAGATAAGGTTTTAGGGTTAAGTTTCCAATTCTAATGAATAAATTAACTTTACAGACTATTATCGAGTATGTATTATGTTTGTATAATGTTTGTATAGTTAATTCGTTTTATTGGAAAGGGGAATTTGTATGGACAAGGGCATCGTGGCCGTTATTGGAGCAGGCCCTGGCGGTTTAGCAGCTGCCATGGAGCTGGCTGGCCGAGGTTACCGAGTTACCGTCTATGAGAAGCAGCCCTATATAGGTGGGAGGACCTCCAGGCTTCAGCTGGGGGAGTATTTTTTTGATCGAGGACCTACGTTTTTCATGATGCCACACCTGCTTGAGGAAATGTTTCAATCTGTAAATCGCTCCTTGTACGACTATGTTGAGCTCATTGAGCTTGATCCGCTATATAGGCTGCAATTCGGCGATGTTACATTTTCACCGACACGGGACGAGAAGCAGATGGTTGAGAGAATCGAGGCGCTGTTTCCCGGCAACGGTAAAGGTTATCTTCAGTTTATGAAGGAGGAGGGGGAGAAATATAACAAGGTTTCCCCGCTGCTGCAGCGGCCTTTCAGCAAGCTAAGCGACTATATTTCTCGGGATGTGTTTCAAGCGCTGCCGCGGCTGAATGCGGTAGGAAGTGTGTATGACAGACTTTCACGTTATTTTACAGATGAAAGGCTGAAATATGCGTTTACTTTTCAAGCAAAATATTTAGGCATGTCGCCATGGGAATGCCCAGGAACATTTACAATTCTCGCTTATTTGGAACATAAATTTGGTCTTTTTCATCCAGTTGGAGGCGTTAACCGCGTCTGCGAGGCAATGGCTGAAGTGATTCGCGAGTACGATGGCGAGATTGTTACCTCCTGCGGTGTGCAAAGAGTGCTGAGCAAGAGCGGAAAAGCAGTAGGTCTGCTTTTGGAAAATGGTGAAAAAATAGAAGCGGATCATATCATCATCAATGCTGATTTTGCAACCGCTATGAACCAGTTGTTTGAACCGGATGAGCTTAAGAAATACAGTCCGGCAAAGCTTGCCAAGAAGAAATATTCTTGCTCTACCTATATGCTCTACCTCGGAGTAAATCGTGAAATACATATGCCGCACCATAACATTTTATTTGCCAACAACTATCGCCAAAACGTACATGAGATCATGACAAAAAAGATGCTGTCTTCAGACGCATCTATTTATATACATAATCCTGGTCTTAACGATCCAACGCTCGCTCCTCAAGGGAAAACCGCTTTATACGCGCTTATGCCGGTACCGAATCTGACTGCGAATGTCAGTTGGGAGGAGCAGCGGGCACTCGTTAGAGAAAAGATGATCGAGCGTATGGAGCAGGAGCCAGAGCTTGCAGGCTTCTCGGCTGACATCGAGGAGGAAGCCATCATTACACCATTAGATTGGCGAAATGATCATCATGTCTATGAAGGAGCAACGTTTAATCTTGCACATTCACTTGATCAAATGATGAAGCTTCGTCCACATAACCGCTTCGAAGAGCTCGCTAATTGTTGGCTTGTAGGGGGAGGAACTCACCCTGGCAGCGGCTTGCCGACGATATTCGAATCAGCGCGCATAAGTACCCGGCTACTTATGGCGCAGGATGATAGTGAACGTATACGGGTTGGCGGAGCTTCAGCAGTCATTCACCCACAGAAGGAGGCCTTTCGGTGGGAGTAGCTTTTGTCGGTGGTGGAATAGGCAGTTTAACAGCAGCTCTGCTGCTTAGCAAGCAAGGCAAGCAGGTTACTATTTATGAAAGAGGCCCCCGGCTAGGCGGTAGATTAGCTTTTCAGGAAGGCGGAGGCTATCGGATCGATCAAGGCCCTACAATTGTGCTGTTGCCTGAAATGCTGCTTAGTATTTTGGAGGAAGCGGGAATCGAGCGATCACGCATACCGCTGCTCGAATGCGATCCGCTTTACCGTATTCATTATGCAGACGGCACCGTATTTCACAAATGGCGGAATCAGCAGCGCCAGATCGAAGAGCTTGAGCGAATGTTTCCAGAGGAAGTCGATGGTTTTCGGCGTTATATGGCGGACATGGAAGTAGCTTTTAAACAAGGAAAGGAAGCTTTTCTGGAACGTCCATTTTTGCGAAAACGAGAGTTTTATACTTTTCGAAACCTAACGTTATTAACGAAGCTTAAAGCCTACAAAAGCGTGCGTTCCTTTGCAGGACGATATTTCCGAAGTGAGAAGCTGCTTGATGCGTTCTCTCTACAAACCTTATACATAGGTGGCGCTCCTTTTCAATCTCCCGGATTGTATACGTTATTGCCCTTCGCTGAACATGCTTATGGCATTTGGTATGTAAAAGGAGGTTATGCCGGAATCGTTTCCATCTTGGAAGAGGAGCTGCGCAGAAGAGGGGTTCAAATCAAGACAGAAACTCAGATTGAGCAATTGGTACTTGAGAATGGACGCTGCATTGGCGTGATAGACGAAGGCGGCAGGGAAACGCTGCATGATACGATTGTGTATAACGGTGATTTTCCGCATCTGGCTTCATTGATGCCAAAGAACACTGTTCCAATGAAAGCCTATAAGCCGTCATCAGGAACAATCTTGATCTATTTAGGCCTAAACAAACAATGGGATCAAGCTTCCGTTCACCAGTTTTTTTTACCTGACAATTTACAAAGCGGATTAAAACAAATTTTTCAAAACAATCAGCTTCCGCGAGATCCATCCTTTTACATATTTTATCCGTCAGCTATGGATATGGAAGCAGCACCTCCGGGTGAGAGCGTCATGTATATGCTGATTCCCGCTCCGCCACACGGTTCTGTAGCTTGGGAGGATGAAGTGCCCGCGTTAGTCGAGCATGTAATTGATGAGGCTGAGAAGAGGGGCTTTCCCGGCTTGAGAGCTGCGATTCAATGGAAGGAAGTAAGGACGCCGCAGGACGCGGAGTCGGATGGACTCTATCATGGGGGCAGCTTCGGCATCGCGCCAACTTTTGGACAGTCGGCAGTGTTCCGTCCTCAAATCGTGCCATATCCGATAAAAGGTTTGTATGCTGTAGGGGCATCGGTGCATCCTGGCGGTGGAATCCCGATTGTTATGCAAGGTGCCAGATTGCTAGCCAACTATTTGTTAAAGGAGTGACCTCATGGAACCCACTGTCTATTTGGCGCAATGTGAAGCGATGATTCAGAAAGGATCATCATCGTTCTATAAAGCTTTTCGTTATTTGCCTAGCCCAAGGCGCGAAGCCGTTTACGTTATTTATGCTTTCTGCCGCATGATAGACGATGCAGTAGATGAGCCGCAAAGTTCTCCCTATACCATTGATGAGCTTGAACAACATTTTAACCGTTTGGATCAGGCAGCGGATCATTTCATATGGCCTTCTTTACGGTGGCTGTTTGATACTTTTCCGCTCAGCAAAAAACCGTTTTTCAGACAAATGGAGGGACAGCGCCGGGATTTATCTTTCACCCACTATGAGACGATGGAGCAGTTGGAGGACTACTGCTACTTGGTTGCTGGAACTGTTGGGGAGATGCTTCTCCCAGTCTTGCATGATCAGCCAGATATTCAAGTAATAGAAGCGGGAATATGGCTTGGCAAAGCGATGCAAATTGTAAACATTGTTCGCGACGTTGGCGAAGATCAGAGCAGAGGGCGTCGTTACCTGCCGCTTGAGCTGCTCGCTCGTCATCACTATTCCGAAATTGACTTCGAAATGGGCGTTGTCGACGAACGATTTCAACATCTTGTGCAAGAGCTGGATACACTCTCACGCAGTTGGTTCGCACGAGGCTTGCGCGGGCTTGAAACGTATCCTGCCAGCAGCGCTTTTTCAGTTGAGCTGGCCGCAAGCTTCTATGCAGCGATTTTGGATGAAGTAAAGGCTGCCAACTACGAAGTCTATAAGAAGCGAGCTATCGTCAGCTCATTAAATAAATTAAAGCTTTATACGAATATAAAAATGAAATATACGCTCGTATCAGAGGTGAATGACAGCAATGCGGTATCGCTATGATCCGCTACCTATTTATTTTTTGGTATTGCATCGGGCTAATCCTCATGCTGACCATTGGCGTTCCAACGTGGCTTTCCTTTTCCAATGGTTTGTTTCTCGTGTTTTTTGCCCTGTATGCCATTCATATTGAAGGCATGATGGGCGAGGAGCGCCGTCGCAGCTGGAGTAGAATAATGCTAGTTGGGGTACTTACGTTTGCTGTAGAATGGCTTGGTGTGACGATGGGATGGCCGTTTGGAGATTACCAATACACATCTTTACTTGGCATCTCGCTTGGCGGAGTACCCCTCGCCATATTTTGTGCGTGGATCGGTGTCATTGTCACTGTGATGCGAATGACTGCCTTCTCCAATCGATGGACGCGTGCGCTCCATACCGGCTTATGGACGGTTGTTTTTGACCTCGTACTCGATCCAGTGGCTTTCGCTAGGCAGTTCTGGATTTGGCATGAGCCTGGTGATTTCTACGGGATACCGGCAGCAAACTTCATCAGTTGGTTCGTTATATCAGCAGCTATATCATTTCTGTTCCCTTTAAGAGAAGTATCGGCGAACGTTCGAATCGAGGCTGTAAGACTCACGCAAATGATGCTGCTTATGTTTGGTCTCTTAGGGGCCAAGGAAGGTTTAATGATGCCGTTCATCATCGCATTGGCAGCTATCGTTGTAGCGGAAGGAGCGGGAAGGATTGATCGCAGCGGGCTCAAGCAAGTGGTTTAAACGAGTATTCGCGCAATACAATGAAAACTATTTGTTAAGACGGCATTTTCACGCGTTTCAGCTGAGCGGTGAGATCGATCCAGCTCCGCAAGGCCAGCCTGTGCTCTATCTTATGAATCATAGCTCTTGGTGGGATGGAATGGTTGTATATCATGCGATCGCAAACGCTTCAGTGCGTGAACACTATATGATGATGGATGAAGAGCAAATGAAGCGGTATCGATTTTTTCGCAAAATAGGAGCTTTCTCGATTGATAAGAAGTCAAGCCGAGCGATCGTTGCTTCCCTTCGATATAGTGAGAGTCTATTAAATCAAGGATATGGAGTTTGGTTATTTCCACAAGGAGATATCGAGCATCTGGAGCGTAGACCTTTAAGATTTCAAACCGGCGCGGGCTATTTATTGGAGCGCTGTCCGGGAACGATTGTTCAGCCCGTAACCGCATATTATTCGCTAGGACTTCATCAAAAGGCAGAAGTCAGTCTTCAATTCGGTAAACCTATCCACAGAGCATGGCAGCAGCTGGGACGTAAAACCATTACGACAATGCTTGAATCGGCTTTGGAGGATCAATTGAATGAACACCGCCTTGCAGTAATAGCAGCAGCTCGCGGGGAGCTAGCCGAGTATCGATCAATGCTGAAGGCGAAACGGTCAACGAACGAGGTTTTTGATGCTTGGATGAACGGGGTGACAAGGTGGAAATCTTTTTTTGGACGGTAGCTGCAGCCCTGATGCTGCAGCTATTATTTGTGTTATGGAATCTCTCGCAGATGCCTTCACTGGGAGGAACCGGCAAAGGACGAATTTGGCTGTCAGGAGGAGCAGAGTCCATTCAACATGATGGTCCACATGCTCACGGAATCAAACCTAAACCACGGCTGTCGGTTCTTATTCCAGCGCGTAATGAAGCGGATAACATCGCAGCATGTATACAATCGGTGCTGCTGGAGCCTTCCATATTTATCGAGGTGCTGGTGCTGGATGATCGTTCCACAGACGGAACAGCAGAAGCTGCGCGGCTTGCTGCAGCAGGCGACAGCCGTGTTCGCGTTTTGCCCGGTAATGTGCTGCCGTTCGGCTGGCTGGGCAAGTCGCACGCATGTCATCAGCTCGCCGAAGCGGCGCGCGGCGAATGGTGGTTATTCCTCGACGCGGATGCGCGGCTTGAGCCGGGTGCGCTCGCGGATGCGCTTGACACCGCGTTAGCGCAAGGTCAAGGGCTTGTGACCGGTTTCCCTAAGCAGGAAACTGGAACATGGCTGGAGAAGCTCATCGTCCCGATGATGAGCTTCTCGATTGCCTGCCATCTGCCGATACGACTCGTTCGGCAATCGCCAGATCCAAAGTTCGTCGCCGCACACGGCGCTTTTCTGATGATTTCAGCAGAAAGCTACTGGTCGACAGGCGGCCATGCTGGCTTCAAAGGCCATCTTGTCGATGATATGCAGCTGGCTGGTGCTGTCAAAAAAACCGGGCTCCCCGTCACTTTAGCCTACGTTTGCCCCCAAATTTCCATGCGCATGTATCAGAACGCTGCAGGGGTTTGGAACGGCTATAAGAAAAATATATTTGCAGGCGTAGGTCGCAGCAGCTTATTGCTTGGCATTATGTTGTTTATGTACACCCTGCTTTATATACTGCCTCCGTTAATGATGATCATTAGTTTAGCTGGGTTTCTCTTGCATGCCTATCCGGAAGGTTGGCTTACAACTGTTTTATTGCCAAGCTCGCTCTGCTATCTGCTAGGTGTTTGTCTGAAAAGAATCATTGATAGGAAAAGTGGACAGCCCTGGTACCTATCCTTCTGTTTACCGGCAAGTATATTTCTGCTGTCAGCGATTGCCTTGGCCTCGTGGCGGGCGAGTCTCAATGGGACGGGTTATGAATGGAAAGGGAGGAGGTATTCGTGAAGCGAGTCATTGTCATTGGCGGAGGTTTAGGCGGATTATCTGCAGCTATTCGGCTGGCACATGCGGGTTATCGCGTCACTGTGCTTGAACAACAGGCAGCACTCGGCGGAAAGCTTCAGCGCATTGAGCTTGGCGGTTATCGCTTCGATCGTGGACCAAGCACGATTACGATGCCTCATGTATTTCAGCAGGTATTCGAGAACGTTGGTCGAAGAATGGAGGACTACGTTACCTTTTATCCGCTGATCCCGGGCACGCGGAATTATTTTGCAGACGGAACGACGGTTGATTTATGCTCTGATTTCGTTCTAATGGAAGCGCAAATTGCTGCATATAGTCCAGAGGATGCGAAGCAGTATCGCTCATTTATGAAAGAGGCTGCTGCGTTATATCAACAAGCTGACCAGCTCTTCATGAATCGGCTGATGCTGTCATGGAAGGATAAAGCAGACGTAAGGCTGCTTGCGGGTTTGCTGCGGATTCGTCCATGGCTAACATTGGAACGGCTGCTTCGCCGTTACTTTAGGCATCCGAATACACTTGCACTCTTCGGACGTTATGCGACCTATGTAGGATCGGCTCCCAGAACGGCTCCGTCTATTTTTGCCATGCTTGCTCATTTGGAGCTGCAGCTGGGTATTTACGGAGTGAGGGGCGGCACCTACCAGATTGTGGAGGCATTCGGCCGCCTTGCTCAGGAGCTAGGTGTAACGATTCATACGTCCGAGAGAGTTCAACAGATTACATCGACAAACGGTCGCATCACAGGTGTTGTTACGAGCAAAGCGGACTATAAAGCTGAAATCATCATCGCAAATGGTGATGTGCTGGCTATTTGCAAAAACCTGCTGGAAGAATCAAAACGACCAAGCATGAGCAATGCCAAAATATCATCGTATGAGCCATCGTTATCAGGTTTTGTTTCCCTCATTGGCAGTAAGAAGACCTACAGCCAGCTGCTGCATCATACTGTGTTTTTCCCAGAACACTATGGCAGTGAGTTTGACGACATCTTCCAGCAAGGAAGAGCACCTCAGAACCCTGCAATTTACATTTGCCATTCAGGTTATTCAGAGGATGGGATGGCCCCTGCTGGAGGCAGCAACCTGTTTATCCTGACTAACGCTCCATACACTTCTCCGCAGTTGAAATGGGAGCAAGAAGCCGAATCGTATCAGAAACGCATTTTATCGAAACTTGAAGCATATGGCTTGTCTGGTTTAATCGATGATTCAGAGATTTCAGCAGTCTACACTCCTGACCATATGCAAGAGCAGACATCGGCATACCGCGGAGCTATATATGGCATTTCCTCCAATACAGCGCGCCAAACCTTTGCCAGGCCCTCCAATCAAGCCGATCTAAAGGGTTTATGGTTTGTCGGAGGCACGACGCATCCAGGCGGGGGAACACCGATGGTGACCCTGTCAGGGCAGCTTGTAGCAGAAGCGATACTTTCATCGTAAACACAGATCTCAATAAAAAACGCGCCCAATTCCAGAAGGAAAAGGCGCGTTTTTTATTGAGATTATTCCCTAGGCGAAGTTTGGCCTTTAGCACCCCATACAAATAGGAACACTACTGCGATGACTATTATGAGAAGAGGGGCGACCATAATTAAAGTAAATTCCAATATCGTACACCTGCTTTCTTTTACGGTATTTATTTGCCTTTGACGTATTTTGTATTAAATAAAAACAGACGCATCAGCAAGTATAGTGAAGGGATCAGAAGCAGCAAGCCGAGTACAAATGCTACGATTAGCGCAATAGCCATCGAGTCATTGGTGAAATTATCGTGTATGGTCAAATAGGGATACAGAATGTAAGGCAGATGGGCTGAACCGTATCCATAAAACGCGAAAGCAAACTGCAAAATGACGAAAATAAACGATAATCCAAGTCGCTGGCGCTTCCACACCAAGTAAACGGCTAACATAAAAAAGAGAAAGGATAAAGCGAACATCCATGATCTATCCAGCATTTTCTCATAGTGCTCACGATTATGGTCATGGATGGCGAAGAAAACAAGAAGGCTGCTAAGTATTGTCGGCAAGCTCCATACGAGCGCGTATGTTCGAACGATCTTAAATGCAGGCGCATCGCCTGCTTTATGGGCATAGAAGCTTAAGAACATAGCCGATATGTACAGCACGCTTACAAGGGCGAGCAGAACAACGGACCAGGAATAGCTGCTTCTAAACAGTTCGTTAACGAGAAATACTACTTTTCCGTCGTCTGTAACCTTGATGTATCCACCTTCTGAGATCGTTAGTACCGTTGATAAGGCAGCTGGAATAAGCAAGCCGCTAGCCCCGTACATGAGTGTATAGATTTTTCGACTTCGTGAGCCGTAATGATTAAAAGCATAATAAGCCCCTCGAATGGCTAGCAGCACGATGGCAATGCTTCCCGGTATAAGCAAGGCAGTTCCATAATAATAGGCGGTATCCGGAAAAAATCCGATAAACCCGACAAAAAAGAAAACGAGAAAAACATTCGTGACCTCCCATACTGGGGATAAATACCGATCAATGATGGAATGGATCAGATGCCTCGTTCCAGTAATGGAGCTGTAATAGCTGAAAAAACCGGCGCCAAAATCAATAGAAGCTATAATGAGGTAACCAAACAGAAAAGTCCAGAGCACGGTAATACCAATGACTTCATAACTCATAATGGATCATGAGCCTCCTTCTCGTAGGCAGCTATTTCATCTTCAGCGTGATTATTTCGGAACATTTTTATTAGAACTCTTACAGAAGAAATGCCAAGCACAAGATAAAGCAGAGCAAATAGCAAAAGCATCAAATCGACATGATCGGATGTCGTTGAACCTTCCGCAGTACGCATAATGCCCCTTAAGATCCACGGCTGCCGGCCAACCTCTGAGAAAATCCAACCATGCTCAATGGTGAGTATCGCTACTGGAGCGGCAATAACAACGGCGCAAAGAAGCCAGCGGCGGTATGTATTCCCTTTTTTTCGAACCATTTCAATTATAAATAGAAGGGAGACCAGCACCATAAAGGCTACGTAAGCCATCTTAATGTCAAAGAGATAATGAATCCATAGAGGCGGATGCTCATCCTCGGGAAATTCATTTAATCCAGTAACCTCAGCAAAAGGATTGCTGTGAGCGAGAATGCTTAGGCCAAACGGGATTTTTAGTCCATATTTCACTTCATTGTCTTCGGTAAGGATACCTCCGAGTATAAGCGGCGCTTTGCCCATTGTTTCAAAATGCCACTCCGTTGCAGCCAGCTTCTCGGGCTGATATTTTGCAAGATATTTTCCCGACAAATCTCCGATAAGCGCAGTAGAAATCATAAAAACAAAAGCACAAACCATTGTGAGCTTTAAAGCTTTCTTATAGTAAATATGGTTTTTGCCTCTAAGCAGCGACCATGCCGTAATGGCTGCGAGTATGAAAGCGCAGGTTAAGTAAGCTGAAGAGAGCACATGTGCTACCTTAGTCGGCATAGCTGGGCTAAGCATTGCTGCGATAGGATTAACGTCCGCGATTTCACCATTAACTAAAGTGAATCCAACCGGATAATTCATAAATGCATTCACGATCGTAATGAAGAATGCTGAAGCTGATGAACCAATAACGACGGGAATCAACAGCCAAAAATGCGTCATCCTACTTTTAAAGCGATCCCAAGTGTAGAGGTAAATACCGAGAAAGATGGCTTCAAAAAAGAATGCAAAGGTTTCAAGGAAAAGAGGCAGGGAGATAGATTGTCCAGCAACTCTCATAAAGCTTGGCCATAGCAGACTTAGCTGCAGTCCAATTGCTGTTCCTGTTACGACGCCGACTGCAACGGTGATTACATAGCCGCGAGCCCAGCGCCTTGCAAGCAGCAGGTAATGAAAGTCATTCCGTTTAATGCCGATCCATTCGGCTAGTGCTATCATCAGCGGGATGCCGACACCTATCGTGGCATAGATGATGTGGAAGCCAAGGGTGAGAGAGGTTAATATACGACTGAATACAACGGGATCATAGCCGTTAAGCAGCATGGAATTCACTCCTTAGATGATTGATTCTTGTTTGAACTAGCTCATAAATTTACGGATGATTGACAGCAGCATGAGCAGCGTGACAACCGCACATAACATAATTAATTTTTTTTCCTGTTGTTTTGAACGATTATGTTTATTTTCTTTCATGTTTTCACTCGCTTTCAAACTATGTGATGTATTTCACAATAAACAAATGATTACAGCTTCCAATTGGGCTGAAATCAGTATGCCCTTTATGAAGTGAAAATAATATGACTCGATAGAGCTATATGGAGGGTGAAATGTAACGAATCGATGAACACTGCAGGAGTAAGTGGGGGGAGTAAAGGCCGTCCAATCGTCTAGATGACCAGTTGGACAGCCTATTTTCAAGCTTTAGTTTTTTAAAAATTGTTTTCGAAACGCATGAACTCCTAATAAAATCAAAGGAAGAATGAGTCCGTATGTCGAGACATAAGGTATCCATGCTCCTTTGTTGAATTCACTTCCATGAAGGACATTAGGATGTAAAATGAGGGAAAATACGACCATGATCATCCCTAAAGGTAATGTAAGTGAACGGTAGTCTTTTAAATTCAACGTTTGTGCAAGACCGATTACAGCAGCGTAAAAATACAGTGATGTTCTGAAAAAAATCGTGACAAACCATATGCCAGCCATTATGGCTTCAATACGTATAAAATTTCCTGTGTTTATTTTTTTGGCTAGCGCAAAACTTGGATACATATGCCTTCCTGTTGTATCAGGACCGAGAACTAGAATAGCCAAAGCGATAATAATAATTAAAATGAATCCCCCTATAAATGTTCCTATCAAAAAAGCTTTTTGAGCTTTTTTAGGTTGATTCACTGAAACAGGGAAAATCATTAAAAAAACAACAGGAGATAGAGAGAAAATACTTGTGAAGATTAAGGTAGAACGAATCATCGGTTTTATTCCAGTATCAAATACGGGTTGAATGTTGTGATAGTCGATTTGCGGCGAAATGAAAATGACTAAAATGATAAATAATAAAATGAACCAAGGGAAAAAAAACTCCGCTGTCCGTGCTAGATTTTCAAGACCAAGACGAACTCCCATGATGACTATGCAAGCAAAAAGAATATGAATAGCTTGCGCTGGTGTGTCGGCCATGATCTGTGTAGTTATAAAATCCGCCATATAATACAAAAGATCTGCCGCTGTAATGAATGCAAAAAAAATAAAAGTAATAGAAACGGCTTTGCCCAACCAGCGTCCGAGAAGTTTATCATTTTTTTCAACTAGGGTCATTTCTGGATAAATATTCCCCACGGCGTTGTACAATAATACGAGTAACATCCCTAATCCCACGCCGAGTATAGCCGCGATCCAAGCGTCTTGTTTGACGATTTCAGCTAATGTTGATGGAATAATTAAGACAGCAGTACCAACGGAATACAATATGACTAACACAGTAAATTGAGCTACATTTATTTTGATGTCTCTTACCATTTTTGGCCTCTTTCTATGTTATCCGCGCTATATTATATAGTCCGTAAAAACCATACCCATTACTTTTCCTAAAGCTTTGCAGCATCTTCTAATTGTTGCCTTATACTCAGTTGAATAAACACTTATCCTAGTCACTCTCCCCATTCAATGAATGTATGAATCAACGAAGTTTGGTTAACAAATGTAAAAGATATTTTCACAAAACTCACCCTATTTCAGAGCAGAGAGGAATATAGACAAATGGGGTTTTTCATTAATCAATCAAAAAACAAAATGGAGCTTCCTGCATCCAAGCACATTGATTCAAACAAAGCTCCCCAAGAAAAAAGGTTGAATTTAAGCCTTGATGATAATATTCAATATGTAAAAAATATGCTAGGTGATAGCAGCGATATTGTGATCAGAGAAATTCAGATTGGAGCGGGAGAGAAGTTTAAAGCCGGGATATTTTATACAGATGGTTTATCGGATCTGCAATCTGTCCAGAAATTCATCATCGAATCGCTTATGCCAAGCATCCCTAATACGGAGCTTGACCCAAACGTATCAAGTCCAGAGAAGATCCTCCAAGTTGTGAAGGATCAAATTCTAACGGTCGGAGCAATCAAGGATGTTTCTGAATTTGGTTCTTTGACAACTGCTTTGTTGTCTGGAGATGTCATTTTATTATTGGATGGTTGCGCCCAAGGGTTCATCATCGGAATGAGAGGCTGGAAAGACCGTGCAGTCACGGAATCTACGACAGAGACTGTCATTCGGGGACCGAAAGAAGGCTTTACAGAATGTATTCGAACCAATACGGCGTTAATCCGCCGCAAAATAAAAGATCCTAATTTATGGCTCACTACAAAGTCAATTGGCAGAGTGACAAAAACCGACGTATCGATCATGTATATCAAAGGAATCGCAAATGACAAGATAGTAGAAGAAGTGCATCGTCGTCTCGATCGGATCGATATTGATGGCATATTGGAGAGCGGCTACATTGAGGAATTAATTCAGGAAAAAACCTATACTCCTTTTCCTACGTTGTATCATTCGGAACGTCCGGATGTCATAGCAGCGGAGCTTTTGGAAGGGAAAGTAGCCATTTTGGTTGATGGAACGCCGATTGTATTGGTCGTCCCAGCATTATTTATCTCGTTTATACAGGCTGCTGAGGATTATTATACGCGCGCGGATATCAGCACGCTGATTCGTATGCTTCGTTTTCTTAGTATTTTTATTTCTCTATTAGGTCCGTCTCTTTATATTGCTATAACTACATTTCATCAGGAAATGCTGCCCACGCAGCTGTTGATCGGTTTGGCTGCTCAACGAGAAGGGGTACCTTTTACTGCATTCATCGAGGCAGTCATGATGGAGGTAACGTTTGAAATTTTACGGGAAGCTGGCTTAAGAATGCCAAAGGCGATTGCACAAGCCGTCTCCATTGTAGGAACGTTAGTCATTGGAACAGCGGCTGTTGAGGCGGGGATTATATCTGCAGCCATGGTAATCGTCGTTGCACTAACGGGGATTGCAAGCTTTGTGCTTCCGGCCTTCGACATGTCCATGACCTTTAGAATGCTTCGTTTTCCTTTGATGATACTTGCTGCTTCTTTTGGGTTGTTCGGGATAATAATAGGGATTTTTGCACTCGTACTTCACTTGTGCAGTTTGCGTTCATTCGGTGTTCCCTATCTGAGTCCGTTTGCACCATTTAATCTTGAGGAGCAAAAGGATACCATTTTCCGATTCCCCCGCTGGGCAATGCTAACGAGGCCTAGATTGATCAATAAAAACAACATCATTCGCGAACAAAGTAGTCATGCTGAACCGACGCGTGATAATGCAGGTGGATAAACGATGAAGCGTAAAAGATGTTTACTCTGTTTAATTGTCATCTCGCTTATATTTGTCACAGGTTGTTGGAAAGGCCGTGAGTTGAATGAGCTGGCAATCGCGGTAGCTTTGGGAATTGACAAGGTCGGAAATCAATATAAGGTTTCTGTTCAGGTCGTCGAGCCGACTGAAGTTGCAGGGAAGAAGGTCGGTGACAAGACACCCGTCACAACGTATCAAATCACGGCAAATACCATTTTCGAAGCGATACGCAAAATGACCACTGTAAGCCCTCGTAAAATTTATCCTTCCCATCTGCGAATTGTGGTTCTTGGTGAATCCTTGGCCAAGGAAGGAATTGGTCAGGCGTTAGATCTCTTATCAAGAGACGAAGAAATTCGTACTGATTTCTTTATCGTTGTATCAAAGCATACGACTGCCGAGAATACGCTGAAAGTATTAACAAAACTGGAAACGATCCCCGCGGTCAGTCTGTTCTCTACCCTTCAGACTTCAGAGAAGCAATGGGCTCCAACAACGACGGTTACATTGGATCAGCTTATTACTACACTCGTGAGCGAAGGAAGAGATCCTGTATTAACAGGTCTTGTCGTTTTGGGGGATGAGCAAATAGGGCAAGAAAAGAGAAATATGGAGAAGGTTCTGACCCCAACTACATTGCAATATTCGGGACTAGCGGTATTTAAGAAGGATAAGTTGATTGGTTGGCTAAATGAAACTGAAAGCAAAGCATACAACTATATTAGCGATGAAATTAAAAGCACAGTGGGTTTTGTTACTTGTCCACAAGGCGGCAAAATTACGTTCGAGGTCATTCGGTCTAAGACGAAGGTCAAAGGCAGCGTAAAGGATGGACAACCTCAGATCGATATCGAAGTACGATTAGAAATTAATATAGGGGAAGTACAATGCTCGATAGATTTGTTGGAGACGAAAAATATTGCTGAAGTAGAGATGCTAGCAAACAGCAAAGTGGAAGGTTTCATTAACGCGGCAGTAAAAAAAGTGCAGAAGAAATACAAAGTTGATATTTTTGGATTTGGGGATGTTATTCATCGATCTAATCCTAAAGAATGGAGGAAGCTCAAAAAAAATTGGGATCACACGTTTGAGACGATGCCAGTAAATGTGAAGGTAAATCATAAGATTCGACATTTAGGTACGGTGTCTAATTCTTTTCTGGAAGAGATGAGGAAAGAGGAGTGAAGATGCATATATGGTACCTATCATAGTGATCCTTGTAGCGGTCGCTTTAATTATCGCCATTGATGTTCCTGCGCTATTAAGAGAAAAATCCAAAAAAGAATTATGGATATTTTCCATTCTTCTGCTGTTTGGAACCTTTATAGGTATTGCTGAAGCTTTACATATTGGACTCCCCAACCCTTTGGATGGGATTATCTACATCTATAATCCTGTTTCACACTTATTGGATACATGGTTAAAATAAAGCTGTCTAAAATAGAGCGTTGTCAGTTAGCCACGTCACAAGGACGTGGCTTTTTTGCTGTTTTAATTATTAAAAATGAAATTTAGTTTAAACCACTAAACCTTCAATATAATATATCATTTCAAAATTTGAAAAGCATTACCTAATTCGGGCTTTAGTGCAACAAATGGTTAGAGAAATACGTTTTATCGATAAATGCTAAAAAAGGAGTGTTTGTTAAATGATGAGAAAATTAATAAAATTGACCATTGCGGGTGTAATGATGTTTTCCATAACAGCTGTCAGTTATGCTGCTCCAAAAAAAAGTACACCCGTTATTTTGAAAATGAATAATTATTATGTGGCATATACCTATCCAAAGGAACCTTATGTTGATAAACAGAATCGATTGATTTTACCATTAAGATCTGTAAGTGAATTGCTGGGTGCTGCAGTTTCTTATAATAACCAAACGAAAACAGCCGAAATTAAAGAAGGGGAGAACATTGTTCAAATTCAGGCAGGCAATAAGACTGCAAAGGTTAATGGTCAAAATGTAGAGATGGACACTAAAGCAGTAGTGGAAAAAGGTTTTCTGCTCGTTCCAGCTCGTATACTTTTTGATTCCTTCTCTTTTAAAGTCACGAATGAAAATAATGTGATCACTTTGAATGACGAACGATTATTAAAGCAAGGAAAACTGAAGTACCTTTCTGACGATGACCGAGTAGGTATAGCAAGAACAGCAGACCCCAATGCGTTCCAGCCAATAGAAATTTCATATAATGTCTTTGTGAAAAATAAAGTATCGCTCATTGATCTAACCGTAACTGCCAAAAATAGTACAGGGAAAGATATACCGGAGGGACAAGAGGATCTGCATACTATCGTATATTTTGAACACTCATCCATCATGGATGCAGATGATTCTACAGTGGATATTAAGGATAGGCCAAGACCAGCTGTTAAAAAGGATGCCATCATCAAAAAACAATTAAACGCAGGTGGAGGCACGATCATTCAGCCAAATGATTTACAGTACATACTCATCGCGGGCAGGACGTTTAAACCGTTAAATGAAGGATAAGGAAGGGATTAACTTTGATCCATCCATAAAAAATGAAGCTTGGCTTTCCATCTTGACATCATTATTAATTTAGTAAATAATTTAAAAATAAATTAGGAAATGTTGATGGGGATTCAGCTGCTGTGACGCATGTCTGGATTCAAGTGATCGACGATCCAATCTTATGTAGATAGCACAGCATCCAAACGATAGTCCGGTAACGGACTATCGTTTTATTTTTGCCATAGCTTGGTAAGAGCATTTCTCCATTTCTTTGACAATCGAGTTGGCAGAGGAGTTCCATTGGAGCTGTTGTTCAGCACGTAAACCAGATATTCTTTGGTTAATGCTCGCTCCCCAAGCAGCAGGGCCCAAAACATGAACAGCTTCTTCATAACTACACGATTCAATTTCATCGACGCCGGTATTTTTGCCAATCGCTAGCATGAGCTCTTTGGTCGTAATGACTTCCCAGGAAGCTGCGTTAAATAACGATCCAGGAGATGCAAATGAATAAGAGCATGCATAAAGGTTAGCTTAGTCATCTACATCAATGGTTGACCACGCGTTAAGTCCATCACCAACGTATTTGGCGAATTGAGTAAGCTTCGTTCTTTGAATAGTTGCCCCAACTAAACCGCCACCACGTCCGTAAATGAGAGCTGGTCAAATAACGACAGTACAAATGTTTCTCTCAGCAGCTGCCAGCACGATTTGCTCCGTGTGTAGACATTTTTTGACTATGTAAGCAAGGACTAGAAACAGAATGAAAAAAAAGAAGACCCACATAAATGGGTCTTCTGGAGAGGCTTAAGTGTATTCAGCATTTTTAATGCATGAAAGCAGCAGTAAGCCCTTCATTTATTTTATATTAGTAACCTCCACCGAAAATACCGCAGCTGCAAGAGATAATCACGAGCAAAATAAACAGTACCAGAATAAAACCAATGCTATTATTAGCACCACCAACGAATCCTGACATTAAACATCCACCTCCTTGCGACTTGAATACATTGTAAGGTATGCATTGCAAAAGCTCAGTGACTGGATATTTGTCATGGGGTGACATATGCCCAGTGTCATTAGCCTATATTAGGGGATTAGAGGTTTTGTATAGGGAAGACCGTTAAGGATACTCTGCAGTCTGTAGGACAAGTGAATAAGTCATATCCAATAGCTAATGATTAGTAGTTGTTACCGCCGAAAATTCCGCAGCTGCAAGAGATAATCACGAGCAAAATGAAGAGTACAAGAATAAAACCAATATTATTATTTACACCGCCAACTGATCCTGACATAAAACATTCACCTCCTTGTATTATCTTATAGAGCAAGTTAGTTAAAGCTATAGCTATAAGACAGGATAATGAGTAGATAGAGTATGTTTATCCATCTCATAGAGCGAGCAGAGTGGTGAAAATAGGATTAGTAGCCTCCGCAACAGCCGCCGTAACCTCTGTCGCTCACTCTGTCATTTCTTTTTTCGTTGACACTTTCAACTTGATTTTCATTTCTTCTTTCATTGCGGCCCAATACGCCACAGCTACAAGCAACAATGACTAATAAGATGAAAAGAACCAAGATCGTACCGATATTATGAGACATTATTTTAAAACCTCCTCTTATTTAACTACTATATAACGTATGATTGACTCTCATTTTTTGATTGTGTGTTTGTTACATAGACATAGTTTCAATGTCATTAGACTAGTAAATGAAGATAGAGCAAATAATCTAATGGAAGCTTGTTAAGCTGGAACTAATATATAACTAGTATCTGCCACCGAAAATACCGCAGCTGCAAGAAATAATGACTAACAATATAAACAATACGAGAATAAATCCAATGTTATTGTGAGCACCGCCAACTGATCCTGACATTAGAAATTCACCTCCTTGCTGCTGTTTTGAACGTAAGTTATACATGGATGCCGTATAGTTATTGGTTGCTTGGCAGGTAAATACAAATTATCCATGTCTGAAGCTGAATTGAGGGATTAATAGCCTACTCCACAACCGCCGTTGTAACCTCTGTCGCTTACTCTATTGTTTTCATTGCTGCTTACATAGTTGTTTTCTTCTCTGTCATCGTTTCTTTCATTACGGCCGAAAACACCGCAGCTGCAAGCGACAATAACCAATAGAATGAAAAGAACGAGGATAATACCGATATTATGAGCCATTTTTTAAAAACCTCCTCTTATTTGACTGCAATATAAGATATGTTCGTATCTATTCAAGTGTTTGTGTGTTTGTTACAGAGACATAGTTTCTGTGTCATGTGACTAGTAGAAGGAGATAGGTAAGAGAGGATATGTGATAAAAAAGTAAATCACATATGCGGTTAGAAGTATGAATACGCTAGAAAAAAACCCATCAATGATTCAAGTAATGGCGTCGTTTTGACCTCCACTATATAACTGAATCAGATCATGGGTTTTAGCTGCTTGCAGTTTTGCATATTTTTTTATCGGAGTGTCGTTTTGCAAAAACGACGAGCCGCTCTAAGTATTCTTGATTTTTACGATTGAATTTTCCAGTGCATGTAATTAAATTTAAACGAGACTCGTCCGCAGGACCAAAAATTTTCGAAAGTGGAGCCTCGGATGTTTTAAATATCTCAATTGATTCCACTATAAAATCGATGGTGCAGTCCTCTTTACTTCTTATTGAAATCAAGTCACCTAATTTTATGTTCTTTAATCTGTAAAATACGGCTGGTCCTGTATGGCTGTCAACATGTCCATCTATAACTGAATTGCCCACCATGCCAGGAAGAATGCCATTAGATAATAGTCCTACCCTTTTGGTGCTTGATGGAACATCCATTTGGCCGTTTTCTGTTATGCTGACTGGATCTATGATCGCATCGATTTCTAAAGCGGGAATGGAAAGTTTAGCGGGTACGATTCCCTCTAATTTTACTTTAGAAATTGTTTTCGAAATGATTGGATTATGATTTGAAGGCGGTGGACTCGTCAAGGTTTCTGCTTTTACAATGGGTTCATTATATTCAGATTTTGTTTTTGTTAATTGAGCCTTAATATCATGATCTTGATCATTTGAGTAGCTGCAGGCTGTACACCCGGCTAAAATAGCTGCAGCTATCATTTGCAATATGAACTTTTTCAAAGTTAGAAAAAGAGGGGAAAGCAGCTCCCCTCACTTTTTACTGTTTATTCAGCTTGTTCGCTGGCGCCGCCGAAGCCGGTTTTCGGCATTTTAGTAATCTCTTTTGCTCTTAAGTTTTTTGCTTTCATGCTTTTTGCGTGAAGACTTTTTTCATGCGCTTTTTTTGTATGAATGCTTTTTGCATGAAGGCTTTTAGCATGCATTTTATGTTTCTTTTGCTCTTCCATTTTTTTCACATGCATGTGATGTTTTTTCTTTTCTTCCGCTTTCTTCATGTGCATCTCCTTTTCAGATACAGGAGCAGCAGCATACACAGCAGAGCTTGCACTAAAGATTAAACATGCTGAGAAAACGGCGATAATTGTTTTTTTCATAACGGTTATTACCTCCAAGTTGTTGTTTAAATTATTGTGCATAGTCATGTTCCCCATTGAAGTCAAAAATCATGAATGTGAACCTTTCCCAGCTTAAAGAAAGCGATTTATATTGCAAGAACTCTTTAAGGCGAGTAGAATAAAACTTTATTTCCAATACATAGTTATTGATCAGCTTGAGTCCAAAACGTATATTTGCGCATCCACATTTGTAAAATTATTGTATTTTATCCTTTTGTCGAAAGAGGCAGGAATTTGCCCTCGAAACACGAATTATATGTATATTCATGTTTTTTGAATTAATTATGATAAACACCGCAACTTTTCGTTCCCGGGACGGTACAATGCTATATGGCGGTCCGGGAATAATCCGCAGGTGGAGGAGGTTCGCCTGTCATGACTGATTCCCAATTGATACGAGAGATAAAGGATGGCAATGTCGAGCTGTACTCCGAGCTTATGCGGCGCTACCAACGAAAAATATTAGCGTTTATTTATCACATGCTGAAGAGTGCAAAGCTCGAGCTTATGGCCGAAGACTTGTGTTCTGAGACGTTCTATAAAGCCTACCGCAGCCTTCATTCGTTTCGAGAATTGGATGCTTCTTTTTCGACGTGGTTGTATACAATTGCACGAAATACAGTACTTAGCGAGCTTCGCAAGCAAAAATCAGCGCATGTATCGCTTGATGAATCTGGATTCGAGCCTGTCGCAGCGCTTGATGCGGTTCCTGAGCAGCATGTACTTAGAAATGAACGTATGGCGATGGTGCGAGAAGCGATAAACAATTTGCCAGAAAAACAACGCTCAGCGCTTATTCTTCGGGAATATGACCAGCTGGACTACCAAGAAATTGCTAATATTTTAGGACAAACGGTCAGTTCTGTTAAATCACTGCTATTCCGAGCAAGAGCAAGCGTAAAAACGCAGCTGGAGCCGTATTTCGGAAAATCGCCGCTGATGGAGGAATTCGAAGGGATGAATACGAGATGAATTGCAATGATGCGCAAGACAAATTCGGCGAATATTGGGATTTAGCTGATCACGATGAAGTGCGGATAGCAATAGACACTCATTTGCTTGAGTGCAAGACATGTGCGGAGCAGTTTGAGCTGTGGGAAGAGAGCGAGGATATCATTCGTTTCCTATCGGAGGAAGACGAGAGCCTCGGTCCTATGGAGCATGTGAATCGAAATGTGATGGATCGCATTTACGCTGAGGAATCTTGGTTAATGCCCGTTCCGCACAAAAGCTATCAGTTTTCGAAGTCGTTTCGCCGTAATATTGCGCTGATCGTTGCAGCCTGCATGGCTTTGTTTGCAAGTGCATTCTTTGTATTCATATTTGATAATCAAGGCGGTGTTTCGCAAGCTGAAATTGCCGAGCTAAGCGGATTGATGGACACAGCAAATGCGTCTGGTGATGGTTTAATTACAGCAGGATTTTATGCAGAGGTTCCGGTTGCAAGCATTAGCGAGCCATTCGTTCTAAAGGTTATGCCGGCCTTCCCGCAATACTACGTTGCATTGTCCTTGCTTGGACTAATTATGACGCTGCTAATTTTGAACTGGCTCTCTAGAACACGAAGCTAATGTTGATGTATGATAAAGCTCCCTAGGGAGCTTTTGTTATGTCTACTATATAAAGGAGCTGAATACGGCTTGTTGATTGGATTAGTGCGCCACGGTAAGACGGACTGGAATGAACAAGGAAAGATTCAAGGGCAAACGGATATTCCGTTGAATGAAGTAGGTATTGTACAAGCCAAAGCATTGGCAGAGCGTTTAAGCCGCGAAGACCAGATATGGGATGCCGTTATATCGAGTGATCTGCAGCGGGCTCATGCGACAGCACAGATTATCGCTTCGAAGTTAAATATTCCTTTGCTTGAGAGTGAGCCGCGCTTGAGAGAGAGGTATTTTGGCGAGGTTGAAGGCACGAGGGAGCAGGAACGTTACGAACGCTGGGGAACGAATTGGCGAGAAATTGCTGAAGGTGTAGAGTCTAATGATGAGGTCAGAGCAAGAGGCTTGAGCGCAATTAATGAATGGAAGCTGAAGTATCCAAAGCGCAACTTGCTTGTCGTTTCTCATGGCAGCTTTTTGGCTCAAATTATGGAAGAGATATGTTCGGATCTTGAGGATCAATATTTATCCAACTTGTCTTATTCTATCCTGGAGCTGCGAGATGAGAAATGGCATCCCCAGCTGTATAATTGCACGATCCATTTAAATGAAGCATAGGAATCGCATACGAGCTGCGCCTTTATTTTTAAAGGTGCGGCTTTTTTTGTATAAACTCCTTGAAATCTAGGTTATAAAACAATAGATATTTTCCCATAATGATATCAACTGACGCTTATTCATTACACAATACCCTTACGAAGCGGGGCGCCCGAGTGATAAGGCGGCTTCTGTAGAAAGGAGAGAGCTATGAATTTATCGGATATGCTAGGGTACGCTGATATTCAACAACTTAGCAGAATTGCAGATGTTTACCGTTGCGAATGCAATGGACATTCCAAAAACGATTTGATCCAATCCATTCTCTCTACCGTAAGTCGAAATGATGTTTTTGAAGCGCAAATAAGCAGCATGAAGATGGAGGATTTACGATTCCTCAACTCTTTGCTATTCGAAGCAAGAAACTCCTTTAGTTTAGAGGATTTGCTCGCTCGGGTGCAGCACAGCAGATTTGGAGAAGAGATCATCAAACCGGAGTTAAATCCGCCGAAAAAAACAAAACGCAGCAAAAAAAAGACAGAAGCAGTCGAAAAGCAGCTTAGCCCGCGAGAAATGATAGCTAAATTCAAGCATCACGGTTGGTTGTTCAATGGCTTCAGCGGCCCAAGCAGATATCTCTTTCAGGTTCCAAACGATTTGAAGACGCGCTTCCGCGATACGCTTGCGAAGAGGTTTGCCGCTGATCTGCAGTATACGGATGAGCCGCCTATTTACCGGGATGAGCAAATGCTTATTCACGACGATATTACTCATCTGCTTCATTACACGTACCATAATGAAATCCAGTTAACAGCTGATGGGTCGATGTACAAGCGATTTACGCTGCAGCTGCTTGATCGTTTTGGCGTGCAAGAGGAGCTGCCTGCAAAAGGAGCATGGCGTTTTGGATATGGCAGACATTTTAACCAATATCCGAATCGTTTCTCATTCGTATACGATTACTGTTATCACGCAAAGTATATTAATGAAAATCAGACGCTTTTGACAGTTACGGGTCCAGGTGAAGAGCGCATGAAGAGCAGGCCTTCAAGCGAAGCAGAGCAAATCTATCGATATTGGTTGAAGCTATACAAGGGACCAATTACACATTTACTGTCGCTCGTGCATTGGATTAACACCCTCGCTGTGGAATGGGTGACGGTTGAGTCGCTCAGAACGGTACTTGTTCCGTTCATAAAGCCTTACTTTTACGATGATGCAAATACGATTTTGGAACAGAGAATTATGGCTATGATGGTTCATTTGGGGCTGCTTCGCCTTGGGGAGCATCCGATTTATGGGGCTGTAGTCCGTATGACCAAGGCAGGACGAGCTGTAGTTGCTGGCGTGAGCCTTGAGGAATCAGGCCCGATAGTGGTCCATTGATTTTGGGAATCGTACTCTTGGAGTAAGATCAAATATAAGCTACAGTATAAGAATACGACAGAAATGGCTTGTTATATTTGATCGCTTGGAGAGGACTGAAGAAAAAATGTTGATCCCATACAAAGGCGTAATGCCAAAGATTCATGAAGATGTATACATAGCTGAAGGTGCAAAAATAATTGGTGACGTAACGATTGCTGAGAAAAGCACCGTTTGGTTTAATGCAGTACTGCGAGGGGATCTTGCACCTATACAAATCGGTCATAGCTGCAATATTCAAGATGGAGTCGTCGGTCACTTGAATGTGAATCAACCTTTGATTCTAGCTGATGAGGTGTCTATCGGCCATGCCGCTATAATACACGGCTGTACGATAGGCAGAGGCACATTAATTGGAATGGGGGCAATCGTACTTAACGGCGCAGACATTGGTGAATATGCTTTAATAGGAGCCGGTTCGATTGTTACAGAGAACAAAAAAATACCATCCTATACTCTATCTATCGGATCACCCGCCAAAGTCGTAAGAGAGTTAACAGAGGACGATTTACTGCGTATGAAAAAAACGATGGAGAGCTACGTGACAAAGGGAATAGAATATAGGATCTCTTAACGCCGGTTTGGAGGTGTATCCTATGGACAAAATGAAAGTAACGTATGAAGCCATGCTAGGTTTGGCCGCAGAGTTTGTGCTTGACGAAGCGGTATTGAAATTTCAAACCAACCAAATTTATACGGCAATTGACAAAGCATTGGCCGCTGGTGACGAGGATACGTTTTACCGTCTCGCAAAACAGCTAAATGCTTTAAAAAAATAACGCGTATCGTCTTTTTTGTTAAAATGACGATTGAGCGAGGAAGCTTCCCAGTTAAATGCGAACGAATCTGTTCCGTTTTGACACAGGGAGGCTTTTTTCTGTACATTTGGTTTGGCAATGAACGGAAATGGAGTTAACATAGAAGCAGTGATGTTGATAAGGCTGCAATTATGTTAAGGAGTGAGAATGTAAACGATGAAATTTAGTGAAATAACAAAAGAGCAATGGGATGAGTTAAGTCCATATTTGGATACTTGCCTGCTTCCTGTGACTGGAATGCCCAATGCTGCAAAGCCGTATGAGGCAACAGAATGGCTTGAACAGCTTAGGGACATAATGGATTTAATTGAAATCCCTTTTAAAGGGAGGGTGGTCACTTATCCTGCCTGGCATTACATCTCCGACAGCGAGCGTCTCTCAGAGCATTTAAATGAGTGGTGTGCTGCGGCGAAGCGCGGCGGGTTTCGTTATGTTATTGCGGTAACTGCAAATAATCAATTGATTGCCGAGTGTCCAGAAGTGGATTTATGGTTTGGTCCGAATCAAGATGGTGAGTTTCCGCAGCAATCTGATGTTTCAAATGCGATACGGAGTTTATGGAGTGGACAAGCTACATGATTTTCATAAAATTGTCGTATAATATAGTTAGATTTCGGGGAAAACAAATGCCAGACAAGGTCAAATGTGACAAAATGATAACAAATTATTGAACGATAATTTGATAAACGTTCAAATATGAAGCCATATTCTTGACGCTCCCAAGCACCTAGGCTATTATAAGTTATGTCCTAGTTCGTCATGTGTTTTTGCCCTGCGGCAAGACGCGAGATATGGTTGGCAAAGGGGGTTAGAACAGAAGATGAGTAACCATGAACAACACGAGACCGCGCATCGACCGGTTCAGCGCAAAGAAATGTCCCGGCGTCAATTTTTGTCATATACGCTTGGCGGCACAACTGCATTTATGATGGGCGGCGCGGTATTACCAATGGTTCGTTTCGCAGTGGATCCACTCCTTAAGAAAAAGGGCGAGGGTACATACGTAAAAGTTGTGGAAGAGAGCAAAATTACGAACGAACCGCAAGAATTCAAATTTAAAATTCATCAGATCGACGGTTGGTACGTAAGTGACCCAGAGCTTGCAGCTTGGATTTCGAAGGATGCGAATGGCAATATCTTTGCACTTTCACCAGTATGCAAACACTTAGGTTGTACGATCGGATGGAACACAAAAGGTCAAAATGAATACGATTGTCCTTGTCACGATGCGCGCTACACGAAAGACGGGAAAAACATTACAGTTGCCCCGAACCCATTGGATGAGTATGAAGTGAAGCTTGAAGACGGCTTCGTGTACTTGGGTCCAGTAATGCCGAATACAAGAATGAAATAAGGAGGTCGTATGGCAGATGTTTAAAAGTGTTTACAACTGGATCGACGAGCGTCTTGACATTACGCCTCTGTGGAGAGATGTGGCTGACCATGAAGTGCCTGAGCACGTTAACCCGGCGCATCATTTTTCTGCATTCGTATATTGTTTCGGCGGTCTGACGTTTTTTATCACTGTTATTCAAATTTTGTCCGGTATGTTTTTGACGATGTATTATGTTCCGGACATAATCAACGCATATGCAAGCGTTGATTACCTGCAGCACAAGGTTGCATTCGGACAAATCGTTCGAGGCATGCACCACTTTGGGGCAAGCTTAGTTATTGTTATGATGTTCTTACATACCCTTCGAGTGTTTTTTACCGGTTCTTACAAGGCGCCGAGGGAAATGAACTGGGTTGTCGGAATGCTCATCTTCTTCATCATGTTAGGCCTAGGATTTACAGGTTACCTGCTTCCTTGGGATAACAAAGCTTACTACGCAACAAAAGTTGGTGTCCAAATTGCTGAATCCGTACCGGTAATCGGACCGTATCTCGCTTCATTCCTTTACGGCGGCGATATCGTAGGCGCACAAACACTAACTCGCTTCTTCGCGATCCATGTATTCTTCTTACCTGGCGCTTTGATTGCAATGTTGGCAGCGCACTTTATCATGATTCGGAAACAAGGTATTTCGGGACCACTTTAAGCGAAGGGAGGCATACTTATGGCGCATGGTCATAATTCGAACGAGAAGGTTGTCTATGTAGGCGACTCGCGTGTTAAGAAAAACAACCATCCGAACATTCCTCCGGACTACACGTCTTTTCCAGGTAAATCGGAAGCGTTTATTCCAAACTTCCTGCTTAAGGAATGGATGGTCGGCTGTGTCGTTTTGGTTGGTTTTCTTGTATGGGTTATTGCTGAGCCAGCACCACTAGGTTATCCAGCAGATCCAACGAATGCGGCATTTATACCGATGCCGGACTGGTACTTTTTGTTCTTGTATCAATTTTTGAAATACCCATATGTTTCGCAAGATTACATCTTGCTCGGAACAGTAGGTATTCCCGGAGTTATGTTTGGCGCATTGTTGCTAGCACCATTCCTCGACACTGGCAAGGAACGCCGCTTCTACCGTCGTCCGATTGCATCTTCATTGATGGGGCTAACACTTGTAGCATGCGTTTACTTGACAGTTATTTCTTGGGATCACTACCAGCATCAGCTTGAAATTAACGGACAAGTACCGGAACATATTGAGCGTGAAGAGAAGGCGCGTGAGGCTGCACTAGCAGGCCAAGAGCGTCCGAACTACACAAAACCAACAGTAGAAGCATCACTTGTTGATGCAAATGATCCAGCAATGAAAATTGCTGAGCAAGCAAAATGTATCAGCTGTCATGCAGCTGACCTAAAAGGCCAAGGATCTGTTCCTAGCTTGGTTGGCGTTGGTGACGTTTTATCGAAAGAGCAGCTTGTAGAAGTAGTTACGAATGGTCGTAACGGCATGCCAGCTTTCGCTGATACTTTATCTGCCGAAGAAATTGATCAGCTGACGACTTGGCTGTCCAAACAAAAAGCGGCAACAGAATAAATCATCGAAAAAAACCTGATCGTATTACACGGTCAGGTTTTTCTTCGAATATAAGTCCTTTTTAATGATAAAGCGAAGGAGAAGTGATTCATCATGCTCGCTGTTTTTTGGAGCCGTGAATTTTTACTAAGCCGACCATTTCTATGGTTGCTTTTTATTGTTAATTTTTTTGGAACGGTTTATGGCTACATCTGGTATGAGTCACAATTAGCAGCAACACTAGAGACCCACCCCGTGTGGCAAATTGTTTTTGTACCCGATTCACCTACAGCAAGTTTGTTTTTTACGATTGCTTTGCTATATTTTTTGTTCCCGCCTAAGCGTTCAAACGGCCTTGTTACAATTTTGCGTTACATTATTGAAGGTTTGGCTGTTGTATGCTCAGTCAAATACGGCATATGGGCTGTATCGATGATTGTAGCGGGAGCATGGCAGGGGTCTGAGCTGAACTGGCAGCATTATATGCTTATGGCATCACATCTTGGAATGGCGTTTGAGGCATTGCTTTTTTTCAGATTTATGAAAGCAGGAGCTGTCTCGCTTATTGTAGCTACAGGATGGCTTCTTCTAAATGACACAGTAGATTATACATATGGTATATTTCCATACCTTGCCGATCAATTGTACGATGATTTGGATGCGGTTCGCGCATTTACCTACGGTTTATCCTTCTTTAGCTTGGCAGCTGGATTACTCGTATGGCGTTTTAGAAAGAAGGTATAACGATGGACATCCCTTCATAAGTTGTATTATGGGGGGATGTCCATGAAGATACGTTTTATTATTCCATTCGTCGTATGTATCGTCATGACGATAGGTTATGCTAATTTAGTCTGGGGCAGCGGAGCTAGTCTTCAAGCTTTTGCGTCCCGGCTGACGCCAGATCCAAGTAAACAGGTTCAACGGATGGATAATATTGCAAGCTCATTATATGAAGCGGCTTATACAAATAATCGACAAGCAGCTTATCAATATGTCCAACAGCTTCAGCAATTGGTTGATGGAGAACTTAAATATGCAGCTGGTAATGCCGAAGGGTGGCAAGCTGTTGAACGAGATGCCAATACAATTGAGAAAACGCTCGTTAAAGGCTCACTTGGGACAAGCTGGTTTGTAGAGGCAGCCCGAATTAAATTAACTGCTGATGCTCTTGCAAGGCCTAATAATGCCTTGTGGCTGCAATATGAGAAAATCATGCTGGATGATATTTCGCGTGTGGAAAAAGCTTGGAAGCGCCAAACTGACGATGGAGCTATAGCAGCACGAGCTGTAATGATAAGCTTGGAAAAACATGCAGATCGTATTAAACCTGCTGTTAGTATGATGTGCGGGAGCAAGCATGAAACAGAGTTGATGGAGCGAATTCAGTATACGAATCGACTGCTGGAAGCATCTCGCAAAGACAAAAATAATGTCGCCAGCATTAATCGATCGATGCTGGAACTAAAGGATACACTCACTCGAATGTTTAATCAGAATCAATTAGAAGCGGATGTTCCCGTTGTCGCAGCAGTGCCTATTTCGAATCCCTTGCGCTGGACACTTTTATTAGGCGCATTTATTTCAGCCATTCTTACTTACACAGGCTGGAGAAAATATAAAGAAAATCCTTTTGGAGTCAAGCCTATTTCCTAATGGGTAGATGATAAATCCTAAATGATATATAAATGCATTGTTTTTTGAAGCAATGATTAGAATAAAGACATGAAAGTCGATATTGCGCACATTCATTTTTAGCAGGCAAATTAGTTGCTGATGAATGATGCAATAGACGACTTTTTTGCTATCTAAAGAAAGCAATTTAAAAACATTGATTTTATTTGCGTCTTTAAGTTAACATATGAATGTATAGCTATCGACAGAAAGGAAATGTACAGATGTCGGAAAAAACGTTATCAGATATTCAGCGAGAAGTTGATGATTATATTTCTCAATTTAAAGAAGGTTATTTCAGTCCTCTTGCTTTGATGGCTAGAATGTCCGAAGAAGTGGGCGAGCTTGCTCGTGAAGTAAACCATTTCTACGGCGAAAAACCTAAAAAAGCCGATGAAGCGGATAATTCCGTTGAAATGGAGCTTGGTGATATTTTATTTATTCTTTCTTGCTTCGCTAATTCCCTCAATATAGATTTAACCGAAGCGCATAATAAGGTTATGCATAAATTCACTACTCGCGACGCGAATCGGTGGACGAAGAAAATAACCGAACAGTAAACAAGCTCCATACATATGCTGTACCATCAACCTGTGTACAAGGAGGATGGGCGGATGGATGGAGAGAGCTGCATGAAAAAGGCTTATGAATTCATCTTTAATAGTGATTTCGAGCAAGCGATATATTGGTTTGAGAAAGCCATTGAGGTTGAACCGGAAAATGCATTCTATTATCATACATGCGCCGTATCTTGCGCACGAAGCGGTAAATGGACAAAAGCGAAGCAGCATGCAGAATCAGCCGTTAGGCTGGCGCCCGAGCTTGCGGAGTATAGATATCATCTTCAAACCGTAGAAGCCGGAATTTTGCAAGCGGAGGCTAATTTTTTGCTGGCCAAAGTACCGCCTGAGCTCCATGAGGCAGCACCGTTACTTGAGAGAGCAGCACTGCTTGACCCATTAAGCTTTGATGCATTTTATACGCTTGGCGTTTTGTATGCATCGCTTAGCCAATACGATAAAGCGGTCATTAATGCAAGGGAAGCAATGAGGCTCGATCCCAGCCATTCGGCAGCGAGAAGGCTATTTGCTGACGTTAATCGTAAGAGGCGTTTGCTGCGATTTCAACTGGATGCAAAAAGAAAAAGGAACAGGTGATAAAATTGACGACACAAAAAATACGCGTGGCAGTAGCTGGTGCAAGTGGAAGAATGGGACGCGAAGTTGTAAAAATGGTGCTGGAGGACGAGTCGCTTCAATTGGTAGCGGCCGTCGCTCCATCTGCTGGTCCTGTAGATGCGGGTATATTCGCTGGGAAAGTAAATACTGGAGTTATAGTTAGTGCAACACTTGAGGAAGCACTTCAAGGTGCTCAAGCAGATGTACTCGTTGATTTCACCATTCCTCTGATGGCATATGGCCATACGAAAACGGCAATTGAATTAGGAGTACGTCCTATTATGGGGACAACGGGTTTTACGCCTGAACAGATCGTGGAGCTGGACGAGCTTTGCCTCGAAAAAGGAATCGGCGGTTTAATCGCCCCTAACTTCTCTATCGGTGCGATTCTGATGATGAAGTTCGCTGCAGAAGCATCAAAATATTTGCCTCATGTTGAAATTATTGAATATCATGGAGATCAAAAGCTGGATGCACCTTCGGGCACTTCCATAAAAACTGCTGAGTTGATCTCACAAGTGCGTAAAGAGTTCCGACAGGGCAACCCGAATGAGGAAGAGGTCATTGAAGGCGCGCGCGGCGGCTATTACAACGGATTTCGTATACATAGCGTTAGACTTCCTGGTGTATTTGCTCAACAAGAGGTTGTGTTTGGCGGCCATGGACAAACGCTCAAAATTCGTCATGATTCCTATGATCGCGCAGGCTATATGCCTGGTGTAAACGTGGCTGTGAAGAAGGTAATGACATACAGCGGTTTAATTTACGGATTTGAACATATTATGGATTAGATTATTAGGCAGCAGGAGAGGGGAACCGCATGTTGAATATTGCATTTATTGCGCATGATCGGAAGAAGGAAGAAATCGTTAATTTCGTAATCGCTTATGAGAAAGTATTTGTACCGCATAAGCTATACTCTACTGGCACGACGGGAACACGGATAATGGAACAAACGAACTTGTCCATTCATCGGTTCATGTCAGGCCCGCTCGGCGGCGATCAACAAATCGGTGCGATGGTTGCCCAAAATGAAATGGATTTAATTATCTTCTTGCGCGACCCATTAATGGCACAACCTCATGAGCCGGATATTATTGCTTTGCTGCGTTTATGCGATGTACAAGGCATACCTGTTGCTACTAACGTAGCATCAGCTGAACTGCTGGTTAAAGCACTTGAACGCGGTGATTTTGCATGGCGAGAGCTTGTCCATAAATATAAACCAGGTATTGAATAATGACGACAGAACTCGATATTCTCGTTTTTGGCGCTCATGCGGATGATGCTGAAATTGGAATGGGCGGTACCATCGCCAAACATGTACAAGCTGGCTATAAGGTTGGCATATGTGATTTAACGATGGCAGAGATGTCTTCAAACGGAACGGTTGAGCTGAGGAAACAAGAAGCGGATCAGGCATCCAAAGTGCTTGGACTGCAGGCTCGTACTAATTTGGGTTTGCCTGATCGGGGTTTGGAACCTTCACGCGATCAAATTGAACGTATTGTGGCAGAAATTCGATATTTTAAGCCGCGGGTTGTATTTGCCCCTTACTGGGTAGATCGTCATCCCGATCATGTGGCTTGCAGTAGATTAATTGAAGAAGCTGTGTTTAACGCCAAGCTGCGCCGCTATATGCCGGAGCTGCCTGCCGTACAGGTATCACAGCTTATTTATTACTATATAAATGATGTGGATCAAGTATCGTTAACCGTTGATATTAGTGATTTTCAAGCAACCAAAAGAAACGCGCTGCTTGCTTACCGTTCACAATTCGATGCGGCAGCAGGCTCCGACCGAGTGGCCACGCCATTAACGAATCATTACATAGAACGAGTAGAAGCACGTGATTCATTGCTTGGACAAGCAAGAGGCTGGGCATATGCAGAGGGATTCGCAATTAAGCGTCCTCACGCCATACAATATTTTTGACAATTCGTACAGCTCTTGTGTAATACAATAGTTATACGTAACGAACACAGGAGGTGCGACAACAGTGGCGAGAAAATTAAAGATTGGTATAACCTGTTATCCTACCTTGGGCGGATCGGGCGTAGTTGCAACCGAACTAGGTAAATTACTGGCAGAACGTGGTCATGAAATTCATTTTATTACACACAGCATTCCTTTCCGATTGGGACACTTTAATAAAAATATTTTTTATCATGAAGTAGAAGTTAATGATTATTATGTGTTTCGTTACCCGCCTTATGATCTAGCTTTAGCAAGCAAAATGGCACAGGTAGCCAAAATGCAGCAGCTTGACTTGCTTCATGTCCACTACGCGGTGCCTCATGCGGTTTGCGCCTATTTGGCGAAACAAATGAATGGCGATGGTTTAAAAACGGTCACAACGCTGCATGGGACGGATATAACAGTGCTGGCACAGGATGAATCGTTAAAAGATTTAATTCGTCTTGCGATCCATCAAAGCGATGCTGTAACTGCCGTTTCAAAGGATCTGATTCAAGAGACTAGGCAGCTGCTTGATATTACGACACCAATTGATTTAACCTATAATTTTGTTGATAAACGTGTTTATTATCCACGCGATGCGGTTTCCTTGCGAGCTGATTATGCGGCTCCTAATGAGAAGATTTTGATGCATATTTCTAATTTCCGTCCGGTCAAACGGGTTGGGGATGTTGTTGAAATATTTGCTCGCGTTTCCGAGAAGGTTCCTTCGAAACTTCTCTTAGTCGGCGAAGGACCTGAGCTCTCAAAAATTCAGTGTCGCATTCGCCAGCTTGGCCTTGAAGACCGTGTACATTTTCTGGGCAAGCAAGAGGATGTTGCACAAGTCATTTCAATGGCAGATGTGCTGTTGCTTCCATCAGAGAAAGAAAGCTTCGGGCTTGTTGCGCTTGAGGCGATGGCTTGCGGCGTTCCAACTATTGGCTCTAATGCTGGTGGTATTCCTGAGCTTGTTACTCATGGTGAAACTGGATTTTTGTCAAACATCGGCGATGTCGAAGATATGGCTAAAAATACGGAGAGGCTGCTTACGAATGAGAAGCTGCATGAGCAGTTTAAGCAGGCTTGTATGTTTAGAGCAAGAAACGAGTTTTGTAATGATGTAATCACAACACAATATGAGCAGATCTATTATCGGGTACTCGGCATAGAGGCAGATTTGCCAATCGCTGTTTGCAGCGATAGCTAATCATTTCCTCTGCAAGAAGAGGTGTATGACATGCGGCTTTCATTATCAACACCGATCATAGCTGCATTGCCTATCATTGAGCGGCTTCGAGAGCATCATTTCGAAGCCGTTTTTGTGGGAGGCGCAGTTCGTGATACGTATTTAGATATACCAATCAAAGACGTTGATATCGCTACATCTGCCCGTCCAGAGCAGGTGCTTGAGCTGTTTGAGCGATGCATACCAACGGGCTTGCAGCATGGCACGATAACGGTTATACAAGACAACATCACATATGAAGTGACGACGTTTAGGCAAGAATCCGCATATGAGGATCATCGCAAGCCGGAAAGTGTCCTTTATATTACCGAACTTGACGGTGATTTGCTGCGCCGTGATTTTACGATGAACGCGATGGCGCTTTATAGCGATGGCACGCTATATGATCCATATGGCGGAATTTATGATTTGCAGTCCAAGAGGCTCCGCTCAGTAGGCGACCCGAACGCACGTTTCCAAGAGGATGCGCTTCGTATGTTAAGAGCGGTCAGATTTATTGGCGTCTACGGGCTTACTCCTTCGCTGCGAACATGGAAAGCAGTCATTCGTTATCGCGAGCTGTTAAATTATATTGCGATGGAGCGAGTGCAGGTCGAGCTAGATAAAATGGTAGCTGGAGCTGCTCCGCAAAGAGCGCTGCATTTTGTTGCCGCAAGCGGACTTTTGTTTCATTTGAAGGAGTCCTTCCATGAAGAAACATTGTTATCACTGAAAGAGATGGGACACGGAGACCAAGCACAAACAATTTATTCTCGCTTGCATGAGCTGACGGCTGTTGATTCTCGCTGGGCGGCACTAGCAATAGGGTTGCATATATCTGTTGAGGCAGCGCAGCAGACGCTGCAAGTGTTGAAATTTTCAAATACGCGCAGTAAGACCATAAGTACAATTGTAGCGATACATAATGAAATGCTAGTTGTCTCGACGCAAATTAATGAGCGTGAGCTTCACTCGAGCTGGTTAAGCCTTGTCATTCGTTATGGAAAAGGGATTTGCGGCGAATGGATTCATGTTATGCGAACGCTAGAGAGTCAGGAGCTAGCCTTCACTGCTGCGTTTCTAAGACGTTTGGAGAACTGGATTGATTTAATGACCGTTTCATCACTTAAGCAGCTTAAAGTGACCGGCAAGGATCTAACAAATCATTTGCAACGAGATGCTGGACCATGGGTTAGTGAAAAATTAAGCAGATTACTATTGCTAACAGCACTTGGTGAGATTGAGAATGAACGAAATGTTTTGCTTGAGCAAGCGTCGCTCGAGCGATGAACATTAACTTTCACAGCAGATTGTTTTGCATTATTTTAGGAGGCACGCGCAGATGAATCAGGAGCTCTTGCTTCAATTGTTTGTAGACAAACCAGGTGAATATGTGTCAGGAGAAAACATTAGCCAAGAGCTCGGCGTCAGCAGAACGGCGATATGGAAGCATATTCGCAAGCTTGAAGCGGCAGGTTATCAATTTGAAGCTTCAAGACGGCTTGGTTATCGACTTCTAAGCATACCGGACATGCTGTCTGTAGAGAAACTTGAAAATCAGCTGCAAGGCAACATATTTGGACAGCATATTCATTATTTTGAAACGGTGGAATCCACTCAAAATCTTGCTCGCGCTGCAGCAGAAGAAGGCGCCTTGGAGGGTACTTTATTTGTTGCTGAGCAGCAGGTTAAAGGCCGCGGCCGCATGGGACGAGGATGGATTTCGCCGCGCGGCAAAGGTATTTGGATGAGCATGGTGCTGCGTCCTTCCGTACCGATTCATTTTGCACCGCAGCTTACCTTATTGACAGCGGTAGCGTTATGCCGCAGCCTGAAGCGTTTAACTGGGCTTCCGATTGGAATTAAATGGCCAAATGATTTGCTGATTGAAGGTAAAAAAATTAGCGGTATTTTGCTTGAATCAGCCGCAGAGGACGAAAGACTTCGATATGTTATTGCAGGGATAGGCATTAGCGTAAATCTCGAAGAAGCTGATTACCCAGTGGAATTGCTGGAGAAAGCAACATCACTTCGCATCAGCGGTCAGCAGAAATGGTCAAGAGAAGAAGTTATTGCTGATTTTCTGAAGGAATGGGAGCAGTTGTATTTCCTATATCAGGAGCAAGGCTTTAGCCCGATTGTAACGTTATGGGAAGCTTTGTCCGTATCTTTGGGCAAAACGGTGCGCCTTACAACACCACAAGGCGAATTGGTTGGAATTCCGATTGGACTAGAAGAGAGCGGCGCTATTCGCATTCAACTGGAGGACGGCTCCATTAAGCCTGTTTTCTCTGCAGAGATGGGCGAACCTCTATAACGCATTACAAGTCGTTTACGTAATGAAGAAAGTTTGGTAAACTAAAGTCATCAGGCGGTATTCTAAGGAAGCTGCACTGATGATAAAAAATACGATGTAAATGGTTGGGAATGCACACTCTGCTCTGAGCCGTAGGGACCGAGACAGAAGGAAGCACAACAAGCAAACGTTTCCTTTTCAGTTTGGGGACCTTTTTGGCAGCGGCTAAAAGGTTTTTTTGTGTTTATCCTATCATTGAACGGGAGGATGAAAGCTGATGAGGAAACGACTGACGATTACAAAAATTAAGAAGATGAAGCAGGACCGCAATGCGATTTCCGTTTTGACAGCTTACGATTATCCTTCAGCCAAGCTTGCTGAAGAAGCTGGAATTGATGTCATTTTGGTTGGTGATTCACTCGGGAACGTTGTACTTGGATATGAGACTACCATCCCAGTAACCATTGATGACATTGTTTATCATACAAGAGCAGTTGCTAGGGGTGCCCAGCAAACGTTTATCGTTGCTGATATGCCCTTCATGACTTATGGCATTGGACGTGAAGCAACACTGCGCAATGCAGCGAAAATTATGCAAGAAGGCGGTGCTCAGGCTGTAAAGCTGGAGGGCGGCGTTGAAATTGCATCTGATGTATCCGCGCTTGTCAAAGCAGGCATCCCTGTTATGGGGCATATTGGCCTGACGCCACAATCGGTTCATCAGCTTGGCGGGTACAAAGTTCAAGGTAAATTAGATGCCGAAGTGGAGCAGCTAGTGAAAGATGCGAAGGCGCTGGAAGAAGCAGGTGCTTTCAGTATCGTTCTTGAACTAGTAACTGAACCAATCGCTACGATGATCAGCGAAATGCTTTCCATTCCGATTATCGGAATTGGCGCAGGTCGCGGCTGCGATGGCCAAGTGCTTGTATATCATGATATTTTGCAATATTCATCTCCTTATTTTGAGAAAAAATTCGTAAAAACCTATGCAGATATTGGAACAACCATTAGAAATGCGATCCAATCTTATGTGGATGATGTAAAAACGGGCCAGTTTCCTAAAGAAGAGCATGTGTTTAATGCACAACCTGCCCATATTCCTTCTTTGTATGGCGGCTCCTCTGAGAGCAGCAATCTTAACATAACTGAAAATAAGGACCTCGCGAATAAGGAGGTCAAATTGAAATGATCATTTGCCGCACGAAAGCTGAGCTAAAGCAGCAGTTAACTGCTGTGCGCAAGGAAAATAAAAGCATTGGTTTTGTGCCAACTATGGGTTATTTGCATGAAGGTCACGCTTCCTTAATGCGCCAAGCACATGCCGAAAATGATACCGCTGTGCTTAGCATATTTGTTAATCCACTGCAATTCGGACCTAATGAAGATTTGGATCGGTATCCGCGAGATGAGAAGCGTGATTTTGCGCTTGCAGAAGAATGCGGGATCGACATCGTGTTTATTCCTTCCGTTCAAGAAATGTATCCGAATAAGCCGCTGACAATGGTCATTGTCAATCAGGTAACGGATCGTTTATGCGGCGCTTCCAGACCTGGACATTTTGACGGGGTGGGAACGGTAGTGAGCAAGCTGTTTCATTTGGTTGCTCCTGATCGTGCTTATTTTGGCATGAAGGATGCTCAGCAGGTTGCTGTCATTCAGCAAATGGTTGGAGATCTTAATTTTCCAGTGGAAATCGTGCCAAGTCCTATCGTTCGAGAACCGGATGGTCTTGCTTTAAGCTCAAGAAACGTATTTCTTAATGCGGAGCAGCGTGAGCAGGCAGTCGTATTGTCCAAAACGCTGCAGCAGGCTTCTGATTGGATGAATGAGCCTGATATGACGGCTGAGCGGCTGGAGGCTAAAGTGAAGCTGCAATTGGTGAAAGCGAGTGAAGCTGTAATTGATTATGTGGAGCTGCTTCACTATCCATCCCTGCAGGTGCTGGATGCAAAAGTTTTATTAAGTACGATTCAGCAACCGTTAATTTTGGCATTAGCTGTAAAGTTTGGCGCAACAAGGCTTATAGATAATCGGATATTACAGACAGCGGAGGTGAACCAGCATGTTCAGAACGATGATGAAATCCAAGTTGCACCGGGCAACAGTAACGGAAGCGAACCTGAATTATGTCGGTAGCATTACAATAGATGAAGATTTGATGGATGCGGCTAACATATGGGAAAATGAAAAGGTTCAAATCGTTAACAATAATAATGGTGCTCGCTTTGAGACTTATGTCATAACAGGTGAACGCGGATCTGGTGTAATTTGCTTAAATGGCGCAGCCGCTAGACAAGTTCAGCCAGGTGACCAAGTGATTATCATTTCTTATGCGATGATGACTGACGCTGATGCAAAAGCACACAAACCGATTGTAACGATTTTGGATGGGAACAATCGACCCTTGACCATTTTAAACGAAGAGCTGCACGCAACAATCCTGTAATTTGATCTTTCACTACGTTAATCCCTGTATTATGTAACGAATGGGATGCTGTATGAAAAGCGGCGTTGAAACAAAAAATGAACATAACACTCCTTAATTCTTTGGCGAAGGCGGGATGCGGTATGTTCCAGCATATGTTTTCATCCATGAACGAAATGCTTGATCAAATTATTGAACAGTACGATGGTGCAGGTGCAAGTGAAAAGCAGCAGTTCGAACAGCAAATGCTTGAGCTCAAAAAAGTAAGTGATACATTTATTGAACAATGGCTTGAATTTGAAGAGAAGTTTTCTGAGTTCAAGGAGCAGCAAGGCGATCAAGCAGCAGTATCGCAAGTTCAGGAACAAGCCCCAGAAGGGGCGGTTCAATCAAGTGTGCCTGTAAGTATCGCAGTCAGCAGTCCAGCTTCAGATTTTGAAATTTCGGACGAGCTTGCTGCGGTCATCTCCAAAGGACAAGGTTACTACAAGCTATTTATGTTTTCGCAAGCAGCAGTGCAATTTCAAACGGCTATTTTACAATCGCCGGAATGTAATTTGGCTAGACTGTTTTTGGGCATGACTCAGATGCACCTCCAGAACTGGAGTGAAGCTCAGCGGCATTTTCAATTGCTGATTGTATTGACGGACTTCCCCAAATGGCTTGCAATGGGCTATAATGCGCTAGGATGCATTCAAGCGGTGCAAATGAATTTGGCACAAGCAGAGCAATTATTTATGAAAGCTTATGAGGTCTGTCCCAGCTTCAAGGATCCGTTAAACAATTTGAAATCATGTCAAGAAACACCCAAGCACTTATCGTTATATTTCGGAAGCACGGAGCTGTGCTGTTTGTGAGAGGATCGGGGAATAAATGAAATTTGCAGTATTGGATTTAGAAACGACGGGACACAGCTCGGATGATGATATTTTGCAGGTTGGGCTAGTCATCGTTTCAGAGGAGCTTGAAATTATCGATACGTATAGCTCCTTTGTTCGACCTAATATCCCGATACCGGCCTTCATTACACAATTAACAGGCATAGATGAAACGGTCGTTGCGGATGCTCCAACTCTCAAAGAGGTTATTGCAGGGCTGGTTCCGTTATTGGATGATGCCGTTTTGGTCGCTCATAACGTTGGTTTTGACGCCGGTTTTTTAAACCAAGCATTAGCACGATGTGGTCGGCGCCCTTTTGCAGGCCGCAGGCTGGATACCATTGAATTATTACGAATTTTATATCCTACAATTAATACGTATCAGCTTGGAGCTGTTTCTGAGCTCTTTGGAATACCGCATGATCAACATCACCGCGCGGACAGCGATGCAAATGCAACTGCGCTATTGCTAATTGAAACGGTAAAAAAGCTTCGCAAATTGCCGCTGCTTACTTTGCAGCGGCTTTCCACGCTTGTAGATGACGGCAGCGATTTGAGCTGGTTTATTAAGCATACCGGGCAGCAGATGGAATATAGTACTGTATTCGAATCGAATGAATATGACTATTTTAATCAATTTGCATTGAAGGTTCGCGAATGGAGCGATGAACAGCCTCCGCGTTCAGGCGGTACAAGTGTGCTGCCATTAACGGATGTTTCATTTGACAATTATTTAGCTGATGTTAGACAACGTTTCGAACAGAAATTTGAGAATTATGAGGAAAGAGAAGCGCAGGTAGCCATGTTTCAAGAGGTGTACAGCGCTCTAAATCAGAATCAGCATTTACTTATAGAAGCAGGTACAGGCACAGGGAAGTCGCTTGGTTATCTAATTCCTGCGCTTTATTATGGCATTCAAAACGGCAAAAAAGTTGTCGTTAGTACGCATACAATCAATTTGCAGGAGCAGCTTCGTCAACGCGATTTGCCATTGCTTGAGGAAATACTGCCATTTGAGTTTAGAGCTTCGATCTTTAAAGGCAGAGGGAATTACTTATGCTTGCGCAAATTTGAAGGTAAAATCAACACAAAAGATCTTGTATCGCCGATTGAGGATACAGTTACAGCTGCTCAAATGGTCGTATGGCTTGGGGAAACAGAAACTGGCGATCAGGAAGAGCTTAACTTCGGCAACAAGGGTGCTGAGTTTTGGTCTACGGTAGCGAGCGATACGGATTCATGCCTGAATCGAGCTTGTCCTTGGTTCAAAAGATGTTTTTATCATCGCGCGAAGCATGAAGCAAACATTGCTGATGTTACGATAACGAATCATTCAATGTTATTTACTGATGTTCAAGCAGATCATCGTTTATTGCCTTCCTATACTCATCTCATTATTGATGAAGCACATCATGTGGAAGAGGTTGCCGGCAAGCATCTAGGTATGCAAGTTAACTACTTCTCTTTGACGCAGGCTGTTCTTCGGCTTTATAAAGATGCGCGCTCTGGATTATTGCCTGGGCTTCGCCAGAAGCTTATGTATGAGGATGACGCACATCAAGCTTCCTGGTTGGAGACGATTGATACCGTTATTCCTATTTTCCAAGAAATTAAGGAGCATTGGGATAAGCTGTTTGAAATGTTTTATAGCTTTACTTCAACTTCATCGGATGGACCAACCGAGAATGGTCAGTCGGTATGCCGGCTTAAGAAAAACGAGCTTCCAGCAGGCTGGGAGGACGGCGTTACGGTTGAAGGAAATATCCACACTGAACTTAACCGAGTCATTCGAACCGTCGATAAAATGGTTACCGATATTAAAGACCGTGTTGACGATTCCGGTGTTCAAGCGATAATAACGGATTTAAATGGCGCGGTACGTGATTTATCACGTCTTAAGGATGAGCTTAGAACGTTTATCACCTTAGAGCTTGCGGACTCTGTGTTTTGGATCGAGGCAAGCAGTGTATACCGCTACAGATCTGTACAGTTATACGGTGTCCCAGTAGATGTAAGCGCTCAGCTGCAAAAATATTTTTTTGATGTCAAAGAAAGTATCGTATTAACCTCTGCGACGTTATCTGTGCAAAAATCTTTTCAATACGCAGAGGAGCAGCTTGGGTTAACTGGATACGAACAGCAGGGCAGGCTTAAAACTGTTCAATTGCCTTCACCGTTTAATTACCGGGAACAGGCATTAGTTGTCATTCCGCGCAACTTCCCAGTACTCAAGGGAGCAGCTGTAGATGACACCTATTTGGATATGCTTGTAAAATCGCTTTCTGATGCTGCAAAGGAAACGAAGGGCAGAATGCTAGTGCTGTTCACGTCCTATCGCATGCTGAGGCAGGTCTACGAGCCGCTTAAAGAGCTTTTAAGCGTTGCAGGTATTCAAGTGCTCGGACAAGGAATAGACAGCGGCAATCGCACGAAGCTTACAAGACGTTTCCGTCAAACGCCAGAGTCCGTTTTACTTGGCACGAGCAGCTTCTGGGAAGGTGTAGATATACCCGGAGAAGCTCTGATTTGCCTTGCCATCGTTCGTTTGCCATTCCAACCGCCTAACCATCCCTTAGTAGAAGCAAAAGCTGAGATGCTGCAGCGGCAGAAACAAAATCCTTTTATGAAATTGTCGATTCCCCAAGCCGTCATTCGCTTTAAACAAGGCTTTGGGCGTCTAGTAAGGACTTCACAAGACAAAGGGATCGTAATCATATATGATACAAGAGTAATCGACACTTACTACGGTAAACACTTCTTATATTCACTGCCAGGACCAAAAATCGAAACGATGCATATGGATCAAATGGTCGTACGAATGAGAGAATGGTTAACGGATGAATACGCAGCATTGCCGCAGGAAAATCAAGCTGTGTCCAGCGAAGAGGAGGAAAAACGATGAAGCAAACGAAAATATCGGAGGCTGTCGTCAGAAGGCTTCCCGTTTATTTGCAAGTACTAAATGAAATGCTTAATCGTGAGATTCAGACCATTTCTTCGCAGGATTTAGGCACAAAGCTTGATTTAAATCCTGCTCAGATTCGTAAAGATCTCGCTTATTTCGGAGAGTTTGGACGGAAGGGCGTAGGCTACGATGTTGTATATTTAATTGAGAAGATACGTCAAATTTTGAAGGTTGATCAGACGATAAAGGTTGCGTTGGTTGGAGCGGGCAATCTAGGTCATGCCTTATGCAATTACAATAAATATTCCAAGGATAATATGCAGATTACGGCCGTGTTCGATGTACATCCGAGCAAAATCGGAACGAGCATTAATAATTTGATTGTAATGCCGATGAGTGAGCTTGCTGCAACGGTTGCAGAGCAAAATATTCGAATCGGCATCATTACCGTTCCAGCATTTGAAGCACAAAATGTAGCTAATCAATTTGTCGAAGCAGGCATAGAAGGAATATTGAATTTTGCCCCTGCTATTCTACGAGTACCGGATGAAATGCGAATACATAATGCTGATTTCACAAGGGAATTGCTTAGCTTAGCTTATTATTTAGCCAAAGAGGGAGAGACGCAGGATGAGTCAGATTTGGATTGAAAATGGTTTGTTTATAACGATGGATGACGAAAATCCATCATTTAGAGGACATATGGTTGTATCCGATGATCGGATTAGTTATATAGGTACGGCTGTTCCTGAGCAGCTTTCTGACACGGTGCAAAAAATAGACGGCAGCAAGCTGGCTTTTATGCCAGGACTTATTAATACTCACGGACATGCAGCGATGAGCTTGCTTCGCGGATATTCAGATGATCAAAATTTGCAGGTTTGGCTGGAACAGAAAATGTGGCCAATGGAAGGCAAATATGTTGATCAAGATACACGTGCAGGAAGTGCTCTAGCGATCGTTGAAATGCTGAAATCAGGTACAACAGCTTTTGTTGATATGTATGATCGTATGGATCAAGTTGCTCAAATGGTTGAGCAAAGCGGTATCCGAGGTGTTTTGACCAGAGGAGTTATCGGACTATGCCCTCCCGATGTACAAGAAGCAAAGCTTGCTGAAGCAATTGCTTTTGCTCGTGATTGGAACGGGAAAGCCGATGGACGCATAACTACAATGATTTCTCCACACGCGCCTTATACATGTCCACCAGCGTATATTGAACGTTTTGTACAAGCAGCTCATGATTTTGATTTGCCTTTGCACACGCATATGTCGGAAACGATACCTGAAGTTGAGCAAAACGTGCGTGATTATGGACTTCGTCCGGTCGAACATTTGGATCGTTTAGGCTTCTTTTCACGTCCTGCTCTTGTAGCGCATGCCGTACATCTGAATGATGCTGAGATCGAGTTGCTTGCTGCTAAAGGAGTTGCGGTTTCACATAATCCTGTAAGTAATCTTAAGCTTGCTAGCGGCATTGCACGCGTTCCTGATTTGATTCGCGCAGGTGTTACGGTATCGCTTGGAACAGATAGTGTGGCAAGCAACAACAATCTTGATTTATTTGAGGAAATTCGATTTGCAGCTTTGCTTCATAAAGGTGTTTCTGAAGATCCTACTGCTATCCCTGCTTTGGAAGCATTGAAGCTTGGTACAGTGAATGGGGCAAAATCTATTTGGCAAGAGAAGAGCCTTGGTAGTCTAAAAGTAGGCATGAAGGCAGATTTCATCGCAATTGATATTGAACAGCCGCATTTCTACCCTCAGACGGATATCGTATCACATCTGGTCTACTCAGGTTCAGGCCGCGATGTGCGGCATGTATGGATTGATGGAAGACAAGTATTGAAAAACGGCGAATGCACTTGGCTCGATGAGGAGAAAATTCGTTACGAGGCACAAGCGAGCTTTGATCGCTTGCTGCAAGCTTAATGCGAGCAACAGCAAGGAAACGAAAGCCGTTTATGACACTTAAGCGATGGTTGTTGTTAATTACAGCATTCCTCTTGCTGCTTCTAACCGTTTCTTTTATCTATTTCCGTGAAGTTCAGTCGCCTGAGTGGACAGCAATTAATGCGGCGAAGGAACAAGCGACTAAAGCAGCTGATCTTATGGAGATAGAAAAGGTACATCATCATATATGGCAAAAAAACAGTTGGGTCGTTGAAGGCATTAATCAACAAGATGAACATGTATACGTATGGCTGACTGAGGAGCAACAACCAGTTATCATGAAAGCGACGGAAGGCATTTCTGAGAAGTCACTCAAAGATAATTTCATCAGCAAGAGGCCATTGGCAGAAATAAAGAGAATTCAGCCGGGTCTGCTTGATGACAAAACGGTGTGGGAGATCTATTATAATGACGGTGAAAAGCCTGATCATTACCGATATGATTTCTACCGTTTTGATGACGGTGCATTCATTGATTCTTATACGTTACCAGCAAAAACGGGGCCATAAGGCTCCGTTTCCTTTTATTGATGGACGATTCTTGCATAATTTCATGATATACTTTCGTATAGCGGAATTGATATACGGAGTGTTCAAAAATTTATTGCAGGAGGGATTTTCATAATGATGAGACCACGTGTGATACCAATCGTGATTACTGCTGCAATTTCCGCTTCCGTTTTGTTCGGAGGCTGGGCTGTATATAATCAAGTGGCTGTAGCAGCTCCATTAGAGAAAGTTACAAAAGGCATTCAAGGTATTGTTTCTTCAGAAAAACCAGTTATGGATCGCAATAAAGTAGCTATTTCTCTTGAATTAACGCCGGATGCGAATCTCCGGGACATCTATGAAACTATTGCAGCTAACGGAAAAGATGTAGTTGGCGACCGTAAGCTTGAGCTTAATATAGAAGAAAAATCGAATAAGCAGCTTGAAGATCTGTGGTATGCTTCCATGTTTGAAGTTGCAGAGGCGATGGAGCGCAAAACCTATTCTCATATTCCAGATGCGATGAAAGAAGCTGCAAAATCCATGAAAGATGTCACCGTGACGACTGAAATGGATGATACGAATGTGTATATTACGATTAAAAATAATGAAGCGGTGAAATATATCGTCCTGCCACGCACGCCAAACCAATTGGAGGCATGGTAATATGATGAAATATGGCAAAGAAATTGCGATAGGCTTACTTCCTGTACTTGTTGCTTTTTTTATATATATTGGACAAAATGTTGTTCCCATCGTATTGCTGGGCGTATTAGGCTTTGCCGTAGTTTATGCAGCACGAGGCAGAGGCAAGCTGACCGCGTTGTCTAGCCAGAAGCGGCGTTCTGAGGAGAAAATGACACCACTCACCTTTGAGGAAATCGGAGGTCAGGAGCGTGCCAAGCAGGAGCTTGTAGAGGCGCTTGATTTTCTCGTTCATCAAGAACAAATTGCTAAGCTTGGCATTCGGCCGTTAAAAGGCATCTTGCTGTCTGGCCCTCCAGGAACAGGAAAGACGCTGCTTGCTAAGGCAGCTGCTCAATATACTGATTCGATTTATTTGGCTGCATCCGGCAGTGAGTTTGTAGAAATGTATGTCGGTGTAGGCGCAGGACGTATTCGCGACCTATTCAAAGAGGCGCGTACAAAAGCGAATAAAGCGAAAAAAAGCAGCGCTGTTATTTTTATTGATGAGATTGAAGTCATTGGCGGCAAACGAGATGGCGGTCAGCAGCGCGAATACGATCAAACCTTGAATCAGCTATTAACCGAGATGGACGGTATTTATGCAAATGAATCACCGCGCATTTTGTTAATTGCGGCTACTAACCGTAAGGAAATGCTCGATAGCGCATTGCTCCGTCCAGGCCGTTTTGACAGGCACATCGGTGTTGAACTTCCTGATAAAAAGGGCAGATTGCATATTTTGAACATCCATGCGAAAAATAAGCCTATCCGCTCAGGCGTGAACTTAGAACGCATTGCGAGTGAATCCTTTGGTTTCTCCGGTGCACAGCTAGAGAGCGTCATGAATGAAGCGGCGATTTATGCGATGCGTGAGAGCAGTGAAACCATCGCTGAACAGCATTTATCGATGGCTATTGATAAAGTTATGATGGGTGAAAAAACGGATCGTGAGGCATCAAAAGAAGAGCGTGAACGGATTGCGCTTCATGAGCTCGGACATGCAATTATGGCAGAACTAATGCGTCCAGGCAGCGTGTCACAGGTTGCTTTGTCTCCGCGCGGTCAAGCGTTAGGCTATGTTCGTCACAATCCGCAGCAGGATCAATATTTGTACACAAAACAGTTCCTTAACGGTCAAATTATGATTGCGTTAGGCGGAGCAGCTGCTGAGGAAATGTTTTATGGTGATCGGAGCACTGGATCAAGAGGTGACTTCGAACAATCGATGAATATCGTCAAAACGTTAGTGGAATCGGGATTGACTGATCTTGGCATTATTGATTCTTCGATGATGACAAAAGATGGATGGGCAAGCATCAATCGAACCATTTTGGATGAGCTGATGCTGCAAACAAAAGGTCTGCTTGAGTCGAATAGAGAAGTGTTTATCAAGTCTCTTCAGACGCTTCTGCGTGAGGAAACATTGAGCGGAGACGAGTTTAGAAAGCTCTTTTCTTCCAATACAGCAGCATGAAGCGTTTACAATATTACAATTTGAAGGCGGAGTTGTCGTCCGCCTTCTTTTTTTGATGAAATTCGTTATAATAAGATTGAACTATCTTTGCAGAGAAAACTTCTATTATGTTTTAAGAAGAATTCTCCCCACACTAAAGGAGCTAATACATTGCATATCAAAACAGTTGGAGTTGTAGGAGTAGGCACGATGGGTCAAGGGATCGCGGAAATGCTGGCCTCCAAAGGATTGGATGTTATCATTATCGAGCGTTCGGATGATCGCCTAGATTATGGTAAACAAATGATTGAAGTAAGCTTGGATAAACAAATCGAGAAGTGGGCGCTCACGAATTCCGAGAAGAAGCTGATTATGAATAGAATAGAGGCGACAACAAGCTACGAGAAGTTAGCGGATTGTGAGCTTGTTATTGAAACGATAACTGAAGATTTGGAATTGAAAAAAGCTGTATTTGAAAAGATTGATAAAATTTGCGGTCCAAATGTTATTTTAGCGAGCAATACATCTACTCTAAGCTTAACTGAGCTAGCCAGCTTTACGAAGCAGCCGAGCCGCGTAATCGGCATGCACTTTATTTATCCAGTATTCAAAATTGATCTGGTGGAAATTGTTCGCGGCCTTAAGACATCAGAAGAAACATTTCTGCGTACGAAACATTTTGTGGAAGAGGTTATTCACAAAAAAGGAGTTATGGTATTTGAATCTCCTGGTTTCGTAACTACACGACTCATTTGCTTATTTATAAACGAAGCCTTGCATGTACTCGAGGAAGGGGTCGCGTCGGCTGAGGATATTGACAGCGCAATGCGTATCGGCTATTCCTTCCAGCATGGACCTTTCGAGATGTGTGATCGTTTCGGTCTCGATTCCGTGTTGGCAGCCCTTGAGAGAATGTTCCGCGAGTATGGCGAGCTGAAATACCGTCCTTCGATCGTGCTGAAAAAAATGGTGCGCGCTGGACATCTCGGAGCCAAATCAGGAATCGGCTTCTTCAAATATGATATGGATGGGGATCGGATTTAAATGAAAGTACTCGTAATTAATGCAGGAAGCTCCTCTTTAAAATATCAGCTATACAACATGCGTGACGAATCAGTTCTGGCAAGTGGACGCGTGGAACGGATCGGAATGGATTCTTCGATTGTTACTCATGAACCAGTTGACAAGCCCGAGGTTCGTAAAGTTAGTGAAATATTGGATCATGTTGCTGCTGTTAAGCAGGTTATCAATATGCTTACCAACCCGGAGTTCGGAGCGATCGCTAATCTGAACGAAATCGAAGCTGTTGGCCATCGTATCGTTCATGGCGGCGAGGCATTTAGCAGCTCAGTGCTTGTAACACAAGAGGTTAAGCTCGAGATTCGTCGATTGTTTGATTTGGCGCCGCTTCATAACCCAGCTCATATGATGGGTATTTTGGCGGTAGAAACAAATTTGCCTGATGTACCTCAAGCGGTAGTATTCGATACGGCATTCCATCAAAGCATGCCGAATACATCGTATTTATATCCAATTCCTACTGTGCTTTACCGTCGTCACAAGGTTCGCAGATATGGTTTTCATGGAACGTCTCATTCCTATGTGAGCGCACATGCAGCCGAGTATTTGCAAAAACCATTGGAGTCAATCAAAATGATTACTTGCCACATCGGAAACGGCGCAAGCTGTACAGCCATTTTGAACGGCAAGTCCTTTGATACAAGTATGGGAATGACTCCACTTGAAGGTCTTATGATGGGTACCCGGAGCGGAGATATTGATCCAGCGATCGTGCCATTTGTTATGAACAAAGAGGAATTGACTTTAAATGAAGTAAATTCTATGCTGAACAAACATAGCGGTATGCTTGCTATTTCCGGTATTAGCAGTGATATGCGCGAGGTAACAGAGGCGATGCTGGAAGGCGACAAAAACGCAAAGCTTGCTTTTGACATGTATGCTTACCGAGTTAGAAAATATATTGGCGCATATGCTGCGGCGATGAACGGTGTAGATACGATTGTGTTTACTGCTGGAGTAGGAGAAAATTCTGTCGCTCTACGCAAAGCGATATGCGAAGGCATTTCATTCTTGGGTATTGAGCTAGATGAAGAGCGCAATTCAGAGCGTCGCAAAGATATTCGTGAGATTACGACGGACAGCTCACGCATTAAAGTTTTAGTTGTTCCTACGAATGAGGAGCTTCTCATCGCAAGAGACACGTATAACTTGGTTAAGCAAAAGGATACGTCTGCACAGGCGTAGTCGTATAGGAGGCAGCTGGCAGTGAACAACGAGATATGGAAAGCTTACTCGCATGGTATGGCTGCTGCGTTGCAGGAAGGCGGCGTTTATGTATCGGCGATGCTGCTGCGAACATACCGCCAGCTGGAATTGTCGGATACAGAAGCGATGCTGCTTCTGCAAATCATGGTCTATATGGAAGCGGACATGAATGATTTCCCAACGCCAGAGCAATTGGCTGAGCGGATGGGCCTGAGTGTTAGAGAAGTTGGACAATCCCTTGGCCGGCTGATGAAAGAAGATTTTCTTACGATTGACGAGTACGTTGACAGTTCTACGGGGATGCAGTCAGAGCGTTATAACTGGACAGGCTGGCTGCTTAAGGCAGCTGCGTTAACCGCGGAGCAGAAGCGTGAATCGCGGAAGGCAGAGCGTCAGCCAGTCAAGCAGCAAGCGGCGCCATCATCAGACTTATTCAGTGTATTCGAGCAAGAGTTTGGACGCTTATTATCTCCGATAGAATGCGAGACGATTACAGGCTGGCTTGATCATGATCGATATACAGACGAAATTATTCGTTTTGCTCTAAAAGAAGCCGTCTTTGCGGGCAAGCTTAGCTTGCGTTATATTGATCGGATACTTATCGAGTGGAGCCGCAATCGTGTAACGAATGCAGACGAGGCTCGCGCACATGCGCAAAAATTTCGTGGAGGAAGAGGCTAAGCCATGCGGCTTAGCTCTTTTTTTATGTAAAAGGGTCACATTATTGTACATAGCTAAGGTTTGATCGCGTAGAGTAATCCAACATATGGGGTAAGCTGGTTGATGACAGTGGAATATCCACGTTTGTTGAACCAGTTCAGATGTTCGGATACAGAGGAAAGATGCCAGTTAGGCGGTATGGAAAGCTTTGTTTCTATCTCTTCAGAATGTATTTTATCATCGGCAACCACGTCCTCATCCATTAACCCCGTAATCACAAGCCGTCCCCCATTTATTAAAACGCGGTCCATTTCTTCTAGTGCCAGAAGCTGTTGTGACCGATTCAAGTGATGCATTGCAAAGCTGCAGCCTATAAAAGAATAACTGTATGGCGCGAGAGGCAGTGCGAGCAAATTGCCTTGTTTTGCATCAATGGCAGGGAGCCTTTCTCTTATGATCGAGAGCATTTCAGTCGATTGCTCAACAACGGTAAGCTTCGTGCCGGCCGCAGCTAGCATGCTGGAGAGATTGCCGCTGCCTGCTCCTATTTCTAAGCCAAGCTCATCAAACCGCGGATCAAGCCATTCAACGGTTCTCAGCAGTGCCATATTGTATTGCTCCTCCGAAAGAATACCGCTAAGTGTAATGATAGGTGCTTTATATCCGTGCTGAATCGCTATCTCATCGTAATTCCATTGATCGCTCCAAGAGGTTCGCGATAGCCGATTTTGTTTAATTTCTTCAGCGGCCAGCTCTGCTTGTGTCAGTTCAGCTGCTCCTTTTCTGTGCCATGCCGAAATCGTTTCATCAAGCGCTTGCAGCGCTTTTGTTGCTGTGATCCATTGCTCATACAGCAATGCACGAGCGCCATCCACACTTCGAATAAAAGCGTCCGGCTCATTGATCACGTTTAGAGCATCTTGTATTGCAGATACGGATAAGCCCAATTCTCTTAGCGATATGATCCAGCGGAGCCGAATGAAGTCCTCAAAGGAATAGTCGCGATATTTATTCTCTATTGCTTTATATGGATGAATTAGACCTTTTTCTTCATAAAAACGCAGTGTACGCGGCGTGACACCGAGTTGTTTTGCTGCTTCATGCACCTTCAATAGAGCCACCTCCTCTTGCCATTATGAACGTTCACGTTACGTTAAAGTCAATATAGTTGATTCCGTTTTTATGTTAAATGAAGAATTTAACATGATTGTTATAGACAACAAATTGTTCCGAGTTTACTCATATAAGCAGATAATTATGGTAAAACATTTAAAAAATAGTTTATAGTTAGGTTACGATAAAAGTGATTCGACTAAATCTCGCTGAAGCATTAACTACAAGGAGGATATTTATGTCAGATAAACATTTATTTTTGTTTGGCGGTGGAGCGCCATTCAATGAAAGCTTAGCAAAAAAATTTGGAGCTCTGGCATCAAAAGGGTTAAGCAAAGTTGTTATCTTATTTATTGAGCAAGAGGGTTGGCAAGAATACATGACGAAATATACCGATCAAATAGGATTTCATGATGTTGATCAGTTTGTGTATTTCGCCTTGGATGCATCACCATCAACCGATTTATTGGAACAGCTTCAATCAGCTACAGGAGTGATTATAAGCGGCGGCGATACCGAGCGTTATCGAGATTATATCGTGGAAACAAAGCTCGGCACAACAATAAAAGCATTATACACAGAAGGCGTGCCAGTTGCAGGTTTTTCGGCTGGCGCCTTAATCAGTCCTAATGTATGTGTAATTCCGCCCATCGACAACAGTGCGAATGAGCACCTTTTTCTCAAAGGTCTAGGATTAATAAATCATTGCGTCATTAGTGCGCATTTTTCAAAATGGGATGAAGAAAAGAACTTATTGGCTGCACTTTCCAAAACCAACTTGTCAACGGGTTATGGGATAGATGATGCTTCTGGCATTTATTTTAAAAATGAACGGATATCAGAGACGGCGGGGCAAGTTTATTTTTATTATGGAAAAGAGTGAGTGTGTTTACAACGAAGGAGGAAGATTGTTATTTCAAACGGTAAATCAATGATAGCAGCAAGCTTTATTCTCGGAGTATCTTTTATACTGGGCTGTATGTTTTTGGAGAAATACGAAGTGCCTAATAAAGAGCAGTCCGACATTACGATAAGCGCTGAAAAACCTTTGCTAACGATAGAAGAAGCAGCAGATTATATGCAATTATCGGTAAACGAAATTAAGCAAATTATACATTCAGAGCAAATTCAGCTGACTACTGCAGGATCCTTTTCTGGCGTTATGTTCCCCTACATAAAAATTAGTGAAAAATTTTATATTAGCAAAAATGAGTTAATGGTTTGGATTAATGAAACGTCGAGAGAAAGACGGGAGTATGCTGCTGGAACAGTTATCCAATAACAGTTAATTGGTAAGGGAAGAGCGAGGAATGCCTATCGTTCAGGAGGAGTTATCATTTTGAAATCATGTTTTTAGGGGGGAATAAGTTAGCTGGAAAACCTCCCGCTAATCAGCGCTTTGAAACATAAAAAGTGCTGATTAACGGGAGAAAGTCCTTCTAAACAATGTAACGATCAAGCTGGAAAATGCTTAAGCTTTACCACGCTGCAGCATTTCCAAACGATATACGTATTCAAAAATAAATTCAAATGCTTCAAGATGGCGTTTTGCCTCAAATGCGTTTGCTCCCCAAGCATAAATGCCATGCTTCCGCAGCACGATGCCAGGTATGTTTTTCACGATACGCTCCGTTATTTCTGGTACGATAGAAGGGATATGTGCAAAGTTGGAAACGATTGGAATATCGATGTGTGCTTCCTCGTCCCAAATGTTAAAGCCCTTGATCAGCTCAACGCCATCTACCGGCACAGACTTGCGATCCCAGAAATACTCTGAGATTACGCTGTTAAATACGGTATGCACGTGGAAAATAGCGCCAGCCCCAGTTAATTTGTAAATTTCACAATGGATCAGTGTTTCAGCGGATGGTTTTAAGCGTGTTGTTTCACATGGCTTCCCATCTTGATCAACAAACAAATAATCCTCTGGTGTATGAATCGTTTTGTCCTTACCGCTTGCCGTAATAGCGAATTGAAATTCATCGGGGTTATAATCGCCTACACGGATCGATAAATTGCCGCTGGTGCCAGGGAACCAGCCGCGTGAAGCGAACAGCTCCTTAACGTCGCGAAGTTCAGATAAAGCGCGCTGTTTGTCTTCTAAAGCAATTTGCTCAAAACTCATTTTGTTGACTTCCTTTCAGCATTCATAGTGTTGATAATATCGTGGAATGTTTCGTATTCGTGATGCGGCAGTCCGAGCTCCTTGCATTTCACCGTTAGGTGGGAGCGGGAATAGACAATATCAGCCAGCTTAGCACCTTCAAAGTCGGTTACGCTGTCGCCAATAATGATGCGCTCGAATTGCTCTTCAGGGAAACGACGCATAATGGTTGTTTTACACATGCCGCAGTTGTTGGTGCAATGAGCATCACACGGATTTGGCCACAAAATCTCAATTTGCTCTCCGCTGAAATCACTGCCATTGCAATAAATATGATCTTTTGGTATGTCGAAAGCTTCAAGAATAGGATAAACAAAAAAATCAATGCCGCCGCTAGTTACGTAAAAATCAAGCTGCTGCTCTTTGCAATAGTTTAGAAATTCAGCGAAGCCTTCGCGAATGCGTACATTGGAAATACTGAAATCGATAACTTCTTTCTGCATAGAAGCAGGAAGGAGGCGGAACATTTGTCCAACGCCATCCATAATTGAAATCTCTTGCGCAATCGTTCGCTCTGCAATGTTTTCCCAGCCTGCTGGGTTAAAATGTTTAATAATTGCGATAATGTTGTCATTAACGGTAATCGTTCCATCAAAATCACAAAACACGATGCGTTTCTTAGTTGTATTCATTTCAGTCATTATTCTTTGATCCCCCATGCTTCAATTGCTGCCAACAGCGCTTCATTGCCCGGTTGCTCAGCGGCATTGCGAAGAGGTACTCCATTTAATGTTGCTGTAATCGCTTGACGGAATGCTTGTCCGCCAGCTGCAGTTCCCATGGCATGACCATGAATACCCCCGCCAGCATTTACAACCACGTCGGTACCGAAATCTTTTAGAATGAGAGGCACCAGTCCAGGATGAATGCCAGCCGATGGTACAGGGAAGCTCGTTTTCAGCCCGTGAAGCGGCGCTAGCAAAGCTTCCTTAACCGCTAAATTCTCTTCCTTTGGCATAACAACCGAGCCGTAAGGTGAAGGGAAGAGCACAAGATCGGCACCTGCAAGACGCATTAACTTCCCAAGAAGAAGAGAAGCGCTAATGCCATAATGAGGCGATGGGTACATCGCTCCAGCCATTGCAGGGTGAGCTGCTATAGGGATATTAATGGATTTGTCACTGCTAAGCTCATGAAGCACATCATAGCCGTAAGCTAGAACGTTAAATAAAAGCGCGTTGGCGCCGGCGTCAATCGCTTTTCGAGCATTCGCAGCAAGAGCTGAGGTAGGCCCTGTCAAGTTAACGGCGTAAAGCAGCTTTTGGCCGGTCTCTGCTTCAGCGCGACGCGCTGCATCCATACAAGCTTCGACACGTTTCTCAAGAGGGGTAAGCGGGTTTTCAAATAGGATTTCATCATCCTTGATTAAGTCCACACCGCCAAGCGCTTGCTTATAGAACTGATCTTGAAGATTGGCTAGATCGTATCCGACAACGGATTTGAAAATACTCATTAGCAGCGGGCGATCATGTACGCCAAGCAAATCGCGAACACCGTTTAGTCCAAACTTAGGTCCTGGGAAAGCAGATGCAAAATCTTCAGAAATGTCGAGATCCATAAGCTTGATTTTGCCGTCCATGGACAGCTTGCCGAATACAGTTACTAGCAAAGCAGGGAGGTCTCGGCTAAAGTTGATGTCTGGGTAAGCAATTCGAATGTCGGCATAGCGCTCACCGGGAACTGCATTTTCTGGCTCATGGACAGTAACGGACAATACTTTTCCAAGATGCTTTTCCATATTCGCCTTTTGCGCTTCAGGAAGCTCAGTCCAGCTGCCGACGGTTAAGCCAACAGCGATCGAAAGCGCCTTTTTATTGAAATCCGCTCGATCATCATAAGAACGATACGTTGCGATACAAACTCCAGTCATTCGTTAATGCTCCTCTCGATAGCTTCTCCAAGCTCGCCTGCACGTTCTGCTGAGCGGTGGATAGCTTTCTTGATTGTTTCTGAAAAATGATTTTCGGCCATCAGCTCAAGAGCTGCCTGCGTTGTCCCATTTGGTGATGTGACCTTGCGCCGCAGCTCTGCTGGCTCTTCGCCGGTATGACGAACCATTTCCGCTGCGCCAAGAACCGTCTGAACGACAAGCTCCTTTGCTGATGTCTCGGAAAAGCCTAGTTTGATTGCAGTATCGATCATCGACTCCATAAAGTAATAGACATAAGCTGGGCCGCTGCCAGATACGCCTGTGACGGCCTGCTGAAGTGATTCGTCTACAATTGCATTTATTCCAACAGAGCTGAAAATCGCTTCTGTAAGAGCTTTTTGCGAAGTGGTCACAATATCTGAATAACTAATTCCAGTTGCTCCAAGCCCAATTGTGCTAGATGTGTTCGGCATCGCGCGTACGACAGACGCTTGCCCACCAAGCAGCTGCTCGATTGCTTTGATCGATAACCCGGCAATGACCGATATAATAAGCTGTTTAGAAGAAATGAACGGCTTAATGGATGCGATCGCTTCAGCAGCATCCTTAGGTTTCATGGCTAGAAAAATAATGTCTGCCTCTTTTAAATAAGCTTCATTAGAGGAGCCTTGCACGATGGTTTGTATACCGTATAGCTCATTTAGCTCAGAGAGCCGATCTTTATTTTGTCGATTGAGCATTGAAATTTGATTAGGTGCAATGAGGTTTTTATTAATTAGACCTCGTGCAATGGCTTCCGCCATCGAACCGGCACCATAGAAGCAAATTTGCTGACTGGCAATTGCAGTTTGTGTAAGCTGTGTCATGAAGTATTCCTCCGTTGTTCCATTGATATTGGACTGAATTCGTCCTGCTAGCCTAGCCCCGTATTTGTCCAGTTCCATAAACTAGATATTTAGTAGAAGTCAATGCAGGCAAACCCATTGGACCGCGTGCGTGAAGCTTTTGTGTACTAATGCCGATTTCAGCTCCGAACCCGAATTCAAATCCGTCGGTAAAGCGAGTAGAGGCGTTATGATAAACGGCAGCCGCATCAACATCTTGAATAAATCGCTCAGCGTTTTCGGAGTTTTCGGTCACAATACATTCGGAATGTTTTGTACTGAAACGGCGAATATGTGCAAGAGCGGCGTCAAGATCTGAAACGACGCGGATATTCATAATGTAATCATTGTATTCTGTACTATAGTCCTCATCCGTTGCTGGTTTGATGCCTGTGAGAAGGGAAGCCGTTCTTTCGCAGCCGCGGAGCTCAACACCTGCTTGAACAAAACGATCAGCAAGCGCGGATAAATGCTGATCTGCAAAAGCTTCGTGAACGAGCAATGTTTCCATGGAATTGCAAACCGATGGCCGTTGTACTTTGGCGTTAAAGGCAATCTCGACTGCCATCGTATAGTCAGCGCTAGCATCTATGAAGGTATGGCAAATACCAGCTCCTGTTTCGATGACCGGTACAGTGGCATTATCAACGACATTTCGAATAAGCGATGCGCCTCCACGAGGAATGACAACATCAAGCAAGCCATTAAGCTTCAGCATTTCGTTAACCGAGGCACGATCTGAATCCTCTATTAACTGAATGGCATCAGCTGGCATTGCCGTATTTGAAAGAGCATTTTTTAATACCTCTACGATTTTACGATTTGACTCGATAGCAGCTGATCCGCCGCGAAGCACGACGCAGTTGCCCGTTTTTAAACATAAGCCAGCCGCATCGACTGTAACATTCGGACGAGCTTCATAGATCATGCCAATGACGCCGATTGGAACTCTGATCTTATTTACTTTTAGTCCGTTAGGACGATCGAAATGCTCAAGCAGCTCACCAACAGGGTCCGGAAGCTCAACAATTTGTCTAAGTCCTTCAGCAATGGATGCTACACGATCTTTATTTAAAGCAAGTCGATCGAGCATGGAAGGGCTTGTGCCTTGCTCGCGGCCTCGTTGCAGGTCAAGCTCATTTGCAGTAATAATTGCGTTAGTCTCGGCGATTAATGCATCAGCCATACGAGTAAGAGCTGTATTTTTTTGTTCTGTAGACAAACGATTCATAATGGCAGTTGCATCTTGAGCTAAAGTTGCTTTTGTTCTCACTTCACTGATCATAGCGGAATCCCCCTTATTATTTTAATGTAATCCATTCGTCTCGATGAATAAATTCGATACGGGATACATCGACTCTACGTTTAACTTCTTCAGTAGTAAGGCCGGCCACAGCTTGAATTTGCTCTGCTGCATAATTGACAACGCCTCTGCCAATGGTTTGGCCTTGTGGATTAATGACTTCGACGACATCTCCGGAATGGAAATCGCCTTGAATTTCTTTTACGCCGGCAGGGAGGAGGCTTTTGCCGCCTTCAAGCAAGGCTTGAACAGCGCCTTCATCTACAAAAACCTTGCCTAGCGGCATAGAGTGAAAGCCAAGCCATTGCTTCTTCATCGGAAGGCTGTTCAGCTTCGTATCGAAATATGTACCGCGGCCATTGCCTTCCACAGCTAGCTTCAGATCGCCTTCTTGCTGCACCTTACCGATAAAAGCATGTACGCCGCCGCGCATGGCGATGCGTGCTGCTTCGATTTTGGAACGCATGCCGCCTGTTCCGACGGAAGAGCCAGCTCCGCCTGCGAGCTTCATAATATCTTCGGATATTTGATCGACGCGCTCGATCTTGACCGCTTGCGGATTTTTACGAGGGTCCTCTGTGTATAAGCCATCCATATCGGTAATGATGATCAGCTGTGAAGCTTTCGTCATCGCTGCGACAAGCGCTGATAAGCTGTCGTTATCTCCGAATTTAGGAACAAGCTCGTCGGTTGCCACCGTATCGTTTTCGTTAATAATCGGTATGATGCCAAGCCGCAGAAGCTCTTCGATTGTCATAAGTGCATTTTGAATGCGGCGGCGATTGGAGAAATCCGCACGCGTAAGCAAAATTTGTGCAGCTACTATGCCATAACCGTTGAAGGCTTCTTGATAGGCTTGCATAAGCAGCGCTTGCCCTACAGCAGCGGCTGCTTGTTTTTCATGAACGATTTTTGGCTTTGCGGCATAACCGATTTGACGAAAGCCAGCTGCAACAGCACCTGAAGTTACGAGCATCACGCCATTTCCTTTTTTATGCAAGGAAGCGAGCTCTGATGCGAAATATTGAATACGCTCGCGGTTTAGACCGCCTTCTTCCGAGGTAAGCGAGCTGCTGCCAATCTTTACGACAATACGTTCCGTCATCATTAATCCCATCCTATGCTTGTTTGGTGACAACAAAAAAGACTTTCGTCCATAAAGGACGAAAGTCTTTGCTTCCGCGGTACCACCTTTGTTGATAATCCTTAGATAGAATTATCCAGCTTAAGCCTATAACAGAAGGCGCTGTCCGGTTCATAGCCGGCCGCTCGGAGGTAGGTTCAGCAAGCGGCCTTCGGTAAATTCTTGCAGCCCATGGAATTTACTCTCTGATCGCGACCCATCTTGCTTAATTGTCCCGTCATCACGTTTCATGTTCAATTCCTACAAGCATATCACGATCCCATGCTGCTGTAAAGCAAGGCATATGGCGGATATATTCTAAAATAAATTTAGTTTTCCAATCCGTTCAACCGCTTCTTGCAGGCGTTCTTCACTTGTAAGAAGACCAAGCCGAACAAAGCCTTCACCATGGGTACCAAACCCTACGCCGGGAGCGACAACAACATCAGCCTCATAAAGCAGAAGGTCCGCAAACGATTCTGATGTATAGCCTTCTGGTACAGGCAGCCAGCAGAAAAAAGATCCTCCTGGTCGAGCGGCTTTCCAACCAATTCGGTCAAGGGCAGTAAACAGGGCATTGCGGCGGCTTTCGTACATTGCTGTAAGTTCAGCGACACATTGCTGCGGCCCTGTCAGTGCAAGTGCTGCTGCTTCCTGAATGCCGCCGAATAGGCTGCAATAATAATGATCTTGGATTAAATTGATCAGCTTGACAATTTGAGCATTTCCGATCGCAAAGCCAACACGCCAGCCAGCCATGTTATAGGTTTTGGACAGCGTATAAAACTCAACGCCTACTTCTTTGGCGCCTGGCGTCTGCAAGAAGCTGATCGGTTGATTATCATCAAAGCCAATTGCTCCATAGGCGAAATCACTTGCAACAACGATGCCATGCTTTTTTGCGTATTCCACTGTTTGTGCATAAAATTCCGCATTAGCAACAGCACCTGTTGGATTGTTCGGATAATTCATAAACATTAGCTTTGCGCGCTCGGCTATTTCAGGACTAATGGCGTTATAGTCTGGCAAATAGCTGTTTTGTTCTGTTAACGGCATAAATGACATCTCGGCACCTGCAAGCGCCACTCCAGACCAATAGTCAGGATAACCCGGGTCCGGCACGAGACAGACATCGCCGGGATTAAGCAGGCATTGGCTAATTTCGACAAGGCCAGTTTTTCCTCCGAAGAGGATAGCGACTTCAGTAGTGGGATCTATATCTACGTTATAATCCTCTTTGTATCGCTTCACCACGGCTTCCTTTAGAAAAGGGTAGCCGCTAAAGGGTGGATATTTGTGGTACAACGGATTAGCTGCAGCTTCCTGTAGCTTCGCAACAATATGGGGAGGAGTCGGTTGATCCGGATTGCCTTGTCCCAAATTGATGACATCGCGTCCTTTGGCCGTTTGAGCATTTGCTTTGGCGACCAGCTTGGCAAAAAATTGCGTCGGAAGTACATTCATCCGTTCCGCAGGTTGAATAAGGTGTTGACCGATTTGTGTTTCCATACCTCACACTCCACATGACAAAATCGCTATCTATTTAGGCAATAGCTTTAATGTAGCATGAATAGCGGGAGATGAGAAGCGGCTGGTTATGCAGCCGGAATGCCTACTCTGTCAATAAAGGGTTTTATATCGGCTTTGAACAGGAATAAAAAAGGTCTGCGCTTCTCATCAAACACGAGCAAGAGAGGAGGCTTTTCCTTACAATAAAATAGAAAAAGATCATCGGATGAAACGGAAACGTCATTTGCTTTGATGGTAACGGCCTTCTCAAGAGGAACACGATACACATAGCTGCAGCTTGAATCATTTGTCATTTGTGGAGCAAGACCAGTGATGGAACCAACCCATGAAGAAGCCATCTCTTGATATTTGGCGTCATTGGGGATTGTCTTTGTTACTTTGCCGGCGGCTACATCGAATACTTGAACTGGCTTAAGCCCTGTTTCTGGGTTGGGAGCGCCGCTAAATACTTGATGAGCAGAAGCGAAGTTGGCAAACAGGAAAATCGAGCAGCAAGCAAGAAGCATTGCAGCTATTCGTTTTGGAAGCATAACAGACATTCTCCTTTATGTTCGTAAAGTTGTAAATCCCTCGTTGTTACGTTTCCCATCTTGACACAGAACCATGACAGGGTATCATTAGGTGAAAAAAGGATCAACAGGAGGAACGGCATATGAGTAAACCACTGCGGCTTGCATTGCTGCAAATGCATATAGAAGCAGGTAATCCAGAAGCTAACTTCACGAAGCTGGGGAGCATGCTTGAAGAAGCGGTGAGCCAAACGAATAAACCGGATGTCATTATGTTTCCGGAAATGTGGAACACAGGTTACGCTTTAACTGAAATAAAAACGATTGCAGATCGTGAAGGTGAACGCACTCGTGCTTTTTTATCTGATTTCAGCAAGAAGCACAGCGTTCATATTATTGGAGGTTCAATCGCGGAACTTAAGGAAGACAAAGTGCTGAATACAATGTATGCATTTGATCGTTCAGGCCATATTGTATCCGATTATTCAAAAATTCATTTATTCCGTCTTATGGATGAAGAAAAATATTTGGCGGCGGGAGATAAGCTTGGCAAGCTTGAGATAGAAGGGACAAAAGCAGGTATGATGATTTGTTATGACATCCGCTTCCCTGAGCTAGCTCGCAAGCTTGCGCTGGATGGAGCCAAATTGCTATTTGTTCCAGCAGAATGGCCGCATCCAAGACTTCATCATTGGCGTACTTTGCTTACGGCACGTGCAATTGAAAACCAAATGTTCGTGATCGCGTGCAACCGGATGGGCTCGAGCGGTGACACTAATTTCTTTGGTCACTCGCTCGTGCTTGATCCTTGGGGAGAGACGATAGCGGAAGCGGGCGAAGAGGAAACGATTATATACGCAGACATAGATTTGGATTTAGTTGATGCTGTACGCACAAAAATTCCTGTTTTTGAAGATCGCAGACCTTCTATTTATGAAGCTTAATTACCGATAACTGCTTATAGTCATATTGAGTGTACGGATAAATGCTTCAGCAGCTTTGGATAAATATCTACCTTTGCGGCTCGCTACGACTAACGTTCTTGTAGGCTTGGACGACAAGGGAAGGTAAACAGGCATAAAATCAGAGCCTTTGACTCGCGTAAGCATTTGCGGGACAAAGGCTATTCCCATTCCGCCTGCCACTAAGGATTGAATGGTTTCCATATTGCTGCTCTCGAATACGATTTGCGGAGTGAAACCTGATTGCTCACACAGTTCGACTGTAATTTGCCGAAAGCCTTGTCCGCGCTTAAGTCCAATAAACGGCTCATTATCAAGTTCAGAAATCGAGATTGAGCCTTCTCTTAATGCAAGAGGGTGCTGTGGAGGGACGGCTAAGCAGATTTCTTCCTCCAAGAATGGTTCCCATGCGAGAGAGTTGTCAATGAGCGGCAGCGAGAGCAGACTTAAATCGGTACCGCCGCTCGCAGTAAGCTGCTCAAGCTTTGCAGTAGTTTCTTCGACAAGAACGACTTCAATCTGCGGATATTGTTCACCGAATACTGGCAAAACAAGCGGCAGTATATGTGAGCCTGTTAGCGGCAATGTACCGACAACAAGTCGTCCGCGCCGCATTTGCGCCATATCGTCCATTTCCTGCTTTAACTGCTCAACAGCGTCAAGAATCGCTTGCGATTTATGAACGAATACTTGTCCAGCTTGCGTTAGTTCTACAGAATTTGTTGTTCGCCGGAATAGAAGTACGCCGATTTCTTGCTCAAGCTTGGAGAGCTGCTGACTTAGCGAAGGCTGAGCGATATGAAGCTTTTCCGCTGCTCTTGAAAAGTTTTTCTCTGAGGCGATTTGAATAACATAATTTAATTGTCTCAATTCCATATAAATTTTCCTTTCAACTGTTTATTATGTAAGGAATCTACTATTATAGTTATTACCTATAGACGTTATAGATATTATATCTTGGATCAATGAAGAAAGAAATGTTATAGTAGTTTCAGTTAAGAAAAGCAGAAGATTCAATGAAACGGTGGGGTGAACATAATGACGAAAAAGACAATGTTTGAAAAGATCTGGGATAATCACGTCATTAATCAAGAAGAAGGCAAGCCAAGCGTCATTTATATCGATTTGCAGCTTGTACACGAAGTAACATCTCCGCAAGCGTTTGAAGGCTTGCGTCTATCAGGCCGCAAAGTGCGTCGTCCTGATCTTACTTTCGCAACGATGGATCACAACGTACCAACGAAAGATCGCTTCAACATTACAGATCCAATTTCCAAACAACAAATTGACACGCTTACACAAAACTGTAAAGACTTCGGCGTAACGTTGTTTGATCTTGACAGCATTGACCAAGGTGTCGTTCACGTAATGGGTCCTGAGCTTGGTCTAACGCATCCAGGTAAAACAATCGTTTGTGGAGACAGCCACACATCTACTCACGGTGCTTTCGGCGCATTGGCGTTCGGTATTGGTACAAGTGAGGTTGAGCACGTTATGGCTACTCAATGCTTGCAGCAATCGAAAGCAAAAACGCTTGAGGTTCGCTTTAACGGCACTCGCAAGCCAGGCGTAACAGCAAAGGATTTGATTCTTGGCGTTATTGCTCAATACGGCACAGATTTCGCAACAGGTTATGTTATTGAGTTTACTGGCGAAGCCATCACAAGCTTGACTATGGAAGAGCGGATGACAGTTTGTAATATGTCAATCGAAGCAGGCGCACGCGCTGGCCTCATCGCGCCAGATGAAACAACATTCAACTATCTTCGCGGCCGTCAATATGCGCCAGCCAACTACGAAGAAGCAGTTGAAGCTTGGAAACAGCTTACTACGGATGAAGGTGCAGAGTATGACACAGTCGTTCACTTCGACGTTGACGCTCTAATCCCGCAAGTGACTTGGGGAACTAGCCCAGGCATGGGTACTAACATCACAGCTAAAGTTCCTTTCCCTGCTGATCTTCCAACGGAGAACGAGCGTAAAGCTGCTGAAGCAGCACTTGAATATATGGATCTTAAGCCTGGAACACCAATGAACGAAATCCCAATTGATTATGTATTCATCGGTTCATGTACAAATGGCCGTATCGAAGATTTGCGTGCAGCAGCTGAAATCGCTAGAGGCTACAAAGTTAGCGATCGTGTAACGGCTATCGTCGTACCAGGTTCAGGCCGCGTAAAAATTCAAGCTGAAAAAGAAGGCTTGGACAAAATCTTCACTGAAGCGGGCTTTGAATGGCGTGATGCTGGCTGCTCGATGTGTCTTGCAATGAACCCTGACGTATTGAAACCGGGCGAGCGTTGTGCATCAACGTCTAACCGTAACTTCGAGGGACGTCAAGGCCGCGGCGGACGCACGCATCTTGTATCGCCTGCGATGGCAGTTGCAGCAGCAGTAAAAGGTCATTTCACAGATGTACGCGATTGGGAAATTAAATCCGTAGTGTAGAACGAATTGAACGCGAGAGGGGTATATAAGATATGGAACCGTTTAAACAACTTACAGGCATCGTAGCCCCGGTCGACCGGGTCAATGTCGACACTGATGCAATTATACCGAAACAATTTTTGAAGCGTATTGAGCGCAGCGGCTTTGGCCAATTTCTATTCTTCGAATGGCGTTTTCACGAAAATGGTGATGTTAACGTTGAGTTTGAACCAAACAAGCCGCGTTACGAGGGCGCATCTGTACTCGTTTCCCGCGCCAACTTTGGCTGCGGCTCATCCCGTGAGCATGCTCCTTGGGCAATTCTTGATTATGGATACAAAGTTATTATCGCTCCGTCTTATGCGGATATTTTCTATAACAACTGTTTCAAAAACGGCATTTTGCCTATCAAGCTTAGCGAAGAGCAAGTGGAAGAGCTATTTAAGCGTACAGCGAAGCATGACGGCTACAAGCTTACTGTTGATTTGGAAAACAAACAGCTTTCGGATGAGTATGGTCTAACGATCGCATTTGATCTTGATGAGCACCGTCGTCAATTTTTGCTGCAAGGCCTTGACGATATCGGTTTGACTCTTCAACATGAAGACAAAATTACAGCTTATGAGCAAAAACATATTGCTCGTCTTGTGTAGTTAAAACGAAATGAAGAGGACGAATCAGCCACTCCGGATGATTCGTCCTCTTTTTTCCTTTAAACGCAACTTTTTCTGACAAGCTGCGTCTATATTTTCGTCTGTTAAAGTCGAATGCACTCATTCGATGCGGGCAATTTCAGTCATCGAGGTGGGAAATGAAAAGATTTGTATCCGTATTAATGTTTATGTCGATTTTTTTCACGATGTTCTCCGCAGTAGGACAAGCTGCAGAGGTCGTACCCAAGCTTTTCTTGAATGGTCAGCAATTGAAATCTGATGTTAATCCGCAAATCATTAATAATGCAACCGTTGTACCTGTGCGGACGGTATCAGAAGGATTAGGCTACCTGATTGATTGGGATAACACGACCAAAACAGCGACAGTAACACATGCCAATAATGTCATAAAGCTAAAGCTGAATGACAATATGGCAGTAGTCAATGACAAAAAGGTTAAAATGGACACGTCAGTTTCTATCATTAAAGGCTACACTTTAGTTCCACTTCGCTTTATTGGTGAACAGTTTGGATTGGATTTTGAATGGAAAGCTGTTGAGAAAGAAGTACATATGTACGAGCAGAACAAAGAACCAACAGATCCGACAGAACCTATTGATCCAGACCCGAATCTTCCTGTGGAAGCAGCAGGCCAGATAACAGACATTTATTACTCTGGCGGAAGCAGCATGACCCTTAATTATGAAGGCACAGTTAAGGCCAACAAGCCAATGCTGCTCGAGAACCCAAAGCGCATTGTGTTCGATTTTCCGAATACTAACTATTCATCAAACTTATCTTCACAGTTTTTGAATGGACAAGTTGAGGTTAATGTAACAGACAGCACTTATTTGCAAGGTTATCGTTATTCCTTATTTTCGAACACACCAGCTACCGCTCGCTTAGTCATTCTTATTGGCGATAATACCGGTTATGTGATGACTGAGGAAGCAGGAAAAATTCAGTTTAGCCTAATGTCTGCTGCAGACGTTCCTGGTACTCCGCCGATTACAGATCCAGTAACTCCTCCATCATCCAAAGTCTACAACGTTGTTCTTGATGCGGGACATGGCGGCTCAGATCCGGGTGCAGCGAGTGTATTGAAGAAACCGGAGAAAGAATTTACGCTTAGTATCGCACTTAAGATGAAGGCGTTGCTTGACAAAGAAAGCAAAATTAAAGTTCATTTAACTAGAACGGGGGATACATACCCGACTCTAGATGATCGCGTCAAGTTTGCAGAAAGCATAAAAGCCGATTTATTTATGTCTATTCATGCCAATAGTGGTGTAAGCTCCGCAACAGGAACTGAAACCTACTATTATCGCGATAACAGCAAAGCGTTTGCTAGTGTTATTCACAAACATCTAATTGCGGCAACCGGTCTTAAAGACCGCGGTGTCAAGAAAGAAGCTTATAAAGTGATCAAGCAAACGACGATGCCAGCCGTACTAATCGAAGCAGGTTTCCTATCCAACGCAAACGATGCAAAAATGTTATTTGATGATGCGGCACAAAACAAAATAGCTGCTGAACTGGTTGCAGGCATCAAAGAGTATCTAAATGTAAAATAGAAAGCAGGTGTTCAGTGTTATGAAAACTTTCAAAGCACGCGGGCTGCTTGCTGTCATTATATTATCCGCTGCGCTTGCAGGATGCGGAGTTCAGGATAAGCAGGGAAATCAACCAGGCAGTACGGTATCGCCTACAATTTCACCTTCGCCTTCTCCTGAGCCAACTCCCGTATTAAACGAACTAGATGCTATTATTTATTTAACCGATGCTGAGCTAACTGAAACAGTAGAGCATCCAGTCAAGCTAACCTATGAAACGGATCTTGATCTGGTCAAAGCAGCAATTGCTGAACTGCAAAAAGATGCTGACGAGAATAAATTATCTTTATGGAAACGAATTGAGGTTAAATCCGTACAACTATCAGACGGGCTTGTTACACTGGATATTCATTTGCCTGATGAAGCGCGGCTTGGCGCGCCAGGCGAGACGTTTGTCATTCAGACGCTTCAAAAAACATTGTTTCAATTCGATGCTGTAAAATCAATCGATCTGCTTGTCGATGGACAAAAGGTTGAAACGCTCATGGGTCATGTCGAGCTCGAATATCCAATGAACAAGCAATAAGCAAAAATTATGAATGGCTTCGTTCCATCCTAGCAATAGGTTGGCGAAGCCGTTCTGCATGAGTTATTACATACTAATCAGGGGGAATATCTACTTATGACAATGCAATTTGCGAGCAAAAAGATTTTGATTGGAGCGCTAGCGTTTTCTCTAGTTGCAGGAAGCGGGGTAATCATACCTGCTTCATATGCCTCAGCAGCCTCCGGATATACAACACCATTTACCGATGTAAGCAGTGGTCATTGGGCAGAGAAGCATATAGCTAAGCTTGCATTGCAAGGAATTATTGAAGGAAATAAGACATCAAGCGGAGCTGCTATATTCCGTCCGAAAGAAAATGTGAGTCAGCAAGAGGCTGTGCTTATGGCTCTTCGATTCGCAGGATTGGATAAAAAGGCAGATAAAGATGCAATTATCGGTTTTCCTAATTCTTTTTCCGTAAGTACTTATTTTAAACCTTATGTAACGTTGGCTTTCCAAGAAGGCTTGCTTGATCAGGTGGAAGAGTTCGGACTCGCAGCTAAAGATCCTAAAATCGCTTGGGGGACTAAGCCTGCTACCCGTGAATGGGTAACGAAGCTTATGGTTCGTGCAATCCAGCAAGAGGAAGAAGCGGTACGTTTGCAAAATACAGCCTCGACTTTCGCAGATGCAGCGCAAATCACTTCTATTTATAAGGGTTATGTGAATGCCGCTTCCAAGCTTGAGCTCGTAAAGGGTGTAACGGCAGACAAATTTGTTCCTAAAGCGAATGTGGATCGTGCGAGTCTGGCTACGATGTTCAGCCGTGCTGAGAAGCTGTTCCCGGTTGCATATGAAGGTCAAGTAAACGGCATTGCAACTAAAATAACAGATACTCAAATTACTGTTTACAGCGACAAGAAGGAAATCAACTATACCATTAATTCAGATACTTTATTTTATCACTACAATACAGAAACACCGATTACGAGACAGCAGCTTCTTGAATACGGAGATGTAACGGTCATTGCGAAGGATGGCAAGGCGCTTTACGTTGAAGTGAAAGGCGATAAGACTTACACAAAAACGACGTCTGGAACGTTGGATCGCGTTATCGCAGATGAGAAGAAATTATATGTATGGATTAATAATAAGCCTGTTGAATTTTTCTATAATGATTCAGTAGCAGTCGTTGATACGGACGGCAAACCGCTAGCATTAACCTCAATTAAGAGAGACAGCCAAATAAGCATCGTACAAGACAGCTTCCGTGATGCTCCGGCAACACTAAAAATTATTGCATCGACGCAGGCGTCGGCAACGAGTGTTAAAGGTACATTCTACGGCTCGACAGGCGATTTGATCACTGTTATGGAGGGTACAACACTTGTATCTAAATTGATGGCAGATACGGTTTCCGTTGAAATTGAAGGCATTAATGGAGCAACAATCGGCGATTTAATTAAAGAAGCAGATCAAGTAGAGCTTACGCTTAATGATGCAGATAAAGTAACAAAGGTGAAAGTAGTTAACCGCAATGTGAAAGTCGTTGCTGGTGCGCAGGTTGCCGCTTTTGTTTATGATAAAAAGTTGTTGACCATTCTTGATGCAAATGGCAATAACGCCCAAGCACTTTATTTTACGGATAAAACTCGAATTGAATACAGCGGCAACGTTATTTCATTAGCTTCTGCTAACAGCTTACTAACGGTGAACAGAAAAATTGTTATCAGCTATACAGGAAATTCGATCGTATCCCTGCAATTTTTAACTAAATATTCAGGTACTTTATTATCAATGAATTCGCAAAGCAACTTGATGAACATTAAATTGGAGAACGGCGCTACATTGTCGCTTCCATATAATACTGCATACGTTGAGCATGCTGCCATAGCAAATGCAGCTTACAGCGATCTGAAGGCAGGCGATCAACTTACGCTTGATTTGAGCAGCAACCAAGATCGTGTTGCAACAATTAGAGTTCACACAAATGCTCAATATGATGTAATGTCAGTAGACGTAATCAACAAAAAAATTCGTGTTAAAAATGCAATGACATCCGCTTTTGATCTAAATGTGCTAGGTACAGAATTGGTTAATGAAGCAGGAGCGAAGCTTGCGATTGAACAGATTACTCCAGGCTCTATTATTACTGTTAACTACTTAGGAAAAGAAGCCGTTCGTGCACGAACTATTTCTGTTACTTATGGCAAAGTACAATCCATATCAGCAAACAGTGTCACTATTGTAGACCTTGTAGGTCAAACTGTTGCTTATAATGGCGATGCTGGGTTCGTAATCGTAAAAGGAGCCACGCAAGGAACAGCAACGAGCCTGCTTACTGTGGGGGACTATGTTGAGGTTCAGAAGCTTGAAGGCAACAAAACACAACTGACTGTAGCTGTTGGCGAGAGCCGCGTATTTACGAACTTCAATGCGACTGCATCACAAGTGTGGACGGAAAAAACAACAGATGCGGACAACCGGAATTATTTTAATGTAAACAGCCAGACCAAATACATTTTAAATGGAAATTCGGTTTCAGTTACAGCCTTCAAGTCAGGCGACACGATTACAATCTATGGCTTTAGAAACTATGCAATTGCAATCGTCAAGTAGCTTTTTAACGAAATTTTCATCAATTATAGGCTGAGATATTCATTTTTTGTGAAAAAACTGCCCTTAGGGGCAGTTTTTTTATAGAATATGCTTGTTTACGGTTGCGAAGCGTGACAAATTTCGCTACACTTTGAACGATAGTGTTTGATTAGGGGAGAGGACGATGGTTGCGAAACAAAAAATGCGTCATGTGCTAGACATTATTGCGGACATGTTTCCAGATGCACACTGTGAGCTTAATCACAGCAATCCGTTTGAGCTTACAATAGCAGTACTGCTGTCTGCGCAATGTACGGATGAGACGGTCAATAAGGTGACGGTGAACTTATTTCAAAAGTATAAGTGCCCCGAGGATTATTTGAGCGTTCCGCTGGAAGAACTAGAGCAGGACATTCGCCGCATCGGCTTGTTTCGAAGTAAAGCATCAAATATACAAAAGCTTTGCCGTATTGTCATCGATAAATACGACGGGAAAGTGCCTGAAAGTCATGAAGGTCTGACCGAGCTGCCAGGTGTAGGGCGGAAGACGGCTAACGTCGTGATGTCTAATGCATTTGGTGTGCCTGCCATCGCTGTCGATACGCATGTGGATCGTGTAACGAAGCGACTGGGATTCGCGAAGTCCGAAGACAGTGTATTAGAGGTTGAGAAGAAGCTGATGAAACTCGTTCCGCGCGAGGAGTGGACATTAACCCACCACAGACTCATCTTTTTCGGCCGCTATCACTGTAAAGCGCAAAGCCCGCAGTGTCCAATTTGTCCGCTGCTTGATTTGTGCAAAGAAGGTAAACAACGTATGAAGCCAGGTTTTAAAACCAAAAATAAGAGTATAAAACCTAAAATAGCCAGTGAAGGATGATGAACATGAACTGTATTTCCGTGTACACAAACAATTTTGAGCTTTTTTCTGATATTTATGAGCAAGTGCTTGAGTCTCCGCCAGAGGAGCACGAGGATATCCTTGTAGAAGGCATTACAGTTAGCGGCTCAGGCGACGTGCCTGATCAATACATCGAGCGTATGCGCATTAAACCTGAGGTTGTTGTGATGAGAGATAAAGAGCGCAACATTATGATCTTGCAACATGGCAACGTATTTGAAATTTGTTTGCCGTCTGAAGAAGAGCAAGCCGTTTAAGGAGAAGCAAATGACAGAAACAACCGTGCAAAGCATAGCAGGAGCTATATCCGAAGCAGCTGGTTTAATGTCAGCTGCAGGAGATACATTACATGCCAAGCAAGCACAGGAGCTAAACAGTAAGCTGACCGATGGTCGGCTTACTGTCGCTTTTTGTGGACATTTTTCAGCTGGCAAATCAACTCTCATTAATCGTTTATGCGGGACTAAGCTGCTCCCTTCAAGTCCAATTCCAACAAGCGCGAACGTTGTGTCTATTCGCGGCGGGGATCGGGCTTATGCAGCTGTTGAAACCGTAAAGAATGGTGTTGCTTCCAAAGCGGAAGTTCCAATCGACCAGCTTGACCGTTATTGTGTCGATGGCGAGCAATTTACTTCTGTATCGATCGTGTATCCGTCTGAGCTTTTAGGAGATCATACCGTACTCCTCGATACGCCTGGCATTGATTCTACTGATGATGCGCACCGGATGGCAACCGAATCTGCATTGCATCTTGCAGACGTCGTTTTTTATGTAATGGATTATAACCATGTGCAGTCTGAAATCAATTTTTCTTTTGCGAAGCAATTGAAGGATTGGGGAAAGCCCTTATATTTTATTGTGAATCAGATTGATAAGCATCGTGATCGCGAGCTTTCTTTCGCAAGCTATCGTCAAAGCGTTGAGGATGCGTTTCACGCTTGGCACTTGGAGCCGGCGGGGATCGTTTATTTGTCGTTGCGCGAGCCAGAGCACCCTCATCAAGAGTGGGAGCAGCTGCTTGAGCTGCTGGATAAACTGCAAACGATCCGCAAACCGCTTTGTGTATACAGTGTAGATGCGTCATTGCGCCATGTAGCTGGTGGACATTTGAAATGGAGTGAGCAGCAAGCGGAGCCTGAGCGTGAACGGCTTCTTGCTGAGGCAGGCGGCGTTGAGGCTGTTGCCCTTGTCACAACACAAATGGATCAGCTGAAACAGAAGATCAGGTTTGTTTCGGATCAGAAAGAAGTTTACCGGGCGCAGCTTCGCAAAGAGCTGCAAACGCTTCTGGATAATGCGAATATTACGCCAGCGGGGCTGCGTGATTTGGCTCAAACGTTTCTGGAGAGCCGTAAGCCTGGTTTTAAAGCGGGGCTGCTTTTTGCGGCAGCTAAGACTGCTGCTGAGCAGGAACGGCGCTTGCTGGCGTTCAGCGAGGAATTAAACAGTTTAATCAGCGCTTCGATCGACTGGCATGTGAAGCATCTGCTGCGTACGGAAGCAGAGCGTATATCATACGATCGCGAGTTGCTGGAATCGGAGCTCGTGCGGAACTTGGCTTGGCTGCCGGATTCGGAGTGGCTTATCGGGAGGGTGAAACCCGGCGCCGTCATCAGCAACGAATATACGATGACGTTTAGCCGCGATCTAGCCGCGGATGTGAAGGCCGTTTATCGCCAGCGCGCGCTTGAGATTATCGATGCGCTGGCAGATCATGCAGCGGCGGTAGGCGAAGCTGCCGCCGCTGAGGCAGAGTCACAGCTTGCTGCGCTTCGCGCGCAGGCTGGTGCACTTCATGCGCTCACGGCGCTGGCGAAGCGCGCCGAGGAGCATAAGGCGCGGCTAACTGCCGCGCTGCCTGAGGCGCCGGCAAGGCCGGCATTGCCAGCACCGCGTATAGCTGTGACTGGCGCGGGTATTGCCGCGCAAGCTGGCAGCGACGCTGCTGAAGCGCGGGGTGTGCTTGCGAGCGAGAGCGGGCGAAGCGTGCAAGCGGGGCAGCATCATGCGGCAGCGGGGCGAAGCGCCCTAGCTGGCGGAGCAGCTTTGGCGCAGCAGCACAGTGCTGCAGCGCGCTTAGCCAGCGCCGCGGAGCTGCTGGCGCCGCATGCTGCGCTTGCGGCTGCTGCGCAAGCGATGAGCGATAAGGCGAAGCGGCTGCAGGACAGCCGCTTCACCATCGCATTATTCGGCGCCTTCAGCGCCGGCAAATCATCGCTTGCGAACGCGCTGATCGGAGAACCGGTGCTGCCGGTTTCTCCTAATCCGACGACGGCAGCGATCAACCGACTCGTGCCCCCTACGGCGGAGCACGGTCATGGTACAGCGCGCATTGTCATGAAGACGCGCGCTGCCATTATCGATGATGTGCGCTATTCCCTAGCGCTCCTCGGTGAAAAAGAGCAGCAGTCTGATGACGCTGCTCTCATGCAGGCGATCGATCGCCTATCTCCGGATTCCATCGGAGCTGGCGGTCGCCCGCATTTCAGCTTCCTGCGCGCAGCCCGCACAGGCTGGGCAGAGCATGAACCGCTGCTCGGTCAGCAGCTGTCGGTCGATCAAGCGGAATACGAAAAGTACGTCGCCGAGGAATCTCGTTCCTGCTTCGTGAGTGAAATTGAGCTGCATTATGACTGCGCATTGACGGCGCAGGGTATCGTGCTCGTTGACACGCCAGGAGCGGATTCTGTAAATGCTAGACATACGGGCGTAGCCTTCAATTATATTAAAAACGCCGATGCAGTTTTGTTTGTCACGTATTACAATCACGCCTTCTCGCAAGCTGATCGTCAGTTTCTAATGCAGCTTGGCAGGGTGAAGGATCAGTTTGAGCTTGATAAAATGTTTTTCCTTGTTAACGCAGCCGATTTGGCGGCAGATCAGGAGGAGCTTACAGGAGTGCTAAAGCATGTAGAGACGAATTTGCTGCAGCATGCGATTCGCTCGCCTCGCTTATTCCCTGTATCGAGCTTGCAGGCGCTGGACGGTAAACTAGATGGAAATGCAGAGCTGCTGCAACGCTCCGGCATTGAAGCTTTCGAGCAATCATTCCTTTCTTTTATTCAGAACGATCTCGGACGGCTAGCTATTGATGCCGCAGAGCAGGACCTGAAACGCGCGGCAGCGACAGTTGCAGGCTGGCTTCAAAGTGCAGAGGGCGATGCAGCTGGGCGTGAAGCTGAGCTTGTTGCGCTGCTGCAAGCGGTGAATGAAGCGAAGATCGATATATCAGCGCTTCAAACCGGAACGATCCCTGAGCAGCTAAAGCAGGAGCTTAGTGAGCTATTGTATTATGTCGTTCAGCGTATCCAATACCGTTTCGGTGAGTTTTATAATCTAGCATTTAATCCGGCCTCCTTGCAGGATGATGGACGTGATTTGCGCAAAGCCATTTGGACATCTTGGCTGGAGCTGCAGCGGCTCGTCCAGCTGGAGCTGTCACAGGAGATGCTGGCAACCTCGCTTCGAATGGAACGAGGCATTCATACGCAGCTGCAAAAGCAATATATTCATACTGCGCAGCGATTAGAAAATTCAATTTCCGCATATAGTGCTGTTCCTTATGCGCCAGCTGCTTTGCCAACGCCAGATGAGCCGGCCGCTTGGGAAGCGGATAACGTTGATGCGAAGCTGCTTTGGAGCCGTTTCAAATCACCGCGTCAATTTTTTGAAGGCGAGGGCAAATCGATTCTTCGCAAAGAGCTTGAAGCGCTGCTTGCTCCTTCATTAAATGGATGGATGTCCGAGCAAACGCTCTTGTGGACATCGCTTTACGAGCAAATTTGGCAGAAAGCAGCTGATCAAGCGGGTAAACAGCTGCAAGACGATATGCTTGCCTATGAAAGCGGCAAACGAATCTCGTTGTCCGGCAGTGCGGACACGGCTGAGCTGAAGCAGCTGTATAATCAATTGATTCATATCTAAATGTCAATGAATACGGATTGTTCTATCGCATTAACAGCTGAATGCTTTTGCGAGCGTGTAAAACGCTTGCAAAAGCTTTTTTTTATTTAGTGTGTTTTTGTGCAAAAATTGAGTAATAGGCACATATTTGTCATGATTTGCGACCAATTGGGAGTATTAACCGTTTCCAATTTAGATAACGAGTCAATAAGCGGTTTATAACAGGTATATGCATATTTATACTGTTTGCTCGCATTTGATGATGCTGATAATATTCATTCATGCTTACAAAATAGATACGGGGAGATGGATTTACTTGGACGTACTAAGGCAGTTGAAAGCATTTTATTGGGCGGAACGAAAGTTTATGTTCACCTCGATATTTTGCTTAATGTGCGCTACGGCGCTCGGACTTGTCTATCCGAATTTACTGCGATACTTGATTGATGATGTCATTACGCCAAAAAAATTCGAGTTAGTGCCGACGCTTGCTTTTACAGTAGTCGGAGTCATTATCATTAAAGGATGCATGCAGTATTTACATGGTTTTTTTGGTGCACGACTTGGTAACAAAGTGGCATTCCATATGCGGAATGCTCTGTACGACAAGCTGCAGACGCTATCGTTTCAATATTATGATAAAGCAAAAACAGGCGATTTGATGTCACGTTTAACAGCTGATTTAGAGGCGATTCGCAACTTTATCGGTTTCGGCTTTGCACAAATTTTGAATATGGTGTTGATGATTTTGTTCGGCGGCGCAATGATGCTCTCTATTCATTGGCAGCTAACTTTGATTACATTAGTAACGATACCGCTGCTAGGCTTCGCAGCCATTCGTTTTGAACGCAATATTCATCCAGCGTTCCGCGAGATGCGTCAAGCGATGAGTAATTTAACGACAGCGGTTCAAGAGAATATTACGGGCGTACGCACGGTTAAATCTTTTGCACGTGAATCGCATGAGGTTTCGAAATTTTCCATACGCAGTGAAGCCTATCAAACGAATCAGGTTGGCGCAGCAAAGATTTGGGCGAAATTTTTCCCTGTAATGGAGCTTGTAGCGAACTTAAGCGCAGTAATCCTGCTTGTAACAGGCGGTATTCTTGTCATTAACGGATCACTGCAGCTCGGTGAATTTGTCGCATTTTTCAGCTTGATTTGGTACATTATCGGTCCGATGTGGGGCTTAGGGTTCCATATTAACAACTACACGCAGTTCAAAGCTTCAGGAGAGCGTGTACTAGGACTGCTGAATGAACATGTTCATGTAAAAAATATTGAGCACGCGATTGAGGTTAGCAGCGATACCGTAAAAGGACATGTACGCTTCGATCATGTTACGTTCAGTTATCCTGACAAAACGCCGGCGGTAACCGATTTGGTCATTGATGCGCCAGCAGGCTCTGTCATTGGGTTTCTTGGTGCGACAGGCTCAGGGAAATCAACGATTATTCAATTGTTAATGAGAGCCTATAATGTAAAAACAGGTTCAATTACGCTAGACGGCATCGATATTAAAAATTTGGATGTCGCAAGCCTTCGTTCATTAATAGCTCCCGTGTTTCAAGAAACGTTCTTATTCTCGGCATCGATTCGCGATAATATCGCTTATGGCGTGCGGGATGTAACGCCAGAGCAAATCGAGCACGCGGCTAAGCTGGCTAAAGCGCATGACTTCATTTTGGAGCTGCCGCTAGGCTACGATACGATTGTCGGCGAAAGAGGAATGGGCTTGTCCGGTGGACAAAAACAGCGGATTGCCATTGCTAGAGCACTCATAAAAAATCCTAGAATATTAATTTTGGATGACGCAACAAGCGCGGTAGATATGGAAACCGAGCATGAAATTCAAGCGGGCTTCAAGGAGCTGATGGCTGGCCGCACGACCTTTATTATTGCACATCGAATTTCTTCGCTTAGACATGCCGATGAAATCATCGTGTTAGACAAGGGCCATGTCGTTCAGCGTGGTAAACACGCAGAGCTGATTAAGCAGCAAGGACCATACCGCGACACCTAMAACATTCAATATGCTGACTATCCGCTTGATGATGCTGCTATAGCTGCGCAAGCGAATGAGCGGAAAGGGAGTACCGTATAATGAGTACGAGTGCCAAAGCAAAAGCTAGCAATAAAAATGAACGTTTCATATACCAAGACGATGAGCTGATTGAAAAGCCCTTTAACTGGGGCCAATTGCGCCGCCTATTCGGATATATGAAGCCTTACACAAAACAATTAATGCCTGTCATCGTTATGATGATTCTTGGTACGTTGACACGCCTAGGCGTGCCGGCGCTCGTCATTCTGGCAATTGACGAAGCGATTGCTCCTGAGCAAGGTGAAACAAGTGTACCGAAGTTGATTACTATCGCAAGCATCATGCTGGTCTTATATGTTATTCAATGGGCATCCAATACGTACCGGATCAAATATACGAATATCATTGGGCAAAAAGTTATTTATGATCTCAGAAATCATTTATTTCAGCATATTCAAAAGCTAAGCTTCCGTTTTTACGACAAGCGCCCAGCAGGCTCTGTACTCGTTCGTGTCACGAATGACGTAAATGCACTGCAGGATTTGTTTACAAACGGTGTCGTCAACTTATTGATGGACTGTGTGCAATTGTTCGGTATCGTCATTATTTTGCTCGTATGGAACTTTAAGCTTGGCCTTGCGGTAATGATAACCGTACCGTTAATGTTCATTGTATCGACGACTCTGCGCAAAAAGATTCGTTTTGCATGGCAGGATGTGCGCATTAAGCAATCCCGTATTAACTCACATTTAAATGAGAGTATTCAAGGGATGAAGGTAACGCAAGCATACGTGCAAGAGAAAGACAATATGAGCTTCTTCGATCATATGAATACGATCAACAATAAATCATGGAACCGAGCGTCATCGCTTAACCAAACGTTCGGCCCTGTAATCGAGATCACTTCAGCAATCGGTACTTTTATTCTATTCTGGTATGGTTCCCACCTCATTCAAGTAGGTGCGATTACCGTTGGATTGCTTGTTGGTTATGCCAACTATATCGGCAACTTCTGGGACCCGATCAACCGACTAGGACAAATGTACTCCCAGCTACTTATTGCGATGGCTTCATCAGAACGGATTTTTGAATTTATTGATGAAGAACCGACTGTAGCTGAACTAAAGGTTGCAAAGCCGCTTCCGAAAATTGTTGGCGCCGTAAAGTTCGACCATATCGTGTTCGAATACGAGCAGGGAAGGCCTGCACTCAAGGGCATCACCATCGATGTAAAAGCAGGCCAATCGATTGCGCTCGTAGGGCATACTGGTTCAGGAAAAAGTACAATTATCAACCTATTATGCCGTTTCTATGATCCGGTTGAAGGCCGTGTCCTCATTGATGGCATCGATATTCGTGATGTGACGATTGAAAGCCTGCGCTCACAAGTTGGCATCGTGCTCCAGGATACGTTTATTTTTGCAGGCACGATTCGTGATAATATCCGTTATGGACGCCTGGATGCAACCGATGCGGAAATCGTAACAGCAGCTCAAGCCGTTAACGCTCATGATTTCATCATGGGGCTGCCAGATGGCTATGATACGCAGGTTGAAGAGCGAGGCAATGTGCTTTCAATGGGTCAGCGTCAGCTGCTATCGTTCGCTAGAGCATTGCTAGCTGATCCGCAAATCCTTATCTTGGATGAAGCAACAGCCAGCATTGACACTGAAACGGAGCTGAAAATTCAAGAAGCTCTTAAAATTCTTCTAGCAGGACGTACATCTTTTATGATTGCTCACCGATTGTCGACGATTCGTCACGCGGATGAAATTATCGTGCTTGACCACGGTGAAATCGTTGAACAAGGCAATCACGAAGCGTTGCTTGCTAAGCGCGGCGTGTACAACGGCTTGATCGAAGCACAGTACCGTTTTCTTTAAAACGTGAGAACAATTCATTTCAGCAAATGCTTATAAAATAGTTGATTTTTAAGCTTAGAACCTCCACAATGGAAGAAAAAACGAACCGAAACGCTAGTCTCTGCCTATAGGGCAGAGCTGACGATTCGATTTGCTTCCAGGAGGTTCTTTTTCTTTATGTATGGATCACCCTTAACAATGAATGCTCGCAAGTTGCTCCTGCTAGGCTCTGGTGAGCTTGGTAAAGAGGTCGTGCTGGAGGCTCAGCGGCTTGGCATCGAGACCATTGCTGTGGATCGCTATGATCAAGCACCAGCTATGCAGGTTGCGCATCGCAGTTATACAACGGATATGCTGGATGGGGCTGAGCTTCGCCGTATTATTGAGAAGGAGCAGCCTGACTATATTGTTCCGGAAATCGAAGCAATAGCTACAGAAACGCTGCTTGAACTTGAGAAGGAAGGACATCGCGTTATTCCTACAGCACGCGCGGCTTGGCTGACGATGGACCGCGAAGGCATTCGCCGCTTAGCTGCTGAGACATTGGAGCTGCCTACTGCGCCATATCGATTTGCAGATACGTTTGAAGAGCTTTCTATTGCGGCCGAAACGCTTGGTTTCCCATGCGTCATCAAACCAATTATGAGCTCCTCTGGCAAAGGACAAAGCGTTTGCCGATCTGAAGCGGAGCTTGAAGCATGCTGGAGCTATGCGATGGAAGGTGGACGTGCGAAGAAGCAGCGTGTTATCGTGGAGGGCTTCGTAACATTTGAATCTGAAATTACATTGCTTACCGTACGATCGGTTTCGGGTACAAGCTATTGTCCGCCAATTGGTCATGTGCAGAAAGATGGAGATTATATCGAGTCCTGGCAGCCGCATCATATGACTGAGGCTCAAATTGCTCAAGCGGAGTCCATTGCGCAACGCATCACCGATGAGCTGGGCGGTTTTGGTATTTACGGAGTGGAGCTATTCATTACAAAGGATGGCGTCTTGTTTAGTGAAGTATCGCCGCGTCCACATGATACAGGCATGGTAACGATGGCGACTCAGGATCTTTCAGAGTTTGCCCTGCATGTAAGAGCTATTTTAGGATTTCCAATTCCAACAATTCGGTTGCTGTCGCATGGTGCATCACATACGTTGAAAGCAGACCGCGAATCTTCCGATTTCCGCATTGGCGGTATTGAAGAGGCTTTGTCGGTTCCTAATACACAGGTTCGCGTTTTTGGAAAACCTGAAACGAAGGTTGGACGAAGAATGGCTGTTGCGCTGAGCACTGCTCCTAATGTAGAACAAGCACGAGATTTAGCTCGTAAAGCTGCAGAAGCTCTTTACGTATCGTATAATAACGAATAGATAGTTTATTTTAAGGCAGGTGCAGCAGCTATGGGTAAAAAACAGAAAAAAATAACGTCTTCAGCTCCTAGATCATCATCAAAAAAAGCTCCAAAAAATGAGTCGGAAAACGGCTTGACGCTCAAGGATTTATTAAGCAATGAGGTGCTTGGCAAGCTAAAAGCACAAGCGGATGATATGAAGCAGGCTGAAGCATCACGCAAGGAAGAGCTTCGCAAGCAGGAAGAAGAAAAGAAGAAGCAGGAGCAAAAGCGTTTGGAAAACGATTTTTCTTATTTGCTTGAGAATAGCGACCCTAACTGGTCGAAGCATAAGTAATAGGAAGAAAGTCGCAGTTCGCATTGTTCTCAAAAAAGCACCTTAGGGTGCTTTTTTTGTTCGGAATATCCCTAATACACTAATTTCAAAACTTTTGATATAATCTTATTTTTTATGATTTTCTTTTGTTTCAAAATGCATGCAGGGTTTGCCAGATGAGCGAAAAACCATTATGCTCGGCAGTACGCTTGTTTTAAATCCAAAGGCTCTGCAGCCTTTTGGTGCACTTGGCTCCCATGTAATAAAATAATGTTTGCATTTCAAACAATCAATGCGTTCATTCGTAGTCATTCAGCTACCTCGAATATGATTTTGGGTGTGGATTTGAATCGTAAACCATAATACGAAGGTTGAGCATTAAAGTCAATCCTAATCGATTAATTTGGCAAGGCTGTGCCTCACAATCGTCTTTTTTAATACAAATTGTTATCATGCATACATAAATCTAATGATTCTGCAAAACATGCTAACAACAGTTATTAAAGCGGTGTGTGTGCATTCCATTTTATTTTCGAAGGATTTAGCTAATGTCATTGCAGTAAATTCTCCATGTACGACAAGCGTATAACGCAATGTTTCGTGGTCGAAGCTGGTAGGAACGCCCAAACCGTGGATATACACGAATAAATTAAGCGTTTTATTGAAAATGAGTTGTAGAAATTGTGGAACAAAAAAAGTTTTTTTGTTATTGTGTTAATTATGCTTGCGCTTATTCCGATTATTACATACGCTGAGCTGTAGGTTATGAATAAGTAGTGCTGCTGTTGAAACAAGACAGGAAACTATAGAACCACTCCCAACTAATCGTTGGAAGGTTCTGTTAAGCAAGGATAGTGTGTTATCCTTATATGTATCTCTTATGACCATCAGCAAAATAAGGCTTGAAGATCGTGCAATTGCACTAATCGTTTTTTTTGGAGACTTTACGAAACATGACAAATTGAATTAAAATAGCTTGAAGATACGGAAACGTGATTAAAGATAGGGGGACGCTCATGTCTGAGCAAACAGATCTCTTCGCTAATACAGCGGCCGCAGACCGAAATTATGAGGCCGATGATATACAGGTGCTTGAAGGGTTAACAGCAGTTCGTAAAAGACCGGGCATGTACATAGGAAGTACAAGCAGTTCGGGTTTGCATCATCTCGTTTGGGAAATTGTCGATAATGCAGTCGATGAGCATTTGGCTAAATTTTGTTCGGCCATTGAAGTGACGCTGCACAAGAACGGAGCAGTAACGGTACACGACAACGGGCGTGGTATTCCTACCGGCATGCATAAGACCGGTATTCCTACTCCGCAGGTCGTATTTACGATTTTGCATGCGGGCGGTAAATTTGGCGGCGGCGGATATAAGAAATCCGGCGGTCTGCACGGCGTTGGCGCATCCGTTACAAATGCTTTGTCAGAATGGCTCGAGGTTGATATTTACCGAGACGGCAAAATTCACAGACAACGCTTTGAATATTGGATCGATGAAGCGGGACGTGAGCATGTTGGTGAGCCCGTACGCGGACTTGAGATTATTGGCACTACGAATCGGACAGGCACTAAGGTTACTTTTAAACCGGATGGACGTGTGTTCCAGAATGGCACAACATTAAGTTATGATACGCTGGCTGAGCGTTTGCAAGAGATTGCTTTTCTAAACTCTGGATTAAAGGTAACAATTAAAGACGACCGCAGCGGCAAGCAAGATGTGTTTCATTATGAAGGCGGAGCTCGTCAATTCGTTCAGTTTTTGAATGAAGAGAAGACTGTGCTGCACGATGTTATTCACTTTGCTAGTGAGCGCGATGATATTGAGGTGGAGGTAGCCCTCCAATACAATGACGGATACACGGAGACGATTGCTTCCTTCGTCAATTCCATTCCGACACGCGGCGGCGGTACGCATGAAACCGGTTTTAAAACCGCATATACTCGCGTCATGAACGACTATGCCCGTAAAGCAGCGATGCTTAAGGAGAAAGACAAAAACCTTGAAGGCAACGATTTGCGCGAAGGCATGATGGTCGTTATTAATATCAAAATGTCTGAGGTTGAGTTTGTCGGACAAACAAAAGACCAGCTCGGAAGCTCATCTGCGCGAAGCGCTGTTGACGCAATCGTCTCGGAGAAGATGCAGGTGTTTCTTGAGGAAAATCCTCAAATCGCACAAATGCTGTTAAAGAAATCACTTCAAGCCTCGAAAGCGAGAGAAGCAGCACGCAAAGCGCGTGAGGAAATCCGCAGCGGCAAGAAGCGGAGCGAGAGCTCAAATCTAAATGGCAAACTGACTCCTGCGCAGTCAAAAGATATTACTCGCACGGAATTGTTTATTGTGGAAGGGGATTCAGCTGGCGGTTCAGCTAAGCAGGGCCGTGACTCGAAATATCAAGCGCTGCTGCCGCTTAAGGGAAAACCGATGAATCCGGAGAAAGCCAAGCTCATCGACATATTGAAAAACGACGAGTACAAGGCCATTATTTCTGCAATAGGCGCAGGTGTGGGTTCTGAGTTTGTCGCTGAGGAATGCAACTATAATAAAATTATTATTATGACCGATGCGGATACAGACGGTGCTCATATCCAAGTGCTTCTTCTTACTTTTTTCTACCGTTATATGAAGCCGTTAATCGATTTGGGACGCGTTTATATTGCTCAGCCGCCGCTTTACAAAATTACACGTAAATCAGGCAAGCTGGAAACGATTCGATATGCGTGGACAGATGAGCAGCTTCAAAACTATTTGAAGGAATACGGTAAAAATTATGAGCTTCAGCGTTATAAAGGGCTTGGTGAGATGAATCCTGACCAATTGTGGGAAACGACGATGGATCCAGAGAAAAGAACGCTTCTTCAGGTGCAAATCGAGGATGCAGCCAAAGCAGAACGCAGAGTATCGACGCTTATGGGAGATAAGGTAGATCCGCGTAAACGTTGGATTGTTGAGAATGTCGATTTTATGGAATATGAGGAATAGGGGGATTTCTGCATGAGTATGCTGGAACAGTTTTTACCGGCGTTTTTGGAGGAAGTGGTAGGCGACCGCTTCGGACGCTATTCAAAGTATATAATTCAGGACCGTGCCATTCCTGACGTTCGCGATGGTTTGAAGCCCGTGCAGCGTCGTATTCTATATGCGATGTATGATTCAGGAAATACACCGGACAAGCAATACCGCAAATCAGCTAAAACAGTCGGTGACGTTATGGGTAACTACCATCCGCATGGTGACTCATCGATTTATGAGGGCATGGTACGGATGGCACAGCCTTGGAAAATGGGACATCCGCTCGTTGATGGACACGGAAACTGGGGTTCTCAGGATGATGATCCAGCAGCAGCTATGCGTTATACGGAAGCGCGTCTTTCGCCAATTGCGATGGAACTGCTTCGTGACATAGAGAAAAGAACGGTGCAATTCAAGGATAATTTCGATAATACAACGAAGGAGCCGGTTGTGCTGCCGTCGCGGTACCCTAACTTGCTCGTAAACGGGACCAGCGGCATCTCTGCCGGCTTTGCCACGGAAATCCCGCCTCATAACCTGCGTGAGGTTATTGATGCGTGTATCGCCCTTATGGGAAGCCCAGAGCTGACGCAAGAAGAACTTATGACCTATGTGAAAGGTCCGGATTTCCCTACTGGCGGCATTATTATGGGCGAAGAAGGCATTCGAGACGCTTATGCTACAGGTAAAGGTCGCATATACATTCGTGCCAAGACGGCTATCGAGGATGTGCGCGGAGGCAAGCAGCAGCTTGTCATTACTGAAATTCCATATCAGGTCGTTAAATCACGTTTGGTTACCGCAATGGAAAACATTCGGCTAGAGAAGAAGGTCGAAGGCATTGCGGAGGTGCGTGATGAGAGCGGACGCAATGGTCTGCGCATCGTCATTGAGTTTAAGAAGGATGCCGATGCACAAGGTATTCTGGCTTATTTGTTCAAGAAAACGGATCTGCAGGTAGCTTACAGCTTCAATATGGTCGCAATCGTGAACAAAACACCGATGCAGCTTGGTCTTAAACAAATATTATCGGCGTATATCGATCACCAGAAGGAAGTAGTAACTTTCCGCACGAAATATGATCTTGAGAAGGCGGAAGATCGCGCTCATGTTGTAGAAGGACTTGTCAAAGCGCTCAACATATTAGACGAAGTTATAGCGACAATCAAAGCATCCAAAAATCGCGGGGATGCACAAGACAACTTGGTTGCGAAGTTTGATTTCTCCGCTCGTCAAGCAGATGCCATTCTTACTTTGCAGCTTTATCGCTTAACGAACTTGGAAATTACGACACTTGAGAAAGAACTTAAGGAAGCGATGAAGAAGATTGCTTACTTGAAATCGATCTTGGCTAGCGAGAAGAAGCTGATTGGTGTTATTAGGGATGAACTGCTTGAGATTCAAACCAAATATGGCATTGATCGCCGTTCTGTTCTGCGCGGTGAGATCGAAGAGCTGAAAGTTAACCTCGAAGTTCTTGTTACACCAGAGGATGTTCTAGTTACATTAAGCCAGGATGGTTATGTAAAACGGACAAGCATGCTATCGTTTACGAGATCCGGAGGCGAGCTGCAAAACGCAGGCGTCAAGGAAGGCGACTTCGTACGAGAGTTGCTTGAAGTCAATACGATTGACAATTTGCTGCTCTTTACGCGCAAAGGTCAATATTATTTGCTGCCGGTCCATCAGATTCCAGAATTCAAATGGAAAGATACCGGAACAGCGATAGTGAATGTTGTACCTATTCCGAAGGATGATTCGATCGTAAGCGTCATTCCAATTAAAGATATTTTGGCATCTACAGCATCACTTGTTTTCGTAACGAAACGTGGCCAAGTCAAGCGTACGGAGCTTAAGGAATACGCAACTACAAGATCCACTGCGGTTGCAGCTTGCAAGGTTTCCGAGGGTGACGAAGTCATTCGGGTTGTTTTGAGTGATGGTTCGAAGCAAATCATGCTTATTACTAAGCACGGAATGAGCATTCGGTTTACAGAGTCCGAAGTCAATTCGATGGGTAGAGTTGCAACAGGCGTAAGAGGCATTCAGCTTAAGGATGGAGACGAGCTTGTCACCGCGGAATGGGTTGCTGAGGATGAAGGCGAATTACTCGTCATTACCGATATCGGTTACGCCAAACGTACTTTGCTGCTGGATTATCCAATTCAGGGCAGAGGCGGCAAGGGTGTTCAAACGTTCGAATTTAAAGAAGGCAAACGAGTGCGTCCAAACGGTTCGTCACTGATTGGGGCTTATTATTGCAAGGCAGCCAAAGAGATCGTAGCGATTACCTCATCAGGAGCGAAGCTTTCTGCTACATCGGAGAAAGCACCAATTGAAGATCGCAAATCGATAGGCAAGCTCATATTCCCAGTAGAGAAAACCGACGTTATTACGAGCACGCTTGCCCGTTCAATAACAGACACTAATCAAAAGGCCGATTAGGCGGATCAAACCGTTCAATGACTTCCAAAATAGCTTCAAGCATGACCCACAATGGTACCAGCTCATCCGGGCGGTCCAGCCATTGTGGGTCTTTTATAATGCCATAATTTTTAATTTTTTGAATGATTACAGCTTTTCTTTCTTCCACTGGGTGCACGCTCCTTACTGTTTAAGCATGAATAGACATAGCGCTGGGCTTTCGCCTTATTGTATGTCTAACGCTGTCATAATGTTCAACAATATATCGATTAATAGCGCAAATTATTAATTGGGTTAATCTTTTATTCGACAATAAAGACTGCTATAATAAATAGCAAATAGATGGAAATTGACAGAGAGCGAGTGTGGGAGTATGGTGTCTGGAGAATTTACTCGATTATGGACGAAGCTTTCGCGTGAATGGAAAAATAACTTGGAACAATCGCTTGCTCCTTTGACAGAAGGGCAGCTGAATGTATTAGAGCTGATGCTTCAGCACCAACCGATGAAGCCATCTGATCTGCTCCAATATTTAGCGACCACGCCTGCTGCAATTACAACACTGTTGGATCGAATGGAAAGAAATGAGCTCATTGAACGTACTAGAGATGATCATGATCGAAGAATTGTGTGGGTTTCTGTTTCGGAGAAGGGCAAAGCTGAGGCGGAGCGCGGTACAACGATTCGGACTCAAATGATCGAACAATCGCTGGACCGCATTTCCTCTCATAACCAGCAGCTGCTGGTTTACTTGTTAGGCAAAGTTGCAAATCTGTAATCCGATTTCGCCATTCAACGCTTATTTCATAGAATCGAGCCGATTGCGCAGCATATCGTAATTTTTTTGGAGCACCTCGTAGTCGGCTTGCGTTAGCAAGGTATCATTTGAAGCAGCTAATGTTTCTTCGATTGGCAAGATGCGATATCGAAAGGAACGATCAGGCTTGTAGCGATGCACCCATGTCGGAATGGATTCAACATCAGTTATAGTAACTGTGCCTTCTGTCATATTTTTACGAACATTAACTTTAAAAATAACTCCGTATTCCTTCGATTCGCCCCGCTGATTAGAAATAAAATTTCCCATAGAATAAATAATAAGTCCCTTTTTTTCATGGCCATTCTCATCGGTTGTTTCAAGTACTTCATAGGGCTGGACAACATGGGGATGCGAACCGGCAATAATATCTGCACCCGCAGCGACAAGCGAACGAGCGAGACGTTTTTGTTCTTCGTTAGGTATAATCTGATATTCAGTTCCGAAATGCAGAGAAACGGTAATAAAGTCAGCACCTGCTTCACGCAGCCGAATGATGTCTGCTTTAATTTTCTCTTCATCAATAAGCGAAACGAGGTAAGGTTTGCCTTCAGGAATTGGAATGCCATTTGTTCCATAGGTGTAAGCTAACAATCCCATCACGATGCCATTTTTCTCGGATAGGACAGCTTGGTCTGCTTCTTCTTGTGATGCGGCTGTTCCCTTGCTTGGAAGACCAAGCTTCTTTAAATTCTCGAGAGTGCGAAGCACACCTGACTCGCCTTTATCAAGTGAATGATTGTTGGCATTTGTTATTAAGTTAAATCCAGCATCCTTGATCGCTTCTCCAAGTTCGGTTGGCGCATTAAACGTTGGGTATCCAGTATAGCCATATTCCACACCAGCAATTGGTGTTTCTAGGTTGGCAATAACCCAATCACCTTGCTCCAAAATCGGTTTAACCTCTGCAAAAAACGGCTTGAAGTTATATCGATTCGTCTTCTTGTCAAAAGCTCCGGGCAGCTGGGGCGTATGCATCATGATGTCGCCTACGGCCATCCATACGGCATCGGCAAAAACAGGCTCTGGTGGTGCTGTCGGTTCAGGAGATGGTGAAGGGGTTACGACTGCTTGCTCAGTAGGAGTGGGGTCAATTGAAGCTGTAGGAAGCGAGCTGGCAGGTGCAGAAGCCCTCTCGTAAATGGAGGGCATTAAAAATATAACCAGTAAGCCAAGTAAACTTAGTAATAATAGTATAGAATTTGTTTTTCGGTGCCTTTTACGGCGCATTAGTATTTCGTCCTTCCTTGTTACATATTGCTCAGCATACTGGAGGCGTCTTCAAGCTGCGAACTAGTCCACCAATTCCAAACATCAGAGCCGGTTGGAACGGAACGAAAACTCATCCATTCCTTTGTTATAGGATGAGGGGCTGAAACCGAGGTTGACCATAACGCAATTTGGGATATGCCGCTTGTTGGTTGCGCGCCGTATTTCAGGTCTCCTACGAGCGGACAGCCGATATGAGCAAGCTGTGCACGGATTTGATGAGGCCTTCCGGTATGCAGCTTCACCGCAATCAATGAATAACGGCCAGATACAGCTGCTACCTCGTAATCCAAAATCGCTTCTTTTGCCTCATTCGTGGGTTTGTTATAGACGGTTACTTGATTTTGTTTGCTGTTCTTAACAATATAATGAGTTAAACGCGCTTGAGCTTGTTTTGGCGCACCTTGTACAACACAAACATAAGTTTTGCCAAAATGTCTACTGCGAACCGATTCGGATAATCTGGATGCAGCTTTTGAGGTTTTGGCAAAAATCATAACGCCGCCAACCATACGGTCAAGACGGTGAACGAGGCCGAGAAAGACGTTTCCCGGCTTGTTGTATCGTTCCTTTATATCCTGCTTAAGCAGGGTAAGCATATCTGCATCGCCGGTGTCATCCTCTTGTGAGAGGACGCCAGGCGGTTTAACGACAGCTATTAAATGATTGTCCTCGAACAGAACCTTGATCGTCATTACTTAGACTCCCAACGTCCCAGTATTCCGCACGGCAAATTAAGGCCGGACTTCGTAATCGGCAATCCGATTTCTCCACAGTTGATCTCGCCACCATACTTGGCATTCATTGTCATATGCAGCAGGTTGTGCAGAACAGATTGCGATAATCCTGTTGTATAGGAGTTGATGAGTAGGAACAATGGATTGTCAGACAAAATCGATGTACAGGATTGTAAGAATGGAAACAAATTTTCTTCGAGCTTCCATGTTTCACCATTCGTGCCACGTCCATAAGAAGGTGGATCCATTATAATCGCATCATACTGCTTGCCACGGCGTTGTTCGCGTTGAACGAATTTGAACACGTCATCCGTAATATAGCGAATTGGAGCGGACTCAAGTCCAGACAGCTGGGCGTTATCTTTTGCCCATTGGACCATACCCTTAGCTGCGTCAACGTGGCATACCTCAGCGCCTGCTGCTGCGGCTGCAACAGTGGCACCGCCCGAATAGGCAAAGAGATTCAAGACACGAATAGGACGTCCTGCGTTACGGATTTTGTCCATCATCCAGCTCCAGTTAACGGCTTGCTCAGGAAATAATCCTGTATGCTTGAAGTTTGTCGGCTTGATATGGAAGTTTAGTTCGCCATAAGAAATTGTCCAGCGCTCAGGCAATGATTCGCTCATCGACCATTGACCGCCACCGGAATTGCTTCTATGGTAATGGCCATCGGCTTTTTTCCAAAGACCTGTTTCATTTGTGATCGGCCAAATAATTTGTGGATCTGGACGGCGGAGTGTATAATTGCCCCAACGTTCGAGCTTATCTCCGTCTCCTGTATCTATAACCTCGTAGTCTACCCATTTATCTGCTATGTACATGTTATTCGTAACCCTTCCTTGACMTTGTTTTTGTAATATAATAATGTCAACGATAATTATATCGAAGCTAACACAATGAAGCAATGAAACCGACGCATTTAGAGGCTGGTATTTATTCGTAAGTTATGAAAATGGCTGTTTATTACAGCAAATAAGTAAATGCCGTTGCTGACAGAGCAAAAATCAGTGTAAAAAAGAGCATAATTTAGTAAATCTACAATAATAGAGGAGCAACAATATCATGATGAGTTTTGAGTGCGAGTGCGGGAATAAAACAGTAATGTTTGCTACGGGAGATCGGGACGAGCAGGGCAGAGAGTATATTGAAATCGAGGACGATGAGAGGCTTACTATTAAAGTTGGCGATAAAAGCGTATTATTTCGTTGCTCATTTTGCGGCTATACATACCGACTGGAACAAATTTGATTTTCTTTAGAAAAATTATAGGGGCTGCATATTGAAAACATTTATGGTTCGGAGTATGATAAATGTGAGTCAAGTTGTATGTACAAGTGCATCGTCATACCAGTGATAACTAGCACTAATGTCCGTACAACTTGAGAAGAGGCGTTATCTCTAAAATTACGTTTATTACTCGGTGGATGCTTACATAGCTGTTTTGCATTCGCAAAACTTAAAGCGAATGCTTACGAAGCTGTTTTGCATTCGCAAAACTTAAAGCGAATGCTTACGAAGCTGTTTTGCATTCGCAAAACTTAAAGCGGATGCTTATGAAGCTGTTTTGCATTCGCAAAACTTAAAGCGGATGCTTACGAAGCTGTTTTGCATTCGCAAAACTTAAGGAGGAACCATTCCATGTTACAAGTTAAGCCTTATCAATTTTGGTTTGTTACCGGAAGCCAGCACTTGTACGGACCAGAAACATTAGAAGAGGTTGCACAGCATTCACGTATTATTGCTGCGGCGTTGAATGATGATTCTGTTATTTCATCCGAAATTGTATTTAAACCTGTAGTAACAACTCCAGAAGAAATTTACAAGCTTTGCTTAGAAGCGAAAGCGGATGAGAACTGCGCAGGCATCATCACTTGGATGCATACCTTCTCACCGGCAAAAATGTGGATTCATGGGTTGTCTGAGCTGCGTAAGCCATTACTACACCTTCATACTCAATTCAATCGTGATATTCCTTGGGAAACGATTGATATGGACTTTATGAATACGAATCAATCCGCACATGGCGACCGTGAATACGGCCATATTTTCTCCCGTCTAGGACTTGAGCGCAAAGTCGTTACAGGTCACTGGGAGGATGGCGTTACTCGTTCGCGTATTGCTAGCTGGATGGGCACTGCAATTGCAGTAAACGAAGGCCGTCATCTTAAGGTTGCTCGCTTCGGAGATAATATGCGGCAAGTTTCGGTTACGGAAGGCGACAAAGTTGAAGCGCAAATCAAATTCGGCTGGTCGATTAATGGTTATGGTATTGGTGATCTTGTTGCTCGTATGAATGAGGTTTCAGATTCAGAAGTGAAGCAGCTGCTTGAGGAATACAACGAGCAGTACGATATTTCGTCCGAGACACGCAGCAATGCAGCTTCATGGGCTTCCATTGGCGAGCAGGCTCGCATTGAGCTTGGCTTAAAAGCATTTTTACAAGAGGGCGGTTTCTCCGCATTTACTACGTCATTTGAAGATTTGCATGGCATGAAGCAGCTTCCAGGTCTTGCAGTTCAGCGCTTGATGGAGCAAGGATACGGCTTTGGCGGCGAGGGCGACTGGAAAACATCTGCGCTTACTCGCATGATGAAGCTGATTGCCAATAACAAAGGTACTTCATTTATGGAGGACTATACTTATCATCTAGAAGAAGGCAACGAGCTCGTACTTGGATCACATATGCTTGAGGTATGTCCTACAATAGCGGATAGCCGTCCAAAAATCGAAGTTCATCCGCTTGGCATCGGCGGCAAAGCGGATCCAGCACGGATTGTATTCGATGGACGCGCTGGTGCTGCGCTTAATGCTTCACTCATCGATCTAGGCAATCGTTTCCGCTTGATCATTAACCAAGTGGATGCAGTGAAGCCTACTCATGAAATGCCGAAGCTTCCAGTAGCTCGTGTGCTATGGAAACCAGAACCATCGCTTCGAGATGCAGCAGAGAGCTGGATTTACGCTGGCGGCGCTCATCACACCGTATTCTCATACGTCGTAACGACTGAGCAGCTTGTAGACTGGGCGGATCAAGTTGGCATTGAAACCGTAGTAATCGATAAGCATTCAACGGTTCGCAGTGTTCGCAACGAGCTTCGTTGGAACGATCTCAGCTATCGTATTCGTTAATCTTCCTATCATCTGATTGCTTCTTAATAGAGAAGACTGCTGCTTAAAACCATACAAGGTTAAGCAGCAGTCTTTTTCTCTATTTATAGGGTGTTTTAAAGTTATGGTTTAATAGCTTTTACTCTAATCCGCACATAATCCACATACCATATACCATCATGGAATAAACCATTTCTTACTCTTGCGGCTATTTTAGCGTATAGCAACTTTTTATCTTCTTCCGATACATGAGCGAAAAAATGATTTGCAAAACCAGATAACCAGTGATTTAGTCCTTCTTCACCGTCTTCCATCTTCGTAGGCCGATCAAAAAGAACGGCATAAGTTACTCGAAATCCTTGTTGTTCAAGTAGAGCGCTATATTCTGAAATGCTCGGAAAGAACCAAGGGTTTAATTTTTCTGCATCAATAGCATAATCCTCATCAAGCACAGCAGTAGTTGCTTTTACTATTCGATTAACATTTCCTTTGCCGCCAAACTCAGCAACAAATCTGCCGCCGCTGTTTAGCACATTCCACACATTTTCAACCACTTGTTTCGCATTTTTCATCCAATGCAATGCCGCATTAGAGAATACAGCATCAAATGTTTCATCTAACTGAAACTGTTCACCATTTCCAGTGAAAAAATGAATGGTTGGATATTTCACTCGTGCTTTTTCAATCATTTCCGCAGAAAAATCCATGCCTACAACTGTTGCTCCTGTTTTCGATATATCATAGGCCAAATCTCCGGTGCCACATCCTACATCTAATATTTTCTCACCTGGGGCAGGACTTAATAATTCAACAACTTCCTTCCCATACTCAGATACAAAACCCAGTTTGTTGTCATATAATTCGGTTTTCCAAAATTGGCCGGAAGGCATAATATCATCCCCTAACTATTGGTAACCATATTCTCACACAAAGATTGTATATAAGTGAAATATATTATTCCTATCCATTTTATAGTTTTAAACTATAAAGTTGGATCAGAAAAAAGCTTTACTCCTGTAGGTTAGAAGCAAAGCTCAAGGTATACCTCAAATATAAATGGGTTTATTCTGATTTTTCTTTTTGAATTTTTGCAGGGTTATTGATTTTGTAAGGTACAGGGTGTTTAGTAAGCTTTTTAGCGACTATTTTTCCTTCAAAATGAAGGATATCGCCGATTTCCAGCTCAAGCTTTTTAAGGGTAGCACTATGGCTGGACCACGCATCGCCGATCTCCATAGCAGGATCTTGAATGGCTACTGCGTTGTAAATAACAACCTCGTCATCTGTATCAGAAAAATTGTTAGGTACAGTCGTAAATTCTTTTACTGTTGCGACCATTTTGATCTTATCTTCAGGAAGCTGCAGTTTTGGCGCCTTTTCTTTTTTTGTTTTTTCCTTTGGAGCAGCTGCTGCTTTAGGTTCTTTATGTACTTCTTCAACGGAATCAGGCGCTGGTATCGTCTCCGAAATCGCTGCTGCATCATTAATTTGTGATGTTTCTAGCAGAACGTCATTTTTATCAGCTTCAATCTCTTGTGCAGGTGCAATCTCTTCAACTGCATTGGAAGTCTTCTGGCCATAACTAGAAGCTTGCATTTCCTTTAAGTAGGAGGGGTGAATACAATGCTTTTGTTCATTTTCAAACGAAATGACAGCAGTCATTTTATCCACATATCCAATAATAGTGCATTCGAGATTCACGCCGTTTCCTTTATAGAAAAATACTTTTGTTTTGGCAGCCTTCTCAGAAAGCAAACCCCATTCCTTGCATTTTTCTATTTGCTCTGCCTCGTTATCGAAGCTAATGTACGATATCGGTTCAATAATGAATGGATGTCCCATGTAATCTCCGCCTTTTTGGTATTATCATCATCTATTTTATCATTTTTTTGACATGTTAGTCGTTACTTGCTGACGATTAATAAAATTTTAGTCGTTTATTTAAATAAGAAGGGGAGGGGAGAAAAATATGCCGCCTGAATAGGAACATTTTAACAATGCATATTTGACAATGAGAATCGTTATCGATATAGTTGAATGGTAGTTTTTAAATTGATATAGGAGGGATTTCTGTGTTCATTCAATTGAGATCAATTGTAGTGGAAAAGGGAAATTCACAGCAAGTTGTCGACAATTTTGGGCAAGAGGGCTATATTGATGGCAAGGAAGGTCTTATCGATATTAATATTATGGTGAATAGAAAAGCAAAAGAAACGGAAGAAGTGGTTATTATGATCCGTTGGGAGTCTGATGAAGCTTGGAAAAATTGGGAGAAAGATCCCGTCCATATTGCTGGCCATCGGAACAAAAAAGATGAGCAGCGCCCTTCATATATCGTTGATTCATCGGTAAATATGTATGATGTAAAAAAAATAAAACCAGGTACTTTTGGCAAATAAACAGAAAGCGACTTACCCTTGGCGGGCAATGTCGCTTTTTTTTATTTATATTTAATTACCTTGCGGCTCAGTTACTAGCCTGCAGGGTTCTTTTTTGTGCTGCTACCTTTGTCTTAAAAGCTATGAATGTATAATGCCAAACTCATATGATGCATATAGTAATGAACAAGCTGCATCCCGTGAGGAGGTTTGGAATGAAATCCAGCATTTCGGGAAAAGTGATGATCATTTACGGAAGCACATTTCTGCTGATTATTGCCTTAACCTTCTGGTTGTCCTACCGGGGTACGGTTGGTCCGCTTGAGGCCGATCTAACCAATACGAATCTCGCGCTGCTCAAGCAAGTAGACCAAAAGATTGAAGTGGCGTTCCGTCAAACCGAGAAAGATTTACTCGCGCTTATGGAAGAGCTCGAATTCGTTTACTTCATGCTGGATAGTTACAATGACGATGCCCAAAAATACAGCAACTATTATGGGCTTACGACAAAATTAAAAAACTTTATTAACGCCAATCCCACTTTCTCATCCATTTTCGTTTACTCTGCTGTAAACGGCGATATTTTGACCGAAAAGGCTTATATGAATGATATTTCATCGGTAGACAACTGGCTGGCTGATTATATGGACATGCCGGGTTATTTCAAGTGGATGACGACCCATCCGGTGTGGGATGGAACGACAACTCAAAACGTTGTCACACTGGTGCGCTCCTACCCAACGCTCAGCAGTCCCGGTTATCGTAACGGCATCGTTGCCGTTAACATTAACGAGGTTGTTCTCTACGATATGATTAAATCGGTCTATGAGGAAAGCTCGGCTGGCCATTTGTTTATATTCGACGCAGATGGAAAAGTCGTCAGCCACGATGACAAAACGCTCCTTTACCAAAATTTAAAGCAATTGCCCTATATGAAAAATGTACTCGCAGCAGAAGGCAGCGGCTCCCTATCAGTCAAGCTGGACGGGATCCCGCAAACCGTATTTTACAGGACATCCGCCTATACGGGTTGGAAAATGGTCAGCATCATGCCGGAATCACAAATTTACGAGCCGCTTCAGATTACCCGCAATCTTTTATTTATATTGGCTGGCGTAATGATCGTTCTAGCGCTAATTGTATTGTTTTACGTTAATCGGTTAACCTTCAAGCCGCTTGATCGACTGGTCAGCAAGCTTTCAGGGACCTACCAGCCAGATAAGAAGCGCGGATTTGATACGGCGGGATTCACTTATTTGGAGACGGTGTTTGAGCAAATGATGGTGGATCGGGAGCACTTGGAGAAGCATGTGCGAGATTCCAAATCCGTGCTCAAATGGAGATTGATTATGGATATGCTGACCGGCTACCGAACGGACTACCAAGCTTTGCGGCATCACTTTGAATTTACAGGCATTAAGCTCTATTCAGAGCGCTACCTTGTATGTACAGCAGAAATTGCGAAACCAGAAGGTTGCTTAAGCCCGCGTGATGAAACGTTGTATACGTATGTGTTTTGCAACGTGGCGGAGGAGATGATGGGCAAAGAGGATGCTGGAGTCGCAATCGATTTAGGCGGCGGACGAGCGGCGCTTGTCTTTAGCTTCGCCGAGGGCGAAGCGGAACAAAACCATTTGCGCGCGCTCGCAATTTTGGAATGGATACTTGAGATAATTAAAAAGCAATTCGGCTTAGTCGCCACGGTGGGTGTTGGCAGAGGAGTCAAGGAGCTCGGCGATATTCAAAGCTCCTACGGCGAGTCGCGCAAGGCGCTCCGCTACAAGATGCTTTTTGGCAGCCATTCCGTCATTTCAATCGAGGATTTGCAACCGCCGGACAGTCAAGACTATTACCGTTTGAATCGGAAGGCAAATCGAATTATGGAGGCGCTCAAGCAGACGGATACGGATAAAATAAAGGAGGATGTGCACCAAGCCTTCGAGAAGGCGGTGGAACTAAGCTTGCCTCCTGACCTCATCCGCCAGTTTTCGTTCGATTTAATCGTGAAGGCGCTGCAGGTTGCGGATGCAATCGGAATCGGTCCCGAGGAGTCGATGGGCAACTTGGACAGCATTTATGAGAAGATTGAGCACAGTGAGAATTGGAAGCAAGCAGAGTCCCTCGTCCTCGCTGTTCTTGAGGAGCTGGCTGCTAAGCTTACGAGCAAACGAAGCCTGAGAGGGAAAAATGACACGATTGAGCGGATGCTTACCTACATTCAAGCCCATTACCACGAAAATGATTTGTCGCTCGATCGGCTCGCTGTACAGTTTCATTTGAGCCCAACCTATATTAGCAAGCAGTTTAAAGAATATACCGAGCGAAATTTTATCGACTATCTAATCGAAATTCGAATTGACGCCTCGAAAGCACTGCTTGCTAATAAGGATAAAAAGGTGAACGACATCGCCGAAGCGATAGGATATATGAATACCCGCAGCTTCTTGCGGACGTTTAAAAAATTTACAGGGATGACACCGACAGAGTTCCGCGAGCAAGCCATCAGCAAACAACATGGGCAAGACACAGAGCGAACGTAAGACCGGTGGCACACTTCCAAAGCGGAGGCGTTGCCCCGGTTTTTTCATTGTAATATAAGAATTAATAAGTTTGTTAGCTTATAGAGAGCTTATATTTCTCCGTCAAATATACTTCAACATCCAGAGGATGCTGAAGGCGTTTTTGCTTTTAATGGCGGGATTTCTTCCGTTTCACAGCATAAGAATGAACCTGTTCAAGAAAGGTGACTGGGCCATTTCACAATAAAAGACACCTGGCACAGAACATGTCTATATTCAGCTTCCCGAGCTTTGTGTACGATCGAATTGTAGACGGAACATAAAGGGGGGGAGGACGATTTGGATACGGCTTAAGCGGGATCGTCACTTATATTTGATGCTTCTGCCTGTCATCTTGTTTTATGTCATCTTTAAATACGCACCGATGGCGGGCGAGATTATCGCATTCAAAAATTACCGGTTTATTGATGGAATATGGGGAAGCGAATGGGCTGGTTTTCATCATTTTCAAATGCTGTTCGCAAGCTTGGATTTTTGGAGAATTCTTAGAAATACGCTGCTGTTGAACATCTATAGTCTCGTGTTTGGTTTTCCGGTACCTATCCTCCTTGCCTTGCTGCTTAACGAGGTGCGCAGAGAATGGTACAAAAGGACGGTTCAGAACCTGTTGTATTTGCCTCACTTCATCTCTTGGGTTGTGCTTGGCGGTATCGTTATTGCGATCCTTTCGCCAAGCACAGGCGTCGTGAATCTGATTCTAAAACAATTGGGCATCGAGCCCGTCTATTTTATGGCGGATTCGACTTGGTGGCCTGTTGTGTATACGTTATCCGGTATTTGGCGCGAAGCGGGCTGGGGGACGATTCTCTATTTAGCAGCGATGGCTTCGATTGATCCCCAGCTTTATGAAGCAGCCAAAATCGACGGTGCAAACAAGCTGCGGCAAATTTGGCATATTACACTTCCCGGCATTCGCAGCACGATCGCCATCTTATTGATCCTTCGGATGGGGCATATGATGGATGTTGGCCTTGAACAAACGCTGGTGCTTCAAAACCAATCCGTGCTGGATGTAGCGGATGTCATCAGCACCTACGTATACCGGGTCGGCTTGCAAAATATGAATTACAGCTACACGACAGCGCTTGGGTTATTCCAATCCTTGATTGGGTTCATTCTAGTCGTAGGCGTTAACGGGCTCATCCGAAAGTTCGGCGAAAGGGGGTTATGGTAACGGTGAAAAGGAATGCTGCCGCATCTTTTGTGTTGTCATCGATTAGCAAAATCATCCTTTATACGTTTCTTGGCCTCTCGTCCTTAATCGCGCTGTTCCCGCTATGGTATGAGGTGGCAGCATCCTTTAGCAGCAGCCGGGCAATTACAGCCGGAGAAGTGATGCTGTGGCCAATTGAATTCAATCTGCATGCTTACGATCGGCTTTTTGATGACGGACAAATTTTGATCGGCTTGCGAAATACGGTCTTGATCACGGTTGTTGGTACCGCGTTGAACATGATCATGACGATACTTGCTGCCTATCCGCTTTCAAGACGCCGCTTGATGGGACGCAGCGGACTGCTAATGTTTGTTACGTTCACGATGTTATTCGTTTCTGGGATCATTCCGAGCTTCATTCTCGTCAAGTCGCTGGGCTTAATGGACACATACTGGGCATTATGGCTTCCTGGGCTAGTCAGCACATATAACATGTTCGTGATGAAAACGTTTATGGAAGGCCTTCCGGATGAAATTGAAGAGTCGGCTGCTATGGACGGAGCTGGAGATTGGCGGGTCTTAATGCAGATCATGCTTCCGCTGTGCAAGCCGATCATCGCCTCCTTGTCGCTGTTCTACGCCGTTGGCTGGTGGAACTCCTATTTCAGCGTTCTTCTTTATATCACAAAAACGACGTCACAATCCTTGATGGTGAAGCTGTATCAGATGATTAATCAAGTGGATGCAAGCCTGCTTAACAATACTGGGGGAAGTGAGGGTGCGGGGCAAATCTTGTTAACGCCCGAAGGCATCAAAGCTGCGGCCATCGTCATTGCGGTCACGCCGATTCTATGCGTATATCCGTTTCTTCAGAAACATTTTGTAAAAGGTGTCTTGATCGGTTCGGTTAAAGGTTAATAAGGAAAAGGGGATGATGTATTTGTTGAAATGGAACAAAACCCGCAATTTGATCATGATGGCTAGCTTAATTGTTGTACTGCTGGCTGGCTGCACGGGGAAATCCGAGCCGAATAAACCTTCTGCTGTACCGAATAAGACCGATGTGCCAGCACCAGTGGTAGAGCAAAAGAAAGAGATTAGCGTATCGATCCTTGACCGGGGCGAAGTGTCGTCGGATGAAGGTAGCTACGAAAACAACCGCTGGACGAAGTGGATCAATGAGAATGCTCCTGCAAAGGTCAAATGGGTACCCGTACCGCGTACGCAGGTACAGCAAAAATTAAACACGCTGATCGCATCGGGCACGGCTCCGGATCTCATATGGGAATATGACCGCAGCTATATTAGCCAGCTCGCTGCACAGGGAGCGATTCAGCCAATCGACGAATATATCGAAAAATACAGCACAACGTACAAAGCTTATTTGGCTAAGCATCCAGAACTTAAACCTTTCCTAACGATTAATGGAAAAATGTATGCGATTGCAAGCGCGCGTGGACAAGAAACGATAGCCAATCATGGCATTATGATTCGTCAGGACTGGTTGGATAAGCTGGGCTTGAAAGCTCCGACAACTGTTGAAGAATTAATTGAGGTTGCACGCAAGTTCAAAGAGGGCGATCCGGACGGCAACGGCACGGCGGATACGGTTCCAATCACTTTTAATTACAACGGAGTGCAAATTTTAAGAGCCCTTTTCTTCAATAACGAGAACCAATGGTATCTGGAAGATGGCAAGCTCACGTTCGGCCGTATACTGGATCGGTATACCGATTCGCTTGCTTTGCAGAAGCAGCTTTTTGACGAAGGGTTGATCGATAAGGAATACATTACGGATACGAATTTTCAGCGCTCGCTGCAGCTTTGGACGACAGGCAAGTCTGGTATTTATCTTGGCTCATGGTCAATGGGCGCAGAGTTTGTTGATTTGAAAAAAAATGTGCCGGATGCAAAAGTTGTACCTTTGGAGCCTGTCGCTTCGAAGTATGGAAAAAATGGCCTTTATCAGGAAGTGCCGGCCAATATGTATATCGCTTTTAATACGAATATGAAAGAGGACAAAATCGAAGCAGGCGTCAAATTTTTGGACTGGATGCTGGAGAAGGGCTGGGAGCCGCTCAGAATTGGAGAGAAGGACGATCATTATAAGCTCGTGGGAGAAGTTCCGCAGAAGACCGACGCTGATAAGTTCAAGAAGGAAGTGTTTTATGCAAGAGAGTATGCGATCTTGAATGAATGGGATCCGAAGCCGGAATGGTATGCGGTGATGGCGGCACAGGATCCGATTTCTCAAGAGCAGGCTGTGCTTAAAGCAGCTGGTCTTGAGATTGCGATGAAAAATAAATACAGACGGGACATTGCCTATAATCCTGATTTGCCTGAGGTAAGCCAACTGATTGCTACCTTCGCTCCGATTGCGCAGCAAATTGAAGCCAAGATCGTAACGGGAGGAGGCGCGCTTACACCGCAGGCTGGAATGGAGGATATTCGCAAGGAATGGAAGCGTTTGGGCGGTGAAAATGTAGAGAAGCTAGTGCAGGAGTGGTATGAAACGAACAAAGAGCATCTGAAGTAGAGGGGAAGGCCCTTCCCGAATGCGGTCATTACTTTTCGGGAAGGGTTAATCGCCGATCCGAGTAGCAAAGGATGGATGGAAAATGATGACCATGAAAAAAGTTTTTTCATTATTCCTCGTCTTTGCATTGATCATGACGGCATCTGGTACGCTTGGAAAAAATGAACATGCAGCGGCTGCAGAAGCGGTGGTCGCAGAGCTTCAAGCCGGCGATTATGAGAGCTCCGACGAAGTATGGGACTTCCTGCTGGGCGCCGAATTTCCCGGGGCGCAAGGAAGCTTTACAAGAGATCAGTCTGTATTCAAAACAGGTCTTTCCTCGGCCAAGGTGACTGGCGATTTTAATGGCGGCGGCTCATACGTTGCACTGGAGCGGTATCTGACGAAACGAATAGTTCCGGCGGATGCGGTAAGCTTATCCTTTTGGGTGAAAACTGCGGATGCTGCATCGATTTATATTGTACTAATGGACGGAACGAACCAAAACCACTCGCAAAGGCTGGTGCTTCAGCCGACAACGGATTGGCAGAAGGTTACCGTGAATGCTTTCAATGCCGGCAGCGAATATACGCACTGGGGAGGCGCCAATGACGGAGCCTTTCATCCGTCGCTTAAGAAGATGACGATCAAGGTAGCACGGGCGGGACTGCGTACGGGGCTTAAGAGCGGCTCGGTATGGTTCGACGATCTGCGAATCAAGGTGACCGTACCTGACCTAGCCATCGCTCAAACGCAGGTTGGCAACGTATTTGCTGGTGCAAGCAAAGGCACTTTTGATGTATTAACAACGGGAGATACCGTCACATGGCAAACCTATGATGCTTGGGGTGAGCCCGGTTTAACTGGAAGCTCGCCGGTTACTGGAGGAAAGATCAGGCTTGAGGTGCCGGTACAATCAGATGGCTATTATCGTTTAAAACTATCAGCTTATCAAGCGGGAACTTTGCTTAAAACAACAGAGACGACATTCGCGGCTGTGCCAACGTTTGATTTGACAGCAGTGACAGCATCACCGTTTGGCGTACAGACGCATTTTGCACATAGCTGGAACCGTGAGATGCTTCCTTTGGTCAAGTATGCAGGAGCCAAAAGCGTGAGGGATGCGATGTTTTGGTCTGAGATTGAGCTAAAAAAAGGCATCTACACCTATAACCCGAAATTTACACTCTATATGGAAGGATTGCTGGAGAACAGCATCGATCCGCTAATGACCTTCGCTTTTTCCAATCAATTTTATGATAATTTCCAAACGCCTTATTCAGCAGAAGCTCACGCCGCCTATGCGAATTATACGAAATCCGTACTGAACCGATACGGCGGCCAAATCAAATGGGGAGAGATGTGGAACGAGTTCAACCTGCCCGGATTTGGAGGGAATGGGCCGGCTGCATCACAGCCCGATGTATACTTCAACCTAATGAAAGCAGGTTATGAGGCTGCCAAATCGGTGCGCCCTGATCTGAATGTGCTTGGAGGCGCGACCGCAGGCATTCCAGCCGAGTGGCTTGAAGATTTGTTCCAGCTCGGCGGGTTAAACTACATGGACACCTTATCCGTACATCCTTACCGTTATCCTGACAAGCCGGAGGGACTTCTTAACGAGGTAACCTCGTTAAATCAACTGGTGAAAACCTATAACAACGGACAGACGAAACCCATCTGGTTCTCGGAAATTGGATGGCCGACGCAGCTTGACCCACGCGGAGTGGATGAGAAGACGCAGGCTGCCTATTTGATTCGCACCTATGTACTTGGCATGGCAGCAGGAGTGGAGAAAATCTTCTGGTACGATCTGATGGACGACGGAACGGATAAGAAATATAACGAGCATAACTTCGGTATTATTCATAATGGCGGTGATCCGCTCGGCGCGTATACGCCAAAACCGGGTTATGTGGCGTTAGCGACGGTAGCACGGCAGTTGACTGGCGCAAGCGTAACCGGTCAGGAGATTACAAACGGCATCTATCGCTATAAATTTAAGAAGGACCAGAAATCGATTCATGTGCTTTGGTCAGGGACGGATACCGAGACCGATCTGACTTTGAAAACAAATGGACCGCTGGTCGTAACGGACATGATGGGCCGTTCAGCTACCTATACGCCGAAGGACGGGGAAATTTACATTACGGCTTCAAGCGAACCTCTATTCATCCAAGGGAAAATCGATAAAGTCATTCAAGGAAGCAAATATAGGCTTAAGAGCGAACCTTCCTTTACCGGTGATCCTATCAGCGTAACGTTATCCGTATACAAAGCATCATCTTGGAATCCGCTAAGCGCCCGCATTCAATTGCAAGGATCAGTTCAAAATATACTGGCTTCTTCGGTCGGCACCTATCCTGTCGTATTTCAAGGAATAGGTCAACCTGGCAGCTACACAGCGACGGCGGAGCTTGTCGTTGGCGGCAAAAAAATCGGCGCGTTAAAAAATACAGTGGTGATCAAGCAATCGGAGGAGCTTTCTGTCAAACATGTGCTGAAGGAGGGCAGCAACTTCCTGAGAGTTCGAATCGATAATACAAAGCCGGTCGATAGGCGGTTGACACAGATCGATTGGCAGGTGGGTGCGAATACCGAATCAGAAACTTATAATACGGTGCTGCCTGGTTTTACGGATTATACAATTGATCTTCCAATACCGGCACTGCCCGAGGGAACTTTAACGCCTCACCAGCTTACCGTCTATTTGGATGATGGCACCGTATTGTCTCTTTCAGGCAACTTGAACAATATCGCTATCGCAAGTATGACGCCCATCGTTAACCGCACGGTGCAGGTGGATGGGGCGCTGGACGATGTAACCGATCTCCCTGGCATCGACCTGTTTGAGGAAGGCCATTCAAGAGTGGTGCCGCATAATGGGCCGGAGGATTTGAGCGGTAAGCTATGGGTTACGTATGATATTGACCACCTCTATCTGTCGGCAAAGATCCATGACGATCTATTCTCGCAAACCAAATCAGGAGATGCGATTTGGAGCGGAGACAGTATTCAGTTCGCTATTTCCTTAGGAACGCCGGGAGAGGCGGCGGAATGGTATGAATACGGAATGGCGCTGACACCAAACGGGCCGGAATTATATCGGTGGATGGCGATGACTGGCGTATTGACTGGGCCGGTTACAAATCGCCAGCTCCAGATTACGAGAGATGAAACAAACAAGGATACAATCTACCGGCTCGCATTGCCTTGGACGGAATTGTCGCCGATTGTTCCGAGTGATGGGATTCTAAGCTTGTCCGCTCTTGTGAATGAGAATGACGGCAATGGACGCAAAGGATGGCTGGAGTGGGGCGGAGGCATCGGGTCCAATAAACAGTCTAAACTATTTAAGCCTATGTTGATCGGCGGCGCTGGTTCAGCAAGCGTTAGCGGTGTGACGCTTGACAGGAGCCTACTTGAGATGACTGCGGGTGACCCTGCAGTTGCACTTCTTGCAGCGGTGACGCCAGAGAATGCTGCGAGTAAAGAGGTAACGTGGACAACAAGCGATCCGAATGTTGCGGCAGTAAATGCAGGGGAAGTTACGCCTGTCGGAGTGGGTACGGCAACGATAACGGTAACGACGATGGATGGTTTATTTACAGCCAGCTGCTTAGTTACAGTCACATCTGCTCCAGTCGTTGATCCGGAGTCGGGGACACCTATGCCTACTGAAGTTGTAGTGCCGGAGCCAAGTGAAACCGTAGTGCCAGGACCAATTGAAACTCCAGTACCCAGTGAAACGCCAGAGCCGGGTAGACCTGAAGCAGCTCCGAATCCAGTAACTCCGGCGCCAACTGACTAAATCGCCAGAGAACGGAGCTTAATAGATACAGGTTGAAAGGCAGGAGATGAGCAGTTCGCCTTAATGGCGGTCTGCTCTCTATCACAGCATTGGCGCCAACTAGGATGCCTTAATTGAGAGGATGGGATATATGGATAAGACAGACAATCCAATGGATCACAAGCTGCTGCTGCTTGGAAAAATTCATTACTGGGAGCCGTTTTTTGACCTGGAAACCAACATGCTCAAGCTGCCCTTTCATAGTCCCGGCTACCATACAACGCTTACAGCTGAGGAGTTCCCGCTTGTTCACCCTACATATCCTTCTCTTCTTTATGCACTGGCTTTGCTTGACAGCGGTTTGCCGGATTATACCACGAGAGCTTATGAAGTCATACGCAAAGTGATTTCACTGCAAGACCAAAATCCTGCACACCTAACGTATGGCATATGGTCATGGTTTTACGAGGAGCCGCTTGCGAAAATGTCCCCGCCAGATTGGAACTGGGCTGATTTTTGCGGGAAACAGCTCGTTCAAATCGAAGTCCGGCATGGGGACAGATTACCTATGGAACTGCGAGAGCTGATCCGTCAGGCTGTATTCTGCGCATGCGATGCCATTATGAAGCGGGATGTAGGTCCAAATTATACGAATATCGCACTAATGGGTGCTTTGGTCACGCTTATCGCGGGCGAAGCATACGCTGAGCCGGAATTGGCCGATTATGGTATTCGAAGGCTGGAAAAGCTCCATGCATTTACGAATCAGCTAGGGACGTTTCATGAGTTTAACAGTCCGACTTATACGGTTATCGCCATCACCGAACTGTCCAAAATTTATACGATGTCTGTGAGTGGTCAGGCCAAAGCGCTTGCGGAAGATTTGCTCGATAGCGCATGGCGCATGGTAGCAGAGCATTTTCATCCGGCGACGAAGCAGTGGTCCGGCCCGCACAGCCGGAGCTACAGTACGCTGCTAACGGATATGGCGAAGTCGTTTTTGCAAATCGCTACAAACAATAGGGTTGTGTTTACATTTAAGAATGAACAGCCGTATGATGCGGAGTGGTTTGGGAGCGGGATTTGCTGTCCGCACAAGTATGATCCATTCTTCACACAGTCTGAGGAAAGGCTGCTCCAGCAGCTCTATTCTAGAAATGAACAGACCGGGCAGGAAAAGTGGGCAACAACCTACATGACCTCTTCCTTTGCGATTGGTGTGTCCAGTGAGGAAATTATGTGGAATCAAACAAGACCGCTGCTTGTTTTCTTTGATAATGGTGGAGAGGCGGCCTATTTGAAGCTGCGCGTCCTGCATGACGGCTATGATTATTGCTCAGCTGTACTGAACAGTAGAGTAGAGGGAAGTAGACTGCTCCTCGGCATCCGTTTTCTAACTGATGGAGGAGATACTCATCCGAGCCTTGATCGAATAAATGGCTGCATAGCTGCATCTGATTTGCGAATTCGGGTAGAGCTTGGCGGCTGCTTGGATAATGTAGACGCGGAAGTGAGCGGGGAAAGAGCGGAGGTTAGAATCGGTGACTGCAAAGTTGCTCTGCGTATTTTGTTTACGGCATTTGGTGCAGGGACGGAGGAGCATGACGATAAACAAAAAGACAATTGGAAGTGGGAGCTCGCGAGGAACAGCAGCAGCTTTTGCTTCGACCATATTTTACATGCAGTAGAGGACAGTACAATTGATTTTGAGAAGATGGGCAAAGCAGCTTTTCTTTTTTCGCTAGTAATTGGTGAAGCAGAGCCGGAAATTATAGTAGAGACCTATGATGATGTTGTAGCAGCTAGTTTTTCAAGCAAGCAGAATGTCGACGCAACCAGTGATGATCCTATTAAGTTATCCTTAGCATTGAAGCCTGCAGCATCACCATCAGTATAAAACGGTGAAGCTGCATCATTTTATGGAGGTGGAGGAGCAGGCATGAAAACGAAGTTATCGCGAGAAATAGTGAATCAGGCGGCTGATCGTGTTTATCACTATATGCTTGAGGATCATTCCGGTAGTTGGGGCATGGATTTGAACCATTGGGACTGGGTGCCGGGAGTCGGCGTCATTGCGATGCTGTCTTATTATGAGCTTACAGATGAATCAGAGACGATGACGGAGTTAATAAAATGGTCGCAAAATAATTTACACCTTGCGGAGAAGGTCAGAGTCATCAATGCAATGGCGCCATATACGGTTTTTCCAGCGCTTTACGAGCATACGCATGATCCTGTTTTTTTGGAGACAGCAGAGCGGATTGGACAATGGATGATGACGGAGGCGCCCCGTACAAGGGAAGGTGCCTTCGAGCATACGGTTACGGAAAATGTGAAATTCCCGGAGCAGGTATGGGCGGATACTATTTTTATGGCGGTTTTGTTCTTGGCTAAACTTGCGAAACTCACTGGGAATGTGGATTATGCGAAAGAGGCCGTACGTCAGGTGGAGCTGCATTTAACGCTGCTGCAGGATAATGATACGGGTGTGCTGTTTCATGGCTGGAATTCGGAGGCACGGAACCATCTTTCGGCTGCCCGCTGGACGAGAGCTAATGCGTGGATAGCGGTGGCGGTGCCGATGATAGTAGAAGAGCTGGAAGGTTTAGCAGTTGTTCCGAAGGAAACGCTCGAACGTTACCAATTGCTCATGCGCAGCCTTATTCGCTATCAACATGAGGAAGGCCTATGGGCAACGGTGCTTGACCGTCCTGAATTTTATTCGGAAACGTCGGGCAGCGCCGGCATTTCTTGCGGCATTGTGAAAGCGGTACGTCAAGGCTTGCTCGATGCGGATTACTTGAATGCTGCGTACCTTGCGGCAGATGCTATTCTTCTTAAAATAAAGCCGAGCGGGGAAGTCATGGGCGTGTCAGGCGGGACGCCTATCATGCCTTCAATCGAAGCTTACAATGAGATCGCTTGTTATCCAACTCTTTATGGGCAGGGACTCGTACTCATGCTGCTGTCGGAGCTATCGGACATCGCAAGCTAATTGTTAAAGGACCGTTTGCATCACGATGAGGTGAGTAAACGGTCCTTATGCGCGCCCAGCTTCGGCTTTATCAGACGCTGTTGATAACCATCATTTTGAGCGGTACCATCGATTCTTCCGGGACATAAAATTTGAATTTATTGTCGCTGATTTGTCCAAGCAGTTGACGGCGGATCGGATCGGCATCCTTTAATAGATGCTCGTCTGCCTGATGATAGTCAATTGGACGCATCCAGATCGGGCTATAGCCGAGAAAGAGCTGCCTTCTTGTAAATTCGGATTGATTGATCGATCCGGCATGCCATAAATTTTGTGCGAAAATAAATACATCACCCGGCTTTCCGCACACTTGTACCTCGCCGTCCAATTGCTGGCGTACATCCTTATGGTTCGGATTATAGGGATGCCTGTGGCTGCCCGGAATAACCTTTGTATTGCCGCGGTTCGGCTGTGTCATATCACTCAAAATATAACAGACTTTTATATAATAAGTAGCTGTTAAGCCTGCAATAACCGGAAACTGTGGATGAGGGCCGTCTTGATGCCAATCGATAAAGCTGTGGGAAGCCGTCTTTATATCATTTGGATTAGGTTTTCTCACGGTTAGATGGGAAATATGCAGCTGAATATTATGTCCAAGCAAATTAACGATTAAGGGAAGGATTTCTTCGTGATCGATCAATGAGGCAATTTCAGTGTGACGGGAGACGCTGTTGTAAATATTATGTGCAAACGTATCTTCCTCCTCTGCAAGGACCTCGTCGATAGCTGAATTCAGGAGGGATACCTTTTCCTGTGAAAGTATATCGGGTAAAACCAAGTATCCTTGTTCATGAAAACGACTCATTAATTCTGGAATATTTAGCGAAGCTGTACGCATTAGCCTCTCCTCCTTCTTGTAATTAATTTAATTATATGCAACGATTTTTCGTAGTATAATGTATAGATTAATCAACTTTCTTGTAAATAATTTCGTAAAAGGGATGATGGGTTTGGACAAGCCTTGGTTTCGCGAGCCCGAGCTGATTTACCATGTGTTCGTGAAGGATGCTGCGCATTTTCAGAAGACAGAGGATACTTACGATCACTGGGCTTTATTCATTGTTGAAGAAGGCGGCTTTGAGTATAGAATGGGAAATTCGAGGAGCGAGAGAGCCGAGAAAGGGGAAATGGTGCTTTGTCCACCTAATATAACCTTTTATCGCAAAACAGACGGCTTGTCATTTCACCTCATCGGGTTCCAGTGGCGAAATACGGGTAGCGCTTCCGGGGAGGACAACGAAACTTTGCCCCCTACAGGTAAGCTTATTATGCTGAACAAAAAAAGAATGAGTTCTACACTTTCGTTGTTTCGTGAAGCTCGTTATGTGAAGGAAAGTCTCGTGCTGAAATACAAGCAACATCTGTTAAGGGATTTGATGTATGTCTATCAGATTGAAAGCATGAATCGTAAGATAAATTATTTATATAGCGAGAACCAGGCCTTGCAGCGTGTGGTACATATGCTTCAGCAGCAAGCGGAAGAGGGCGTTTCCTTGAAGGCGATCGCGATGGAGCTTGGCCTCAGCCAAGTGCAATTGACCAGGCTGTTTAAGCAGGAATTTCAAATGACACCAAGTTCGTACGCCGCCAATCTAAGAATGGATAAGGTTAAGCTTATGCTAGTTAATTCTTCATTAACGCTTGCGCAAATAGCAGAGCAGTGCGGGTTTACGGATGAGCATCATTTGAGCAAAAGCTTCAAGAAATCGTTTGGCATGAACCCGTCCTCTTATCGGAAAGCTTATACAATTTGAGCGAATCTATTTCGACAATAAATGCCATATAAATTTCCTTTAGGAGCATAAATAAAAAATAACCGCTGGTTTTAACCAACGGTTACCGGACAAGCTGGTATCAATAACAATAATAACGCTCCCAAATTTTGAATGAATCCTCCTTATGCTTATCCCACCAACAGATATCATCCCACCAATCATCATTGTCGAACCAGTCATCATTGTCGAACCAGTCAAACCAGCCTTTCTTGTCCCAATCTTTGTCGTTCTTATTTTTGCTTGGTTGGTTTGAATGATTATTGTTATTAGTATTCTTGTTGTTGTTTTGCTTATTATTATTACTGTTATTGTTGCTACTGTTGCTGTTGTTTGTACTTTTCGTAATGGAGAACACAGACAAGATACTTGATAAGAAACCTTTCTTTTCATCGTATGGTTCTTTACTGGATGCAGCAAATGCGGAAGCAGGATACATACAGATGGTGATCAGCAAGGTAAGCGATAAGATTTTTTTGAATTTGGACATGACATCAACACCTCCCGTCCCCGCTCTAATTGCGAACTTAATGTTCGTTATAAAGAATTTTATAATAATTATATCCTTTTGTAAACGAACATTTTGAAAAAAATGGATAGTTTGGAGGAGGACTTTAGCCATAGTTTCGTAGATAATAGAGTGAAGAATACTAGTTAAATCGAAATGGAGCGGGAAGCATGTTATTGTCGAAGGGTCAAAAGGTAGATATCACTAGAGGACGCGAACTTACATCTGTGAGAGTTCAATTTGGTTGGACGACTAGAGAAGCATCGATGAGCATCGATGCTGCTGCTTTTCTATTATCTGATCGAAATATCTGCGAGAGAGATGAACATTTTATATTTTATGGCAATCCACAAGCACACGATGGTTCGATTTCGCATGATGTGACAGATAAGAGCGGTGATAAGGAGGCAATCACGATACACTTGAAGCGGCTGAGTAAAAATACGGAAAAAATAGCTTTTACAGTGACGATCCATGAGGGCGAACGGCTTGGCCATTTTATGCAAAACGTATCGCATTTATATATTCGACTAGTAAATGGAAGTACAGATGAAGAGTTGTTCCGATTTGATTATGGCTTGGCGTTTACAAAGGAAACGGCTGTAGTTGTCGGTGAATTGTATAGATATAACGGTGAGTGGAAGTTTAATGCAATTGGGAGCGGTTTTTACGGAGGGCTTGAAGCATTATGTACAAGTTACGGTCTAGAGATTGAGAGGGAAGAAGCAGAGGTAGCAGCTGCTGCCGCCGAAATGACTTTATCATCCAGTGATTTGCGGAAAAAGATCGTCCAAATTACGTTGGAGAAGAAAAAATTAACGAGTGTTGCGGCTAGAGTAGGTATTGTACTTGATATTTCAGGCTCTATGCAGCCATTATACAGAAATGGCACCGTGCAGGAAGTAGTGGAACGAATTCTCGCGGTTGCCAGTAAATTTGATGATAACGGGATGCTCGATGTCTGGGTTTACGATACTCATTTTAGCCGATTGCCTTCTGTTTCAGAAAAAGATTTTGATCAATACGTCCAACGAAAAATATTGGATAATAACAACATACATAAGTTTGGCCGCAACAATGAACCTCCAGTTATGGAAGATGTTATTCGCAAATATACGGTGGAAGAGGAAGAGGCCACGCCAGTATTTATTATATTCATTAATGATGGCGGAGTCGTAAAACCGATTAAAAAGGTCATTACTGCCGCAGCGGTTCAGCCGATTTTCTGGCAGTTCGTTGGCATTGGTCATTCCGATTTTGAAGTGTTGAAGCAGCTAGACACCATGGAAGGCCGGATTGTCGATAACGCAAACTTTATACATTTGGACGATATAGCAGCTGTATCTGATGAATTATTGTATGATCAGCTATTAAACGAATTTCCGAGCTGGTTGGAAGCTGCGAAAGCGAAGAGGATCGTTAGACCAAATTAATTAGCATTTTTTATTTACAGTAACGACAATGGAAAATCAAAGCCACCAGCTCAATAGGTCTGGTGGCTTTGGTTTATTTGCTTATGGAAATAACTCGATTATCAGGATCCCAATCAATTTTACGATCAAGGCCTTCAATAACAAAACGCAAGGGAACCATGGTCATCGTATCAATAATCATCGGAGGATAGTCTAATGTTAGCGGCTTGCCATCGATAAACGCTTCTTTCTCTCTAATGGTGAGATTTAGTGTATGGTTAGCATTCGATATGGTCATTTTCCCTTTTGCGTATTCCACTTTTGCACCTAGTTCATTAAATGTACTGCGAAGCGGAACGAAAGTAACGCCTTTGTAAATATAGGGATTAGAAGTGAGCGTTATCGTCTTTCCGTCGAGCTTTACGGAGATGGCCTTCTTCACTTGGCGCAGCTTTGAAACCATTTCACTTGAAGGAACATTCATTTGATTGTAATAGTCCATAATGGTTTCACTGCCTGTTCCATATCCGAATGGCACTTTAGACCATAGAGTTCCGTCTACCTTCAAAATAATAAAAGAATCTTGATTAAGTGAATGGATCGCAAATTGCTTCACATTCGAAATGTTTGCAACGGGTGATGGATCAACTAAATCTTTGGAATTATTATATAAACCCCATAATGTTCCATCGGAATGAAGTGCTGCGCAGCTAAATGTTCCACAGCTAATATCAGAGGCCGATGTTAGAAGTTTATTGAGTTTTAAACCTTTGTTTATTTCCCAAACCGTACCATCCGTATCGAGTATAATCGATTTTTCCCATGTAGCAGAAACTTTTTTAGCATAAATGCCAGGAAGCTTAAATGGACTCATCAAATCTGGCGTATCGCTGCCCCATCCATTGTAATGACCCCAAATCCATGTTTCACCTTTGGCATTAATTGCTGCTGAAAGGAAGCTTCCTGCGTGGACGGAGACAATATCTTTTAGTCCGGCTACTTGCTTTGGAATATTTTGTTCACTAACGCGTTTGCGATAATCTTCAGGCTTATAAGCGCTGATGTCCATTCGCCCCAGTTGACCAAACCCGCCGTTCCCCCATGTCCATACCGTGCCATCTGACTTTAACGCTAAACTATGGTCTTCTTTTGCAGCAATATCGATGACATCTGAAAGACCATTAACCATTTTAGGTTTTGTTACAATAGCTTGTGGGTTCGTACCATAGGTATCAAACCCGCTTACGCCATCACCGTTCCCGCCCCAAAACCATACTGTACCATCTTTTTTGAGTGCGAGGCTGTAAAAGCCTGTGACTTGAACTTTAGTAACGTCACTAAATACAGGTACCGCAGCCGATTTGAAACCAATTGTTCCATCTCCCAGTTGTCCAGCAAAGTTATTGCCCCATGCCCATACTACGCCTTGGTTGTCTAACGCTAATGCAACGTTGCCAGCCATTTCGACCTGGGTAAACCCTGCGAGTGAATTGGAGCTGCTTTCTGCAGCTTTTAAACTGCTGAGAGGTGTTAGTGATAATGCTAATAAAACCGCAAGGCATACTTTCGTAAAAATACGTTTTTTCAAAGGTTAGCACTCCTTTTTTTGCATTTAGGCGATTACGATTGTTTGAATGGGTGTTAAATTGGTCCTATTGTATAGATGCCGATGATGTATGTTACATTCTAAACGAAAAATTTCCATTTTTTGTTTCACTTTTTTATCAAAACATTTGGCCGCGGATAAAGAAATAACTAATGAATAAATAATTGCCAACTTGTTATATAAGTCATTCAAGAAGAAGAGTACTATTGTATGGAGAACGAAATAGGAAAGGCGGTTTTGTTGATCATGTCATTTGGCGTTTTTTTGGAGAAAGGTCCTGTGGCTTGGGAAATTATTCAGCAAGTAGACGGAAGCGGTAAACTTGCGTTATCGGGCACTTGGGAAGTGGACCAGGCAGTGCACATTGGTCCATTCCAAGTGTTTGCAAGAGTGGTTCATGAGAATAACGGTAGAGATGTATTAAGCTGGACACCATGTGAAATGGTGGGTGAGAATGGATGGCGAGTTACCTTACATGTTCCGACTGGTGGTTTATACCGGTTGGAAACTTGCTTGCAGCATGATCAGAATGCGCTACTTGGTTCGGGAGCGATACGCGGAGATATGATCCATCATATCGGTGTCGGAGATTTATGGATCATAGCCGGTCAAAGCAATGCGGCAGGTTATGGAAGAGGAACGGTAGAAGATAGTCCGATGCTAGGGGTTCATTTGCTAAGAAATAACGGATTGTGGGATCTCGCAACGCATCCGTTCAACGACTCCACGGCAACGATCCATGAGGTGAATATGGAGTGGGTAAATCCAGCACATAGTCCGTGGCTGCATTTTGGAAAGTTGTTGCAAAATGAGCTCCATTATCCTATTGGTTTCGTACAAACGGCTCTTGGAGGTTCTGCGCTTCGTGCTTGGAATCCTGATGAAGAAGGTCATCTTTATCGAAATATGATCGAAACGGTGCAGCGCTGCGGCGGCAAAGTGGCTGGCGTGGTATGGAACCAAGGCAGTTCCGACTGCAATTCTGAAAGCGCCGATACTTACTTGGAGCGTTTTACAAAGGTTGTTCAATATTGGCGTAAGGAATTGAACATAGCTGAGCTTCCCTTTGTAACGGTCCAGCTTAACCGCTTCACCAATATTCATGAAGACAAAGAGCATCACGACAAACAATGGGGGAAGGTACGCGAAGCACAGCGGCAAGCTGCAATATCCATACCTTCGGTTTCTGTCATACCTTCACTTGATTGTCCGATGTCTGACGATATTCACAACAGTCCTGCAGGAAATTTAATAATTGGGAGCCGTGCGGCGAATATAGCATTGCAAGTGGTTTATGGTTTACAGCGGCAGGCGTACCCGCCTAATTTGGAATATGCCATTTACATACAGGAACATGAATCGAATTCACATGCCATTAAGCTGCGCTTTAAGCATGTATCGGAACGACTATTTGCGATAAATCCAAAAGCGGATTTGTTTGGTATAGAGGACGAAGAGGGTGCTATTCTATTGAACGGCTGGACAATTATATCGAGCAATGAAGTGTTGCTTAAATTATCGAGAAAGCCTAGCGGCAAACTTAGTGTTCACGGTGTATATCAGACGAATCCGGCATCTCAGATGCTGATTGATACGGGGACTTATTTGCCGATGCTGGCCTTTTACAATGTGGAAGCGGTTGCTGAAATATAAACGATTTAGTTTAGATTACAGTGTAAGAGAGCGGTTGGAATAGAAATAGACGCTTATAAATCTATAGTCCAATGAGCAAGGACTGTTGTCCTTGCAGGTAATGCTGAGGTTAGCAGTCTTTTTTTATAATGACGTGTATATCAATTCTAGACACAAAGATGATAATCAGAGCCATTGTTGAAGAAGGAACGGCGCAGTAATATACAAGTATAGCAAAACATCTGCAAGCAGCGTCAATCACACTCGAATAATGGAGGGGATTATCATTATGCTTACAACACAAAGCGAACTTTTAAAGCCGCTATCTAACGAACAACTGGAGCAATACCATAAAGACGGATTTGTTATCATCAAAAAAGGCTGCAGCGCGGATTTAATCGATGCTTTTAATAGACATATTTATGAACTGCGTTCTACACCGCTTGATGAAACACCGGATTGGGCACGCACCTCCGAGAAAGCACGCTATTCTACTCGGCTGTTCAACCCGCACCAGCATGACAGCTTCTCGCGGCAAGTGATGAAGCTTCCGATCGTTAGGGGTGCTCTAGCTCAGCTGATGGAGAAGGAGGCCGTTTGCGTGCAAAGTATGTTCTTCTATAAAGAGCCGGGTTCGCCTGGTCAAGCTGCGCATCAGGACTACTACTATATTAAAAACGATCCAATGACAATGGTTGCCGCTTGGATTGCAATGGAAGAGCAGGTAGATGTGCAAAATGGCTGCTTATGGGTTATTCCTGGCACGCATAAGCTTGGGCTTTTGCCGCATGGCAAGGTAAAAAATGTCGATGAGCATGAAGAATGGACGGACGAGACAGAGGGCATCGATTTAAATCAACAGATTCCTGTTATTATGGAAAAAGGAGATATTCTTTTCTTCCATGAGCTATTAATTCATTCCTCTAACCGTAATCGGAGCACTGACCGCTGGCGTCGTTCTTATGTTTGTCATTATATTCGTGAGGATTCAGCAGTTACATTGCGTGAAGATCTGCGCGAGAAATATTCGTTGATTTAATGGCTAATACTGTAACGTTCAACCGAATCAGATCGGCATACGCTGGCACAGTTATTTATCCGGCTAACGGTCGTTATGGCCCTCGTGTACAAGAGGATATACAGCTCGTACTGCTGCATTCGGGCGAGATGAGCATTGAGATTGATGATGAAGTTCATGAGATAACACCTGGGTCTGTCGTGCTGCTAAAGCCGGGGCACCATGAACAGTTTATATTCTCGAGCAAGGGTGAAACCTGGCATCGCTGGATATCTATTCATATTGAGGACTTATCCGAGAAGGAAAAAGATTACTTCGAGGAACTTCCGCTATGTCAGCGCATCTCGGAGGAGATGAATCGATTAACAGATTTAATGCTTTCAGTGCAATATGCTCATCCATCCGAAAGTGATCTGCTTCGCAGCTTGGGTATGTCAGCAATCCTGTTATATGTCTCTGAAATGTCGCGGACTCGAGCACTTGAGGAGATTCATCCGTCTATTCTAACGGCAAAAAGTCTGATTCATAGTACTTTCCACGAGGAGATAACTTTGACGATGCTCGCGGAGCATGCAGGTGTCTCGCCAGAACATCTTGTTCGATTGTTTCGAATGAGCGAAAAAACGACCCCGATTAAGTACCTTTGGCATTATCGGGTGTTAAAGGCTGTTGAATATTTAACCCATACTGGTTTATCCATTACTGAGATTGCAATAAGATGCGGTTTCAAATCAACCTTCCATTTTGCAAGGATGGTTAAAAAGCAGATGGGGAAGACACCATCCGAAGTAAGACAGTTCTCATGGAAAGGCAATCCAATAGACAAAGCATAAAAAAGTTCGCAGTGGATATCCTGCGTACTTTTTTTCTTATTTCTTCTGAAGCTCTGCTTCTATAAAACGAATCCATTCGCGCGAAGCGAAGGATAAGTACTTGTCTTTGCGCCATATCATCGACAATTGCCATGGGATTACAGGCTGAACAACGGAAACCGAAGAAAAACGTTTTTTGTCCAGCTGTCGGCATATGCCCTCAGGCAAAAGCGTTACTCCGTATTTAGCTGCAATCATTTCTGTCATGAAGTCCCATTGCGAGCTCTCAAACACGATTTTGGGCTCGAAGCCTGCTGCTTCACAATGTTCTTTAATTAAATGATGGATCGTAAAATCTTTGCGAAACATAATAAATGGCTCTGATTCTAGCTGCTTCATCTCGATCATGCTCTGACCAGCAAGCTTGTGTTCAGCATGAACAACAAGGCGTAAATTCTCGTTGATGCAGGGAAGGATATGATACCTTTCCACGTCCTTAACGGGAAGAATGACCATACTGAAATCCAGTTCTCCATGGAGAATATCCTGTTCCAAGCTTTTCCCGCCCTGTTCAATGACATGCAATCGAATTTGAGGATAATGAGACAAAAATTTCTCAATAATGAGCGGTAAAAAATATCCGCCTACCATGGGAGGAATGCCTAAGCGCAGCGTTCCTTTTTTCAATTTTACAACTTCCTCAAGTTCACTCGACATATCCTCGAAGGATTGTATAATTTGTTTCGCTGAACGGAGAATCGATATGCCGGCATCCGTCAATTCGATCTGCTTGGAGGAGCGATCTATGAGCTGTGCACCAAGATCCTCTTCAAGCAACCGTACCATTTTTGATAGTGAGGGCTGGGTTACATGCAGCTTGCGTGCGGCTTGTGTAAAGCTGCCCGCTTCAGCAACCGCGACAAAATAATTTAAATGTTTAAGATCCATTTATATTGCTCCTTCAGCTTTAGAGCAGGAATCATTCGATAATCTGCTTTATGAGCACCTATAGTGAAAAGGAATGAAAACTATGCGATATATGTATTTTACCTATATATAAGATGGGTGTAAACTTAGCGTTATCGAAAAATTTTATGAAGAAAAAAGGTGTTACCATGAACGTATTGGAAAAATTAGCTGTCCCTTTATCATCAAGACCAGCATCAGCATCACTAACCATTAAGGAATCGATTGTTCTGCCGCCAGATACCAATCATCACGGAACGATTTTTGGTGGAAAGCTTATGGCATATATAGATGATGTGGCTACGATAGCCGCAACGAAGCATGCTCGCAGGCCCGTCGTTACGGCTTCAACGGACTCCGTTGATTTTCTTCATCCAGTAAGAAAAGGCGATGCAGTAAGCTTATCGGCTTTCGTTACTTGGTCACATAAAACGTCTATGGAGGTGTTTGTCCGAGTAGTAACGGAGGATTTGCTTACAGGYGGTCGCAAGGTGTGCGCTACCTCATTCCTCACGTTTGTTGCATTAGGTGATGACGATAAACCAACGGTTGTGCCTGGCGTATTAGCCGAATCAGATGAAGAGCGGCTATTGTTCTCTACTGCACCAGATAGGAAAGAGGCAAGACGTATACGAAGACAAGAAAGTAAGCATTTTGCCAATTACATGGGAACAGATTATGCTTTTAAAGAAGCGCAATCCAAATCAGTCCCACAGCATTCCATTAATAAAGGTTACGAATCGGCTTGGGGCTCGGACTGGTAAACGCACAATTGATTTCACTAGGCTGCTGTAATTTATTACAGCAGTTTTTCTTATTCAAGGACGGTAAATTGTTTTGAAAATAAGGATAACCTGTTGCCGCATATCCTATAACGAGCAAAAAATCGTTCAAAGGAGCATGCGATGCATAATGCAGGGACTTTATTTTTGAAGCTGATCATTCATCTTTTTTCGCTTCTTTTCATTTTTCCCGCAATTTTGTTCTCCATTCTGGTGCTATGCTTGACGGATAATGTGAAATCCGGAATGGTTATGCTTATTTCTGCGTTGATTCTTCATGTTATTGTGAAAATAAGCGGCTACTCGCATTATTTATCACAAGGTGATCAAAAATATCGAATAGACAGGCGAGAAACCGAAATATTTAGTGAGTTGTCATATGAAAAAGAATCCCCGCCGCCACTTGTGGACATCTATCGTGAAATTGATTGTTGGAATGGGGAAACTGAGGCATTATACCGCATGATTCGAAATCGTGAAAAAGCTAATTACTCGGAAGATCGTACTGAACGATGCGCAGAATGCAAGCATAATAAGTGCGGAAATAGGCATGAAGATTAGAATGGGCAAAGCAGTCAAATGGATGATCAGAAAATATTACCAGCCATATTAATAAATATTAATGACGTTATGCCCCTGAATTCATATAAGATATGCGAAAGATATGTAAACAGGGAGGTTATATGATCATGGAAAAGAAACGCTGCTTATTCTGTTCTGAGATCGTACCCATCGAACAAAAAGGTGAGTATGAGCGCTATTTGGGCTGCAACTGCGCACCGGGAAGTTATTACAGTTTATTAAGAGATAGTTACCTTGCTATTAACTCATTGTCCTATCCTATAAAAAATAAACGTTTTCCCATTATATCGGGGTACATTAGAGAACAAATAGATTGTGGTGAAAAGATTACTCTAACAATTGATGACTTGGAAACGATTGAGAAAGCACCAAATATTCCGCTTACAATTGAAGATAAAGAAGCACGGCTTCTTCAATATTTATATCGGCATTCCGATGATCCTGGACAACCGATCGTCATTCAGCCGCTTTCGCAAAATTTTAATTTAACTTATTCTCCAAACCTGCAAGAGCTCGTGTACATTGTGGAGAAACTAAGGGAAGCTCAATTGATTGTTAGAGAAGGCATTACTTTTAAGCTTACAGAGAAAGGATGGAATGAAGCAGCAGCAAGAGCAGGTGGAAGGAAGTTGAAAACCTGCGGTGTACTGCTCCCAGACAATCAGCCATTGCGAGCGGAATGGTTTGAGCATGTATTTCCGAAATTAGAGCAGTTTGGTTATTTGCCGTTTATGTTTCAACAATCAGATACAGGCGGCAATGAAAATCATTCCATAACGAAGCTGGCTGAAAGCAAGCTTATCATTGCGGATATTACAAGTCATTCACCGGAGGTTTATTTTGCAGCTGGGTATGCGCTTGGCGCAAATGTTGAGGTCGTGTGGACGATGAATAGTACACAGGAGGACGAGCTGTGCGTTCAGCCGGAGTCCATTAGGCCAATGATATGGGATGATGCGGGGGACCTTGCTGCGCTGCTTCAACAGCGGCTGAGCTTTAAGAAATAATCTATAGAATCAATACACAAAACACACGCTTAAAAAGGTGTGTTTTGTGTTATTTATGTTAACCTACGTCTAGCTGCACATCGTGGCAGGTTTTAAGGCGGCATTAAAAGCAGCTCGATTTTCCCATAAGAATGAGTGTATTTGGTTAGACTCATCAAAGAAATGCTCCTGCTCATCCATGTAATCTTCACCTAATCCATGTATGCTAAATCGATCCTCACTGTTATTCATTAGAGTCCACTGTCCTCCACGTTTGCGATCTGCGAATACAAAATAAAATTTTTGACCGGTTGCATCCCACTGGGCTAGTTGCTTAAAGTTTTCTAAAATAAATGCAATATCATTTTTCTTTTTGATCAACATGGTTCATCTCCTCTTTCTTTATAAAAATAATTGTCATATTAGCGTGTATGCTTGCATAAGAACAAGACAAGGATATACGATTTTATCAGAAAAGTATGTCAAACGGTAGGAACGATTTATAAGATTGTTTGACGAATATTGGCGTACTTGATATATGGTGAAATCAGTTATACTATAAATGTCAAATAACATCAGCAGCGTAAAAGAAAGGATGTTTGTAGATGAGTATTTATTTTGCGCTTTTACGAGGAATTAATGTTGGCGGCAATAATATGATAAAAATGGCTGAGCTTAAACGAATGTTTGAGGAGCTTGGCTTTGCACATGTGCAGACGTATATTAACAGCGGGAATGTCATTTTCGAATCAAACGAGCATGCAAACAAACTTGAAGAGACAATTGAGAAGCAGATTAGTGAAGTGTTTGGATTTAATATCGCTGTAATACTGAGGACGGCGGATGAACTTGTAAGCATTATTGATAAATCACCATTCAATGCAGCTGAGCTAACCGAAGGTCAGAGTATACATCTCACTTTATTAAAAGAAGCGCCTACACAAGAACAAATTAATAATTTGCCTGATGTAGACGTAGGCAGTGATGAATATTACATAAGCGGCAAAGAAATTTATGTGCTTTATCGAAACAGTATTCTTGATTCCAAGCTGCCCAAAAAATTTCAAAGTTTAATGCCAGCTACAGCTCGAAACTGGAAAACAATTATGAAGCTTGATGCGATGGCAAAAGCATTAAAATAAGTACAGTGTTAGAACGAAAAAAAGGATAGGGCACTATTCTTATAAAAAGAATAGACCCCAATCCTTTTTAACATTAATGTTTATTAACCGTTAGCTGCTTCATCTTCAACGTTCAGTTGCCACAAGATGCCAAGCTTGTCCTTTACTTGGCCGTAGCATTTGCTCCAGAACGTTTCTTGGAGTTCCATTAGGACCGTACCGTTTTCCTTCAGTTTATGAAAAAGCGATGTTACTTCATCTTTATCTTTGCTGACGATCGAAAGGCTTATATTGTTTCCTTCAATAAAGGGCATTCCAGGGAATACATCAGAAAACATAACATTGCTGCCTAAAATGTTTAAGCGAGCGTGCATGACTAAGTTTTTTGCTTCCGCAGGAAGGGGATATTCTGGGTTTGGTGGAATATCGCTGAAAGTAGTGAAATTTGTAATTTCAGCCCCAAACACTTGCGCATAATATTCGACCGCTTCACGACAATTCCCATTGAAATTCAAATAAACATCAACTGCCATTTTATTCACTCCTTCATGATTATTGGCTCATTTTTGCTCCAATTTTTTCATTCCAATTGTATCATTAGATGGTCTGGAATCAAATTTTTTTTGGAAAATTAAGATGTTATTTTAGAAAAGGCTAGGCAGGATAACAAATAGAAAAACAATAAGAATGATGATACTGCTTATCCGGCTCATTAGTATGTAAGCATCGCTAGGTTCTGAATTACCTTTAACCATCCAGCCGTATCTCATGTACCAACCGAACTTAGGGAAGAAGATATTAAGGAATGCAATGATGACAAAAAGGATAGCAAACAATACCACAAGGATCAGCCCCTTATTTGTGTATTCGCAATTAAATGAAGGAATTAAGAAAGTTAATAAAAGATGATCGGTATTTCTTTTATTGTACATGATAAAAGGCTATAGCAGACTAATAAAATGGAATAAACTCCTTATTGTTATTGATTTATGTAATGGAAAAAAGGAAGACCACAAGGCCCGTGAAATGGTCCTTGTGGATAATATAAACGTCTATTACCAATACGGGTTAGACCTTCTGTTTAGTACCCTTTACCATAACCAGTGCCAACTCCGCCAACGCCACCGTATCCGCCAACTCCGCCAAATCCGCAACTGCAAGCGATAATCACCAAGAGAATAAAGAGGACTAAGATGATTCCTAAGCTCGAGAAAGCTCCACCAACGTGACCAGACATTTTTCAATGCACCTCCTTACGTTCTGTGTACTGTGTAATTTATGCTGGATGGGTACTTGTTGATTGGGTGTTTGTTACGTAGTCAAATGATTCATGTCATTAGCCTAGTTATAGGTTAGACAGAAGCGAAAAAAGAAGTAAGATTGTCTTGGGGGTGACAAACTTGAACATGAAAATGCATTACTTTATAATGTGCTTAATAGAAATACAATTCATAATATGATGTTTAAGCCGCATAAGCGGCTGAAGGAGCGAGTGATATGAGTACTGCAAATCGTGGAGTTAATATCGGACCTCCTAGATTTAAAATAGCGGTTCATTCCATTGTCTGGTTAGCGCAGAGCGGCAGCATCTTATCAAGTGCGATGATTGCTAATCAGGTGAATTCGCATGCAACTTTTATGAGAAGAGTCATGCAAGCATTAGCGGCAGCCGGCATTGTGGAATCAAAGGGCGGTAGAGAAGGCGGATATATTTTAAGAAAAACGGCGGATGAAATTACATTAGGCGACATTTACGCGGCAGTAAATACATGTTCAGCGGAACCAGAAAGTGATGGCAATTGTGGAGAAACAGGCCATAAACTGGACGTAGAGCTGGAAAAAATTCTGTTTGAAGCTGAGCAAAAAACGATTGATTACCTTCGACAGTATACTATTAATGATGTGATGGAACGTGTAGATTTTTTTGTCGTTTAATTTTTTTAACAAAGTACTAGTCAAACGTTTTGAAACGAATTATAATGTGCTTAAATGAGTTGCAGTTAACACTGCACTTTTATTTTTGTATTATATGTGCTTATGACAAGCACAGTTAACTTTGAAGATTATGGGGGTATGACCTAAATCGGAAATAACACAGTAAGTATTAAATATTTGAAAAGTTTAGTCTGTTTTATAATGTGCCTTCATAGGTTGCATTAAACGAGAAAAAAGGAGAGTCTACAATGGAAATATTAGCGTTAGTATTGCAGGGACTATTAGGTTTGATGTTTTTGATGGCGGGATTCGGTAAAATATCGGGGTCGAAGATGCATGTTGACGGCTTTAAACAATGGGGATTGCCGCAATGGTTCCGAGTTGTAACGGGTGTCGTTGAATTAATCGCTGCCATTGCTTTAATTATTGGATACTGGGAGCACAGCTGGGCAGCGGCTGGCGCGTTACTGCTTGGCGTTACAGCTATCGGAGGTACATTAACTCATGTACGTGTAAAAGATTCTTTCAAACAAACTTTCCCAATCATTCTCGTAGGTGTCTTATCTTTTGTACTATTTTTTATCCGACTATCCGATTTATCTGATTTTCCTGGGTTTAACTAAGCTGAACTAGAGTAAACATAATTTCGTAATCTTCATATCTATTAAAATAAGGAGCCATCACAAGTGATGGCTCCTTTGCTGTTCATTAGTGTTTTAGTATGCTGACCAACCGCCATCTGCGGTAACTACAGTGCCGTTGATAAAGCTAGAATCATCTGAAGCTAGAAATAAAGCAACGCTCGCAATTTGTTTCGGATCTGCCGCTTCTCCGCGCTGTAAGGACATGCCAGCCATAGCTTGTTCGATACCAAATGGATCAGCATGTGTCATACCAGCACCAATGTTTGTTGCAACAGCACCAGGCGCGATAGCATTACATCGAATGCCGAGTTTGCCATATTGGAATCCTACATTTTTGGTTATGCCAACAACAGCATGCTTGGAAGCCGTGTAAGCAATGCCTGCGCGTGAACCAAATAAACCGCCGACAGAGGCTGTGTTAATAATGACGCCATGGCCTTGCTTCGTCATGAGGGGAATAGCTTTGCGAATAGCTCTCATAGGACCAGTCACGTTAATGTCCATTACTCTGTTCCACATTTCATCGGTAACGGATTCTGCTGGCAGCATTTGATCCATAATACCTGCATTATTTACTAATATATCAAGTTTGCCGAAATCATTTACTGCAGTGTCAATCATTCGGGCAACGTCTTCTTCCTTTGTAACGTTTGTAACTACGCCTTTGGCTTGTCCACCAGATGAATTAATTTCCTCAACAACAGAAGTTACTGCCGCTTCATTAATATCTGCTACAACTACTTGAGCACCTTCTTGTGCGAATAATAAAGCCATTTCCTTGCCCATACCTGACGCTGCACCTGTGATTACGGCTGTTTTTCCTTGTAATTTCATTTGTATCATCCTCTCGACTAGGCAGATTGGTTCTTACTTTATTTGACGACGTCCTGTCGTATATACTTAGGATAACAAGTTAAGTGATTATTACTATGACATTTCGAGTCAAAATGTCGTTTAAGGTATAAATTAGTTCAACAAGCATGTGTATGAACGAGGGGCTGAGCAAATGACAAAAGTGTACAATACCTTAGATGTACGTGGTGTCCGCACCCGCACATTTCTTAAAGAAGCGCTGTTATCATTGATGGCTATCAAAAGCTATAACCAAATAAAAATTAAAGAAGTAACAGAAATAGCGGGTGTAAACCGCGTGACCTACTATGATCATTTCTCAACGAAAGATGAGCTCCTTATGGAGCTTATTGAAGACGTGCTAACTGAATACGCCGATATTATTGAAGGCGTTACAGAATTTCCAGCGTCAAAGCGACCGTCCATTGAATATATGAAGACGATCAGGCTATCCGTTGGTCATATAAAAAAACATTCCGATTTCTATAGCATCATGCTGCTTGGAAATGGCGTTCTTAACTTCTCGGATCGACTACATGATCAAATGTTTGAATCTTTGCTTCAATTAGTACGCCGGATGGGGCAGCAGAATCCGGAAATTGAATCAGACCTGCTTGTGAACTGGATTGTTGGAGGGGCTATAGGAATATATAAATACTGGCTGCAAAATGGGATGCGGCAAACCGAGGAAGAAATTTCACGGCAGATGCTGAAAATAACGATGGCTTCTAGTCAGGTTTTCAATTTGCGTACATATGTCATTCCATAAGGCAATGAAAAAGCTGCCCCTTACTAGTATGGCAGCTTATAGGTGAATCTTATTTATTTAGAATGCTGTCTACCCATAAGTAACAGCTTTCTAATTGTTGCTTACTAATACGATCAGACCTGTGCTCGAACATGATCCTTACTTTATTATTTTCTTCTCTAATAATGTTCAAATAATCTTCTATCGGTGCCCATCCCTCATCGGGACTGAGCTCGGGTAATGCAGGATGATGTCTATTTTGAATGGTATCGTTAATTTGCATGTTTGACAAATGAATCGAAGCAGCATATTTCGTATACTTTCTAAATATTTTTCTTGCATCTAACGAAGGATCTATACTCTCTTGATGAAATAGTCTTGCCGTATCCAAGCACAGCTTAATTTTTGGGTACTTTAAAAGCAAATTTTCCAAGAAATCCGTATCATAGATATACTTATTCAGTGCGTCAAACTCCAGTAATGGGGTGAAATGATATTGCTCGCTTTTTTCCGTAAGCCAGTTAAAAAGGTATTCGCTTTTTTCAACGAATTGCTCGAAAGAATAATTGCTTTCTAAAATGTATTCAGTGCTATTCGTAAATTTCCATGTATCCCAGTTGACACTGTCATCCAATAGGACTGGTTTTGGATAATGGAATAAAATATAATCAAGTGGGGCTGTTGCTAAATAATTGAGCTCTTCTTCGATATTGTTGAATGCGTCAGTTCTAATCTTATCATCTAAGGATAAAATTAATGCATCTCTTAGTCTTGAAGCATTAGCTCGCATAGGAAAATGTACTCCGATATGAAAACCTCTTTTTTTTGCTTCTTCAATAAGCTTTAAATAATCTTCATGAGTATGGAACAAACATGCTTCAATCCCATAAAAACTATCTCTAAAATCCTTTTCATATTTACGGTCATCGAATCCTCCGTATTGCCCGATCATAAATTGTTTGATGAAAATCTCCTCCTCTTCCATAGACGTCATTACAATTCGACAGAAAACCCCATTTTCCTGTTATAGAGGTCATAAATTTTTCTCTTTTATGGAAGTGGCTACTTTTGTTTAACGAGGAACAGCCCAATAACGATAATCACTAAGCCAACCCAGTTTTTCCAATTGGGGAATTCTTTTAGAAACAAGTACCCCATAATTAACGAAATCAAAATTTCCAAACACTTAGCGGCTACTAAAGTAAAGCTAAGATTCCCGGAAGATTTGAGACCATACTTTACACCATAGCCAATTGATAAATTAGCCATTAAAAAGAAGGGTAACATTAGCAATTGGAACTTTAAAGTTGACCAAAATTGGGGCTCAATATGTTTCCCTTGATAAGAAAAAATAAAATTAACTACAAACAATCCTCCAAATAAAAGCGCGAAGCTATACAGATAAGTCATAAGAACCTCCAGCTATTGTTTTTAAATTCGTTTGTTTCTTTATGAATTGCATGTAAAAAATCTTTGATCGCTTTCGTCGATTAATGTTTCCTGAAGCCAACTTTTTTATCCATGACAAAGATTTAATCTGACAGAATACTTGAAAAATCGAGCTGTATTAAAATAATCATCTTAAATAATCAACGAAATCATTTTCGTACAGGAGGTATGAACTATTTACAATCGATTCATAATGCTATTACTTACAAAGGAAGCACACTTGTGATTGGTGAAAACCATTTTTTATCGTTAAAGGAGATTGAAAGGGCATGGGATGGAATTGATCCAGAATATACGCCTGAAAAAGCTGTAGATGCGGTTAAAGCAGTTCTTCCTCAAAAAATATACGAAGAACTGTTTCCAAACCGCTGATCGCTGCTGTAACTGAGGTGTCAAATCTTAAGTTAAAGGTTAGCACACGCAAGGGAGACAACAGCGCTCAGGAAATACATAGATTGGATAAGGATGCTAGAATCGAGACATTGATCTCCCGTTCGGCTGAGTTTAATTCACCAGACAATTTGAAGAAAGAAATTGAAACGGTTGTCATCGATTTTGGCACATTCCTCAAGGAGGGTTTTAAGAAAGATCGTAAGCGTGAGCTCGCCATTTCTTGCCAATCTTGCACATGAGACTGGCGGAGGCTGGGCTACAGCACCTGGCGGTGAACTGAAGTGGGGACTGTTCTGGAATGAAAATATTGCTGGAAGAACGGGTTTAAATGAATCCGCTTTCGTGGATGAAGCAAGCAGTGCTCTCTATCCGGGCGTATCGGGCAAACGTTATTATGGACGTGGACCGATCATGTTGAGTTGGAATTTCAACTACGGCTTGTTCAGCTCTATTATTTATGGAGACAAAATTGTCCTCCTAGCACTCTGAAATCGTCGCAGCGGACGGTAAGGTTGGTTTCATGACTGCTATTTTATTTTGGATGACACCGCAGGCGCCTAAGCCATCAGCTCATGATGTTATCGTGAACAAATGGAAGCCATCGAAAGAGGATATTGCAAAAGGTTTAAAGCAGCCAGGGTTTGGCATTACCATCATGGTGCTTAGTTAGAAGTGTTTTATTAATTTCTTCCAGTTTAACTTTTAAATGAAATAATCGAAAGAGATATCATACTATGCATTTTATGCAAATTTCTCTGTTTTAGATGGAGTAAGCAAATGTTCAATGACACAATATAGAAAGAAAATAGATAAAATGATTGACACAATATACGGTAGGGGGGTATAGTGTGTTTATGAGAAAGAGCAGTAAACTTCTTATACATTGTATTTTCAATACGAAGATAAAAATAAATGATTCACATAAAGGAGATATGAACAATGAAAAATGTAACATTAAATGTTGAAGGAATGTCTTGTAATCACTGTGTTAATTCCATCGAAGGAGCATTAAAGACGATAGGTGCACAAGGAAAAGTGGATCTGGCGAGTGAATCAGTTCAAGTTGTATTCGACGAAAGTAAGCTAACACTTGAAACGATCAAGGAAACCATAGAAGAACAAGGATATGAAGTTCATTAATCGAGAAAAAAAGAGGTGATCATCATGGAAGCGACTAGCTCAGATACGAAGCAAACTTCCCTGCAAATTATTGGGATGACTTGTGCAGCTTGCGCGAATAGGATTGAGAAAGGATTAAATAAGCTTGAAGGTGTTTCGGAAGCGAATGTAAATTTTGCAATGGAACGCGCTACAGTAATTTATGATCCAAGCAAAACAAACATTGCAAATATGGAACAAAGCATACAGAAGCTTGGGTACAGCACGGCTAAGGAAAGCGTTGATTTGCAGCTAGTTGGGATGACTTGCGCAGCTTGTGCGCTTAAAATCGAGAAAGCATTAAATAAACTGCCTGGCATCACGAATGCTACCGTTAATTTCGCAATAGAAACTGCTCATGTAGAATTCAATCCTTCAGATGTCACTTTGTCAGATATGCAAAAACGAGTCGAGAAACTCGGGTACAAAGCAGTGCCAAAACAAGAGGTTGGCGATCCGGCTGAGCATCGTCAAAAAGAAATTAAACAACAAAAGCGCAAGCTTCTCATTTCTGCCATCTTGTCGCTGCCGCTGCTTTGGTCCATGGTGACTCATTTTTCATTTACATCATGGATTTGGATGCCAGAAATTTTTATGAATCCTTGGTTTCAGCTTGCACTTGCAACTCCGGTTCAATTTTATGTCGGAAAACATTTTTATGTTGGAGCTTACAAAGCACTACGCAATAAAAGTGCCAATATGGATGTTCTGGTAGCTCTAGGCACGTCAGCTGCTTACTTTTATAGCCTATACCTGACAATAGATTGGGCAACGATGTCTGGAAATATGCACCACAGTCCATCCATGTATTATGAAACAAGCGCAGTTTTAATTACACTCGTTATTCTTGGTAAATTATTTGAAGGTTTGGCGAAAGGGCGTACTTCTGAAGCAATCAAGACACTAATGGGATTACAAGCCAAGACGGCGTTAGTCATTCGTGATGGTCAAGAGCTAACGATTCCTGTCGAGGAAGTGCTTACTGGAGACTTTGTGCTGGTAAAACCGGGTGAGAAGGTTCCGGTGGATGGTGAAGTCATCGAAGGTACATCAGCGGTGGATGAGTCCATGCTGACTGGAGAAAGCATTCCAGTGGATAAAAAAATTGGCGACCATGTAATCGGAGCGACGATTAACAAAAATGGTCGGTTGAAAGTGAAAGCAACAAAGGTCGGCAAAGAAACGGCTTTAGCTCAAATTATTAAAGTTGTAGAAGAAGCGCAGGGTTCAAAAGCACCAATTCAACGTGTTGCTGATGTTATCTCTGGTATCTTTGTACCGATCGTTGTTGGAATCGCACTTGCAGCTTTTATTGTATGGTACTTCTGGATAAGTCCTGGCGATTTCGCTAATGCTTTAGAGATTGCGATCGCGATTCTTGTCATCGCATGTCCGTGTGCTCTCGGTCTTGCAACACCTACGTCGATTATGGCAGGTTCTGGTCGTGCTGCAGAGCTCGGAGTTCTCTTTAAAGGCGGCGAGCATCTCGAATCAACGCATAAAATTGATGCAATTATTTTAGATAAAACAGGAACGGTGACCAAAGGCAAACCCGAATTAACGGATGTATTTGTGGAGTTGATGGATGAAGCTGCTTTCTTGCGCCTCGTCGGCGCTGCTGAGAAAAATTCAGAGCATCCACTTGCGGAAGCAATTGTATCCGGCATATTGGCTAAAGACATTGAGCTTCCAAATGCTGATGAATTTGAAGCGATTCCTGGGTATGGCATTCGGGCCATTGTGGATGGCAAAGAGATATTAGCCGGAACTCGGAAGCTGATGGGGAAATATAATATTCAAGCGGAGCATGCTTTTGAACAAATGTCCAACCTAGAGCAAGCAGGAAAAACAACGATGTTGTTTGCGATTGATGGCCATTATGCAGGCATGGTAGCCGTTGCTGACACCATTAAGGAGACTTCGAAAGAAGCCGTTTCTCGTTTGAAGCAAATGGGGATTCAAGTCGTTATGATTACTGGTGACAATGAACGAACTGCCCAAGCTATCGCACGGCAAGTTGGCATTGATCATGTGCTGGCAGAAGTACTTCCAGAAGGCAAAGCTGAAGAAGTGAAGAAATTACAAGCACAAGGCAGAAAAGTAGCGATGGTTGGTGATGGGATAAATGATGCACCGGCCTTAGCAATGGCGGACATTGGAATGGCTGTTGGTACAGGTACAGATGTTGCGATGGAGGCTGCTGATATTACACTAATGCGCGGTGATCTGAATAGCATCCCTGATGCCATCTTTATGAGCCGTAAAACGATGGGCAATATTAGACAAAATCTATTTTGGGCACTGGCTTACAACTCGTTGGGTATTCCTATTGCAGCAATCGGATTGTTAGCCCCATGGGTCGCTGGCGCTGCTATGGCACTTAGCTCCGTATCCGTTGTGCTAAATGCACTTCGTTTGCAGCGGATGAAAGTATAACTAGCTAAAAATTCGATATTAATCAATTGATTTTCATAATAAATTTGGTTCTTAAAAAAGGTCGCCATCGGCAACCTTTTTTTTGTATCTATGTTCTTACTCTAATGATGGGTATGATTCAATCGGATTCGTGAAATCATATGGGCAGAAGGTGGGGGCATAGTGGATAAGAAAGCGATCGTTTCAGCGATAACAAAATCAAAAGGCAGGAAAAGCCTTTACCATTTTACACGAGTAAGGAACTTGCCTGCGATCATACATCATAATTCACTTTGGTCGAGCAAACATCTTTATCCATTCCATATCGGCGAGCGGCGATCAGAGGTCAAAGAAGTTAAATATTTCGAACATACGGTTGTCATTAATGCGCATCTAAGGATTGTTGAGAGTATGATGGATTCGAATTGTACACATGAACAATTTCGGGCTTATCTTGATCAACATGTATTCTTTTGGCCCACATTAAAGGATTGTCGCAAAATGTTGGATACATACAAACGAAGAGAACCGGATGAAGCATTTGTTATTTTACAGTTCGAAGCATTTCCATTATTGATGGATCATTATTCGGCCGTTAAATTGTCCAAATACGATTCGGGGAGTTCACCAAGATTTCCAAAGAACTGCAAGTACAAGAAAAGTTTAGAGATGTTTCTTTCATTAGATGATTTCCAGAAAAAAGTGAATAACACTGTTCCTGTTAAAGCTTCTGAAATACATGAGCTGCTGTTCAAAGACCAAGTTATTAATCTTAATCAATATGTACAGGTCATTTATGCTGATCATGATAATGGATTACCTGAGAACTGGAGAAAACTTGTGAAGCCGTTGGAAAGTTTCTCTTAGAGTTTATGATACTTCAATTACATATGACGTTATTTCTTTTATTTTTGCTTGTTTGGAGGCGCTGCTAAACACATAAATATTACAAAAAGCATAACTTTTGTCGTTCTCAAGTTTTATAACTCCATTCGTTGCTGCCGTGTTTCCATGTGTTACGATGTTTGTTATTTGTAATTCGATGGTCTTACTTATATTCTTTTGAGTCAATGCTTCGAGAAATTCATTTTTTCCGTGTATAGCGGGATATGAACCGACAATATTCCATTGCACATCATCTGTAATTTGATCCGCTATAAAAGGCATATCCTTTTGAGCAAAAGCAATATTAAATGATTTAAGAATAGATTTTCTAGGCGCGTTTCCGCAATCTACTGGACACAGTATTTTTAATTCCTCATTTTGAGGAGCCATATGAGACATTATTTTATTCCTTTCTTATTCCATTCTGTGAAGATTGCAGATTGTAAGCTTTTATGCTACAACTAACAATACAATAAACTATTTTTCTAGAGCTGGGCAACATATGTTGATCGTAAGTTTTCTTATAATCGCTTGGATATTAAGCTGGTTTAAGTTTAACCATTTATAAGCTGAGTTATTGAAGAGAACAGGAATAGGAGCGTTAGCTGATCGTGAGATTACGCAGGTTTCAGATGGCCAACTACAAAGAGCAGCTATTTGCAGGGCTCTTTTTAATCAGCCTGATATTCTTTTTGGTGACGTGACAACTGGTGCTCTGAACTCCAAAGCAACGGATGAAAATCATTCCTAAGGACACTAACACTCAGTTGGTGTTTTTTTGTTTTGTATTATTCCTTTTCGCTAGCTTGATCAAATGATGATCTAGCCAATTCAACAAGAGAATAATTTGTTCTTGTCCACTGCTTCAAGGCACTCAGTGGCTCGAGCAAAGACTCTCCCAACTTGGTAAGCGAATACTCAACGATTGGTGGAACAGACGGAGTCATATCTCGCTGAACCAAACCGTCACGTTCCAATTGCCGCAAGGTTTGCGTTAGCATTTTTTTGGAAATTCCATCAATCCGTCTGCTAATATCTCCGTATCGAATAATACCGTCTTCCAATGCATAAATGACCAGTGCTGACCATTTGTTTGCAATGATTTCAAGTACTTTACTGTAAGAGCATTCAGATATCGAAATGTCGGGTTGAACGCTTTTAGCTGGAGATGATGTTTTCATTTAAGGCCCTCCTTATGCACTTTTTGGTTCATTGGAAACCTTAAAGTGCCTTCTTACTTTATTTTAGTTTGTATATTATTGTATGTCTATATTATCCATAAAGGAGAGAATATTATGAAAGTATACGAAATTAACGGTGAATTCGGAATTGATCGATTGAAGGCATCCGACCGCCCAATACCAGTGCCCCGTTCAAATGAAGTTCTTATCAAAATGCACGCGGTTTCTTTAAACGCTAGAGATTTGGGCGTTATCGATGGGTTTTATAACCCCAATTTAAATACGCCATTAATTCCAGTATCTGATGGTGTAGGTGAAGTTGTGTCCCTCGGAGAAAACTCAAACAAATTCAAAATTGGGGATAGAGTAAGTGGAATTTTCACTCAAAGCTGGATTACGGGTGAGCCGACACAACAAAACTGGATAAGTACACTAGGCAGTCCGTTGAATGGACTGCTCGCGGAATTTGTTGTGCTGCCAGAAGAAGGGTTAGTTCATGTACCTGATCGATTGACGGATATAGAAGCGGCAACCCTGCCTTGTGCAGGCGTGACAGCATGGCATGCTCTCATTGAGGAAGGCAAGATTAAAGCTGGTGATACCGTTGTCATACAGGGGACAGGTGGCGTCGCCTTGTTCGCACTTCAATTCGCAAAACTGTATGGAGCAACTGTTATTGTAACATCAAGCAGTGACGAGAAGCTTAATAGAGCGAAGGAAATTGGCGCGGATTTCGGCATTAACTATAAGCAAACACCCGAATGGGATAAGGCTGTACTTGCACTGACGGAGGAACATGGAGCAGACCATATCGTTGATCTCGGCGGATCAGCTACGTTAAATAGATCGATCTCAGCACTCCGTGTAGGTGGACATATCAGCATGATCGGCGGTCTATCGGGGTTTAGTGTAGAAGGATTTGACATTATCCCTGCAATTGTTAGAAAAGCACGCCTGCAAGCGATCAACGTAGGCAGCCGGGACATGTTTGAATCGATGAATTTTGCTATTGAACATAGCGAGCTACATCCCATAGTTGATTCAGTGTATCCATTTGAACATGCTGTAGATGCGCTTCAGTACTTGACGAAGGGGTCATATTTTGGGAAAGTTGTTATTTCATTTAATCAGTAATGGCATTATTTTTAAGTTGAACATGATTCTTATTAAACAATCTTATATCCAACATTTCCCCGTTCGATGAGGGATTAAACACAAAAAGCCCATACAATAGGCTTTTTGTGTTCATGCTATTTAAGAAAATACTCACTGTCTGAATAGATGGAAGGCATTAAGCATTCTGATTAGTAGCCACAGCCGCCGCCAAAGATGCCGCAACTACAAGCTATAATCACCAACAAAATGAACAGAACCAGGATAATACCAATACTGTGATTAGCACCACCAACAAATCCACCCATCAAACATTCACCTCCAATGTTTAAAGTACACTGTAGTTTATGTACGTATGGTACTGTATGATTGGACGTTTGTTCTGTAAGGATGTTTGCCCAATCAGCTGTTTGTAAGTAAAGAGAAAGCCCATGGCATGGACTTTCTCTTTTTTACTATGAGATGTTATAGGTTAAATGAGCATACATTGTGGCAGGTGCTGTTATGGTTTTATTCATTCGACGTATGACAGAACAGGGTTTGTTATCTAGACAGTTTTGTCCTAAGCGCGGTCACGGCAGTGAGTAGCAATAATAACCAACAAAATGAACAGAACTAGAATAAAACCGATATTTTCCATCAAACATTCACCCCCTGTGTTTTGACTACACTATAAATTATGTATTGATAGAGCGAAGTGATTGGATGGTTGTACTGGTATGATAATAGCCTTATAGAATACAAACATAGCAGCTCATATTATTTTCGGTGTTTTAGATAAAAAATCGTTTAAGCGAGCAAAGACATCGACATCACAAAGTCTTATATTAATAGTGAAAGCATTTACAGAGGAGTGATTTCGATGGAAAATACAAAAGTCATGTTCGTGAGCCCCTTACAAGTTGAGACGGTTAAAGAGAATTACATTCTAAAAAAATTAAATGAAAATGAAATAGTTGTACAATTGATATATTCCCTCATTAGCCCAGGAACTGAACTAGCAATGTTAACAGGTAAAGAAGAATGGGCTAAGCTTCCGCTATGTCCGGGATATGCAAGCGTAAGCAAAGTAATGGAGACAGGTGAGGGCGTTAAAGATTTGCAGCCAGGCGATATCGTGTTTCATTATGGACAACATAGCAAATATCAAGTTGTTAACACGAATGAGCTATGTATTCAAGTTCCTGAAAATCTGGATTTAAAATGGGTGCCATTTACCCGTATGGCTACGGTCGCCTTCACATCGGTACGTGTTTCTGAAATTGAAATTGGTGACTTTGTAAGTGTGACTGGTCTTGGATTAGTCGGTAATTTGGCTGCTCAGCTGGCTCGGCTTCAGGGAGCTACGGTTATTGGGGTCGATTTATCGAAAGAAAGAATTCGGACTGCCGAGGCATGCAGCGTGGATTACACGATTGATGGTGGAGTAGAAGATACAAAGCAACGGATATCAATGTTAACCAAGGGTGCTGGTGTATCCACACATATTGAGGCAACTGGCGTACCTGCTGTCGGAGTTGACAGTCTGAAGTGGATTGCTAAGCTTGGTGAAATCATTTTCTTGGGAAGTCCTCGCGGAGAGTACAACACAGATGTTACTGATATATTAAACTATTGTCATCTTTATGGGCGAGGCTGTATTACGTTTAAGGGCGCGCATGAGTGGCGTTATCCGGTTGAACCAAATGAATTTGTTAAACACTCTTTAGTTAGAAATTCAGAAATTGTATTTGAGCTTATGAAACAAAATAGGCTGCAGATCGAACCATTAATTAGTCATGTGATTAAGCCGGAGCAAGCAAAAGAAGCGTATGAGGGACTAAGAGTCAATAAAGATCAGTATAATGGTGTATTGTTTGACTGGTCTTAAACGGATAACAGCTGAATGATCTATTCTAGTGGATTAACAGATTTAATTATGAGTAATTTTAATATGCTTCATTTATAATGGGAGGAGGATGAATAGACGCGTTACGATAGCAGGGGTGAGGGAAATATGGATGAGTCTTGGATGAACAGCATATCGCCTTTCGTAAGGGCGGTGAGAGTGATGACGACTTCATCCTTAGCCGGTGAATGGATGGATCATGATCACGTATTTACCTATATCGAACAAGGTGAAGCTGAGTTTTTCTTGAGTGGTGTTAAATATGTTGCTCAAGAAGGCGATGTGCTGTTGATGCATCCTTTTATGCCTCACATTATTCGATCGATCTCTGATCAACCATTAATTCAATATATTTTTCATTTTGATCTATATTATGATGAGGAAAGAAGTTTATTGGATTTCACAACAGCTTCCAAAATTCATAATACTTACATTGTGGATAAGGAAACGCAGTTAACATCCATTATTCCCATTTCACACATACAGTTGGCAGACAGGATAGAGCTGAAAAAGAAGTTTTTGCAGCTTCACAAACATTTTCAGGAGAAAAGAGCTGGACATTTTTTATTAACAAAATCAATCTGCTTGGAGCTGTTATATTTATTTTTTAAAAATCAAACGGATCGCAATGAAGGGAAATGGACTAAAGGCTGGGCATTCATTGAAAGAGCAATTCATTACATCCATGACAGCTATCAAGATCCTGATTTAAATAATGTTTCTATAAGTAAATATGCCGGGGTGTCTACGAATCATTTGTCTCATTTGTTTAAGCAGCAGCTTGGGATATCCCTTCATAAATATGTAACGCATATTAGAATTGAGCATGCAAAATTACTGATCATGGAAGGGAAGTATACCGTGACAGAAATTTCTGAAAATGTTGGTTACTCCAGCATTTATTTATTTAGTCGTTCATTTAAAGCTGCTGTAGGCTTAACACCCAGCGGCTTCGCGGGTGCACAGACTAAAGTCATACAATTGTGAGAAATGCCGCCAGATCACTGGCGGCATTTCTGCTTTGTGATGTATTCAATTGTTATGGGAAGACAATTTGTTGTTATTTTTTAATTTTAAGTCCTAAAGCTTGCATGAGTTTATGAAATACATCTGTATTTTCGTAGATTCCTGTAAACAACTCAGCATTTGGACCCATAGCTGTAATCGGAATATCTACGGCAGTATGGCCTGATGTTGTCCAATCCACAACAAAGTTAAATTTGCTGTTAGCAACGGCGAAAGGACCATCTTCTTTGGAAATTCCGTCGCCGGACTCATCATCGGCATTTACTTCTTCGATGGAGAAACCGCCAGTTTCATGATCGGCTAATACGAGGACAAGTGTATTCGGGTTTTTCTTGGCAAAATCTTTGGCGACCTGAACGGATTTATCCAATTCTTGACCGGCTTTGATTGTCATTTTGGCATTGTTTTGGTGAGCAAACTCATCCGTTCCTTCTTCCTCAACCATTAGGAAAAAGCCTTTATTATTTGTAGCGAGTGTATCTATCGCTTTTTTAGTCATCTCTGCTAGAGAAACAACGGGGTTATAAATATCGCCTTCGCCTTCAGGCTTTTGTTGGAACATTTCTTCATTAGCGAACAGACCAAGCAGCTTGCCTTTTTTCACTTTTTGCATTTCTGTTTTGCTTGAAACGTAACTGTACCCTAATTGTTTTGCTTTATTTACAAGATTTCCTTGTGTTCCTTTGCTTTTTTCAGAAGGGTCTTCGCTCGGCTCATCTGGGAATTTACCAGGCTCTCTAGCTGGGTACCAGAAATCTTCGCCTCCACCGAGAATGACGTCAACTTTGCTTTGTGTCAATAGCTGCAAAGCGATCTCACTTTGTTTAGAACGATCATCTACATGTGCGCCGAAAGCAGCTCCCGTTGCGTCAGTTACTTGACTTGTAGTTACTATTCCAGTTGATTTTCCAGATTCCTTGGCGTATTCCATGATCGTTTTTACTTTTACTTTATTGGCATCCATTCCAATTGCACCATTGTATGTTTTCACACCGCTGGCATATGCCGTAGCTGATGCAGCTGAATCGGTTACAGGAACAGTAGAGCTCGTGTGCAGCAAACCTACGTAAGGCATTGAATCCATAGCGAGGTTGCCTTTTAAGCCGACGGTAGCAAGGCGGATAGCATCACGTTGAGCCATTCCCATCCCATCACCAATAAACAAAATGACATTTTTCGTTTTTGTAGTAGCTGCTTCAACTTGATTAGGCGATTGTGTACTGATAATGCTCGTAATCAGAAGGGCAGTAGCTGCTGTACCTACAATCGCGGCCTTAATTCCGTTCTTTTTAACAAATTTCATAAATTCCCTCCTAAAGTAAGTTTACTATTTTATAGTAGAGTAATTACATTAAGAGAGTGTTTTCTTCATTTCTTGTTATTGTAAAAGATTGTTTCTCGTTCTCCGCATATTCAGATAACATTACCTTTAATCATGGTCCATTCTACTTGGAAAAGTTCATTCAACAAAACAAGATCGGCATCTAATCCTGTTTTGATTGTACCTGTCTTATGATCCATACCTAATATTCGTGCAGGAGTTGTTGAGGCCATTTGAATAGCGTCCAGCAAGGAAATTCCGGTTTCGGTCGTGAAGCGGAGTGCTTCATTCATTGTAACTACGCTAGAGGCTAAGGTTCCATCCGCTAGCTGTGCAACGCCATTGGTTACTGTTACTTGATGGCCGCCAAAGAGATAGCTGCCATCTCCTAAACCCATAGCTTGTAATGCATCAGTGATCAGTACCATGTTTTCGGGTCCTTTAATGCGATGCATTAAACGAACAATAGCAGGGTGGAGGTGGACGCCATCGACAATGGCTTGAATACTCACATGATCTGCTTCAAAAGCAGCAGCGACGAGCCCTGGATCTCGATGATGAATCGGCCGCATGCCATTAAAACAATGTGTAACATGACTAGCGCCAGCATCAAATGCTAACTTAGCTTCCTCATATGTTGCATCAGAATGTGCGACAGCAATGATAACTCCCATTTCTTTCAAATAAGAGAGGAGTTCCATCCCACCCGGTAATTCTGGGGCAATCGTTACCATTTTAATAAGTCCATCTGCTTCTTCGAAAATTCGCTTCATCTCACCAAGATCCGGATGACGTAAATACTTTTCATTTTGCATCCCTTTACGCTTCGGATTCAGATAAGGTCCCTCTAAATGAAGTCCAGCAATTTTGGCGCCGACCTCAAGCCCAACGACTCGTTTAACACTACGAATCATAGCTAATAATTCATCCATTGTTGAGCTTACTGATGTAGCAAGAAACGAGGTGCAGCCCGTTGCAGCACAAACCCGAGAAACCTCTTGAATACTCGTTTCTGTTCCGTCCATCATATCGAACCCATTAGCTCCATGTATATGCACATCGATCATACCGGGGATTAACCATTGCCCGTTCCCATCTATAAGCTCATATTCCTCCTCTGGAAGAGGCGAAAGGGGAGTATGATTATTTTCTATTTTATCGATGATTCCATTTCTAATCCAGACGGTACTAGTTGGCAAAATAACATCAGGTTGTACGATTTGAACGTTACGCACGATTTTATAATTCATCTTTATTTTCCTCCTCGAGTTTGTTGTTCATCACAGAGCAAATAACTGTTATATTTTTCTGATCAAGTATTTCTTCTATTTCGCTAGGCACTTCTTGATCAGTAATTAAAATATCAATATAGTCAAAATCTAAACGATAAACCGACTTGTTTTTAAACTTAGTAAAATCAGCTACAGCGATAACCTGGTCTGATCTGCGTGCCATCTCTTTTTTGATATGAGCATCCTCTTCAAACGGGTAGTAGAGCCCATCTGATTGAATTGCCGCGGCGCCAATAAACACCTTATCAGCTCTCATTTCACGAAGCTTTTCAATAACGGAGGGACCATACAGCAAGCGGTTCTTTACGTGTAAATAACCTCCGAGTACATATACCTGCAGATCATCTCGATCAGAGAGAATTCTTACGATGTCTATGGACTGAGTAATAGCTGTAATATTATTCGCGGAGATTTGTTCGGCCACTGCCTGCACCGTTGTAGAAACGTCTAATATGACCGTCTCATGATCATGAATGAGCTTTGCTGCCACCAATCCAATATTGATTTTGCTATCTGTCTCATCAATTAGCCGTTCCTGATAGGAAGCAAGCTCCTTCTGTAATTGAGGAGAGGCTACTCCACCATGTGTTCGATTGACTACACCTTCTTGCACTAATTTAACGATATCTCTTCGAGCTGTATCCCTTGATACACCGAGATGGGTGCAAATATCCATGACACTCATCGTTTGATGTTCTTTTAAATATTCGAGTATTTTCAATAATCTCTGCTCTTGATAGATGATGAACACCTCCTTGTAAGTAAGTTTATCGTATTTTTTAAGTAAATGAAAGTATTATTTAAGTAATTAGAAGTAATTTATAAGTAAGTTGAAGTAATTTATCAGACGAGCGGATTGGAATAAGCTCCAGATGTAATCACTAATTTTGCGCTGGAACAAACTTTTAGATCTGATGGAGCAGCCAAAGTATCGATGTATGGCATTATGGCCAATATATTCATCGTAAAAGCCCATTTTTAACGCTTTCATTCAAGGCATTTCGAGTAACGGTAGGGCCTTTGGGATATCTTTTCGGCTTATGCAATTTCCTGATCGGAATTGCGAGCAATGAGGACATTGTCAAATCTGATACGTCAGCTAAGTATTGTCTGAGGTCATTTTTGTAGAGATTAGAACCTATTTTTAAAGATTGTATATAATGGGGTATACGTCCACAAGGAGTGAAATAAATGAGTAATAAAGAACAGATAGATGAGGCGAAAATTACACTTTTTGGAAGATTATTCACGTTAGGCGGATCCGTCTTTTTCTTTATTGGTTCACTGATTGCAGTAATTATTGGATACAAAGCCTATGTAGATTTACTTAATCCTCAATAATGTATATATAAAAATCTAAGGAATATATAGTTACTTTTCATGGCAGCAAAAAAAGCAAAAAGCAGAGAACGCAAGCTTAGGTTCCCAATATCTTATACTAGCTCATGTCTTATGACATGGGTTTTTCATTTTTACTGATATCTTCCAAAAATTTCATGATTATTTTCTATTATTTATGCTATTATACTGGTGATAAGATCGTTCAAAAGAATGTTGAAAATATAGCAAAAGGAGAGGGAATTGATATCTAGATATGATAAATCAATTATTAATTCATCTAATTATCATATGTTTTCCGATCTTTATCCAACAATTTTTTTATTCTCGAAATAAATTAATTAATAGAATTTCATATCAGGTTCTTAATGGATTTGTGTTTGGAGCATCCTCTATCCTTTGTATGGCCTATCCTATTTATGTGATGGGCAACTTTCATGGCGATTTAAGAAGCATTCCTTTAATTGTTCTGATTATTTATGGCTACGAGTACATTGTACCTGGCATTATTGCCCTTGCTGCTGCCATCATATACTGCTTGTGTATGGGAGGAGATGATGTTTTCCTTTCTACAGCAACATTATTACTAAGTGTGGGGCCGTGTTTCTTCTTTTTAAAGTCGTTGCGTAAAAAACAAGCTACCAGACGCATGCTGATTTGTATGAACTTATCGATTAATTCCGTTATTGTGTTTATTTTATCTTTTTTTGTCTATCTCGAGATTAACTCTTACACAAACGAGATTCATTCAGACTGTTTTTTTATCATTTCGATTTTAGCTGCAGCATCCTTTATTGGAATGGGTGTTTCTATATTACTGAAAGAGCATTTTATCGAAACGGCATACTTGAAAAATGAGCTGGAGCGTAGTGAAAAATTGAAGATCGTAAGTCAAATTGCTGCTTCCGTTGCTCACGAGGTGCGAAATCCTCTGACGGTAGTGAAAGGATTTTTGCAGCTGTTGAAGGAATCTGTCGATGACAAAAAAAAGGATTACTTGAATATTGCTTTATCTGAATTGGATAGAGCAGAGTATATTATTTCAGATTATTTGAATCTTGCTAAGCCGCAAGCCGATCAGCTGGAAGTAATCGAGATTTCTGAATTTCTAGTACATACATTGGAAATTATGAATTCCTATGGGTTAATTCAAAATGTGCAAATCCACTTAAACTGTAATCAAACGGATCTTTATATAAGGGCAGACAAACCGAAACTGACTCAAGTGATATTAAATCTAATTAAAAATGGGGTAGAAGCGATCCCAGATAAAGGCGAAGTGACTGTCAATGCTTATTATTACAAAGAGGAAATTTGTATAGAGATTATTGATACTGGCAAGGGCATATCCAGAGAGGAATTAGAGCAATTAGGTACCGTTTTTTTTACGACAAAGGAAACGGGGACAGGCTTAGGCATTTTGGTAACCTTTCGGATTGTCGAAGCATTAAAAGGTAAAATTGCTTTTCAAAGCGAGCTCGGAATGGGGACAAAGGTATTGCTGAAATTCCCTGCCGTAGATCAATTGAAATAAGTCTTTAAATGAAAAAAAGCCCCATTCTCAATAGGAGAATGGGGCTTTTCATGTTATTTATTGCGAAGCATCATCGTCCACAAATCAGAGCTTTCATAACCAAGGCGCCATGCTGCAACGCCAGCCAAATCGTAAGTTTTGGCTATATCGATACGAGCTTTGACCGTGTTTTCGGTTTCAGCCCAGAATAAATAGGTGAAGCCGTCTTTGGTATACTTGTATTTCATCTGTCCAGATTCCGGATCCATCTCACCTTGAGCATTCGTATCTGCAATAAGCTTAGGAATTTCCTTCATAAAGATGGCACGGTTGCTGACTAGCTTATTCGTGCTGTCAAGCTTCCATTCACGTACGTAAAAAGGAATGCCTAGCATAAGCTTGTTACGCGGAATGCCATAGCTCAAAAATTGCTTAACGCCTTCTTCAACCCAGTTGAGGCCAGCAACAGAACCAGGCACCTCGCTTCCTTTCCAATGCTCATCATAAGCCATAATGATAATTGTATCTACGACCGCCGAAAGAGCGGTATGGTCGTAAGCGGTTCTATCATTCCAGCTTAAGCTGCCGCGTGGCAAATCGATAGAAATTTGCATACCTTTGTCATGCACAGCTTTAGCAAGTGCTGTAACAAAGGCGGTATAGGCAGCCCGATCCGTTCCAGCGACCTCTTCAAAATCAAGATTGATGCCTGCAACACCGAGCTGAGTAAGCTTCGCTACAAGCGTATTAATGAATGCTTGCTGGGCGGTATTGTTCTTTAAAAATTCCGTCGTCATTTTTTTATTAAATTGATTGTGAACGAGCGGCATTACCTTAATTCCTTGTTCTTTGAAAGTGTCTACGACTATTTGATCTGAAGTGTCGATCATTGAGCCATCCGCAGCGGAGAGCTCAAACCAAGTAGGGGAGTCAATCGACAATCCTTGCGTATTAGCGACATGGCTGATAATCGTTGCGCTTGTAGCGCTGCCATTCCATCCCATATAAACTAGGCTTTTGGTATTGCTGAAAATTTTACGGCCTTCGCTCGTTTGAACATTGCTGTTCGCAAATCCCTTCGCATACGCAATTGCACCGGTCTTTGTATTAAAGGCTCTTAATTTCTTGTCGCCTTGATAAACGGCTAAATAAGGAATACCGGACCAATATACTTTCTCATTAAAGGTAACCTCAGCATTTGGTGTTTTTTTCGCAAGCTGTACAGCCCCATCTAAGCTAATAGAAGAGCCGACCACGGCACCATTTTGTTTTACTAAATAAGCGGGTACATTCGAATGAACGATCTTACTCGTTGCTGTATTTAATACCTGACTGCCAGAAATGGAGTAAGAGGCATTCATAGCATCGAGAAGGTACGAGTAAAGCGGCAATTCTTCTACAGGTGCCCCATCCACAGTGATTTGATAGACGGGTGCAGCAGCGCGCTGCGCTTTAGTTTGTGCAGCTGTCTGGTTTCCCCAAACCCATTTGTTCGTAGTTAAATCGATTACATGGGCATTTCCCCATTTTTTGGCTTCCTGCTTAGCGGCAGCGAGTGTTAGGAAGGACCAATTGTCACGAGTGTTGTCGCCTTGATAAAGCTTGAACTTGTCGTAGGATTGATAACTCCAGCCAATGTTTTCAAGATCACGGATATGTACGTTTGTTAAGTTTTTAGCAACAGATAATGCCTGATTATAAGTGCTAAACTCCCATTTCGGGAGAGTTTGACCGTTCTGATAAACCTTGTAACGAGGGAAGTTATCCCATACCCAAGCACGATCGGCAATTTTCTCGACATGACTGTAACCGAATTTCCCGGCATAGGAAATCGCTTGGCCCTCCGTAGTGAACTCACGGAGCATTTGGTCATTTTGATAAACACGAAATTTTGTCATTTGATTTGCTGCAGCATCTGCAATGCCTGCCGTTGCTGTCATGATTGTTTGGCAAAAGAAAAGCAAAAGCAGCGCTGTACTCATTTTTTTTCTCATAGATTTGTCATATACACTCCTCTCTAGTCTAATGATTAGACGCAGGGAGGACGAGGATGTTGCTGGAAATCTATTAATATTTCGCTAGTAATTATTGGGAGAGCATATTTTGGCACAAAAAAAAGCATCCGCTAGCTGCTTATCCGTAAGATAATGCAAGCTATTGGATACTTCTTTTATGCTAATCGGAAATGTCTGCCCAAAAATCTTCATCCGCATCGAGCGTAATGTTGGAGCGGAAAACGCGCCGATTATATTGTGTGAACATATATTGCTCGATTGCCTCGAGGATATTCGCTTCAATGATGTACTGGCTGCGGCCCTTCACCCAAACCTCGGCCGTATATCCATACTCTTCTTCCCATGAGAGCTGCACTTCCACATCGGTAGGGTTAACTCCCCGTCGTTCAGACATATGAAGGCAGATAGCGTTTATAATCTCATCTGTATAGATGCGCACGATTAGTAGGGTCTCCGTTGATCTGGCGGGTTACGCTTGCTGCGCAGATATACGAATGCTACACGTATTAGCATGATGATGGCGAAAATAGCCATTAAATTGATCATTAGACCAAGAATATTACCGAATGCGCCCATGCCCGCGAACAAACCGCCGAACATCAAGCCTGCCAAACCGCCAATCATTAGGCCTTTCATCAAGCTGCCGCCGCTAAAAAATCCAGGTTTTGTAGCGCCAGTAGTTGCTCCAGCTTTCTTGCCTGGGTTCGATTGATTAACGTTATCCGATTTCTTAGGGTTTTGCGTAACGCTTTGTTTCGGAGATTTCATTCCGCCTCGTGGTTTTGCATCGGCATACTGTCCGAAACCTAGTGTGATGAATAGTGTGAGTGCCAGCATGACCATGAATCCCTTTTTCATCTGTGTTTTCTCCTCCTGATATCTTTAATACATTCTTTACAAACATAGATAATATACGGCTAATAGACATGATGGTTTCATTTATTTCTATAGGATTGGTTTAAATGTATGAAAGTATAAGCGACATATGCTAATATTTTTATTATTAATGAAACGATGAATTCGATTGGAACAAGTCATTTGGAGGTTTTTATGATTTCTTTTCCGAAAGCGTATATTGCTTATTTAGTGGAGTTCCATGCATCCAGAGATTATTTCGAATGTCACGAGCTTCTGGAGGAGTACTGGAAAGAGAATCCAGGTGATCGATTTGCAGAAACATGGGTTGGACTTATTCAACTGGCTGTTGGCCTCTATCATGAGCGCAGAGGCAATGTTCGCGGAGCAGTCAAAATGCTAACACAAGCAGATCACAGACTGTCTGCAGCCCCGCTTGATGAGCTTGGTTTAGGTAAGAAGAGCTTGCAGATGCAATTAAGTGCAAGATTGGCTTATTTGCAGGCAGAGGACGAAACTCCCTATACAGATATTAATTTGCAAATTGTAAACGAAGACGTCGTTTTATTGTGCAAGCAGATGTGTGATCAAAGAGGATTGATTTGGGGAGCTAAGAGCCCATTAAATGATGATGCAATTATTCACAGGCATTCAAAGAGAGACAGATCCGATGTGATAGCAGCAAGACTTGCAGCTTATGAAGCAAAAAAACGGGAACGCAGCGGTATGATTGATTAACCGCTGTGTTCCCGTTTTGTTTGATTACGATTGAGACGTTGCAGCGTCTACAAGCTCTAGTTCACCAGTTTCGGAATCAATAATCAATCCATGTACTAAAATATCAGCAGGCAGCAGGGGGTGATTGCGAATGATGCTTACACTGTTTATAACACTGTCTCTGACGTTGTCAAAGCCGGTTAGCCAGCGCATTAGATTTAGACCAGAATGCTTCAAGGTAGTGATGGTATCGTTGGAAACACCGCGCTCTTCCATATGCTGAATAATGAGTTCGGGATTGAGTCCAGTCATCCCGCAATTGCTATGGCCGATGACAAATACTTCGTCGGCTTGCAGCTCATATAAGGCGACAAGGACACTGCGCATAATATTGCCAAAAGGCTGTGTCACGATAGCACCAGCGTTTTTAATGATTTTGGCATCGCCGTTTTTGAGATTCATAGCTTTGGGCAGCATTTCTGTCAGCCTTGTATCCATACAAGTAACGATGACCATTCTTTTATTTGGATATTTGCTCGTGGAATATTCCTCATATTTCCGGTTCTCAACAAATTCTTTATTGTAATGTAAAATTTCATCAATTTTGTTCATGCTGCACCTCCGCCGCTTAGAAAACGAAGGTTTACTGTATAAATTTGGATGTCGCTCTTGAGACTAAAGCTGCTTCGTTCCTCATTGTAATCAACACGCAGCTGGGGTTCATAATATATTTCATGGCGAGGTTCATAATAGAAGGGCAAAGGATCGCCTTGTGCGAGTTTGTCGTCCACCGTGGGCTCACTAATCAACTGAAGGGCAGGAACGCCGCTAACGACACAACCGCATCCTTCTGTATCATGAAGCAGTTTTAATTGGTTTTTCCCCTCTTTTAAATAAGGAGTTAACCGATCAGTAGCTGTTTTGGAAAATATGATATGCATATGGTTTCCTCTCTTTCTATCTCTTGCACTGGATGTCTTGCAGGTTTAAGATGATTATAAGGATTGGAATAAGTAAGATCAAGTAAAGATCCCATGAATCATAATCAATGTAAAAACGAAGCAGGAAGGTGGAACAATGATGTCTACAAAACATACGGAAGCTCTGCAAAATTTCAGAGAAACCATTCGCAAAATTTCGAGCTATGAGGAAGCACTCGGAGTTCTGTATTGGGATTTGCGCACAGGCGCTCCGCGCAAAGGAATGGATAATCGCTCAGAAGTCATTGGCGTGTTATCCGGCGACCATTTTAAGCTGGCTACATCACCTGAACTAGGAGAAAATCTTTCCACACTGGAGGAACGTTCTGTATATTCAGAGCTCAGCGAAATCGATCAGCGTTTAGTTGCGGAAACTCGCAAGGAGTACGATCGCAGCATCAAAATTCCACCGAAGCTCTATCAAGAATATGTGGTATTGTCCTCGCAATCCGAGAGCAAATGGGAAGAAGCGAAGGAAAACAATGATTATGCAAGCTTCCAGCCCTATTTGGAGAAGGTCATTTCCTATACGAATCAATTTATTGATCTTTGGGGACCGAAAGAGACTCGTTATGATACGCTTCTTGATCAATATGAACCGGGCATGACCGTTGCTGAACTTGACCGTGTGTTTGGCGGTTTACGCGAGCAGCTCGTACCGCTAGCAGCAGCGATCGCAAATTCGCCGCATCAGCCAGATACTTCATTTCTGAAGCAAAACTATGATAAATCGTCTCAAAAAGCGTTTAGTCTATACATATTGGAGCAAATGGGCTACAACTTTGAAGCAGGCAGGCTCGATGAGAGCGCTCATCCATTCGCTACAGGACTTAATCCCGGCGATGTTCGAATTACGACAAGATATTTGGAGGACGATGTAACGAGCGCTTTGTTCGGAACAATACATGAAGGCGGTCATGCGCTTTATGAGCAAAATATTATGGAAGAGCTTATCGGCACAACGCTTTGCACCGGAACTTCCATGGGCATTCACGAATCGCAATCCCGCTTCTGGGAAAATGTCATTGGCCGCAGCAGACCGTTCTGGAATCGTTATTTCGGCGAGCTTCAACAACGTTTTCCTGGCCAGCTTGATGTGAGCGTTGATCAATTTTATCGTGGGAATAATGTTGTGCAGCCATCGCTAGTTAGAATAGAAGCCGATGAGCTGACTTATAATCTGCATATCATTATCCGCTATGAGATCGAGAAGCTTATATTTAATGGCGGCGCGAAAGCCGCAGATCTTCCAGCTATCTGGAATGAAAAATACAAAGAGTATTTAGGCGTGATTCCGCAAAATGATGCAGAAGGCGTTCTCCAAGATGTTCACTGGTCAGGTGGAGCTTTTGGTTATTTCCCTTCCTATTCACTTGGCAATATGTATGCGGCACAAATCGCAGATACGATGGAGCGTGATCTGCAAGGTTTCTGGGGCAGTGTAGAGAAAGGGAATTTACTGCCGATTAAGCAATGGCTTAGCGAGCGTATTTACAAATACGGCAAGCTGAGAACGCCTTCTGAGCTTATCCAGAGCGTTACTGGCAAACCGCTTGATCCACAGCATTTGGTTGCTTATTTAACGAAAAAATATACAGACATCTACAAGCTGTAATAAATAGCTAAAGTTACTAACAAGATGAGAAGGCTGTCCAATCGTCCAATGACGATAATGGGCAGCCTTCTTTTTGTGCATGTATTCACCGCCCTTCGCTAAAGCGCATAGGCTGAAGTACATTTATTAAACGCATAGTTGCAGAAGGGACTCAAAAATGAAAAAACGAATGGTATTGACGATGCTGCTCGCCGCAGTGCTAGTCATGACAAGTGTACTGGCTGGATGCGGGAAAGGCGATTCAGGCAATGTGAAGATTCGTATCGGCGAAGTAACGCGCTCATTATTTTATGCACCAGAATACGTAGCTGTCGCGAAAGGCTTCTTTAAAGAGGAAGGGCTCGATGTGGAATTAACGACTACGCCGGGCGGTGACAAAACGATGACGGCATTGCTCTCGAATGCGATCGACGTTGCATTGGTTGGATCGGAAACGTCCATTTATGTGTATCAGCAGGGGACGGATGATCCGATCATTAACTTTGCCCAATTGACTCAAACCGATGGTACTTTCCTTGTGGCTAGAGAGGCTGATGCAAACTTCGATTGGAACAATTTAAAAGGAAAAGTATTCCTTGGCCAAAGAAAAGGCGGAATGCCGCAGATGGCCGGCGAGTTTGCGTTGAAGAAGCTTGGCATCGATCCGAAAGCGGATTTGGAGCTGATTCAAAACGTTGATTTTGCAAACATACCTGCAGCCTTCGCATCGGGTACTGGCGATTATGTCCAGCTATTTGAACCGACAGCTTCGATTTTTGAGAAGGAAGGCAAGGGGCATGTGGTAGCATCATTTGGTGAGGAAAGCGGTCACCTTCCTTACACGGTGTTTATGGCTAAGAAAAGCTATATCAACAAAAACAAAAAAGCTATTCAATCGTTTACGAACGCTGTTCATAAAGCGCAGCTCTGGGTTAAAGACAACAATGCAGAAGCAATTGCCGATGTTGTGCTGCCATATTTTGAAAATGTGGATCGCGATATTCTTATCAGCTCCATTGACCGTTACAAAAAACAAGGCTCGTTCGCTACAGATCCAATCATTGATGAAGGGGAATGGAACAACCTTCTTGATGTTATTACGAGCGCGGGAGAACTTCAGAAGCGTACCGAGCATAGTGAAATTGTAGATACTAGCTTTGCCGAAAAAGCAATTGAAGCAGTGAAATAACTGCCGGCATGAAATGGAGGCTTAGGCATGATGGATATACCTGTGCTTGAGCTGCAGCAATTATCGCATGTATATGTGAATGAAAAGGGAGCCTCCCTCGCGGTTGAGCAAATTGAATTGACGGTTAACCGCGGGGAGTTTATCAGCTTGGTGGGTCCGAGCGGCTGCGGCAAGACGACGGTGCTTAGTCTGTTAGCCGGCTTGTTTCCACCGACTAAGGGGCAAGTACTGCTAAATGGTGAGCGGGTTGTGGGACCTTCGCCCAAGGTAGGCTACATGCTGCAGCAAGATTATTTGTTTCCGTGGCGTTCAATCAAAGAAAATGCCGCAATTGGACTTGAAATAAGCGGACGTAAATCAGAGAAGGCACTTCAAGCGGTAGATGAGCTGCTCGTTGAGCTTGGACTTCCGGAATCAGGACGCAAATACCCTCATGAGCTGTCAGGCGGAATGAGGCAGCGAGTCGCACTTGCAAGAACATTAGCTACGGAGCCGGAAGTGCTTCTGCTCGATGAGCCTTTCTCTGCACTTGATCTGCATATCAAGCTCCAACTCGAGGACTTGGTTCATCAGACTTTGAAGAGACTTGGCAAAACAGCGGTTCTCGTCACACATGATCTGGCAGAAGCTGCTGCAATGAGTGACCGTGTTATCGTGCTAGGCAGAAATCCCGGACATATTCGATGTGAAGTGGAAATACCGGAAGACATCCGTCAAGCAACCCCGATGGCGGCTCGCAAGCTCCCAGGCTTTCAACAATTGTTTGATCGCTTATGGGAGGAGCTTGATGAGGACGACATGGAAGGGGGTGGAAATGGTGGATGAACGAAGCAGTCAGGATGCAACGAATAGCGACATAACAGATAAAGCTGCTGTATCGGGTATTCAAGAGGATCGCTTGACTTGGATGGGCGAGCTGCACACTCGGTTCAAAGAACACAAGCGGCGTATTACAGCAGCGGTCATCACAACGCAGTTTGTACTGCTGCTCTTGTTTATTGGACTATGGGAAGCGGCTGGGCGCAAAAATTGGATTGATCCCTTGTTGTTCAGCTATCCCTCCAAGATGTTTTTGCAGCTTTGGAAGACGATGGCTGACGGCTCCATATGGCCACATGTGGGCATGACTGTGACGGAAACCGTCGTAGGTTTTTTGCTGGGTACGATTTTAGGCACTGCGATTGCAGCTTTGCTATGGTGGTTCCCATTTCTATCCCGTGTATTCGATCCTTATTTGGTCGTCCTCAATAGTATGCCAAAAGTAGCGCTTGGACCTATTTTTATCGTGGGACTTGGACCAGGCTTTATGTCAATCGTTGCCATTACGCTGTCGATAACTGTCATTATAACGATATTGAACATTTATAATCAATTTCGTGAGATTGACACCGGATATATAAAGGTCGTAAGGCTGTTTGGCGCTTCTAGACTGCAATTATTTAAGCTAGTCATTTTGCCGGGTTCCTTTCCTGTCATTATTTCAACGTTGAAAGTTAATGTCGGGCTAGCGTGGATCGGCGTCATCGTTGGTGAGTTTCTCGTCGCCAAGCTAGGTTTAGGTTATTTAATCATATATGGCTTCCAAGTTTTCAATTTCACATTAGTGCTTTCAAGCTTGATTGTGATTGCTGTTGTCGCTACGGTTATGTATCAGTTAGTTGCGATGCTGGAGAGAAAGTTGACTGAGGGTTGGCGCGAGCGGTAGGATGTAGAAATAAATCCTACTTAACGTGAGGTTATTTCATGGGCATTCGTATTATCAAAACGGCGTTGGCCGCCATTGCAGCCATTTATACCGCAGTCTATCTCGGATTGGAGCCGCCGCTTGGCGCCGGGATTCTTGCCATACTTGGCGTTGAAGTGACGAGGATGAAGGGGATTAAGAGCGCATTTGTGCGATTTATCGCTTCTGTGCTCGGACTTTTTTTTGCTTCGCTTATCTTTACTGTATTTGGTTTTCACATTTGGGCAGTTGCTATATTCATTCTCATTACTTTTCCAATATTGTCGCGCTTCCAATTGAAGGATGGCATCGTTACAAGCTCGGTTATCGTATTCCATCTTTTCAATCGGGCAGAGGTGACAACCGATATTATTGGAAACGAAATTATGCTCTTATTTGCAGGTTTGGGATGGGCAACCATCGTGAACATCATTTATATGCCTAAGGATGAGCATCAACTTAGCTTCTTTCGTTCTTCAATTGAGCAAAACTTTGCCGTCATTTTTCAAGAAATGTCGCTGACGTTGCGAGATCCATCGCATATATGGAATGGCGGCGAAATTTTGGAAGCCTATAACGCGATTGAGGAAGGCGCCCAGCGCTCCGTTCGCAATCGCGAAAATCGGCTTTGGGGCCAAGAGCAATATTGGTCCACTTATTTTGAAATGAGACGTCAGCAGCTCGAATCCATCCAGCAAATGATGGTTAAGCTTGCTTTCGTATATGAAAAGTTTCCTCAAGCGATTATGATCGCAGATTTGTTTGATCAGCTGTCTAGCGATGTGAAATCAGATGTTTATAAAGGCAGCGTTGGAGAGCGGCTGCTAGAGCTGTCTCGATTATTTCAAGCGATGGAGCTGCCAAAAACAAGAGATGAGTTCGAGGTTCGCGCTTCGCTGCTCATGCTTTTAAGGGAACTTGAACGGTATTTAGGCATCGCGAAGCGATTGAAAAAAAGAAAAGTCATGACGTCCGAACTTCGACCATAGAATGTAAAGGGAAAAATTCGTTGCGAGGCAAGCGTAAATAGCTGTGGCGACATTCGTAGACATAGCTATTGTACCGCCTAGAAATTCAAATGCGATTATGGCGTAATAATATAACTGCATGAATTTCTGGCGTATGCGGCTGTGGCGGCATTCGTAGACATAGCTATCGTATCACGTTGAAATACGAGTGGCTTATAGGTTTTAAGCTATAGCCGCTTGAATTTCTAGCGTAAACGGCTGTGGCGACATTGGCAAACCTAACTATCGTTTTGCGCACATATGCAAGCATGATTGTAGAGATAAAAGCTATAATCGCATGCATATCAATCGCAAGCAGTTCTGCAAGCCATTTCGGCACAGCATACGTTTAGCTGAGAAATATAAGCATCGTTATAAGTGTGGCGCTTATGTATTCTTATATTTCGAGCGTAACGGCTATTTCCGACGTCAGGCGGCTCTAGCATCCGTTCCGCAGTGATCTATATGGATCGCTATAAGTATAAAACTTATATAATCTTATATTTCGAGAAAATAAACAGTCACCCTAGACGAATGTCCTGCATACACTTTAAATGAATGATTGTATGGAGGAGGTTAAATCAATGGCTATTGCAGATAAACAGCTACAATACAGAGAAATAATTACGAAAGCTGTCTGCGGCAAAGGTCGTAAGTTTTCCACTGTAACCCATACCGTGACGCCGCCTCATAATCCAACCAGTATTCTGGGAGCATGGATCATCAACCATCAGTATGAAGCGGTTCGTTCGGGCGACGGCATTGAGGTAATTGGTACTTACGATATCAACATTTGGTATTCGTACAGCAAAAACTCGCAAACAGACGTAGCTAAGGAATCCGTGCATTACGTCGAGCATGTCAATCTATCCTATGTAGACCCGAAACATCGGCCTTCTACGGTGGAAGTGTCAGCCGAGGTAGTTCAGGAGCCAAACTGTATCGAAGCGAATATTTCTTCGAACGGTTCAGGCGTCGTGATTCGTGTAGAGCGTGAGTTTTCGGTAGAGCTAGTCGCCGAGACTAAGGTTTGCGTAGCGGTTCTTCCAGGCGGTTGCGACGACCTGGACGGCAAGGATTTGGAATTCAGCCTCGGCGATAATGATTATGAGGATTTGGATCCAGATCTGCTGGACGATGAGTTGTAAGCAAGCCGGGAAGCTTTGCTGTCAAGGTATCATATGCTGCGCGAGCGGCAAATTCGAGGGCGAAAGCCCTCTTTTTTTTTGAAATTATAAAAAAAGCGAAAATTGATGTATACATCCCTTGTTTAAAGGCGGGAAAGCCATGGCTTCGACGTGGATATGGCGAGGCAGCTACGATCGGCTTGAGAAAATTACATACGATGCCAACGAGCAGCATACCTCAGGCGAGCGCAATGGGCAGCCGCTGCATGCCGAGCACTGGTCAGCAGTGAGAGCAGGGGATGCTGTGCTCGCATGGTCAGACGCCCGCACAATCGATAGCAGCCGTTTTACAGGGATGTGGATTCTTAATGTCAATGGTCACATTGCCACAAATCTGCTTGATTCGGAGAAACAGCGCATTTGGCGCCGAGCTGGCTTGTGCGGCGGTCCTGCGATTCAGAGTGAACGATTGTACCGCATCAGCGTCGTCCATTTGGAGCCCGTCGAAATGATGCGAATTGACGCATCGGGGAAGGTGATGCAGCTCAAGTCTTTGCTGCCAATCAGCGGCGGTTGGCCTGATGATCCAGCGCTGCGAAGAGTGGCGCGTACCGCTGTAGCGGCACTCTATGCACTTGGCCTCGATATTGGAGAGGCCGAGGTATGGCTTGGCGGGGACGGGCGCACAGCCGTCCGCGATGCTTGGCCGAAGCTGAGGGACATGAGGCTGGAGGCTGCTTCGCTAAGGCGATTCGCCGCGTGGCATGCCGCGGCGAGAGCGGAGACTGTGGATCGGCAGCTGCTTATTGGCGCCGATCCGGAGTTTGTGCTTGTGACGCCAGCGGGGAAGATCGCGTCGGCGTCACGGTTTTTTGGAGCTGGCGTCGGCGGGGCAGCCGGTGCCGACGCCTTGCTCGTTGGGCGACGGCTGCTGTATCCCGTCGCCGAGCTGCGGCCTGAGCCGGCCGATAGCCCGGCCGCGCTTGCCGCGAATGTGCGGCGGCTGCTGCTGCGCGCCGCCGATCGCATCAGCGACCCGGCGCTGCGCTGGGCCGCTGGAGCGATGCCCGTGCCGGGGCTTGCGCTCGGCGGGCACATTCATCTTAGCGGAGCGCCGCTGACGAGTCGCTTGCTCCGCCTGCTGGACAGCTACGCGGCATTCCCGCTCGCGCTTGTTGAGGACCCCGCAGGGCGGGCCCGCCGTCCAAGGTATGGCACTCTTGGAGACTTCCGTCTGCAGCCGCATGGCGGGTTCGAATACCGCACGCTGCCGAGCTGGCTTGTATCGCCTGCGGCAGCCAAAGCTTCTTTCGCGCTCGCGCTTATATGCGCCCGCGAAGAACAAAATCTATCCTACATGCCGTCCCTACAGGAGCGTTATGTAGCAGCATATTATTCTGGCGACCGCACAGAACTAGCGGACTGCTTGGATAGCCTCGTTTCAGCACTCTCGGCCACTGCAAGCTACTCTGAAATGGCTCCATACATCGAGCCATTGTTTGATGCTGCAAGAAAAGGAAATACCTGGGATGAAAGCACAGATATCCGCGTCAAATGGAGACTGYCATTAAGAAGATAGGCGTTGTGAAATGGCATCTGTAAGTCGCTATTGTTTGAGTTTTTGCTTCTGAGTGTGATAGTTAACTCGATACACGCAGCACTTGTCTTTTATTATGTGTTATTTACTGATGCTGCAAGAAGAGGTGCGAAAGGGGAGTTGAGCTCCATATTGAACAGAGTATGGAGCGAATGTGTCGGCTTGCGATAACATTGTTATATTTCTAACGGACATACGATCCGCTATTTTGGAGAATCGGGCACATTTTTTAATCTTGCGGACATACATTCCGCTATTTGCTCAAAAGGGAGCTAAAAACTAGCTCCCAGAGCCAAATAAGAGCTTCTACGTCCGTTAGTAATGCGTAAACAGCCAAAATGAGCATAATAACGTATCTGATGTCCGTTAGCTCATCGCAAAAGTCACCTCAAACCTCCTAACGGACATACGATCCTCTATTTTGGAGAATTGGGCATAAATTCGAATCTAACGGACATACATTCCGCTATTTGAGCAAAAGGGAGTTAAAAACTAACTCATGGAGTCAAATAAGGGATTCTATGTCCGTTAGTAATGCGTAAACAGCCAAAATGAGCATAATAGCGTATCTGATGTCCGTTAGCTCAACGCAATAGTCACAACACACCTCCTAAAGGATATATGATCCGTTATTTTCGATAATCAAGCACATATTTGAAACTAACGGACATACATTCCACTATTTTAGCAAAAGGGAGTTAAAAACTAACTCATGGAGTCAAATAAGGGATTCTATGTCCGTTAGTAATGCGTAAACAGCCAAAATGAGCATAATAGCGTATCTGATCTCCGTTAACTCATCGCAATAGTCACCACACTCATCCTAACGGACATACGATCCTCTATTTTGGAGAATTGGGCATAAATTTGAATCTAACGGACATACATTCCGCTATTTGCGCAAAAGAGAGCTAAAAACTAACTCATGGAGTCAGATAAGGGATTCTATGTCCGTTAAAATGCGTAAACCACCAAATTGAGCATAATAGCGTATCTGATGTCCGTTAGCTTATCTCAAGAGTCACCGCACACCTCTTAACGGACATATGATCCGCTATTTTGGAGAATTGAGCACAAATTTGAACCTAACGGACTTCATTCCGCTATTTGCGCAAAAGAGAGCTTAAAACTAGCTAGAGGAGCTTAATAAGGGATTCTATGTCCGTTAGTAATGCGTATAAAGGCAAAAGGAGCACAATAGCGTAATAGACTATCTAGTGTCCGTTAAACCTACTCCTTTCTCCCATCTCACAAGGTACCTCATCTCTATACATTCACAAGTTTAAGCATTCCGCTCCCAAACCAGCTAACAAATACAATGCTACTGGTTACCATCAATAAACACTGCTCCCATGAAGTATCACGTTTAACTAGCTCCCAGCAGTTAGCCCCTCAACCACCTCCAAACCACCTCCAACAAAACAAACAAAACCACCCACAAGCCGTTTCACTTATGGCGCACATCTGTTCCGCTTGTTATAATGAATATCTACTGTTTACTGCATGGGCGCAAAAGGATTATTTTCTCGCACGCATGTAATTAACGATATTAATTATTTGAACATATACGGAGCAGAATGCTGCCTACGTTTTTGAGGAGGATCGGAATGGCTGGATATACTCCAATGATTTTGCAATACCTAGCTATAAAGGAAGAGGCAAAAGATGCTTTTTTATTTTTTCGATTAGGCGATTTTTATGAAATGTTTTTTGATGATGCAATAGCCGCTTCGCGCGAGCTGGAAATTACATTGACAGGCCGAGAGGGCGGCGGCGAGCAAAAAATACCGATGTGCGGTGTACCCTATCATTCCGCTGAAAATTATATTAGCAGACTAGTGGACAAAGGCTACAAGGTAGCCATCTGCGAGCAAGTCGAAGATCCGGCAGCGGCAAAAGGCGTTGTCCGCCGCGAAATTGTTCGGATCATTACACCCGGTACCGTTATGGAATCGAAGGCGCTCGACGGAAATACGAACAACTTTATTGCTGCAATCGTTCGCTCCCAAGGCCTGTTCGGTCTTTCGGCATGTGATTTATCGACAGGTGAGCTCTATGTAACCTCATTCCAAGAGCATGTCGAAGCGCTGATTGATGAAATAAATGTTTATCAGCCATCGGAGCTGGTCGGTGACAAGGAATTGCTTGATCGTGTTCAGGCTGCAGCCGTATGGAATAAGCAGCTGCTGCTAACTGCCCGCGAGCCAATGGATGCGGACAAACTTACTGAGCAGTTCGGAGAGCAGGAGCTTGCCAAAATATCTGGAGCAAGGCTGCTGGCAGTTAGTGTACTTACGGGTTATTTGGACGAAACACAAAAACGCTCACTTGGACATGTACGTTCGATAACTAGCTATGAACCAAATCAATATATGATTTTGGATCACTATACACGTAGAAATTTGGAGCTAACCGAGACGGTCCGTGATCGCAACAAGAAGGGCTCGCTTTTATGGCTCCTTGATCGCACACAAACGTCAATGGGAGCGCGGCTTCTGCGCCGCTGGATCGACAAACCGTTATTAAACAGCGCTGCCGTTGAAGCTCGTTTGGATGCAGTGGAGACCTTATACCTTAATTTAATTTTGAGAGATGACATACGCTCAGAGCTTCAGCCTATTTACGATCTTGAACGGCTTGTCGGCAGAGTAGCTTTTGGCAGCGCAAATGGGCGCGACTTAAATGCACTTCGCAGCTCGCTTCGCCGCATTCCGCAATTGACTGCTTTGTGTGAACAGTCTGGCTCAGAGGTCCTCAAAGCACTTGTGGACGGAACAGACAATTGCTCCGATTTAGCTGATCTGATTGAAACCGTGTTAGTCGACGATCCTCCAGTTACCATTAGAGAAGGCGGACTGATCCGAGCTGGCTATGATGACTATTTGGATCAGCTGCGCGAGGCAAGCACGAACGGAAAAAAATGGCTGGCTGAGCTCGAACGTCAAGAGCGCGAGGCAACAGGCATTAAAAATTTAAAAATCGGCTATAACCGCATTTTTGGCTATTACTTAGAAGTTTCTAAAGCAAATTTATCAAGCCTGCCTGAAGGCAGATATGAGCGCAAGCAAACATTGGCAAATGCGGAGCGATTTGTAACTCCTGAGCTCAAAGAGAAGGAGCGGCTGATTCTCGAAGCAGAAGATAAAATGGTCGATTTGGAGCATGAGCGTTTCATCGAGCTGCGTGATCATTTGTCGCAACACCTTCATCGTCTGCAGAAGGCCGCTGCGATTATCGCTGAGCTTGATGTTTACCAATCGCTGGCAACGGTCAGCGCTGAACGTCGTTTTTCTCGTCCGCGCGTGACTGAGAATTATAATCTGCACATAGAGGATGGAAAACATCCAGTCGTAGAGGCGATGATGGATGGTACGCCATTTATTTCAAATGGTACTTCGCTCCATAAGGACGAGCAGTGGATGCTCCTGATCACAGGGCCTAATATGGCTGGTAAAAGCACATACATGCGCCAAGTCGCACTCATTTGCATCATGGCTCAGATGGGCTGTTTTGTTCCTGCTAAGTCAGCGGTTATTCCGTTAATTGATCGGATTTTCACACGAATTGGAGCGGCTGACGATCTTATCGGCGGGCAAAGCACCTTCATGGTTGAGATGAAGGATATCCAGCTAATGACAGAGAAAGCAACGGCGAACAGCCTTGTTATCATTGATGAGCTGGGCAGAGGCACCTCAACGGGTGAAGGAATGGCAATCGCACAAGCAGTTATTGAGTACGTCCACCATCATATTGGATGCAAAGCGCTGGTATCCACGCATTTCCATGAGCTGGCGCATCTCGAGGAATCTTTGCCATCTTTGACTAACGCACGTATGGCGGTTGAGGAAAGCGGCGATAATGTAACGTTTCTGCGAAAGCTGATTCCAGGTGCTGCAAGCACTAGTTACGGAATTTACTGTGCACAGCTTGCTGGACTGCCGCAATCGATCATTGGACGAGCGTATGAGCTGCTTGATGAGACAATAGCGCACGAAGCTCCAAAAGCAACAGCTGGCACTGAAAGTGCTGTTTCTAGCAATCGTTTCACTTACCCAGTACCGGAGGACTCTTCAGTGTTTTCCAATTCCAGCACTCGCAATGAGCGAGTAAAGGAAACCAGTGCAATGGTACAGCTTTCAATATTTGATGAGCCAGCAGCTGCTGTGGAAGCAGAGCCCGTGCGGAAGAAAGCGAATCCGAAAGCGGAGCAGCTGGCGGATCAATTGCGCAAGCTGGATTTGTTTAATTTGACACCAATGCAAGCTATGCAGTGGCTTAACGATATGAAATCGAAATTAAATGACTAGTTTCGTGAAAGGGGGAACAGCAACGTCATGGCAAAAATTAATATATTGGATGAGCAGCTAGCCAACCAAATAGCCGCAGGAGAAGTGGTAGAGCGGCCTGCTTCAGTCGTCAAAGAGCTTGTTGAGAACGCGGTAGACGCTGGCAGTACAACGGTTGATATTATGATTGAAGAAGGCGGCTTATCGCTTATAAAGGTCATCGACAACGGCTACGGCATAGAGGCAGCCGATATCATAACCGCATTTCAGCGGCATGCGACGAGCAAAATATCTACAGCGAGCGACTTGTTCCGTATTGCGAGCCTTGGCTTTCGCGGAGAAGCGCTGCCGAGTATCGCAGCGGTTTCGAGGCTGCAGTGCACGTCTTCGGAAACGTCGACAGGACTTGCACGCCGGATTGTGATAGAGGGCGGCAAGGTTACCATTGATGAACCAGCAAATGCTCCGCAGGGCACGGAAATGACCGTGCGGGATTTATTTTACAATACACCTGCGCGCCTTAAATATATGAAGGCAATTCAGACGGAGCTAGGACATATTTCCGACTATATTAACCGCATCGCACTTGCTCATCCGGGCATAGCATTTACGTTCAAGCATAACGGGAATGTACTGCTTCGTACGCTTGGAACTGGTGATCGACTTCAAGTCATTGCGGCCGTTTATGGCTCAAATACAGCGAAGGTGATGCTCAAGATCGAAGCAGAAACTTCAGATTACGAGCTGAGCGGCTATATCTCGAAGCCTGAACTCACACGTGCGAATCGAAATGGGATTACTGCAATCGTTAATGGACGTTACATTCGCAGTCATACGATTAATCAGTCTTTGCTGCAGGCTTATCATACGCTGCTGCCGATCAATCGTTTTCCGCTTGCGATATTAGAAATAGGAATGCATCCAAGCTTGCTCGACGTAAACGTTCATCCATCCAAAATGGAGGTCAGGTTCAGTAAAGAACCGGAGCTTCGTACAATGATAGAAGATGCGATTAAAGCGGTGTTAGGTCGCCAGCGGCATATACCCGGCCCAGAATCAAGCAATAAGCTGGAGCGTTCAAAGCCATTGTTCGTTCAAGATGCGATTTCTTTCCATCGCCCTGAGCCCATGGCGGAATCGTTTAAGCCTTACCAACCAACAGCGACAAATAAGACTTCATCGACGCCTTATAAGCCGCCGGTTATTGATCGGGAATATGTTCCTAGGAATGCGGCAGAGAAGTTATATGCTCCTCCTCCAACGTTTCCTATTGACAACTTTACTGTCCGTGAAGCTCCCACGCATATGGAGCAAGCGTCTAAAGATTCGGATTCTAATCTAAAATCACTTGAAACAGCCTTAGACACTGATTCGTTACAGAACGCTGCTCAAGAAGCCGCTGTGACCCTTGAATTCGCTGAGGCACGAGCTTACCAGGCGGATGTGCCGCAAGAGAACCTTTTTGATGAGGCGCAGGCGCCAGTAGTTCAAGCCATGATCGCCGAGCTGCCATCAGAAGAAGAAACAGTAGAGGATCAACCATCCTTTCCTGAACTTCACTGGATTGGACAGCACCACGGCACCTACATTGTAGCGCAATCGGAGGATGGTCTTTATTTAATCGATCAGCATGCTGCGCATGAACGGATCAATTATGAATATTTCTTTCAAAAATTCGGAAATCCTGAGGCAGCTAGCCAACAATTGCTTGTTCCTTTAACACTTGAATTTACAGCAGGAGAAGCGATGCAATTAAAGGACCTTATTCCTATGTTCGCGCAAGCAGGCGTGGAGCTGGAGTCCTTCGGTCCTCAAACGTTTCTCGTTCGTTCCTACCCGGAATGGATGCCTCAAGGCGAGGAGCAATCCTTGCTTGAGGAAATGGCAGAACTTCTCATATCCGAGCGAAAAACGATTGATATCGGCAAGCTTAGGGAAAAGGCGGCCATTATGTGCGCATGCAAAGCCTCCATTAAAGCAAATGATCGTATGAACCGTGAGGAAGGCGAGACACTCTTGACAAGACTTGCAAGCTGCAAACAGCCCTATACTTGTCCGCATGGCCGCCCAATCATTGTGCATCTATCGACCTATCAGCTCGAAAAAATGTTCAAGCGGGTGATGTCTTGATTGTTACAACGACGGCTAAGCCTTCAGAACGGGCTTTGGAGCAAGCAAGCCGGCTTTCTGAAGAGCTAGCCGCTTCGCTCAAAGCACGCGGAAACTTAACGGTCAACAAATTGTTATCGTTAAGCGATGACAGTCAGCTAATTGTCGTAACCGAAGAAGAGGTTCGTTATTATGACGGACAATCAGAGACGCCGCTTTATTTTCACCCCAGCATGGCATATGTGCGGGTAAAACGGCTGCGGCGCGGTGAAACAGATCCTCTTATCCAGCTTTCGGGATGTTTGGAAGGAGATCAAATCATTGATTGCACAGCAGGCCTTGCTTCGGATTCTCTAGTGTTTTCATATGCCTCTGGACCTAAAGGAGCTGTTACCGCGATTGAGAGCGAGCCTATCTTATGCGCTATCGTTCGAGAGGGTCTAGCTGGTTATGAAACTAGCCTTCCTGATGTGAATGAGGCAATGAGACGTATTGACATGAAGTGCTTGAATCATTTGGAATACTTAAAAGGATTGCCTGACAATAGTGTAGATATCGTTTATTTTGACCCTATGTTCCGTAAACCGATTAACGAATCCAGCTCGATGGAGCCGCTTCGCGGCATTGCAAATATGGACGCTTTGTCGCATGAAGTAATTGAGCAAGCAAAGCGTGTAGCAAGAAAAAGCGTAGTTTTAAAGGAGCATCAAGCTAGCGGTGAATTTGCAAGACTCGGATTTGAACGCAAGCATGTGAATACTTCGAAAATTGCATATGGAGTGATAAAGCTTTGAGTGAAGAAATAAACAATACGCAGTTAGATCAAGAAGGGCTTCCGATTCGTAAGCAGCCATTGCTGGTCCTCATTGGTCCTACAGCTGTAGGCAAAACACGAATGAGCTTAGATATTGCAAAAGCCTGGAATGCGGAGATCATATCGGGCGATTCCATGCAGGTTTATCGCGGCATGGATATTGGTACTGCCAAAATCGGACTTGAAGAGCGTGAAGGGATTCCTCATCACCTTATCGACATTTGTGAGCCGGACGAAGCATATTCTGCTGCTGATTTTCAAGCAGGAGCAACGAAAGCGATCGCGGAAATATCGGAGCGAGGAAAGCTGCCGTTTATCGTTGGGGGTACTGGCTTATATGTGGAGTCTGTTTGTTATCAGTTTCAGTTTGCAGAAATTGGTTCGGATGCTGCATTCCGGCAAGAGCAAGAGCATTATGCGGCTGAATTTGGCGCAGAAGCTTTGCATGCGCGCTTAGCTGCTATCGACCCTCCAGCAGGGCAGAGATTGCACCCAAATGACATGCGCCGCGTCATCCGTGCGCTGGAAGTTTATCACATGACTGGACAAACCTTCTCCGATCAGCAAGCCGGCCAAACTAAGGTGTCTCCATATGAGCTTTGCATCATCGGTTTGACTATGGACCGTGCGGAGTTGTATCGTAGAATAGAGTTGCGGATAGATGAGATGATGAAGCTAGGTTTAGTAGATGAGGTGAGGCGCCTACTTGAGAGAGATTTGCCGCCTGCAGCGGTTGCTATGCAGGGTCTTGGCTACAAAGAGATTGCACAATATTTACAGGGAGAATGCTCATTGGAAGCAGCGGTAGAGCTACTGAAAAGAGATACGAGAAGGTTTGCAAAACGCCAGCTTTCCTGGTTCCGTCATATGAAAGACATTCATTGGATTGATATGGGGGAAAATTTTCACAACAATTTGCAATCTGTTCATGATATAATAGCAGGAAAGTTTCAAGTTAATCTTGAATATACTTCTAATCAATCTTTTTAAGACGGGGGTAACGTCCAATGAACAAATCGATCAATATTCAAGATACGTTCCTGAATCAGCTTCGCAAAGACAACATACCGGTTACGGTTTTTTTAATGAATGGCTTCCAAATTCGGGGCGTTATTAAAGCGTTCGATAATTTTACGATTATCATCGACAGCGAAGGTCGTCAACAAATGGTATACAAACATGCTATTTCGACGTTCACCCCGCAGCGGAATGTTTCTCTTATGCAGCAAGATCATAACAGTTCCGATTCATAGCCTTAATCAGTTAGTGAAACTTTCTTATAACGTGTCTCGTTTAACTAGATAGCGGCAGGCAAGAGCAACCCCGCTCCAAGCTGGGTTGCTCTTTTCATTTTGTGGTAAAACTAGATTAGACAGACAATTGAACAACAGGAGGGGAGTCGGCTATGGCTGAACGACCAAGCAAAACAACTGCACCTAAAACTTCTAAACAAAAGAAGAAAAAGAAGATATCAGGAAAGAAATGGTTTTATGGATTATTTTTCACCGCTGTAATCGCCATCGTATGCGGCTTGATCGGATACTTGCTTATCGTGCTGAACGGTGAACGAGTTCTGACTGAAAATGCGAACAAGCTGACTATGGGTGAAGCATCCATCATTTATGATGTGAATGGGAATGAAATTTCACGATTGTCCGATCCAAATGAAAATCGTGAGATTGCTGAATTTTCGGAAATTCCAAAGCAACTGCTTGATGCTATTGTAGCAACAGAGGACCAACGTTTCTATGAACATTCAGGAATCGATTTTTTTGCTATCGGACGTGCTGTTGTGAAGGACGTTATCGCACGCAGCGCTGTTGAGGGAGCGAGTACGATTACCCAGCAGCTTGCCAAAAACGTATTTCTAACCGCGGATAAGACGTTTTTCCGTAAAGCAACGGAAGCCTCTATTGCGGTAGCGCTTGAGCACAAGATGTCCAAGGAACAAATTTTAACGATGTATTTGAATCGAATATTTTTTGGCAAGAGAGTACATGGCGTTAAGGAAGCAGCCAAGTATTATTTTGACACTGATCTTGATAAGCTGGAGCTTTGGCAGATTGCTACTATTGCCGCTATGCCGAAAGCGCCGAACCGCTACAATCCAATCAATCATCCTGAGGATTCGATGAACAGGAGAGCAGTTGTGCTTAAGCTTATGTTCGATCAAGGCTTGATTACGGCAGCAGAGATGGAAGAAGCGAAAGCGGTCGTGTATGAAATTCCTAAAAATCATGAAGAAAGAAATACCGAAAAGTATCCAGCATTTATTGATTATGTGGTTGAAGAAGCGATGGAGAAGACTGGGAAATCCGAGGAAGAGCTTCGGATCGGCGGTTTCCGGATTTATACGTCGCTAAACCCGCAAGCACAGGATACGATGGATACACAGTTTAACGATGATGACAACTTTGAGAAGAGCAAGGATGACCAACAGGTGCAAGGCGCAATGATCATTATTGATCACCGCGATGGCACGATTCAAGCCTTAACAGGCGGCAGAGATTACGTGAAAAAGGGACTTAACCGGGTAGAGGTTCCTCGCCAGCCAGGTTCAGCTTTCAAACCGATTATCTCATATGGTCCTGCTCTTGAGACGGGCAAGTATTATCCATGGACTGTACTTGCAAATGACAAGAAATGTTACGGCAGCTATTGCCCGACGGATAGATGGGGAGCAACTGCAGTTACGATGCAGCAGGCGATTAAGGATTCTCGAAATCTTGCCTCCGTTTGGATGCTGAATCAAGTAGGCTTGAAGCAAGGGTTTGCTTTTTCAAGCAAGCTTGGCATCGAGCTTGAGAAAGATGATCGTAATTTAACAGCTGCACTTGGGGGCTTGTCCAAAGGTGCAACGCCTATGCAAATGGCAACAGCTTACAGCGTGTTTGCGAACGGCGGCAGATCTGTTGATCCTCATGCGATTTCGAAGATTGAAGGCAAAAATAATTATAAATACGAATATAAAGCTCCACCTTCCAAGCAGCTCATGTCTGAAAGCACTGCCTATTATTTGACGGAGATGATGCAGACGGTCGTACAAAAGGGCGGTACGGGTACAAGAGCAGCAATTGATCGTCCATTGGCAGGGAAAACGGGTACTACTCAGCATGGTATTCCAGGATACAAAGGCTCGGGTATTCGGGATGCCTGGTTTGTTGGCTACACGCCGGAGTGGACAGCAGCCGTATGGATGGGATACGATAAGACAAATGTGGAACATATCCTTAAGACAGGCAGCAGTCAAGCTGCTTCCATGTTCTCCAAGGTTATGAAACCTGCAATGAAGGATGTAGCGAAGTCAAGCTTTAAGAAACCGCAAGGCATTAAAGAAAATAAACCGCCGGCAACGATAACAAATTTTAAAGCAGTATTTATTCCAGAAGAAATGAAGGTTCAATTGTCGTGGGATCCGTATCAGGATGGAAAGGTCACTTATCAGGTTTACCGCAAGGAAGCTTCAGAAAGTGACTTCATCCGCTTCGTAGACTCGCTCACTTCCACAGGGGTAGATGATATGAGTGCATTCCCGGGAATGACCTATGAATATTATGTTGTGGCTTATGATGCTGAGCAGGATTTGGAAAGTGCTCCATCTCAAAAAGTTAAGATCAGCATTCCTGAAACAGATGTGAATCCGGATGTGCCAATGGAGCCGAATCCAGATGAGCCGGGCGGAGTGGAGCCCACACCTCCAGTAGAAGGCGGTGATGGAGAACCGACGCTGCCTCCAACTGATGGTACAGGTCCAGGAACAACTGAGCCGCCAGGACCTGGAAATGGAACGGGTGAACCGACGCCAACTCCAAGCACTGGCACAAATACGAACAACAGCAACAATGCTCTAGGAAATACTGAAACCGGCGGCAATACGTAAGAAACGGGTGGTTAGCAATGGCGAATAGAAAGAGAGCACCATTCTTGTATTTAATCATTGTTGTCGCAGCAGTTATGGTTATAGCTGGCTGCGGCAAGGATGGGTCAGGAAGGGATAGTGCTTCAGCTTCAGCCAAGTTGATGAACTGGGACAAGATGCCTGATATGCAGATTGATCTCGACAAGTCGTACTTAGCAAAGTTTAAAACGACTAAAGGCGATTTTACAGTCAAGCTGTTTACGGAAGACGCGCCGGTAACGGTGAACAATTTTGTTTTTCTCGCTCGAGAAGGCTTTTATGATGGATTAACATTTCACCGTATTATTGAGTCTTTCATGATTCAAGGCGGAGATCCAAAAGGAAACGGATACGGTACTCCAGGTTATTCAATTCCAGATGAACTAAGCTCGGAAATGAAATACGAAGAAGGAATTGTTGCGATGGCAAACGCAAGCAAGCCTAATTCGGGTGGCAGCCAATTTTTTATTTGCACGGGACCTGATGCTGCAAATTTAAACCGCGAGCCTAATTATACGATTTTCGGCAAGGTGGAGAGTGGCATGGATGTTGTAAAAGCCATTTCGAAGACACCTTTGAAAAACAACTTGCCAACTGAAAAGATCGTCATTGATTCGATTGAAATCGTTGAGCAATAAGAGGAATACCGCCTTTCGGGGCGGTATTCTTTTTATTTTATCGCAAAGAGCTTGGTTTATTTTGGCTGTCGGCTGGAGATGGACGTTAAGTTATGGTAATCTTTTTTTATAGGTAAATTTCAATTGTCGTTGGTCGCAAAATGTTCGTTGTGTAAACAAAGCCAAGAAGAGCTGTGCAGGTTGCTTGCGAGCTTTTCCCAAATGAACGGAAGGGTACGTTCCGTATGAAGAGAAAATTTTCAGACCGAGCTAACTGGCGGCGTATCTTGCGTAAGAGCTATACGTGCCTAGCGCTGGACGGTGAAGAGTTCAAAGGTCTCGTGACGTTTTACCGGATTCATGAATTGCGTGAGCCGTTATGGAAGGAATATAACGGACGTAGATTATGTTTGGCAGATCGCGGATACTTGTGGATGCAGCATTTTCCTAGAGGCGAGCATTTTGTCGTCACGACGATGTTTGATGACAAGGGACGCGTCGTGCAATGGTATATCGATGTTTGCAAAACGCAAGGCTTAACCGATCAGCAGGTGCCTTGGTTCGATGATTTATATTTGGACGTGGTTGTGCTGCCTAGCGGCGAGGTATTTCTCATGGACGAGGATGAGCTGGAGGATGCCTTAAGGCAAGGTGATGTTAATGGCAAGGATGTTGCACTTGCTCGCAAAACAGCAGGAAAATTACTATCGAGCATACGAAACGGACGGTTCCGGTATTTTACGCTGAGCCTTAAGCATCGCAAGAGCTTGCTTGCAAAAACCGGGGAATTAAGCGAATCATGAGGAAGGCAACCGTCTCAAGGAGCAGCCCGCGCAGAAGATCGAAGAAAAAGCGTCCGTGGCTGCTCTTGTTTCGTGTTGTTGCCTGGTTAATATGTGCAGGCGTGTTCTGGTGTGGATATTTACTGTGGTTAATTAATGGTTTCGATACGAATAAGCCGCTTGTTCCATCGGATGCAGGGATCGTTCTTGGTGCTGCTTTGTGGAATGATGTGCCAAGTCCAGCACTGAAGGAACGGCTTGACCTTGCTTGGCAATTATACAAGGCGGGTACGGTAGACAAGCTTATTTTGACAGGTGGATTGGATGGCAACGGTTCAAAGAAAACAGAAGCCGAGGGTATGAGGGACTATCTCATAACAAAAGGTATTTCAGCTGACAAGCTGTTGCTAGAAAATAAAGCGACCAGCACGTACGAAAATCTTGAATTCAGCAAGAAGATCGCAGAGCAGCAAGGCCTGTCAACACTAATTGTCATCACTCATGATTATCATGCTGCAAGATCGACGGAGATAGCCAAAAAGCTTGATTTTGTTCAGTTTCAAGTCGCTGGTACAAAGTCAAAGGTGCTAAATCCTGTCTATAATGAGTCGCGTGAAGTACTAGCTTTTACAAAGTGGAAGCTCGACTCTCTATTGCTTAGTCTCGGATTCCACTCTTCCGATTCGAAGCTGTAAATCTGCTAATATGCTGCTGCAAAGTAGAATAAACTTGTAGTGCGGTTAGCCGCTACAGCTTTCGAAGCAAAGGATAGGTGATGCCACAGATGAGTGGACACGTCAAATCGGGATCCGGCAATGGCACTGCAAGGCCTTCCCGTCAAATCAATGTGGTCCTAAGAACGCAAGAAACATTTCAGACTGGGGCCTCTGCTCCTGCTTTAGAGACAGAACCGCTGCCTGCAGTGAAGCCGCTGCCGGGCGTCGATCATTATGCTGACATTCAGAAAGAGCTTGAACCGATGATTGGCATGGACAACGTGAAATCTCTTGTGTACGAAATATATGCGTTGCTTTATATTAGCCGAATGCGTTCTGAAGCAGGATTATTTGGCGGCTCTCATGTGTATCATATGATTTTTAAAGGCAATCCAGGGACAGGAAAAACAACAATCGCCCGCATCGTCGCGAAGCTGTTTCAAAAGATGGGTGTACTCACCAAAGGACATTTGATTGAGGTGGAGCGAGCTGATCTTGTTGGCGAATATATTGGACATACCGCTCAGAAGACGCGAGATCTCGTTCGAAAAGCAATCGGCGGAGTGTTGTTTGTTGATGAAGCGTACAGTCTAGCTCGAGGCGGAGAAAAAGATTTTGGCAAGGAAGCGATCGATACGCTTGTAAAAGCAATGGAGGATCACAAAAATCATTTTGTGCTCATACTTGCGGGTTATCCTGCCGAAATCGACGATTTTTTGCTCACAAATCCAGGCTTGCCGTCACGTTTTCCGATCCAAATCGAGTTTCCGGATTATTCGGTTGATCAATTGATTCAGATTAGTGAGCTCATGGCTAAGGACCGTGATTATATATTGCAGCCTCAGACCATATTTAAACTAAGACAGCATTTAATGCAGGAAAAGCTAAACACCATGTTCTCGTTCAGCAATGCCAGGTATGTTCGAAATGTAATAGAGAAAGCGATCAGGTTTCAGGCCGTTCGTTTGCTTACGCAGTATGCCAGTTCCGTTCCCGCTAAGCAGGAATTAATGACGATTAGACCAGATGATTTAAAGTGGGACACGAAACCAATATGATTGCGTAGTTTAGAAGGAGTATGAGATGAGCGAGATAACATTCGATACGAATACGAACATGATTGAAAAAGCGATACTGATTAGCTTAGTTACGTCAAAAGACAAGCGGAAAGGCGGAGACCCCGAGCTGTCGCTACAGGAGCTTGTACAGCTGACGGAAACAGCAGGGGTTGAAGTGCTGACGTCCATTACGCAAAACAAAGAAACCGTCGATTCCAAATGGTTTATCGGCAAAGGAAAAGTACAAGAAGTAAAGGCTCTAGCTGATGAACTGGGCGCTACAACGGCTATCTTTGATCAAGAGCTGTCCGGCGCTCAGGTTCGCAATTTGGAAGAATCACTGGATTTAAAAATCGTTGACCGCACCCAGCTGATTTTGGATATTTTCGCAGGTCGTGCCAAAACGCGCGAAGGTATTATTCAGGTTGAGCTGGCCCAGCTCAGCTATCTTTTGCCGCGTCTATCTGGACAAAGCAAAAACCTGTCACGTCTTGGCGGAGGCATTGGTACCCGCGGTCCAGGTGAAACGAAACTCGAGACGGATCGCCGTCATATTCGTGATCGGATTTTTGACCTGAAGACGGTGCTTGACGAGGTTGTACGCCACCGTAAATTGCATCGCGAGCGTCGCAAAAAATCCGGCGCCATTCAAGTAGCTCTTGTTGGCTATACGAATGCCGGGAAATCGACGCTGCTTCGCGAGCTTACTCATGCAGATGTGTATGTAGAAAATCAATTGTTCGCAACGCTTGATCCCACCTCAAGAACACTTGAGCTGCCAAATGGCCGAGAAATTATACTTACAGATACGGTAGGTTTTATTCAAAACTTGCCGACAGATCTTGTAGCAGCATTTCGGGCGACGTTAGAAGAGGTATGCGAGGCTGATCTAGTGCTTCATGTCATCGACAGCAGCTCTCCAATGCGGGATGAGCAAATTGCAGTCGTTAACAAAATTTTAGGTGAGCTTGGCGCCGCGGATAAACCCTATATTATGGTCTACAATAAGAAAGATATGTGTGTAAATAACGGTTCATTAGCAGATTTGCCGATTACTAGCGGCGACAATCTTGTCATCAGCGCGTACGATGCTGGGGATCTAGAGCTATTAAAGCAAACCGTGCAAGATAAGCTCAGCGGAGACGTAGTAGTCTTTAACGTACCGGCAGAACGTGGAGATTTGATCGCACTTGCTTATCGAAGCGGCGAGGTTATCAATCAAGAAGTGAATGAAGAAAGCTTACGACTTACCGTTCATGTGAGTAAGCAGGAATACGAGCAGCACGGTCATCGTTTAAAACAATATATTGAGTAGGGTTTGCTTACGAAGTAGTTTTGCTGCGCAAAACTTAGGCTTATGCTTACGAAGTGATTTTGCTGCGCAAAACTTTAAGGAGAAGATATCATAATGAACAGGCAACATGTAAACCAAAGACTATGGGAGCACCTAGAGCAGCTAGCAGAGCAGTCCGAGGTGCTTGCCTCAGAAGCTTTTCGCAGCATTGACAAGATAGCTGAGCGGAATCAGTGGAAGGTCATAGAAGCGTTTCAACATCACAAAGTAAGCGATTTTCATTTTACCGGTTCAACGGGATATGGCTATAATGATCGCGGCCGTGAAATACTTGATCTTGTTTACGCAGAGGTAATGGGAGCGGAAGCGGCTATCGTTAGGCCGCATTTCGTTTCTGGAACACATACGATCAGCTGTGCCTTATTTGGAGTGCTGCGCCCTGGGGATGAGCTCCTGTACGTTACGGGAAGACCTTACGATACGCTGCATAAAGTTATCGGGAAGCCTGGAGACGGCATGGGCTCCTTGCAGGATTGGGGCGTGAAATATTCTGAGGTAGCGCTCCTTGAGGATGGTGGATTGGACTGGGCTCAAATTGAGCAAGCGATCTCGGAAAAAACGAAGGTCATCGGTATTCAGCGCTCGCGTGGTTACGATTGGAGAGCTTCATTTACCGTTTCGGAGATTGAAACTATCGTAAATAGGGTAAAAGCAATAAAGCCGGACCTGATTGTTTTTGTGGACAATTGTTATGGTGAATTTACAGAGCTGCTCGAGCCTACTCAAGTTGGAGTAGATTTGATGGCGGGCTCGCTTATTAAAAACCCAGGCGGGGGCTTGGCTGAAACGGGTGGTTATATTGCCGGGAAAGCTTTTGCCGTTGAAGCTGCTGCTTACCGCTTGACTGCTCCGGGCATCGGAGGAGAGGTAGGCGCAATGTTAGGCACGCTCCGCTCCATGTTCCAAGGTTTATTTTTAGCCCCTCATTTGGTCGGACAGGCTATCAAAGGAAGTGTGCTTGCTGCTGCTTTATTTGAAGTGCTTGGGTTCGAAACAAAACCGAGATGGAATGAGCCGCGTACAGATCTCATCCAAGCGGTTCGTTTTGGACAAGCTGATCATTTAATCGCTTTTGTTCAAGGGATACAGCAGGCAGCTGCTGTTGATTCGCATGTGGTTCCCGAGCCTTGGGATATGCCTGGATATGAGAATGCTGTCATTATGGCGGCAGGAACGTTCATTCAAGGAGGCAGTTTAGAGCTATCAGCTGATGCTCCAATACGCGAACCTTACATTGCATATATGCAGGGTGGACTGACGTATGCTCACGCTAAATATGGTGTTTTAACCGCATTATATCGCCTTGTAGACAGTGGTTTAATTGTGATTAAACCTTACATAACTTGACACATTTGCGTTGTAACGGTTAGAATGAACATATAAAAGAGCGACTGGAAGGTTGATGCGACATGGCTGATGATATTCGCAGAAATATGGCCTTATTTCCCATCGGCATCGTTATGAAGCTGACGGATTTAACAGCCCGCCAAATCCGTTATTACGAGCAGCATGAACTAATCGTTCCTGCAAGAACAGCAGGCAATCAGCGGTTATTTTCATTTAATGACGTAGAACGGCTTTTGGAAATTAAATCGTTAATTGAGAAGGGCGTTAATATCGCCGGCATTAAGCAAGTAATGAATCCTGTATCCAAGGAATCTGATGATGCGACAATTGTCAGTGAGCAATCGGAAGTGAAGCGCCGTGAGCTATCCGATCAGCAGCTTCACCGACTGCTTAAACAGCAATTGCTGGAGAAGAGACCTGGACAAGCTTCGCTAATTCAAGGACAATTGACTCGTTTCTTAAATAAGCGCTAATTTAACATGATAACTATTGCTTCGCAAACTAAGGAGATGATTCTGTGAGTTACACTAAAGACGATATTAGACGTATAGCACAGGAACAAAATGTTCGATTTATTCGTTTGCAATTTACGGATTTGCTCGGAACAATTAAAAATGTTGAAATTCCTGTAAGCCAGCTTGAAAAAGCGTTGGATAACAAAATGATGTTCGATGGTTCTTCTATCGAAGGTTATGTACGTATTGAAGAATCAGATATGTATCTGTATCCTGATCTTGATACATGGGTTGTATTCCCATGGGTAACACAAGATCGTGTTGCTCGCTTGATCTGTGATATTTACATGCCAGATGGAACGCCATTCGCTGGAGATCCGCGCGGTATTTTGAAACGTGCATTGAAGGAAGCAGAAGATCTAGGATACACAGCAATGAACGTTGGTCCAGAACCGGAATTTTTCTTGTTCAAAACCGATGAGCGCGGTGAACCTACGACGGAGCTTAATGACCAAGGCGGTTACTTCGACTTAGCGCCTATGGATATGGGTGAGAACTGTCGCCGTGAAATCGTCTTGACACTTGAAGAAATGGGCTTCGAGATTGAAGCATCCCATCATGAAGTGGCACCAGGCCAGCATGAGATCGACTTTAAATATGCCGATGCGATTAAAGCGGCTGACCAAATTCAAACATTTAAGCTAGTCGTAAAAACAGTTGCTCGCGAGCATGGCTTGCATGCATCATTTATGCCTAAACCGTTGTTTGGCGTGAACGGTTCGGGTATGCACTGTCACCAATCGTTGTTTAAAGGCGATACAAACGTGTTTTACGATGAGAAGGACAAGCTTGGCCTAAGTGCTGCTGCTCGTCACTACATGGCAGGAATCCTGCTTCATGCGCGTGCAATGGCTGCTATTACGAATCCAACAATTAACTCCTATAAACGTCTTGTGCCTGGTTATGAAGCGCCTTGTTATGTAGCATGGTCTGCAAGCAACCGCTCGCCAATGATCCGTATTCCTGCTTCGCGCGGTCTTAGCACACGTGTAGAAGTACGGAATCCAGATCCAGCTGCCAACCCGTATTTGGCACTTGCTGTAATGCTCAGAGCTGGTCTTGACGGCATTCAAAACAAGCTACCTTTACCAGCACCAACAGATCGGAACATCTATATTATGACAGAGGAAGAGCGTCAGGATGCAGGCATCCCGAGCTTACCGCTTGATTTGAAAGAAGCACTGGATGAAATGCTCAGAAGTGATATCATCTGCGATGCGCTGGGTGATCATGCTCTTGCACATTTCTACGAGCTTAAAGAAATCGAGTGGGATATGTACCGTACACAAGTTCACCAATGGGAACGCGATCAGTATTTGACTCTTTACTAAAATTCAAAAACCTCAACGCTGCTGGCGTTGAGGTTTCTTTTTTTGCGTTCAGTTATACAGCTTAAATAAAGCCTAATGAAGTGAAGGCACAGGCATTTGTTAATCATATGTCGGTAAATAACCTATAACATCGCTCAGCAACGTCTATGATGCGCTGAGTTCGGTTTTAGAGATTATAAGAACCATATTTAAGCAGTGGACTCAAAACGCGTCTAAAGAAAAGTATACAGGTCTAAGAGCTACGGTCTAGTGCTTGTATAAAGATGATATATATGCGTCATAACATGGATAATGTGTTCGTGGCTGGTCTTTTTAGGTTGACTAGAGCCAGTACCACATAGAGTTAGTACTATTCGAGTGGTTATATTGTTGTTATATTCATAACAGTTAATCAACCCAAGCTAATAAACGAAATCGTGTCATATATCTTAAACTCAAAAACGGCCTAACTATAACCTGGATATTCTACGATAAATGAGGTGAGCATCATGTCAGAAACTAGAATAGATGAAGAAACTAATAGCAATATTTATGTGCTGCTTACGGACACGGGCACATGGTTTACTCGGATGATCAAATTATTTACTGGTGCACCCTATAATCACGCTTCACTTGCACTGGATATAAATCTAAAGAATATATACAGCTTTGGGCGTAAACGTGCGAACAACCCGTTAATCGCTGGATTTGTCAAAGAAAACGTCTATACTGGGACGTTTCGATATTTCCCTAATACGCGCTGTGTTCTTCTGAAGATTGCTTTATCAGAAAAACAACATGCCGCATTGCTTCAATACATTCGTGAGTTTGAAAAAAATAAAGAAAATTACCGATACAATTTAATCGGATTGTTAGGTGTACTGCTTGAGCTTAATATCGAGCCAACAGATTCGTATTTCTGCTCCCAGTTTGTTGCTGAAGCTATGCGGAGCAGCGGTATAAACTTGTGGGAACGACCATCCGCGCAAGTGACACCTCATGATTTTCTTAAAAATGAGCAAATGCAAATCGTATATGAAGGTTTACTTTATGATTATCCGAAACTTGACCGCAAGAAGCTAATACGAATTTCTAATTTAAGAACAACTGCCGTACTGTTAAGAAAACGTGTAATTTAACTTCTCTCCATTTAAATAACAAACTAATGGTTGGAAGGAGTCTGAAAAGCAAAAAGAAGATCCATCAAATGGATCTTCTTTTGCTAATATTAAGAATGGCTCAAATACGAATTAATATCCGAAGCCAAAGCCGCCGCAACTGCAAGCAATGATCACCAGTAGAATGAATAATACTAAGATGATTCCTAAGCTTGAGAAAGCTCCACCCACGTAACCGGACATTTTTCAATGCACCTCCTTACGAGTTGAATACACAGTATGTTATGCGTAATAAATTCATAGTGATTGGGTGTTTGTCATTAGCTGATTAATTCATGATTTCGTAACTGTGAACGATGAGATCGCTGGCTTTGCAATAAACAAAAAAGTGACTGAATATGACAGACACTATAATTTACTTGCACTTTTTTTTATTATGCGAAAATATAGAAGATCTGGTGTTGGCAAACAAGCAGCTTAGCTAGTTATACAAAAGCATAGTGGAGAGTGGGAGCTGTATCAGCTTGAACGTAATGTTCCCGCACAACAATTTTGGACCCATGTCATTGGAGCGCTAAAAATTAGAATTTTGTTGAAAGGCTTGAGAATGGCAGACGATACCAAACCTTTAAGCAAGATCGTTAACATAATAGTCAAAGAAAAGGCTGAATCAACGTCGTTGATTCAGCCTTTTCTTTATGTACATATTAGTTGGTATTAATGAATATCACGGAAAAGTCCAATGACTTTACCTAGAATCGTTACATTTTGAAGTAATATAGGCTGCATTGTGGAATTTTCCGGCTGCAAACGAATATGATTTTTCTCTTTGTAAAATGTTTTGACTGTTGCTTCGTCGTCCTCAGTCATTGCAACGACGATCTCACCATTGTTTGCCGTTTGCTGTTGACGAACGATAACATAATCCCCGTCATGAATACCTGCTTCAATCATACTCTCGCCCATGACATTCAATATAAAAACACTGCTGTCACCAACAAAATGAGAAGGAAGCGGGAAATATTCTTCAATATTTTCTGTAGCAGTAATCGGCACACCAGCGGTAACTTTACCAACAATAGGTACTCTAGCAACGGAAAGCGGGATAATGCCATCAGAGCTTTCTTGATCCAAAATTTCAATAGCACGCGGTTTAGTAGGATCTCGGCGTATTAAACCTTTTTTCTCTAGACGGTCCAAATGACCGTGAACGGTTGAACTGGACAACAATCCAACAGCTTCGCCGATTTCTCGAACGGAGGGTGGATAGCCTTTCTCCCGAACTTCATTCTTAATAAATTCAAGAATTGAATGTTGTCGGTTAGAAATCTTCGACACTGCAATCACTCCATTAGTAGGTTTGCAAAAAATTATAACATAGAACTCGAGTTCGTACAAACATAAGTTCTTAAGTACAGAGGTTCGTATTTTTTTCGTTGACACCAAACGTTTGTTCGTGTAATCTAAAAACAGAACAAACGTTTGGGGTGTTGATAAATGATAACCAGTCCAAGTTTTTATAGAACCATTCATAAACAAGATACGAACAAAGCAACAAAGGTCAACCGCTTGATTAAGCATTTCATAAAGCGTCATACTGTTAAGCTCGTCGTTTGCACTGCTGTGTTTTTCTTATTGTTTACGAGCTTCCTACTTATGGGGACATACGCTTCGAGTAATACTCCGGAAGCCGCTTCCGCGGAAGAACAAATTATTAGGGTGCAATCAGGCGATACACTTTGGAATATTGCAAAACAAGTTTCAGATGGCAGCCATGATATCAGATATATCGTATATTTGATTAAAGATCGGAATGATCTGCAATCAACAGTTATAAAGCCAGGACAGAAGTTAATTATTCCTAGCATTTAGCTTGATTTTCCATTACAATTCAATAGTTCATACAAAAAATTACTTTCTATTTAAAGTAGATGCAGGCCAATCTACTTCTTTAGAAAGTTTTTTTATGTTTACTGCAGGGTTTACCCTTGGTTTTGCCGTCTATTAAAGGGGACTGAAAGGAGATGCTATTTTGTTACGAGTTGAAGAGTTATCCCACTCATTTATGAATGGGCATGAAACGACCACTGTACTGCAGAAAATAAGCTTTCACGTACATAAGGGAGAAATGATTGCGTTGTTAGGGAGCTCCGGTTCCGGTAAATCTACATTACTGAACTTAATGGCTGGCTTAATGAAGCCTACAGAAGGCCAAATCTTTATTGCGGACCATAATATTGTAACGATGAATGAAAACCGATTGGCAGAGTTTAGACGGAAGCATATCGGATTTATTTTTCAAGCGTATGAGTTGATAGCCAACTTGACGGTTAGGGAAAATGTGGAGCTTCCGCTTGTATTTCAATCGATGCATCCTTCAATACGGAAGAAAAAAGCTCTTTCGTTATTAGAGCAGGTAGGAATTCCTGATAAAGCAGAGTTATTCCCATCTCAGCTCTCGGGAGGACAACAACAGCGTGTCAGTATTGCAAGATCATTGATAACAGAGCCATCGGTTATTTTTGCGGACGAGCCTACCGGTAATTTGGATACCAAAACAGAGGAAGAAATTATTATGATTTTGAAGCAGTTGAATAAAACGATGGATACTACATTTATTATCGTAACCCATGAACGTGAGGTAGCAGCACAAACAGAAAAAATTATCACGCTGCGAGATGGTTATCTCGTAACGGATCAGGAAGCCGCACGAGAAAGTATGCTTGCGGGGGGAATTCAAATTGAGAATTAGTGATATTACAAGATTATCATGGGATCAGGTAAGGCGCAGGAAGGTAGTTACGGCATTATGCGCTGCGGGTATTTCTATTGGATGTGCTGCAATTATAATTGCACTTAGTATCGGTGAATCTGCTCAAGTTTACATTGAGAAACAAATGAATAGTTACTTGAAGATGGATGAAATAACGGTAACAGCGAGTACAGGAGCATACGCTGGCGGCGGAGCATCCACAGCTGATGAAGATTCTTTGCAGAAAGGCAAGTTAACTAAGCAAAAGCTTGACATCATGAGACAAATCGAACATGTCAAAGCTGCTTCACCATATCAACAGCTTAACTATGTGGAGACGATGACGTTAGATGGACTTACTTCACAAATTCAAACTGAAATTATAGGTACAGATATTGAGATGCTTTCCGCTTTTGGAAATGACATCAATCAAGGAGAAGCAACGAATGTATTAGGTACCATCGTTCTTAACTATGGAGCGACAATGGGATTTATTGATGAAGAGTCGAAACGTAAAATTCGAGAGCAAATCGATGCCAATCCCTATGATGAAACGGTTTATCAGCAATTTGAGAAGTTAAATCGTGTGCCAGGGGCTTTATATCAGAAGCAAATACAGCTTCGCTCCTATTCACCTGATGGCCAAGTCGTGTTGAGCGGACCTCTTCGTGTAATAGGCGTGCTCAAGAAGCCAGCAGGGGTCAGTGATGAGCAGTCGATGTATGACAAAAAAGGATATGTCTCATTAGAGACAGCGGAGCTCCTAAAGAAAGAGTTGAAGCTAGGGAGTGATGAGCAGGAAGCTTATAACTCTATTATTGTAAAAGTAGATAACCAAGCAAAGATTGAACAAGTAGAGAAGCAGCTGCAGAAACTAGTCGTTACTACGCGAACAAATCTACAGCAGAAGGAACAGCTCGCAAATGAATTTAAAATCATTAAAGCTGCGGCACTTGGTATTGGTGTGTTTATTCTAATCATAGCTTCGATATCGATCGTAGTAGCGATGACGATGTCTACCTATCAAAGACGTAGACAAATTGGGATTATGAAGGTGCTTGGTGCGAATTTGGCTCAAATCCGCAACATGTTCATCATTGAGGCAGCACTGCTCGGGTTGCTTGGTGGATTGTTAGGTGTACTTTTCTCCTATTGGATTGTATGGGGTATAAATGCCCTCATTTATAACTTATCCGGCGAGACGGACTCTGTCATTATTTTTATTCCATTTATAACGATTCCAATAGGCATGGCTTTTGCGCTTGCTACAGGTATACTATCGGGTATTTATCCAGCAATAAGCGCTTCACGTACGGATGCTTTAACAGCGATTAGACGCGATTAATTTATGGTTGAAGAAGGAGCTTACATATGAAAAGAAAAATAAAGTGGGGAATAATCGGTATTATTATTATTGGGATAAGTTTTGGACTATACAAGATAGGCAATCCTCCTAGGCAAACAGAATTCGTTTCTGATTCTCAGCCAATTACATTCCAAGTGACGAACGAAACGATAGCCAATACGGTTGAAGTAAAGGGAAAGTCATTGTATGAGCAGGAAACACTCATCTATGCACCTTATGGCTCCGAGGTTAAACAGTGGGCGGTAGAAGACGGGCAGCAGGTGAAAAAGGGTGATATATTGTTTAACCTGGATCAGACGGCAGTACAAAACGATATTTTACAAATGGAGGCAGTTCTGCGAAAAGGCAAGCTTGAGGCTGAGTTAAACGATTACCTCAATCAATTGAATGACGAATCAGCGGCAATGGAGTCAACGGAAGAGGCGCGAAAAAAAGTGCTCGTTGAAAGAGAAATCACACGTTTATCCAAGGATGTTAATGAAGTAACAGCGAGCATTCAAGCTAAGGAGCTGCAGCAAAAGAAAAAAATGCTTAATGAATCCAGCTTTCGTTCACCAGCAACAGGAATCTTTTTATTCGATAATCCTAACAAACGGCCACAGGCATTGACCGTCAATGAGTATATCGGCAAAGTCGTTGACTTGAACAAATTGCAATTTATCGCCTTAGTGGGCGAACAGGATGTGTTTCGAATTAAAGCGGGCATGCCGGTCAAGGTGAAGATGAATGCGATGAAAGAGCTGAATCTTTCAGGCAAAGTGCTTAAAGTTTCTAAGTTTGCAAAAACGGGAACGGATCAAAACAATTTAAATCAAGCCGCACAATTTGAAGTCGTAATCGTGCTTGAGCCTAACGAGTATTTGATTGCCGGCCTTAGCCTCAGCGGTGCTATTGAAACTGAACGCAAAGAAAATGCAATATCAGTGCCATCGATTGCGATTATTCGCGAGAAAGATAAACATTTCGTGATGCTCGATACAGGCATTGGTCAATATGAGCGTAAGGAAATAAAGATTGGCCTCGAAACGCCAGAACAAACAGAAGTGCTTGAAGGATTGAAGCCAGGCGATCAAGTTGTTTTGCAATAACGAATGCTGCTGTCTGTCGTTACTTTATTCGAGATGAGCTCTGTTGCCTTGACAACTGATTGGTGGAAATGTAAAAGTAGAGAGTAGAGTTTTTTTCATCATGAGAGGAGTAGAGCAAGTAATGGAATTCGATAAAATTATAGAACGTATTAACGAGCTGGCTCGTAAAAATAAATCGGAAGGTTTATCCGATGAGGAAACGGTTGAGAGAGAAGAGCTTCGCAAGCAATACTTGACTGTTTTCAAAAGCAATTTCCGTCAACAGCTTGATAAAATCGAAATCGTTGATGACAAAGATAATGTTAAGCACTAATGAATGTACTGTGTAATCATTTAATATCCAAGATGGGGTGATTAGATGAATTTCAAACTATTAGGCAAAAGTGGACTAGCTGTTTCTGAGCTTTGTTTAGGCACCATGACATTCGGCAATACGACAAGTGAGGAAGATTCGATCGAGATGATCGATCGTTTTGTTGATCGTGGAGGCAATTTTCTCGATACGGCCGACGTTTATGTGAGCGGTCGTTCCGAGGAAATCGTCGGCAAAGCGATCAAAAACAAACGATCTGACATCGTTCTTGCTACAAAAGTGCGAATGACAACATCGAGCAATATTAACGGAGTAGGCTTGTCCCGCAAACATATTATGGACGGTGTAGAAGCTAGTCTTAAGCGGCTACAGACTGATTATATCGATCTGTATCAAGTGCATGTATGGGATCATGCGACTCCGATAGAGGAAACGCTGCGCACACTGGATGACCTCGTTACTTCCGGTAAAGTTCGTTACATAGGATGTTCCAATTTTTTTGCTTGGCAGCTGATGAAATCACTAGCGTATAGCGATGCTAGCAGATATGTGCGTTTTGTATCGATTCAGCCTCAATATAGCCTAGTGAGCAGACAGATGGATCGTGAAATGCTGTCGCTTTGTTTAGAGGAGAAAGTCGGAATTATTCCTTGGGCTCCGATTGGCGGCGGTTTTCTAACGGGACGCTATACAAGGGAAGAGCCAAAGGAAGGGCGTCTAACTTCCAAAGTAGGCGAGAGCGCGTGGACTCTGCGGTCTAATGATAAAAACTTTGAAATTCTCGACGCATTGCTGGAAGCAGCGAAAGAGCTGGATAAATCACCTGCACAGGTAGCTTTAAGATGGCTCATTCAGCGAGAAGGCATTACTTCACCGATTTTTGGTGCCAGCAAGCTGGAGCAATTTGAAGATAATATTGGCGCCATCGGCTGGGAAATGCCTAGCGAGGTTTGGAACCGTTTGGAGCAAATAAGCGCGCTTCCGGAAGATTACCCTAATCGTTTTATAGAAAAGTTTCGCAGACCGTTTGAATAAGGTATTTAATTAGGAGGAGAATTTGTTTGTCACGTTCCTGGGAGCGCAAAGTGCGCAAAAATATGAATGTCGTAAATAAGCAGCGCAAGAAGCAAGGAAATGGTCAAATCGTTTTTAATGCAGAGAAATCAGAAAAAATCGTGGGCCGCAATTTTATTGCGCCAATTCTTTTGATTTTGTTTATCGGCATGTATGTCATTTTGATGTCCAGCTCCTCTACATTTAAAATGGATACGATGTTTTGGATTACGGTAGGATGCTACATTTTGCTTGCGGCTTTGTTCTTTTTCCGCAGACCGTATATTACGATCGGTAAAGACTACATTCAATCACGTCGTCTAACGGGGGACAAGCGTATTCCAGCAGCATCGATCAAAGGCTTCAGCGTGCAAAAAGGTTATGTGGTCGTGGAGATGCAAAAAGGCGGAAACTGGGTGTTCTCTAAATTGACGAACCGTTTTCCAACCGATGAAATTGGCGAGAAGCTTAAATTATTTGCAAATGCTAATGGAATCGCTTTTCAGCAAAAATAAATAGGCAGGAGAGTTCGAACAACGATGGCTAAACAAGCAGTATTATTTGATCTGGATGACACATTGCTGTGGGATGACCGCAGCGTTAAGGAAGCTTTTGAAGCTACATGCCAAGCAGCAGCAGCAGAATGCGGGGTTGATCCGAGCGAGCTTGAAGAATCCGTTCGCCGTGAGGCAAGAGCTCTCTACGAATCCTATGAAACGTTCTCGTTCACTAAGATGATCGGGATCAATCCTTTCGAAGGACTCTGGGCACCGTTTCTTGAAGGTGAACAGGAGGAATTCCGCAAGCTTGAGTCACTCGCTCCGGGTTATCGGAAAGCAGCTTGGACACAAGGCTTGAAAGCACTTGGCGTTGATAACGAGGAACTAGGTGCGAAGCTGGCTGAGCAATTCCCGGCTGAGCGCCGCTTGCGTCCTATCGTATATGAAGAAACATTCCGCGTTCTAGATGCACTCAAAGGAAAATACAAGCTGCTTTTGCTAACGAACGGCTCGCCTGATTTGCAGCGTGAGAAGCTTGCTGGCGTACCGGAACTTGTGCCATACTTCGATCATATTATAATCTCGGGTGAATTTGGAGAAGGAAAGCCGGCAGCATCGATATTCAAGCATGCGCTTGAGCGTCTTGGCGTAGAGACGGATCATGGGATCATGGTTGGAGATAAGCTGACAACGGATATTCTTGGCGCAAATACGATTGGTATGACATCAGTTTGGATTAACCGTCACGGCGTTGTTCGCAATGACGAGATTGTCCCATCATATGAAATTAAACATTTGGAAGAGCTTCTTCCTTTGCTTGAAGTTTAAACTTGCAACAAAAAAGCCCCTCGCGGACAGCTTGTGCTGCTGAAGAGGGGCTTGCATTATTTTTGATTTAATATTAGGCCTGATTAGCAGCAAACTTGTCGTCAGCAAACGGATGAGCGATCCAGCCCTCTGTTTCAATGAAGAGACGAACGGCAACGATTTGGCGATTATCCATTAGCGTGAAGAAATGCGGTTTGTATTCCGGTACCGAAATGACATCGCCAGCTTCAAGTTCAACGTCGAAATAACCAACATCATCAGTACCTTTTATAATAAAGATGCCGCGTCCTGCTGTAATCGCACGAACTTCATCTTCTGTATGCGTGTGTACATTTTCAAACTTTTTGAGCAGCTCGTCTAAGTTAGGCGTAGCATCGGACAATGCGATAATATCCCAAGTTTGATATCCACGACGCTGTGCCAAATCTTTAATTTCTTCGTCATATGTCGCTAAAATTTGCTGCTTCTCTTCATCGGAGAGAACGAATTTTTGCTGTAAATCTTCTGCTAGCTTGCTTGGATTCCAATGCTCGTAAAGCACCTCTTGCTGTTCTAGAAATGCACGAACAGCCTCTTCCCCTTGAATCCGTTCTTCAGTATTGCGAATTCTAATTTCAGCCATGAACATTCCCTCTTTTCCTATAGAGATTAAATGATATAATGATTATAAAACAAATCAAATGGATTGTCGATGGATTACCTTTTCACCACACAGGTATTCTGATAAACTATGTGTTAATGATTTTTGGGAAGGGTGTAGTATTTTGTCAAAACCGACCATACAACAAATGCTTCAGGAGCGCATACTTATTTTGGACGGCGCAATGGGCACGATGATTCAACAAGCTGGATTAACTGAAGATGATTTTGGTGGAGCGGAGCTGGACGGTTGTAATGAAATGCTCGTTCTGACACGTCCTGACGTTATACAGTCTATTCATGAGCAGTACCTAGAGGCTGGCGCAGATATTTTGGAAACCAATACATTTGGTGCGACAAGCGTTGTACTCGATGACTATGATATTCCTGAAAAAGCGAGAGAGATCAATCTAGCAGCTGCAAAATTAGCGCGTGATGCATGTGATAAGTACAGCACGCCAGACAAGCCTCGTTACGTTGCAGGCGCGCTTGGACCAACGACCAAAACTTTATCCGTAACCGGAGGGGTAACTTTCGATGAGCTCGTCGAGAGCTATTATGAGCAAGCGCTTGCTTTGATCGAAGCTGATGTGGATGCATTATTGCTTGAAACCTCACAGGATACACTTAATGTAAAAGCAGGCAGCATCGGTATTCGCAACGCCTTTGACAAACTTGGCAAAGAGCTGCCGATTATGATTTCGGGTACGATTGAGCCGATGGGAACGACGCTTGCTGGTCAAACCATCGAATCGTTCTACATTTCGTTAGAGCATTTGAAGCCGATCTCTATCGGACTTAACTGTGCGACAGGCCCTGAGTTTATGCGGGATCACCTGCGGACACTGAGTGAAATCGCAAATGCTGCAATTAGCTGTTATCCAAATGCAGGCTTGCCGGATGAGAACGGGCATTACCACGAATCACCAGAGTCGCTGGCTAAGAAGATGTCAGCATTCGCTGAACAGGGCTGGTTGAATATTGCCGGCGGCTGCTGCGGAACAACTCCTGACCATATACGAGTGATGGCTGAAACCATGGCGAAGTATGCTCCGCGCACGAAGATGGGCGAGCATCCAGATGCGGTTTCAGGTATTGAGACGGTATTTATTGAACCGGAAAATCGCCCGATCATGATCGGGGAACGAACAAACATATCCGGTTCGCGCAAGTTTAAACGACTGCTTAAGGAAGAGAAGTTTGATGAGGCTTCTGAAATTGCGCGTGCACAGGTGAAGGGCGGCGCCCATGTCATCGACATCAACTTGCAGGATACCGATATTGATGAAGCGTATGCGGTACATCAATTTTTGCCGCAAGTCGTAAAGAAAATAAAAGCACCGCTTATGCTGGATTCGACTTATGATCATATCATTGAGCTGGGTCTGAAATATTCGCAAGGTAAAGCGATTATTAACTCCATTAACTTGGAGGATGGAGAATCCAAGTTTGAGAAGATTTTGCCATTAATCCATCGTTATGGAGCAGCAGTTGTTATGATTCTAATCGATGAACGCGGTCAAGCGGTAACGCGAGAAGCGAAGATGGAAGTTGCGGAACGTTCCTACAATCTTCTAACTCAGAAATACAAGATGAATCCGGAAGATATTATATTTGATCCAAATATGTTCCCAGTTGGTTCAGGTGATCCACAATATATCGGTTCTGCTGTTGAGACGCTGGAAGGAATTCGGATGATCAAGGAGAAGTTCCCGCGTGCCAAAACGATATTGGGTCTGAGCAACATTTCTTTCGGTTTGCCAGATGCAGGTAGGGAAGTACTCAACTCGGTTTACTTGTACCATGCGACAAAAGCTGGGCTAGATTATGCCATTGTTAATACTGAGAAGCTGGAGCGTTATGCATCGATCCCTGATGAAGAGCGTCAACTGGCTGAAGAGCTAATTTACAACACGACGGACGAGTCGCTTGCTGCGTTCGTTGCCGCATTCCGTGACAAGAAGGTAGAGAAGAAAGAAAAGATTTCGAATCTATCGCTTGAGGAACGTTTAGGCTCCTACGTAGTCGAAGGTACAAAAGAGGGGCTTATCCCGGATCTGGATGAAGCGCTGAAGAAATATACGGCGATGGAAGTCATCAACGGGCCGCTAATGCGCGGGATGGAGGAAGTTGGCCGTTTGTTCAATGGCAATGAGCTCATCGTTGCAGAGGTGCTTCAAAGCGCTGAGGTAATGAAAGCTTCGGTAACTTACCTTGAATCATTTATGGAAAAAAATGAATCCTCCGTCAAAGGTAAAATTATTTTGGCTACCGTAAAAGGCGATGTTCATGACATCGGAAAAAATCTAGTTGAAATTATTTTATCAAACAACGGTTACAAAATAATAAATCTAGGCATTAAGGTACCGCCTGAGCAATTAATTGAAGCTTATCGCAATGAGAAGGCCGATGCTATCGGTTTATCTGGTTTGCTCGTTAAATCCGCACAGCAAATGGTTATTACGGCACAGGATTTGCGTACAGCCGGCATTGATGCACCGATTCTTGTTGGCGGCGCGGCGCTAACACGGAAATTTACGAAAACGAGAATTGGCCCGGAATATGATGGACTTGTTCTCTACGCAAAGGATGCAATGGACGGTCTTGATATCGCCAACAAGCTGATGGACCCTGAGCATCGATCACGGCTTGAAGATGAAATGGCCGCATTTAAAGCGTCTGGCGGAGTATACGAAGAAGAGAAGAAGCCTTTGCCACAATTGACGCGGGCTGTTCGTTCCAAAATTTCACCGGATGCGCCAGTATTTACGCCGCCGGATTTGGATCGGCATATTCTGCGTGATGTACCGCTTCCTCATGTCATACCTTATGTCAACATGCAGATGCTGCTTGGTCATCACCTCGGACTAAAAGGCAATGTTGATCAATTGTTGAAGGATGGCAATGAAAAAGCAGTGCAGCTTAAAGCTACCGTTGATGAAATATTGAAAAAAGGAACAACCGATGGCATTATAAAAACCCACGGTATGTACCGTTTCTTCCCAGCGCAGTCTTCAGGAAATGAAATAATTATTTACAATCCAGTGGACCCGCGTCAGGAAATTAAGCGGTTTACCTTCCCTCGTCAACAGGTGGAACCTTACTTATGCTTATCCGACTTTTTGAAATCAGTGGAAAGCGGCGTTATGGATTATGTTGGTTTCCTAGTCGTAACCGCTGGACACGGCATTCGTGAAATTGCGAATGAATGGAAGGATAACGGCGATTATTTGCGCTCGCATGCGCTTCAGTCCGTTGCTCTAGAGGTTGCAGAAGGAATGGCAGAGCGTGTCCACCATATTATGCGTGATATCTGTGGTTATCCAGATCCTGCGGAGATGACGATGAAACAGCGTCATGGGGCTCGTTATCAAGGCATTCGTGTATCGTTCGGATACCCGGCATGTCCAAACCTTGAGGATCAGGAGCCATTGTTCGATTTGATGAGACCTCAAGATATTGGCGTTGAATTGACTGAAGGCTGCATGATGGAGCCAGAGGCATCCGTATCTGCAATGGTATTCGCTCATCCAGAAGCACAATATTTTAATGTTGAGAAACTATAGCGTATAATAACAAAGAGCCCTTGAGCGTTCGTAATGACGAGCTTGAGAGGGCTCTTCGTTTCAATTCCAGAAGTCGAGGCCGCAGGGCTAAGAGTGGGGTGGATAATAATATGAATATGTGGTTTTTGGGAACGGGCGCAGGAAGACCTTCGAAGTATCGCAATGTAACAGCCGTGGCGCTGCAGCTTCCTGAGCCAACGTGCAGTTTACTGTTATTCGATGCTGGAGAGGCAACGCAGCATCAGCTTATGAGAACACCGCTTAAACTGAATAAGATTGAATACATATTTATTACACATTTGCACGGTGATCACATTTATGGGCTGCCTGGCTTGCTCAGCAGCCGCTCTTTCGATGGCGGAATCACACCTGTACAGCTTTTTGGTCCTGTTGGGATTAGGAGCTATATTGAGACAACCTTTGCGATTAGTGCTACGCAGCTCGATTATGAGCTCATTATCCACGAATTAACGGGAAATGAAGGTGTTGTTTTTGAGGATAATCGATTTAAGGTTGAGATAGCGCCGCTTGAGCATCGAGTGACTTGCTTCGGCTATCGCGTAACTGAACAAGATCAGCCCGGCAAGCTGCTCGTCCACAAGCTGAAGGAGTATGGGATTGAAGCAGGTCCGCTATACGGGGCGTTAAAAAGAGGGCAGTCGGTTACATCTCCGAGCGGATTGCTCATTCACACTGAGGATGTTACCGGCCCAACTTATATCGGGAGAGTAATCACAGTGCTTGGTGATACGAAGCCATGTGATAATGCTATAACCTTAGCGAAAGATGCTGATCTGCTCGTTCACGAAGCGACCTTTGCTGCAGGCATGGAAGAGAAAGCACATGAGTTTGGACATTGTACGACGGCGGAGGCGGCAGAAACAGCTGTTAAAGCAAACGCCAAGCGGCTGGTGATGACCCATTTTAGCGGACGCTACAGCAATGAGGATCTTGTACAGCTTGAAGAAGAGGCTGGCGTACACTTCTCACCTGTCACAGCAGCAACAGATTTTCTACATATCGAAATAAAACGTGCGACTCATATAGAATAAAAAAAAGCAAAAACGTGAGGATTTCCTCGCGTTTTTGCTTTATTTGTTATCTTTGCCAAAGTGAAACGATAGAAATACTGAAGCTAAAACGATGATCACAACAATACCGAAAAAAATGAACATTTGGTATGGGTTTGGAATAAAAGACGAGACAATCATCAGCAATCCGCCAACCACATAAAATTTGGATGCTGCTCGATGTGTTTTTTTCCAAACGTCTTCACTGCCAAGCGTATTAACGGTCTTTATTCCAATATAGCTGTTTGGTTGAAAATGCGGCATATACAAGCCTGCCACTGTGAAAATAATACCAATGATAGTGATGATGACTTTGGTGATATCAATAATGAGTCCGTAACCAGATGCAATGGTAACACCGTGAAGCACGAGCAAGCTGATCAAGACTACATTTTGAACCGTGTGAAGATTAGGCTTTTGATTTTGGGAAGCATGTTTTTTTGGAAGGATGACAATTAGGATGACCATAAATGCTGGTAAAAGCAGCAAGGTAAATGCTTTATGCGCCAATCCATCGAATTCAATGTTCATATCCCAGTAAATTGCCATTTGCTCGGGTAAATCGGGATAGGTTACGATGCTCGCGACTAATGCAATGGCAACAATAATCCAAGAGAAGATACTTGCTTTCATTTCTCTACAATCCCTTCGGATTCGCTCTGTTGAAAGGAATTCATCCAGTCCATTAAGTCGTGGAAGACAGCTGTGTTAAGTGAATAATAAATATGCTGGCCTTGCCGTTCATCGGATACAAGATCTGCTTGCTTTAATAAGCTAAGGTGATGAGAGATGCTGGGCTTAGTCATTTGAAAATGGTCGGCTATTTCTCCAGCAGTTAAGTCACGTTCTCGCAATAGTTCTAAAATTTTTCTGCGAGTAGGGTCAGATAGTGCCTTAAAGGCTAAATTGATTGACATGTAAGCTGTCCTTTCCAGCTGACTTTTGAAGTCGTTAGATATTTAAACAACCATCTAATTATAATATAAATTTACTATATTGGTTTTTGTTTCGTGTGTCAATTTGATAGGTGCGACGTCAACAAATTTGTGGCAAGCAAACGGTTTTTCTTTGGCACTATATATCCAGAACTAAAGACTAGTAAAGGGAACAGATATTCGCTAATATATAGGGTATAGTGAGGTGCTAAGAAATGATAAAAAAGAAATCACTTTCAGAAATGATCCAAAATTTAAGAGCCAATGAAAATATTATAAATTGGACTGAAATAGAGCCTCAAGAGGCAAAAACAAAACCTCTGCCAGAAAGCGTCGATCCAAGAATTAAATCGGCTTTTGCAAAAAGAGGAATAGAGCAGTTATATACGCATCAGCACTCAGCTTACGAAACGATACGAAAAGGTGAAAATATAGTCGCTGTAACTCCGACCGCATCTGGAAAAACGCTTTGTTATAACCTTCCAGTGTTACAAGCGATAGCGGAAGACGACGGCAGTCGAGCTTTATATTTATTCCCAACGAAAGCTCTTGCACAAGATCAAAAAAGTGAATTAACTGAAATGATAAACGAAATGGGAATTGATATTAAAAGCTTTACCTATGACGGCGACACTTCGCCTGCTATTCGAACGATTGTAAGAAATGTAGGACATATCGTCATCACGAACCCCGATATGCTGCATTCCGCTATCCTTCCACATCATACAAAATGGGTAAGTTTATTTAGCAATCTTAAATATATCGTTATTGACGAGCTTCATACGTATAGAGGCGTATTCGGAAGTCATGTAGCAAATGTCATTCGAAGGCTCAAACGCATATGCAAGTTTTATGGTAGCGATCCACTGTTTATTTGTACATCTGCCACAATAGCCAACCCTAAGGAACTAGCAGAACAATTGACAGGGAATCCTATGCGATTAATTGATGATAACGGCGCGCCAAGAGGACGGAAACATTTTGTTTTTTATAACCCGCCGATTGTAAATAAACCGCTCAATATACGAAAAAGCTCTACTGTAGAGGTTAATCAGTTAGCGAAGGAATTTTTGACGAACAAAATACAGACGATTGTTTTTGCTCGCAGCCGGGTAAGAGTAGAAATTATTTTAAGCCATATACAGGAACTGGTTAAAAATGAAATCGGCACTAAATCCATACGAGGTTATCGTGGCGGCTACTTGCCAAATCAAAGACGTGAAATTGAAAGAGGATTAAGAAATGGCGAAATATTAGGCGTGGTCAGCACAAATGCTTTAGAACTAGGTGTAGACATTGGACAGCTGCAGGTCTGTATTATGACAGGTTATCCAGGAAGCGTTGCAAGTACATGGCAGCAAGCTGGACGAGCTGGAAGACGACATGGGGAAGCACTTGTATTAATGGTAGCAAGCAATACGCCTATTGACCAGTATATTGTCCAAAACCCCGAATACTTCTTTGATCGATCCCCGGAATCCGCTAGAATCAATCCGGAAAACTTGCTCATTCTAGTTGACCACGTTCGTTGTGCCGCCTATGAGCTGCCATTTAAAAAGGGAGAACAATTCGGTTCAATAGAAATAGTAGACATATTGGAGTATCTGGTAGAAGAACGGGTACTCACTCAAGCAGCGGATACGTTTTATTGGGCTAATCTGGCTTTTCCAGCTAGTGAGGTAAGTCTGCGTTCTGCCGCACAGGAAAATGTAGTTATCATCGACCAGTCAGAAACTGCGAACGTGAAAATCATTGGGGAAATGGACCGTTTTAGCGCTATGACTCTTTTGCATGATGAAGCCATTTATTTACATGAAGGTGTACAATTCCAAGTTGAAAAGCTGGACTGGGATCATAAGAAGGCTTATGTTCGAAAAGTCGATGTAGAGTATTATACAGACGCGAATCTAGCGGTAAAGCTTAAAGTATTAGCAGAGGATAGGATTGAGAGCAAGCGATCTTCATCCATAATATATGGAGATGTTGTAGTAAATTTTCTCGCAACGCTGTTTAAGAAAATTCGATTGTCGAGTTTTGAAAATATCGGATACGGCCAAGTAAATCTTCCGGAAGATGAATTGCATACCAGCGCAACCTGGATAGAATTGAAAGAGGTAGACCCAGCGATTGAAACAAAAACACTAGAACAGCTGCTTCTTGGAATAGCGAATGTGCTTAGGCATATTGTACCTATTCATGTAATGTGTGACCGAAATGATATTCATGTCGTTTCACAAATCAGGGCCGAGCATACGCAGCTTCCTACGATTTTCATATATGACCATTACCCTGGGGGCATTGGACTAGCCGAGGACGTATATAAACGGTTTGATGAAGTAAAAGAAGCCGCAATAAAATTAATCCGAAAATGTCCATGCGAAGATGGTTGTCCGTCTTGTATTGGCACTGAAATATATGGAATTCATGCAAAACAAACAAGCTTAGATCTGTTGAGGTCATTATGATTATGAAGGATTATATTAGCAAGTACGAAATACAGCTCGCTCATCGCGCTCCGCTTGGACCGATTCATGAGATTGGTTTACGAAAGCAAACATGTTATCTTCTTAATGAAGCGGAGGGCAAACGATGAGCTTATTACGCGATAAAATGAATCGTTTGCGGGGAAACATTCGTGAGGAAGAGAACCAGCCAGCGGCGGTGGTTCCTGCCACTGAAGAGAAGATGGTACAACAGCCGGAAGATGATGAAGAATGGCTTTCACCCGTGTGGGAGACCTTCGATGTCAAGCTGGTTACGAATGAAATTGGAAGCTTTTTGCTCCGAAAAATCATTTATCCGTCAGATTATCGCCATGGTCATCATGCATTAGTAGAGCTGCAAGAGGCTGCACCTGCCTTATCAGCATTTCATCCTGATTCATTAACATCTGCGGAACAAATCATGTTTCTCGATTTGGAAACGACAGGTTTAGGCGTTGGAGCAGGGAACGTTCCTTTCATGGTTGGCATAGGCTATTTGTCAAAGGACCAATTTGTCATCGAGCAAGCGTTGATCAGGCATCCTGCTGAAGAGCGGGCAATGCTTCATTATTTGATGGGGAAGCTGAACGATTATACTTTTTTGTCCACCTACAACGGAAAAACCTTCGATTGGCCGCTCGTTCAAAATCGTTTTATTATGAATGGACTTGGTCAAAAGATGTGGGAGCCTCAGCATCTCGATTTCTTGCATCCTGCAAGATCGATTTGGCGTAATACGCTCGTTTCGTGTAAATTGAGCCATGTTGAAGAAGAGCGGCTCGGTATTCACCGGGAGGATGACGTTCCAGGATCACTCGCTCCTCAGCTTTATTTTCAATTTCTGGCGAATGGAGATCCAGCACCGCTTGAGGGAGTTTTTCGCCATAACGAAATAGATATGTTATCCCTAGCTTGTCTAGCGATTCGATTTGGTCATTTGTTAAACGGAACGATTAAGTTGTATATTCCGTTGCCCGATGAGCCTGAGGAGATGGTGCGCACAGGTCTTTGGCTAGAGCGTATGGGTAAAATGGAGCTTCCTGATCATTTATTCGATTTAGCCATGAAGGAAGAGAACTCAAAACCTTCTACACTAGTCATGCTTGCCGCGCGGGACAAGAAGGCTGGAAATTGGGATCGTGCTGTGTTATTGTGGCAGAAGGCTATTATTCATTCTTCTAATCATTTTGGATCTGCTGCCCATGAAGCAAGCATTGAACTTGCCATGTATTATGAGCATAAGATCAAAGATTTTGAGTCAGCTTTAGGATATGCGAATGCAGCTTTAGAACATGCACTGAATCATTCGCAGCTCATTCGGCCTGATGCCAAAAAAAGAGCGGAGCTCGATGCTTTGCGTAATCGAATAGCAAGGCTGCGCCGCAAATCAACCAAACATGTTCATTAAGAAGCTACTTTTTAAAATAGGATAATAGCGTAAACAGACAGCTGCAGCTCAACTATATAGCTTATCTTTCAACGGAAAACGTAAGCTTGACCACTATAGTGGCGACTGCCGTTTACCCTTGGGAGGAAAACAACGATGACAACGGGACTGCCTGCCATGCGCGGCTTATTAATTGATCTTGACGGAACGTTATATCACGGTACTCATCAAATTGTTGGTGCAGCTGAACTCATCACTTATTTGAGAGAGATTAAGCTTCCATATCGCTTTGTTACAAACAACTCCTCTTCTACACCCGATGAGGTAGCTGAAAGGCTAATGAAAATGGGCATTCCAGCTGCTGCTGAAGAGGTATGCACATCCGCGCAAGCGGCTTCTGAGCATATCGCTTCAATTAAGCCAGGTGCGTCTGTATTTGTCATTGGTGAGGCTGGACTAAAACAGGCTGTGCAAGAAGCAGGCTTAATTCTCACTGAGGAACAACCGGATTTTGTTTTGCAAGGAATTGACCGCTCGTTTACTTACGAGCGATTAACGAAGGCCGTTCGGTATATTCACAGTGGGGCTGAATTCGTTATGACAAATCCTGATTTGCTGCTGCCATCCAGTGATGGACTCATTCCAGGAGCAGGCTCTATAGGAGCTATGTTGAAGGCAGCGGGCGGCAAAGAGCCTATACTCATAGGCAAACCATCATCCATTCTTATGAGCTATTCATTAAGATCGATTGGCTTAAGCGCTGATGAAACATGGGTAGTAGGCGACAATTTGGCAACAGATATCGCTTTTGGAGCAGCTGCTGGCTGCGGTACGATTCTAGTACTGACCGGGCTTACAACAGCGCAAAATATCGAGTATTATATGGAGCAGGCAGGATGCATGCCAACTGTCATTTGCAATCATTTAGAAGAGCTTCGTTCTTATATATCTGATCATAGAGATTGTTAAGACTTATAACGAAGAAAATAGGAAGGAAGCGAGCTTTCATGCATGAATTGCCGGAACTGGAAAATTATCGGGCTTTATTGGCGGAGCAATTCGCTGGCGCCCAAATTACCGGTATCGAGATAACAAATGGTAAAGTTTTTCAAGCAAGTGAAGAACAAATTGAGCGTGACGTGGTTGGTAAAGTTGTATGGTTTGTTGAAAGAAGAGGTTTACATTTAGTTTTACACTTGGATAATGGAAAACGTCTATTGCTTCATTTGGGGCAAGGGGCTTATTTGTATAGAGGAAGCGAGTCTGACAAACCTGATCGCAACGTTCAGATGAAACTGCATTTCGGTGAAGCCGTATTGTATGGAGTCGGTTTGCGTGCGGATGATTTGCAGCTGTTGACTGTGAAGGAAGTCGAAGGGAAACTTGGACGCCTAGGACCAGATGCATTGGACAAAAGAGTGACATTGGATCGTTTCATTGCACTATTTGCCAAAAAACGTGTTGCAATCAGAACCGCTCTTAGCGACCAAAACGTGATTTCTGGAATTGGTGCAGCGTATGCGGATGAGATTTGTTTTGCCGCAGCGATTCGCCCCGACGCTAAAGTTCCAGTATTAGAAAACGAAGCATGGGAACGCCTATACGCAGCGATGCATAATGTACTGAAGGAAGCGATTTCACAAGGAGGAGCGGGAGAGCATCCGTTCTTTGAGGGAGATAGCTTAACTGGAAAACATAGGATTCACTTTCAAGTCTTCGAGCGTGAGGGTCAACCATGTTCACGCTGTGGTGCTGTGATCGAGAAAATCGATGTATCTGGCCGCAAAGCGTATGCTTGTCCTGCTTGTCAACAAGATGAGGGATTAAGCGCGCTTTGAGTCTATCGGTTGAACGGGGGATTCATTTATGATTCATGTATATTTAGACGATTATCGCACTTGTCCAAAAGGTTTTGTATTGGCAAGCAACGCAGAAGAGTGCAAGCAGCTGATTGACCTTGAGGAAGTTGATATTTTATCGCTTGATTACGATTTAGGCTGGTCACAGCCGACTGGCTACGAAGTCGTGCGCCACATTGTTGAAACGGGTCGTTATCCAAGCCAAATATACTTACACACCTCAAGTGCCGCTGGTCGCATGCAAATGTACCATATGCTTTCAACGAATGCGCCGGCAGAGACCAAGCTGTTCAATGGTCCGATGCCGGAGGCTCTCATTAATAATATTGCTGGGCAATAATATGCACCCAGACCCTTTAAGGGCTATTACACCCAAACCCTCAAGGGCTTCTTAAACCCAGACCCTTTAAGGGCTATTGCACCCAAACCCTTAAGGGGTTTTTAAAGTGAAATCTTTGAGGATTTTTAAAACTCCCGAACCTAAGAGATTTTCGAACCCACCCAAACCCTCCCTTCCAAGGGAGGGCCCCAAGGGTTGCACCCTCTGGACACCCGCAACTGGACTAACGTGGGAACTTGACAGGCGCTTGAGAGTTAGGGTAGAGCATCGAACGCTTTCGTCCTTTTGGGACACGCTTTCACTAATGATGGGGAACCCTAAGGGGTTATCGAACTCACCCAAACCCTACCATTCCAAGGAGGATCAAGGTTTGCACCCTCTGGACAACAGCTGGACTAACGTGGGAGCTTGACCGGCGCTTGAGAGCTACGTAGAGCATCGAACGCTTTCGTCCCTCTGGGACACGCTTTCACTAATTATGGGGAACCCAAGGGGTTTTCGAGCACACCCAAACCCTACCATCCCAAGGAGGATCAAGGTTTGCGCCCTCTGGACAGCAACTGGATTAACCTGGGAGCTTGACCGACGCTCGCGAGTTTGGTTAGAGCATCGAACGCTTTCGTCCCTTTGGGACACGCTTTCACTAATGATGGGGAACCCCAAGGGTGGATGCGGACCCACCCAAACCCTACTATCCCAAGATGGATCAAAGTTTGCACCCTCTGGATAGCAGCTGGACTAAAGTGGAAGTTTGACCAGAGCTGATTGGTTAGGTTAGAGTTAAGAACGCTTTAGTCCCTTTGGGGCATGCTTTCACTGAGAGGCTTTCACCTTTTCTTAATAAATAGTCTCATTAGGTTGAATTATCAATTAGGATCTTGTGTGAGATGACCAGTTTTTATTTATTGATGTAGATTTTTAAATAATATCAACTACATATTGTTAAGCCAGTTACACATAAGACTAATTTTTAGACCTATTTGGAGTAATTCGATTGATTTGATGATAATAAGTCTAGATTTTAGTTCTATTCGTGCTCAATTTTACAATAAGCAGTAATAATATTTATTTTTCTCTGATTTAAGACTATATTCTAGTCTTATTTAGTCTTATTGAGCTCATTTAGTTGAAATAGGTCTAGTTTTTATAACTATTTCACTAACATTGTCCATTAATCATTATTTATGGGCTAAAACAATGGTTCATATGGCTATACTCGAATAATAACTAGCAAAAATAATATTTGAGTTAATTACTCGAATAATTTCACGAAATGTGACATATTCGGTTATAATGCAAACAAAGACTAAAAATATAAATAGAACAAAAATGCTGCGGAATTAATTTGCTGGCATTTCTATGTTTTTTTATTAACTCTGATCTATGTAATTAATTGTATTTACGAAGGCTTCAATCTCTTTCACACATTAAGACACGATTAACATTTACAGACAACAAACTTCCAGCGTGTCCCGAAGGGACGAAAGCGCTCATCCGTAAACTAAACATTCCATCACAGATTATCGCCAACGTTAGTCGAGTTGCGGGTGTCCAGAGGGTGCAACCCTTGGGGCCCTCCCTTGGAAGGGAGGGTTTGGGTGGGTTCGAAACGCTTGTAGGAATGGTGTAGTAATACTCTTGTAGAGTTTGAGTAGTAAACTCCCTTTATAGGGTTTGGGGTTGTAAAAACCTAGCAGGGTAATGGGTGCTAAACTCCTAAAAGGCTCGGCGCAGCAAATCCCTTTTAAGGGCTCAGGGTAGTAATCCCTCTAGGGATCTAGGGTAATATAACACGAAAGAGGTTTAACATACGTGAGTCAATGGATCGGAACAGCTAATCAAACTTATGCACCATATGCGATGGAGGAGCTTCGGAGGCTGATTGAGGGCGTTGCCTTCACACAGCTGGCAGCAGGCGAAGTGTTTTTAATGACGAGCCCGCTAACACGGGAAGAAACGCTGCAAGCTATTCATCAGCAGGAGCCTATCTTTTTGCGCCATGTGCAGCCGGTGGATCGGTCGATTGAAATTACTGGAAATGCGAATGATTTAGAACAATTGTCTAGCATGGTTCGAAATGCTGTATTAACTTTGGAAAATAAACGGGTAGCCGTTCATATTAGACGTACGTCGAAATCGGAGTTTGTATATTCGGCTGCGGATACAAAAGCGGTGATAGATGCGGTACTTGAAGAGATTGACGCGGAACCAGTTGTACAGCAGCCAGACGTTATTATTGCGATCTATGCGGCGATCAATCAGCTTTATGTCGGTTTTGGTTCACCATCGGAGATGCTCTCGGATTGGCCGGGCGGCGCCGTTCGTTTCCAACGTGAAGAAGGACAAGTCTCGCGTGCCAAATTTAAGCTGCTTGAAGCAGAACGTGAATTCAACCTAAATTACGCACAGTTTCAAAATGCCCTTGATGTTGGCGCAGCGCCAGGCGGCTGGACATCCCTTTTACTTGAGCGCGGCTTGCGGGTTACAGCCATCGATCCTGCTGAATTGCATCCATCGCTTATGGCGTATCCTACGTTAACTTACTTAAAGCGCAATGCATCCGAAGTGAAATTTAATCCCGATTCATTCCAGCTTCTAGTCTGTGATATGAGCTGGAGTCCGATGATGATGTGCAAACTCGTTCTCGATCTTGAGCCTGCACTAACGAAAGGTGCAACAGCCATCATTACAGTTAAGCTTATGCACCGGAAACCGCTTCAAACCATTCGTGACGTGATTTCAAGACTTTCGACAGAATTTAAACTTCAAAAAGCTAAGCAGCTGTTCCATAATAGAGAAGAAATCACACTTTATTTGATCAAAAAATAACAGGAGTCGCCCCCCTTAATGAAAAGGAGGGCGCTCTTTTTTCAAATCCAGCAAACAATCCTTGCAAAGAATGACTATGTCTTCTAACCACTCAAAAACCGATAATAGCTGTAAATCTCTTGAAGGAGACTTGGCCGATGCAGAACTTGAAAGCGCTTTATATGAATTTGCGTATCAAACACAAAATGTTTGTGTTGATATCAGTCATCATGCTGGTTGTTGCTATGCTTGCTATCATCATTCAGCAATACGCTTTTGATTTTTATGATCAGGAAATTTATAAGCAATCTTCCAAAGCGCTCAGTTTGTCGTCCCTCAGTATCGAGAATGAGCTGAAAAAGATGGAGAAGCTTACCTTTATGCTTTCAACGGATTCTACGATCCAGCACTATTTGAGATCCATCAAGAGCGGTTTGTCCGATTATGATAACTATGTTGTGCAATTAACGGTGAAGGAGCGAATGGTCAATATCGGAGGGCTTGATAAATACGTGCTTTCCGCCCAGCTGTATGACGTAAATGATAATGAATATGCGGTTGGTGCAAATTCGATAACGATTTACCAGGACCGTCTGGATGCGTTCAAAAATGCAACAGCAGTGAAAAAGGGAGGGAATACGTGGATTGCCCCCTACAGCAACGACAAGTCCTTAATTGCTGCGCGTGAAGTGCGTTCGTTTGAGCAGCTGAGCTTAGACTATCTTGGCACTTTAGCGCTTCGCATCGATATGAACAAACTGTTTAGAGATCTCGCTAAAGGTATGAACAGCAACGACGCGAAGCTGGTCATTATGAAAAACAATGAAGCGGTGTATCCTGAAGCATCCGCTTTTTCCATGGAGTCCTTATCTGCGCTGCCTGGCAATGAGGGCTACAAAGTTATACGTTATGAGGGGAAGCAATATTTTGTTACTTATATAGCATCAACCTACACCGATTGGACTTATTATACGCTGATCCCATTTGATGACATCTTTGACCGTGTTGTGAAGGTCAAAAATACGATTATTATTATTTTTGCTATATTATTTATCGTCATTCTTCTCATCGCAGTTGGCTTCGCAAATGGTATTACTGAGCCTATTGAACGCTTGAATGCAAAAATGAAACGGGTGCAGCTCGGCAATTTTGAATATATCGAAGAGCCGAATGAGAGAGCGCTTGCAATGGATGAAGCTGGTCAAATGCATCGAAACTTCCGAATAATGATTGAACGAATCAATGAGCTCATTCATGAAAATTACGTAAAGCAGCTTACGATTCGCGATACGGAATTTAAGGCGCTGCAAGCTCAAATTAATCCGCACTTTTTGTACAACACATTAGAGTCGATCAACTGGTCCGCCAAGCTAAGCAACCAAACACATATTTCTCAGATGGTTGAAGCGCTCGGCTCCTTGCTCAGAACGTCAATCAATTTGAAGGAGCCGCTCATCCCTCTTAGCAAGGAACTGGACATCATTAATCACTATGTCACGATTCAGAAATACCGTTTTGAAGAAAGACTTGATTTCCATATTGACGTGCCGGACAAGCTGCTTAGCTGCAGTATTCCGAAGCTTTCGCTTCAACCGCTCGTTGAGAATGCAGTCAATTACGGTCTTGAACAAATGATTGACACCTGTAAAATACAAATACATGCCTATGTGGAAAATGAGCTGTGGTTTATTTCAGTGGAGGATAATGGGCCGGGAATGGAAGAAGAGTTTGTCACAAAGCTATTAAGCGGACAAGTGCAGACGAAAGGCTCCGGCTTAGGCTTGAAAAATATTGAAGACCGCATCAAGCTGCTGTATGGCGAAGCATACGGCTTAATGGTAGAAAGCAAGCCAAACGGCGGTACCAAAGTGAAGCTGATGCTTCCTTATGAAATGAGGGATTCCCATGTATAAGGTTTTGTTGGTTGATGATGAACGAATCATCGTAGAAGGCATATCGCGTACAGTAAACTGGAATGCATATGAGGCAGAACTGGCAGGAACGGCGCGCAATGGACTTGAAGCTTTGGCCTTTATTGAGAGCCATATGCCGGATATCGTCATTTCAGATATCAAAATGCCAGGCATGAACGGACTGCAGCTGGTAGAAAAAGTGTACGAAAACTACCCGCATATCGTTTTTATACTTCTTTCCGGCTTTAGTGAGTTTGATTATGCTCGCAGGGCGATGCAATTTGGAGTTAAGCACTATTTGCTTAAGCCATGCAATGAAAATACGATTACGGATGCACTAACTGAGGTGATAACGGAGCTCAAGAAACAGCAAACACAAGAGAGCTTCATGCTTCATATTCAAAAGGAGCTCTCAAAGGTGCTTCCTCACGCGAAGGAGCAATTTCTTAAGGAGCTTGTTACGAATAAAACATATGGCCAGCGTGATTGGGATGATTATGGCAACCTGTTTCATATTACAGTAGACAATGAAAAGGTTCAGTTGATTTTGTTTCAAATTGAGGGTGTTTTTGAGTTTGAGCATCTGTTTGCTGTCAAAAACATCGCTCAGGATGTCCTCGGCAAACCGACGGTACTCCTCAGTACGACGATAGGTAAACATGTACTGCTGCTTATTAAAGAGATCAACGAAACAGATATTTTATTTGCACAATTGAATGAAATTAAGCAAACGTTTTCTTCCTATTACAAATTGGATGCTACGGTGGCAGTCAGCAATGCGGGTCAAATTATCGATGCTCGCAAAATGTACCGAGATACGCTGGAATGTTTAAATTATCAATTTTATTTAGGCGAAGGAAGCATCATAACGCAGAAAGATGTTGAAAGAGGAGATGACAGTGCGCTTAAGCCATTCATCTATGATGAAGAGCCACTTTGCATGCATGTCAAATCAGGAGACTGGGCGTTTGTTCAGCAGGAGCTGCAAAATTATTTTGAAATGCTTGCCGACAGCCGTATGGACATGCATCTCTCAAAATCTTATGTCATACCGCTTTACATATCTATCGTTAGACAAGGCAAACCTGAAGAAATCAATGAATATTTAACTAAGATTGCCGGATTTGATCAATTTACAACACTAAAAACGACGCAGCAATTCGTCACCGAATGTGCGCAGCAAATATGCTTGAACAACTTTCATACCCACACCAATAAGCATTCCGCCATTATTCAGAAGATGATTCAAGTAATTGAAGCGCATATTTCCAATCCTGATCTATCGCTCAACTGGGTAGCGAGTGAGATCTTATACATGAACGCAGATTATGTAGGCAAGCTGTTTAAGAAAGAAATGGGAGAGAAATTCTCAAATTATGTTGTTCGGTTAAGGATGGAGCGAGCGATGGAAGAGATCGAGAAAACAGGTGATGTGAAGGTTTTTGAACTCGCTGAGAAATTTGGTTTTGGCGATAATCCGCAATATTTTAGTCAAGTTTTTAAAAAACATACAGGGTTCACGCCTTCCGAATTCAAAAGGTCGCCATAATGGCGACCTCTGTTTTTTTAACAAAGAAAGCGGTTTTTTTAATTCCGACGATTCGACATTCACCCTATAATAAAGCTTGTAAACAACATTAAAGAGTCTGGAAGGGGCGTAACACAATGAAAGCACCAAAGAAAATGCTTTTGATGCTCATGGCTTTTGCACTAGTTCTCGTAAGCGCTTGCGGCGGAAACGCAAACAATGAAAAACCAACAAATGCGACCAATGCACCAAAATCAACAAACGAAGTGAAAGAAGAACCAGCAGAAGCAAAGCCGGTCACTCTTCGTATCGCATGGTGGGGCGGTCAGCCGCGTCATGATTACACAATGAAAGTGATTGAGATGTACAAAGCGAAAAACCCGCATGTAACGATAGAAATGGAATATGCAAACTATGATGACTACTGGAAAAAGCTTGCTCCTCAAGCAGCTGCAAACGAGCTACCTGATATCATCCAAATCGATACGCAAAATTATTCGCAATACGCTGGCAGAAAACAATTGGCTGATTTGACTCCATTTATCGGCAATCAAATTGACGTAAGTGACATTAGCCAAAATGCGATTGATGGCGGTAAATTAGGCGATGGACTTTACGGTATGAACCTTGGTGTAAATGCTCTTGGGTTTAACTACGATCCAGCACTACTGAAAAAAGCAGGCATTGATTCCATTCCTGAAAACTACACTTGGGATGATTACGTAGCAATGGCTGCAAAAGCAAAAGCAGCAGGAATTTTCTTCGACAATGGTATGCGTCCAGAAGTGTTCTTCGGCTATTACCTACGTACACTTGATAAAACGTTGTTTAACGCAGAAGGCAACGGCCTAGGCTACGAGGATGATCAACTTTTCACCGATTTCTTCGGAATGCTAGCTAAACTTGTTATCGATGGTGCAGTACCGTCACCAGATGTTCTAGCTCAAATCAAAGGCGCAGAAGACAGCCACCTTGTATTAAACCAAGGCATTGGCGTATGGCAATGGTCAAACCAATATGTTGGATTGCAGCAAGTGGCTAACCGTCCACTAGCAATTGCTCCAATGGCTGGTCCAAATATGACTAAAGGGTTATTCCTTAAGCCAAGTATGTTCTTCTCCGTATCGGAAAATTCGAAAGTGAAAGAAGAAGCAGCTAAGTTTATCAGCTTCTTCGTAAATGATATCGAAGCTAACAAATTGATTTTAGGCGATCGCGGCGTACCTGTTTCCTCTAAAGTGAAAGAAGCGTTAAAAGCAGTTTCTACTGAAGCACAAATCCAAGTATACGACTATGTTGCTTGGGCAGAAGCGAACAGCTCACCAATGGATCCAGCTGATCCAATCGGTTCTGCTGAAGTGTTCAAATCGCTCACAAGCCTTGCAGAGCAAATGAACTACAACAAAATTAAACCAGAAGATGCAGCTAAGAAATTTAGAGACGAAGCAACCGCTATTCTTAAGAAAAACAAGTAATATTGTTTGGGTAGAAGCGATGGTTGGTCGTTAGATCGACCATCGTTTTTTCATAAATAAAGATGCTTTGGCACGCTAGACTTCGTATAGGAGTTGGATAAGATGAAATCGCTATCACTTAAAAACAACTTGGTTGGCTACACTTTTATTGGTCCATTTGTTATCGGATTTTTATTGTTCACCTTAGTACCCGCTGTCGCATCGTTATATTTCTCGGTTACCGATTATGATCTCTTATCGACACCATCCTTTATCGGATTAGAGAATTACCAGACGATGTTTTTTGATGACTCGAAGTTTTGGGCATCTCTAAAGGTTACTTTTTTATACGTTTTTATCGGTGTACCGCTTAGATTGGCCTTTGCATTATTTATTGCAATGATATTGAATACAGCCTCGAAAGCAATCGGGTTATATCGGACCGTTTATTATCTTCCTTCGATTATTGGCGGGAGCGTTGCCGTGTCGATTATGTGGCGCAACCTTTACGGCGACGAAGGGGTTATAAACATTTTTCTGAATGCACTCGGTTTAGATAGCGTGAGATGGTTTGCTGAACCTGCAGCTGCGCTGTGGATGCTCATTACATTGTCCGTTTGGCAATTTGGATCGTCGATGCTTATTTTTCTTGCAGGTCTCAAAAATATACCGCCAGAATTGTACGAGGCTTCCAATGTGGATGGAGCGGGGCCAGTCATTCGCTTCTTCAAAATTACTTTGCCAATGCTTAGCCCGATCATTTTGTTTAATACGATCATGCAAACTATCGGTGCTTTTATGACCTTCGTTCCAGCTTATATTATTTCAAAAGGCGAGGGCGGTCCGTTAGACGGCACACTTCTTTATTCCCTTTATTTGTTCCGTCAGGCATTCGTTTATTTCGATATGGGATTTGCTTCAGCGATGGCGTGGGTAATGCTAATTATTATCGCTATCCTAACAGGGATTTTGTTCTATACCTCTAAAAAATGGGTTCATTACGAGTCGAAAGGTGGCCATTAAACATGACATTCAAAAAGCTGAAGTGGCCGATCTACCACATATTTGTCGCAGCGCTCGCGTTAGTAATGGTTTACCCGGTGTTATGGCTGTTAATGAGTTCATTCAAGCAAAGCAATCTCATCTTCGCAACGGCTGATTCACTTATACCACAGCCTTGGATTTGGGAAAATTATAAAATAGGCTGGGTCGGCATTGCAGGTCAGTCATTCGGCAATTTTATTATGAATTCACTAGAAATCGTTGTTATTTCAACCATCGGAGCTGTATTATCATCTGCATTTATCGCTTTTGGATTTGCAAGACTTAATTTTGTGGGGAAAACGTTTTGGTTTGGAATCATGATGGTTACGCTCATGCTTCCTCATGATGTTGTACTCGTTCCGCAATATATTTTGTTTGCGAAGCTTCATTGGTTAAACTCAATTAAACCTATTGTTATCCCGCAATATTTCGGCATTCCGTTTTTTATCTTTTTACTCATTCAGTTCATCCGTACCATTCCGAATGAACTTGACGAAGCAGCAACGATCGATGGCTGCGGGAAGTTCCGCTTGTTTTTCCGAATTATTTTGCCGCTCGTCGTTCCAGCTCTGGCTACCGCTTCAATTTTCTCGTTTTACTGGCGCTGGGAAGACTTGCTCGGACCGGTATTATACTTGAATCGTCCAAGTTTGTATCCTGTGTCGATGGGTCTGAAAATGTTTCTGGACAGCGATACCGTCTCCAACTGGGGCGCCATGTTCGCGATGTCGATCGTCAGCCTCATTCCGGTTCTCGCCATTTTCTTCGCATTTCAGAAGTATATTGTTGAAGGTATCAGCACCAGCGGTTTGAAATAGACATTCAAAATGAAATAGGGGAGAGGAAGATGGAAATGCCACAGCTTCAATTTGACGAAAATCATATTAAGGACGTTATAGATCGTGTTGTAGATCGCACATTCAGAATGGATTTTAGCTGGGATTGGCCAGGCGGTGTTGCTTTCTATGGGGTGGCTGAAGCGTACGAGGCAACAGGGAATGAACGCTATATTCAGCTTTTGCAGGAATGGATTGATGAGAAGCTGGAAGACGGCTTGCCGAAGCTATCAGTCAACGGAGTATCCATTGGTCATGCTCTAATCTCGCTGTACAAAGCAACTGACGAGCAAAAATATTTAGATGTCGCCATTCAAATGGCCGAATACTTAAAAAATGATGCGGTACGATTCTCAGATGGCATTTTCCAGCACACGGTCAATTCAGAAACATATAATTTTCCTGAGCAAGCGTGGGTGGATACGATGATGATGGCGGGTTATTTCCTCGTGCGTATGGGACATTTGCTCGAACGAAACGACTATTTGGAAGATGGCCTGAAGCAATATCACGGTCATGAGCATTTTTTACAAGATCCCGTTACGAACCTTTACTATCATGGTTGGGACAATATTGCACAAAATCATATGTCCTCGATCTTCTGGGCACGCGGAAACTCTTGGGCTGCTCTAACAATGGCAAAGGCATTGCCGCATATCGCCGTTCAGCATCCTTCATTTATGATTATTGAAGGCTCAATGCGTGATCAGCTTAGTACATTAGTACGTATGCAATCCGAAAATGGACTATGGCACACGGTTCTAAATGATGATAGCTCCTATCATGAAACGTCGGGTTCAGCAGGAATTGCGACGGGATTATTCGCATTTGGTTCCTTATACAACAAATACATTCAGCGTTCGATCGAAGGTATTTTGAGCCAAATTACAGAGGACGGCGCAGTGCTGAATGTATCAGCCGGCACAGCAGTTATGAATGATTTGCAGGGCTATCGTGAAGTGGCTCACAAACGGGTGCAAGGCTGGGGGCAAGGACTTGTGCTTGCGTTTTTGGCGGAGCTGTTGAATTCCAAAAAACGTGTATTTTAATGAAATGCTGCTTGTTTCAAGTTTAATAACTATGTTAAAGTAGCACTAATAGATAGGAAATCAGGAAGGCATCCTGATGCGGTTTGTAACTTACAAACGGCGTCGAGATGCCTTTTTTTGTTCGCATTTTATGCTGGAGGGATCGATATGGAAGGTAAGGAAATGATATTTTCGCCTTATGCAATGGGATCTGTGGTGGGTGATCGATACCGAATTGTCGGCATTCTTGGGCGAGGTGGCATGGGAGTTGTCTACGCCGCTGATGATTTGAAGCTCGCAAATAAACGAAGAGCTATGAAAGTAATTGCACCGCTGCCAGGCGGTCGGAAATATGCAGAAGAAGCACAAATGATGATGAGGCTGGAGCATCCGCAGCTTCCATTAATGGTCGACTACTTCCCTCCGAATGAGCTGCAATTCGAAGCACTGGTCATGGAATATATTGAAGGCTGCACGATTGCAGATTTATTTCGTTCAAACGGAGCACAGCTAACCTTTACAAACATAATTGATATTGGAATACAGCTATGCTCTGCGATTCGTCATTTGCATGAACATACGCCTCCAATTATTCATCGTGATTTGAAGCCTTCAAACGTGATGATTGACAAAAAAGGAAAAGTGAAACTAATTGATTTTGGTATTTCACGCCAATATATTAACGGCAAGGACAAAGATACCGTTCAGCTTGGAACGTATGGCTTCGCAGCGCCGGAGCAAGCAGGAGCAGGGCAAAGCGATGAGCGCACGGATATTTACGGACTCGGTGCGCTGCTGTATTTTATGGCTAGTGAGGGAAGTATTTATCATCAAAAAACGGGCTGGACAGCGGAGTCGGCTTTATTTGCATCTTTGCAGCCAGACGTTCCGAAAGCCTTTAAGCTTGTGCTAAAACGTTTACTTCAACCCGATCCCCTATATCGATATGAAACTATTGCTGAAGCGGAGAAAGCGCTAGAGGTTTTTGTAGAGCCTGATAGTGACAATAAGGTGTTCTGGAATCAACAAAAAAGCAAATCCCATACACGATTAAATCAGAAGCTAATCGGATTATTATCTTTATCCTCAGGCGCAGGGTCTACCTTTTTGACGCATGCACTTGCTGTCCTGCTTGGAAGGCAAGGCGCTTCAATAGCAGCAGTCGAATACGACGATTCTAGGCCTGAATGGCATGCATGGTTATCTGGGCATAAAAGCATCAGTAATTATGTACAGTCTGGTCAGCTAATAAAGGATAAACGTTATATTCACTATAAACATAATGATTTAGCAGTAAATTGGTTCTCATTTCATTCTGAACTAAGCTCCGATGATGCTAAATATGATGCTCTGTCTTATGCACAAATGCTTCGGACTTTACCAACTATGTACCAGCTATTCGATTTCTCTGGCAGATGGAAGGAGTCTAATGCTTTATCCATGCTGAAGCAATCGCATTTCGTATTTGTAATTGGTGATCCTGCTGTGGTTAAGTGGCAAGCGAGCGAATTAAAGCTGCTAATGGACTTGAAGCAAAAAATGAAAGCCACAGGCGGAAAATTATTTTATATCGCCAACAAGGATCTGAACTACCATGGTCGGAATGAATGGCTTTCCTTATTTCCCGACAAGCCATTAGCCATCGTGCCGCGACTTCCTGAAGAGACGCTGCTTTCTTTGCAATGGAAAGGGCTCTGGGTAACGGATGTATCGCGCTTAAATAAACGATTAAATCATGCGCTTTCGCCCATTTTACAGCTCCTTTATAAGGAAATGAACACAAAATGACCATTTTTGTGGTACAATGATACGGGCAAAACGAGACATTTCACAAGCTATAACTATGGTTCATATATGAATGGAGATAAAGACAAATGAGTTTGTTAACAGTTGAGCAATTATCACATACGTTCGGAGATCGTGTGCTTTTTAAAAATGTAGCCTTCCGTTTGTTGGATGGAGAGCATGTTGGCCTAGTCGGTGCGAATGGTACAGGCAAGTCAACACTGATGAATATTTTAACAGGCAAACTGTTGAAAGATGAAGGAAAGGTCGAATGGACACCGCGTGTTCGTTACGGCTACTTGGATCAACATACGAAGCTTGAAGCAGGTAAAACGATCCGTGATGTACTGAAGGATGCTTTTTTACCTTTGCTGCTATTGGAAGAAGAGCTAAACAACATTGCAGCTCAAATGGGCGATGCAGATTCAGATACATTAGATGAGCTGCTTACACGTATGGGTGAGATTCAGGAGGAGCTGGAGATCGGCGATTTCTATTTAATTGATGTAAAAGTCGATGAGATGGCAAACGGGCTAGGTCTGAATGCGATTGGACTTGATCGTGATGTTACTGCACTTAGCGGCGGTCAGCGGACAAAGGTACTGCTAGCGAAGCTGCTTCTTGAAAAACCAGGTGTTCTATTGCTCGATGAGCCTACGAACTATTTGGATGAAGAGCATATCAATTGGCTGACTAACTATTTGAAAAACTACCCGCATGCGTTTGTTCTTATTTCACATGAAACGAGCTTTATGAATCAAGTGGTCAACGTGATTTACCATCTTGAATTCACGAAGCTGACGCGCTATTCGGCCAATTATGATAAATTTCTTGAAATGGCTGATCTGAACAAGGCGCAGCACATCGATGCATACGAGAAACAAAAGGATTTTATTAAGAAGCAAGAAGATTTTATTCAAAAAAACAAAGCACGTGCTTCAACATCAGGACGTGCTAAGAGCCGCGAGAAGCAGCTTGATCGTATTGATCGTATTGATAAACCGGAAGAAGCGGCAAAACCAACGTTTAACTTTAAAGAATCGAGAACGAGCGGCAAGACTGTATTTGAAGCAGAAGGCATGGTCATCGGCTACAATAAACCTCTGCTGCCAAAAATGGACATGGTCATTGAACGTGGTGATAAGATTGCTATCGTAGGATGCAACGGCGTTGGTAAATCTACATTACTCAAAACCATTTTAGGCGTAATTCCAGCGCTTGACGGCAAAACCTATCTGGGCGATTATTTAAATCCTGCTTACTTTGAGCAAGAAGCAAAAGCTCCGACCATGACGCCGCTTGAGGATGTATGGGATGAGTTCTCCTTCATGACCCAATCAGAGGTTCGTGGTGCCCTTGCACGCTGTGGCTTGAAAAATGAACATATTACACGTTCGCTTAACCAGCTCAGCGGCGGCGAGCAAGCGAAGGTTCGTCTATGCAAGCTTATGATGCGCGAGAGCAACTGGATTCTGTTCGATGAGCCGACGAACCATTTGGACGTTGTGGCTAAAGCGGAATTGAAGCGTGCTCTTAAGGCTTATAAAGGAACAGTCGTGCTTGTATCTCATGAACCGGAATTTTACGAGGATATGGCTACCAAAACATGGGATGTCGAAGCCTGGTCGATGCAAAACTAGGAGTGGTTTTAGCTTAATATCCTTTATCTTCGTGAAGATAAACACCCTCCGTGGCAATTGCCGGTCTACTCTTCTTGTAGATCGGCTTGCTTGCATTTGTGATAGGTCTTCATTATGATAAATTTAACCGTATTTATAGAAGAAGATACGGTTGATTAACGGCATTAATATTATTTACAACTGGAAGCAGGTGAACCTCTAGAATGAAAGAACGTATTCTAGTCGTCGAAGATGAAGCGGGTATTTCCCGAATTTTACAACTTGAGCTTGAGCATGAGGGTTATACCGTAGGAACTGCCGCTGATGGCAGAACCGGATATGAAATGGCTTCGACAGGTGAATGGGAGCTTGTATTGCTCGATGTCATGCTGCCTGAGATGAGCGGAATTGAAGTGCTGCGATTACTGCGACAAGCAGGAAATCCTGTACCTATTATATTGTTAACTGCCCGCGACACCGTACCGGATAAAGTAAGCGGATTCGAGCATGGAGCAAATGATTATATTACAAAGCCGTTCGCAATGGAGGAGCTGCTGGCGCGGGTTCGCAACATTTTGCGTATATTCCAGCAGTATCCGAAGGAAGCGGAAGGATCTGATATGATCAAGGTTGGCGACTTAACGATTGAGCTGCGCACGCGTAAAGTTTATCGCAAAGATATTTTGATCGAGCTAACGCCGCGTGAATTTGAGCTGCTCGTATACCTTGTGGAAAACAAAAATGATGAGAAATCGCGTGAAGATATTTTATCCGAAGTTTGGGGATATGATTTTATCGGTGAAACAAATTTAGTAGATGTTTATATCCGTTATTTGCGTCAGAAGTTGGACAAGGGTTATCGTCATAAGCTTATTCATACGGTTCGAGGAGTAGGTTATATGATAAAGGAGCCCGATGCATGACACTCCGCAAACGGTTTACGCTTTTCACCATTTTTTGGCTTATTTTTATTTTGATTCTATTTAATATTTTTGTGTATTTCTATGTGATCAAAATAACGACTGAAAGTGAAGAAGAGGTCATTGCGAATAAGGTGAATCTCATGCTTGAGAATCCCCGAATTCAGAGCGGCCGAGGATTAAACTATCCGGAGCTGCTCAATGAGTATTACAACGTAAACGAAATGATCCGCATCATTGCGCCTAATAACAGGGTTGTAAATATAACAGGAACGGATGAGCTGCTGCAGCAGCTGCCAGCGACCTTTGAGGTGCATCACCATACCGGGATGATCACAAAGGGCGGAGAACGAATTTTGTTCATGCGAGTTCCGCTATATGACGGCAATCGTGTCATTGCAATGCTTGAGATTAATCGAATACTAGATGAATTGGACAATTATTTGCAGGTGCTGGTCGCAGCGTTAAGCGTAACGAGCGGCGGTGCCATTTTGTTTGCCATATTCGGAACGTATTGGTTTACTTCAAGACTAACGGCGCCGATTCAGCAAATGGTTAATACGATGCGAGAAATTGACCGAAGCGGGAAGCTTAGACAAATTGAGCTTAGCAACCGCGAGGAATCTGCTGAGCTCCTGCAGCTCGTTCGTGCATTTAATCAAATGATTGAACGACTTGACCGCACATTTGCTAAGCAGAAGCAATTCGTAGCAGATGCTTCTCATGAGCTCAAAACCCCTCTAACTGTTATCAGCAGCTATGCTGGTATGTTAAAGCGTTGGGGACGTGATGACGAGAGCTTGCGAAATGAAGCGATTGAAGCAATCGATAAAGAAGCAAATCGTCTGCAAAACTTAACAAAATCAATGCTCATGCTCGCTGAGGCAGAGCAGGAGGATTGGCTGAAGCAGGAGCTGTTTGACGTTGTTCAAGTGGTTGATGAGCTTGCAACAATGCTGCAAACGACGTTCGGCAGGCCGATTCGAGTGAAAGCGATGTCCAAGGCTGTTCGTATGGTTGGAGATAAGGACAAAATCAGGCAGCTCCTCGTCATTTTGCTCGATAACGCGATTAAATACTCGAAGGACCCGATCGATATTACGATTACACTCGTTAGACATATCGTGAAAATCGAGGTTAAGGATAAAGGAATGGGCATTCCAGAAAACGAAATTCCGCATCTATTCGAGCGCTTCTACCGTGTGGATGGAGCCAGAAGCCGCACAACAGGCGGAGTAGGTCTCGGCTTGTCCATCGCCAAACGAATCATTGATTTGCATGAAGGAAAGGTAGATGTGTTTAGTCTGCCGGATTTAGGCACGACGATTACTTTGCAGTTTAAACAGCGCAAACAATAACGATACGATTGGAGGATTAACGAATGAAGTTTCGTACGGCAGCCGTTCAGTATAAGCTTGCTGATATTAACTCGTTTGAGCAATTCGCAGAGCAAGTAACACATTATGTACGCAATGCCTCGGAATACGGGGCACAATTTATTTTGTTTCCTGAGTTTCTGACAACCCAATTGATGTCCATTGGAGATGAGCAGGGCGTTGCGCTTTCTATTGATCGACTTCCTGAATTCACGGAGGATTATCTTGCTCTCTTTCGCTCACTAGCTGCTGAATATGAGGTTTACATTGTTGGAGGCACCCACGTGATCAAACAAGCGGATGGAAGCTTGCGCAATGCTGCGCATCTCTTTCATCCCGATGGGAAAATTGACGTTCAGCATAAAATCCACATTACGCCACCAGAAGTAGAAGGCTGGAATATGTCAGCAGGTGAAGGTCTTGAGGTATTCGAGACCGCTTATGGTACCATCGCGATGCTTACTTGCTACGATATTGAATTTCCTGAAATCGTTCGAATGGCCCGCGCTAAAGGTGCAGATGTCATTTTCTGTCCATCGTGCACAGATGATCGTCATGGATTCTATCGCGTAAGATATTGCTGCCATGCTAGAGCAGTTGAGAATCAGGTATACATTGTAACGACGGGTACAGTAGGCTCTCTTCGTAAAGTTGATTTGATGCGTGCAAATTTTGGTCAAGCTGCTATTATTGCTCCGAACGATATTCCGTTCCCGCCAGCCGGTATATTAAGCGAAGGCATCATCAATGATGATATGCTCGTCGTGGCTGATCTTGATTTATCTTTGCTTGAGGAAGTCAGGCTGAAGGGTTCTGTTACGACGTGGCGTGACCGTCGCACCGATTTGTATACCGATTGGACTTGATTTTTGTCTTTTTTAGTGAAGAAAGGGGGAGACAGTGATGCGTAAGGATCTGTACTTGTTCATCGATGGAAAGCCGCAAAAAGCAATCATTCGCAATTATAAACCAGCAGATTTTGATGGATTGATTGAAGTTCAGCGGCTAAGCTTTCCCCCGCCTTACCCGCAGGAGCTTTGGTGGAACAAAGAACAATTAACTGAACATGTGAACCGATTCCCTGAAGGTGCCTTATGCGCAGAGGTTGATGGAATGATTATTGGCTCCATGACCGGAGTAACTATCGATATGAATGATTATGGCCATGCACATAATTGGGAAACGATTTCTGACAGTGGTTATATTCGCAATCATAATATAAACGGGGATACTCTGTATGTAATAGACCTTTGTGTCATACCGGAGTTCCGAAAATCAGGTATTGGCAAATGGCTCATGCAATCGATGTATGAAACGGTTGTTCAGCTGGGACTTACGAGATTGCTGGGGGGCGGTCGCATGCCCGGTTATGGAGCGCTAATCCAGGAGATGACGCCAGAAGCTTATTTGGAAAAAGTGCTAACAGGAGAATACAAAGACCCTGTCATTACTTTTTTGCTTAGATGCGGACGGATGCCGATTGGGGTTGCTCATGACTACTTGGATGATGAGCAATCGGGTAACTGCGCTGCAATCATGGAGTGGCGAAATCCATTTAAATAAGGAGATGTACATATATGCTAACCTATCATCGAATCGTAAGCATTGAGGACAAATATTTTGAACCATTACATAAGCTTCTTCAAACGATTTTTCCGCCTGAGGAAGTTCTTGCTTATGAACTTTGGCGCGAGCCGCTTGAAGACCCAACCATTCATGTTTATGTTGCATTGCATGAGGGGGAAGTTGTAGGTTCAACTGAATATCGTTATTATCCAGAACTGCGCGTTGCTATGACTGATTTTACGATTATCGGAAAACCATCACTTGGCATCGGTCGTTTTCTACTCCGCAATCGAGAACAAGATTTGCAGAAGCTAGCTGATCAGTCCGGTACTGTCTCGCTTGGCATGTTTGCTGAGGTATACGACCCTTATCGCGCAGGTGAGCATGCATTTGGCGGAGTTTCACCTATGAATCCGTTTGTGCGTCGCGAAGTACTGTCACATATCGGCTATAAGCGAATCGCTTTTTCTTATGTGCATCCTTCTTGGGACCATGAAGGCCAAGCTGTTGCTGAACTGGACTTATGTTTCCTTCCGAAAAATGAAGAGCAAACAACGATTGATGCAGCTCTAATCGCCTCATTCTTAGAAGGCTATTATGCCGCATTGCCAAACAAGCCGGAGCAATGGCTTCAAATGATGGAACAAATCCGTGCATCGGAGTCGTTTGAGCTGCTGCCGCTATGACGAAGCTAATTTTTAGGGGAACTGGAGATTCCATGAGTGTGCCTCGCATTTATTGTGAATGCGAGGTTTGTGAGGAAGCACGGGACACACAGGAAAACCGTCGTTATAGATCGTCGCTGCAGCTGGAGGATCAAGAAGCTGGAACGGTGTGGATTGACTGTGGGTCTGACTTCGCAAAACAATTAGAGATGGCCTCACTGCGTGGGATCGACACACTGCTCATTACACATGCTCATTTTGACCATATCGGTGGATTGGTGGAGTGGGCAGACGCTTGTCGCTGGACGAAAAAAAGAGGTCAAGCTTACGCGCCCACTGAAGTCATTAAAGAAATATTAGATCGTTTTCCTTGGCTAAATCGGCAGATTGAGTTCCATTCATTTGACACTCCTATTATGCTCGGCAAATGGCGAGCGTACAGCTGGCGAGTCAATCACGGGAAAAACGGCTATGCCTACGCATTTCGCTTTGAACATTCAGAAACAAACTGCAAATGGGTTTATTGCTCTGATTCCATAGGCCTGACGGATGAGCAGCAGCAACATTTGGCTGATCTCGATTTACTTGTACTAGGAACAAGCTTTTACGAAGAGCCTTTTGCTTATGAAACTCGTTCTGTCTATGATGTTGTTGAAGCTATCGAGCTTATCCAGAAATGGAAGCCCAAACAAACCTTTCTCACACATATGTCGCATGATATTGATCTTCGGAGAGATTATAAGCTGCCCGATCACCTTCAATTTGCACGAACAGGCATGTCCATTTCTTTATAGCCATAAACAGTAGACTAAGTCTCGCTTGACAAGCTGCTTGTCTTTTATGTACATTTATTAAGAATCCTATTTTGGATTATCTTTTAACATGATGCTTAAAGGGGAAATTTTAATGTTTGCTGGTGTCCATAACTCATAAATTGGATAGAGTCAGATGAACGTTGGTCTTGCGACGATTCCCAGTGTGAATTCACTGAGATGCAAGGCTCTATTTCGTGATCTGACGCCAAGAGTTCTGGACATGAGGATTTCCGCCTGAAGCAATTCGACAGCGGCCCAATCACCGTGCTCTCGCAGCGCGGTTTTTTTATATCCATTTTCATTTTAACGATTTTGTTAGCGGTGGAAATGGTATTGGAGCATTTGTCGATCAAAGACAGGAATGGAACGCGCCCGCGTTCTGTTTCTGTCTTTTTTTTTTTACACAAAATAGAGGAGGCCATACAGATGAATGAAGCATCTTGGCGAAGATTAGAATTTGATAAGGTAAAAGCAGGCGTAGTGAGCTACACGATATCACCCGCAGGACGATTGTTGGCTGAAAGGCTTGAACCAAGCACGAAGCAGCGGCAAGTTGAAGCATGGCTGCAAGAAACGTACGAGGCTGCTGAACTTCTCGGAAGCGGGGCAAGCATTCCATTGTCCGCAATGGACGGCATTGATTCGTTTCTGTCGCTGCTCGGCAAAGGTAGAATTTATAATGAGCAGGAACTAGAACAGCTATCGGTATGGTTAAGCTCTGTTGTGCAAATGAAAAAGTACATGTTCAGCAAACGTGAGATTGCGCCAACGATTTCTGCTTATGCGGAGTCTATGTACGATTGCCCCGTACTTAGGGACGAACTAAAACGTTGTATTCGTTACGGCCAGCTGACCGATCAAGCTAGCCCTGATCTTGCCTACATCCGCAGGCATATCTATGCAGCGGAGGACAAGATCCAGAAAAAAATGGAGAATGCGCTTCATAAATATCGTACTGCTCTACAAGAGCCGGTCATCAGCAAGCGCCATGATCGGTTTGTCATTGCAGTAAAGCGCGAGCATCGCAAGCAGGTGCCAGGGACAGTATGGGATGAATCCGCAAGTGGTCAGACCTTATTCGTTGAGCCATTAGACGCATCAGAGCTTCAAATTGAGCTGCAGCAGTGGAAGGCGGATGAGGAGCGGGAGCGTACCGTTATATTATCCCGATTGTCTGAATATACCGAATCGTTCTCCTTTGAGCTGTTTCGCAACGTAGAAGCTATGGCTATATTTGACTTTATTACGGCAAGAGCGAAGCTCTCTAGGTCGTATAACGGTAAAAAAATCGAGTTATCCGATCAGCCAGTCGTTAGACTCGTCGGTGCACGCCATCCACTGCTAGGACAACATAGCGTACCGCTGCATGTGGAGCTCGGATACAAATGGAAACAGTTAATTATTACTGGACCGAATACAGGTGGCAAAACGGTAACCTTGAAAACCATTGGATTATTCGTATTGATGGTTCAATCTGGCCTCCTGGTTCCAGCTGAGAAGGGGAGCGAGATCGGTGTATTCCAGCACGTTATCGCCGACGTTGGAGATGGACAAAGTTTGGAGCAATCACTGAGTACATTTTCTTCTCATATCACCGTTCTTAAGGATATGCTTCAAGCGGCTGGCCCTAGAGCACTGCTTCTGCTTGATGAATTGGCGGCGGGTACCGATCCATCAGAAGGGATAGCGCTCTCTATCGCACTATTAGAACAACTGTTGAAAAAAGGAGCATTGGCGGGAGCAACGACTCATTTTAATGAAATTAAAGCTTTTGCTGCGCGAACCCCTGGATGTCAAAATGGGAAAATGGCTTTCGACGCGGAAACGTTAAAGCCGCTTTATCGCTTAGAGATGGGGGAAGCAGGCGAGAGTCACGCATTCGCGATAGCAAGGCGCTTTGGTCTGCCAGAAGAGGTGATGCAGCGTGCAGAACATCTGCTTGTGCGGAAAGAAAATCAATCTCATGAAACACGCACAAGTGAGCAATCAAGAAATGAAAAGGAAGCTCAGAAAACGTCATCTTCAGCAGCAGCAGATTTTATTAACAAAAATATTAAAAAGGCTGATGAAACGAAAGCACAGAACCCGAAAGAAGCAAAAAAACCTTTTGAGAAAGGTGATGCAGTATGGATCTATCCTCTAAATAAAATGGGTGTAGTATATCGGCCTGCAGATGAACGAGGAAATGTGATTGTCCAGATTCAAGGGCAAAAGCTTACGTTCAATCATAAACGGTTGAAGCTGTATATCGCCAAAACGAAGCTTTACCCGGTTCAAAATGAGGAGTATGATCTCGATATTGTCTTTGAATCAAAGGAGAATAGAAAAGCTCGCAAGCTGATGAATCGCAAGCATGTAGAAGGCTTAGAAATTGTTACAAAAGAGGATGAGCTTCTCTAGAGGATTAATCTCAAAAAAACAAAAGACCCGACCGGAGGATTAATTAACTCGGTTGGGTCTTTTGTTTAAATTGTTAGTCACGACTTTGGATGACCAACAATAAGCCTTTTCTTATGGAGATGGTTCCAGTAGATGATAGAAGGACGTTGCTAATCCCGAGAGACTGACCAATCGTTAGTTCGGCGTCAGTCAGCGGATATTGAAAACCATCAAGCGTAATTCCTTCTACTTTTAACGACAGCGGAAGCAATGAAACGTTCGGATATCCTTGCTGCTCGATGTTTAATTGATCGCTAATTAAAGAAATTTTATTATGGTCATCAATGATCGTCATTTTCACCTGTTGCTGGGAAGAAAGCGCGAGCAGGTGGACGTTAGCTAGGGAATGATCAAATCTAGTGCCCAGCGCTCCAAGTAAAATGATTTCAGTAGGCTGCAAGTCCAAAGCGAGGCGTATGGCCATTTCCGTATCGGTATAGTTTTTGTCGATGGGGTCACAAGCTATCGTTTGACCGCTATTTTCTCGAATTTCTAACAAATCTTCTTCTGATACGGAATCAAAGTCTCCGATCGAAATATCCGGACGTCGTCCGTTCTTAATGAGGAAGCGAGCACCGCTGTCTGCTCCAATAAGCAGATCATCGGGCTTTATATGTGCAAGTGCCCAGGCGCCAAGCTGGCCGCCCGTGCATATGACGATGCGAGGATGCATGATGAATTTTCCTTTCTTTTTGGCGAAATCTAATGTAATTCACTCCAGTATAATGCCTTTTGTTCTATAAAAACTAGAGGAGTGGAATAACTGTATGGATAAACGGATGAATTTCACGAAATTTGTCGTTGCGTATCCACATCCTCCCAGCTAAAATGATGAATGAAAGTCAAGGTGCATTGATCGGTTCATGTACGGGAAGCGAGGAGTATTTGCTGTGAGTATGGACATTTTTGGTATTTTTAGCATTATCGGAACAATTGCCTTTGCAGTCAGCGGAGCGATTGTCGCTATGGAGGAAGAATACGATATACTAGGTGTGTTCGTGCTTGGACTTGTCACAGCATTTGGCGGCGGTGTCGTGCGTAATCTTTTGATAGGTATGCCAGTTACATCGCTTTGGAATCAAGGATACCTGCTCAAAATAGCTATCATTGCGATGACGATTGCTTTTCTATTGCCTGTTGACTGGATTCAGCGCTGGCGACGGAGCGAGGCGTTTTTTGACGCGATTGGATTATCAGCCTTTGCTATTCAAGGAGCGCTATATGCAACACAAATGAAGCATCCTCTTAGTGCGGTCCTTGTTGCGGCTATGCTGACAGGAATTGGCGGCGGTATCATTCGCGATGTGCTGGCAGGCCGCAAGCCGCTTGTGCTAAAAGATGAAATTTATGCCGTTTGGGCCATGCTTGCAGGTCTCGCGATTGGACTTGGTTGGATAAAATCAACCTTGGAGCTCTTGGTTTTATTCGTTATTATTATTAGCTTCCGCATGCTATCTGTCTATTTCAAGTGGAAGCTACCAAGACGCACGTTACATATTCATACTTCTAATGAACAGCAGAAAAGAGGAACATCATGAAAGCTCGCATTTTATTTGTTTGTCTCGGAAACATATGCAGGTCCCCAATGGCTGAAGCCGTTATGCGCCATCAGGTAGAGCAAGCAAAATTGACAGATCAAATTATGGTTGATTCCGCAGGAACCGGTGACTGGCATTTGGGTCATCCGCCGCATGAGGGCACGAGGGATCAGCTGGATCAGCATCAAATTTCACATCAGGGTATGAAAGCTCGATTAGTAACGCCTGATGACTACAACACGTTTGATTATATCGTATGTATGGACACAAACAATTTAAGAGATGTACACAAGCTGTTTTTTGGAGAAGGTAAAGCTACTGCAGAGGAATCCAAACGATTGTTTACTTTTATGGAGCTGCTGCCTGGAAAAGGAATAGCCGATGTGCCTGATCCTTATTATGAAAACAATTTTCCGTTTGTTTATGAATTAGTCGACAGCGGATGTAAGGAGCTTCTCAAACGGGTAAAAGCAGATTTGCAATTAAATGAATAAATTCATTAAAAAAGCTGTCCAACAGTTCCGAAAGGAGCCTGCTGGACAGCTTTGCTTTTGATTATTCAACCTCAATGAAATAGGCGAGAGCTTTATCAAGCTCTTTTTGCCAAAAACCCCATTGATGCTTGCCGTCTTTTTCTTCATAGAAGACAGTAGCTTGATTAAGTTCGAGCAGCGCCTTGGCGTTGCGATTCAAAGCTACAAAATCAAATACGCCACGGTCTGTTTCATATGCATCCTCTTGCAGACCAACAATCATATAAATATTGAGCCAGCTAAGGTCTCCTGCTGCGGAAATAATATTTTGGGATACGCCATAAAAAGCTCCTGATAATGACATAACTCGTGTAAATAGCTGCGGGTAGGAGAGAGCTAAATGCAAGGAAACGGAGCCGCCGAGTGAATCACCTGCCAATAATCGATGCTCTGGTTCTTGTCTTACCGCATAACGTTCCTCAACAAACGGAATGAGCTCTTCCGCGAAAAACCGAATGTATGCCTCGTGTCGATTGCCATCTGGCGTGTATTCCTCCGTGCGCTGCTTTTTGTCGACATCAACACCTACAATAATGAAGGGCTCAAGTCCCTCATCCAAAATCAATCGCGTCGCTGTAGTCGCAATTCGCCCAAAGTTGAAAAAATCTTCGCCATCCTGGCAATAGACGACAGGGTAGCTAAGTACCTCGTTATATCCTGGCGGCAAAAAGATACGCAAATTGCGGCTTTGTTCAGCCAAATATCGGCTTGGCACGGTTTCCTTTACTATTGTTCTCTTCAAATATCGCTCATCTGTCATTTCTTTCTCTCCTATCGGTTGAATTTATTGAATGGAAAACATCTGTTGTGGGTAAACAATAGAAAGACAATCAAAGGAATCACATCTATTTCTGTCTTGTTGTATTATGCTGTTATACTAATAAATAAAGTCTGTAGCATATACAATTTCTTAAAAGAATGATGAGAATCAGCGAAAAAACAACGGTTTTTGTGTTTTTTGCTTTGACCATTTTCATTAAACAGGTTTATAATAATTCTATAACAGAGGTAAACGATTTTCAAATATTTCGATTGAGGTGAGCGATCAAAATGAGCAAATTGCCATACGAAGTTCAAATGGAACCGGTAACTCCGCTATCTGTCTTGTCACTCGACGGGGATGTTGTTAACCCGGACTTATTGCCGGCTTTGTCTGATGATCAATTAAAAGAAGTTATGTACCGCATGGTATTTACTCGTACATGGGATGAGCGTGCTGTTAATTTAGGCCGTCAAGGAAGACTTGGCTTTTACGCTCCAGTATCAGGTCAAGAAGCATCAATGATTGGCAGCGAATATGCGCTAAACAAAGATGATTTCATTTGCCCAGGATACCGTGATATGCCACAGCTTGTATGGCATGGTTTGCCATTATACCAAGCTTTCCTATATTCTCGCGGACACCAACAAGGTGGTCAAATTCCTGAGGATGTACATGTTCTAATGCCGCAAATCATAATTGGCGCACAAGTATTGCACGCAACTGGCGTAGCAATGGCATTTAAGAAAAAAAATGAAAAACGTGTAGCTATCACGTATACAGGCGACGGCGGTTCGTCAGAAGGCGACTTCTACGAAGGCATGAACTTCGCAGGCGCTTATAAGCTGCCTGTCATTTATGTTGTACAAAACAACGGCTATGCTATTACTACACCTTACTCCAAGCAAACAGGCGCTTTGTCTGTTGCACATAAAGCTGTTGCTGCCGGTATCAAAGGTGTTCAAGTGGATGGTATGGACGTACTTGCTGTTATCAAAGCTGTTCAAGAAGCAGCAGAGCGCGGCCGCAATGGCGAAGGCGCTACTTTGATTGAGCTTCTAACTTACCGTTTCCGTCCGCATTCCTTGGCGGATGATACGACTAAATACCGTACAAAAGATGAAGAAGCAGAATGGGCTTTAAAAGATCCGCTTGTTCGTTTCGGTAAATATCTAGAGAAAAAAGGCTTGTGGACTGAAGAAGACACAAACCGTGTGAAAGATGAAGCAAAAGCAACAGTAACTGAGCACATCAAAAAAGCTGAAGCAGTTGAAAAAATGACTGTAGCAGGCTTGATCGATAGCATGTTCGAAACAACACCGCAATACTTGGAAGAGCAAAAGGACGATTTTCAATAGAAGAGGAGGATCAGACGATCATGGCTCAAATGAATATGTTGGAAGCAATTCGCGATGCGATGCGCGTAGAACTTAAACGTGATTCGAACGTTGTCATCTTTGGTGAGGACGTAGGTAAAGTCGGCGGAGTATTCCGTGTGACAGAAGGTTTGCAGGATGAGTTTGGTGAAGAACGCGTATTTGATACGCCTCTTGCTGAGTCAGCTCTTGCAGGTATGGCAGTTGGTATGGGCTTGCAAGGCTTCCGTCCAATCGCTGAAATTCAATTCGTAGGTTTTATTTATGAAGCGCTTGACCAAATGTTTGTCCAAGCTGCTCGTATGCGTTACCGCTCTGGCGGTCGCTACAACTCACCAATCGTATTCCGTACACCTTTTGGCGGCGGCGTTAAAGCGGCTGAGCTGCATACGGATTCCCTAGAAGGTCTTGCTATTCAAACACCGGGTATCAAGGTAGTTATTCCTTCAAACCCTTATGATGCAAAAGGCTTGATGATTTCTGCAATCCGTGATAATGACCCTGTATTTTTCATGGAGCACTTGAACTTGTACCGTGCGTTCAAGGCTGAAGTTCCTGAAGGTGAATATACAGTTGAGATCGGCAAAGCAAATGTTGTTCGCGAAGGCAGTGACGTAACGATCATTTCTTATGGTCTTATGGTTCACACAGCTGTCAAAGCAGCAGAAGAACTTGAAAAAACAGGCGTGAGTGTAGAAGTTATCGATCTTCGCACACTGCTTCCGCTTGATATCGATACAATCGTTGCTTCAATTAAGAAAACAAACCGTGCTATTGTCGTTCAAGAAGCACAAAAAACTTCTGGCGCAGCAGCAGAGATCATTGCACAAATCAATGAAAAAGCAATTCTGCACTTAGAAGCTCCAGTACTGCGTGTTGCTGGTCCGGATACTGTATATCCGTTTGCTCTAGTTGAGGATGCGTGGCTTCCTACGGTAGCTCGTATTTCTGCAGCGGTTAACAAAGTACTGAACTTTTAAAGGAGGTTAAAGCGGTGGCTAAATTCGAATATCGTTTCCCAGAGCTCGGCGAAGGTTTGCACGAAGGCGAAATCATTAAAGTGCATATCAAAGTCGGAGACACGGTTACAGATGATGACATTATTATGGAAGTTCAAAACGATAAAGCGATCGTCGAAGTGCCTTGCCCAGTAAATGGTAAAGTACTCGAAGTACTCGTAAAAGACGGACAAGTTTGCCACATTGGCGAGGTTGTTGCAATTATTGATGCAGAAGGCGAATTGCCAGAGCAAGCTGAACCAGCAGCAGCTGAAGCACCTAAAGCAGAAGCTCCTGCAGCGGCGGCACCAGCAGTTGAGGCGCCTAAAGCAGAAGCTCCTGCAGCACAAGCAGCAGCTGCTCCTAAAGCAACTGGCGGTCTTGTACTAGCAACACCTAGCGTTCGTAAATTTGCACGCGAGCAAGGCGTAGACCTAACACAAGTAGGCGGAACTGGCAAAAACGGACGTATCACTCGTGATGACGTAACTGGTTTTGGCGGCGCTCCTGCTGTTGCGGCTACAGATGCATCTGCTCCTGCAGCTGAACAAACAAGCAACGCAGAAGTTGCAGCTAAAGGTGCTGGCGAAGCTAAACCTGCTGCAGTATCGGCTGGAACACCGTACCGTCCGGAAGAGCGCGTACCATTCAAAGGTATTCGCAAAATCATTGCTAACGCAATGTCGAAATCGGTTTATACAGCTCCACACGTTACAATCATGGATGAAGTTGATGTAACGGAGCTCGTAGCACTTCGTGCTAAATATAAGCCTTATGCTGAGAAAAAAGGCTCCAAGCTTACGTACTTGCCGTTCATCGTGAAAGCTCTTGTGGCAGCATGCCGTGAGTTCCCGATCTTGAACGCAACGCTTGATGAAGCTAATCAAGAAATCGTTCTTCGCAAATTCTACAATATCGGTATCGCTACAGATACAGACAACGGCCTAATCGTGCCCGTTATTGAAGATGCAGATCGTAAAAACCTATTCAAAATTGCTGATTCGATCCGTGATCTAGCTGCTCGCGGCCGCGACGGAAAACTTGCTGCTAACGAGCTTAAAGGCAGCACAATCTCGATTTCCAACATTGGTTCCGCTGGCGGTATGTTCTTCACTCCAGTTATCAACTTCCCAGAAGTTGCAATTCTTGGAACAGGTAGAATTACTGAAAAAGCAATTGTTCGGGGTGGTGAAATCGTAGCTGCTCCTGTAATGGCTCTTTCACTTAGCTTCGATCACCGTCTTATCGACGGCGCTACAGCTCAAAACTTTATGAATTACATCAAAACACTTCTGGGTCAACCAGAACTGTTCATAATGGAGGTATAAGACATGGTTGTTGGTGATGCTTCCCTAGATATTGACACTCTAATTATTGGTGCGGGCCCAGGCGGTTATGTAGCAGCGATCCGTGCTGCTCAACTTGGTCAAAACGTACTCATCGTGGATAAAGAACATGTAGGCGGCGTATGCTTGAATGTGGGCTGTATTCCATCGAAAGCACTTATTTCCGCTTCACATCAATATGAATCAATCAGTCACGCTTCCGCATTCGGTATCGAAGTTGGAGAAGCTAAGGTTGACTTTACTAAAGTGCAAGAGTTCAAAAACGGCATCGTGAAAAAATTGACAGGCGGCGTTGCTTCTCTTCTGAAAGCAAACAAAGTCCAATATTTCCAAGGCGAAGTTATGTTTATTAACGAAAACGAAGCGCGTGTATTCAACGATCAAGAAGCGCCTCGCTACCGTTTCAAAAACTGCATTATCGCTACAGGATCACGTCCAATTGAACTAAAAGCTTTCCCTTTCACTGGCCGTATCGTATCTTCAACAGGCGCATTGTCCTTGCCAGAAATTCCGAAGAGCCTTGTCGTTATCGGCGGCGGCTATATCGGTATCGAGCTTGGTCAAATGTACTCCAAATTCGGCACAAAAGTTACAGTAATTGAAGGCTCCGATGCAATTTTGCCGGGCTTTGACAAAGATATGTCCAACATCGTTGCGAAGAAACTAAAAAGCACGAATGTGGATATCATTACTGGCGCACAAGCAAAAGGTGCTGAGCAAACAGATAAAGATGTTACTGTAACTTATACAGTTGGCGATAAAGAAGAGAAAGTAACTGCGGATTACCTGCTCGTAACGGTTGGACGTCGTCCAAATACGGATGGTGAGCTAGGTCTTGACCTTATTAACGTGAAGCTGTCCGATCGTGGACTAGTTGAAGTTGATGAGCAATGCCGCACTAACATTCCTCATATTTATGCGATTGGCGATATCATTGCTGGACCTGCGCTTGCGCACAAAGCAATGTACGAAGGCCGTATCGCAGCTGAAGCCATTTCGGGTCAATCCAGTGTAATTGACTACAAATGTGTACCAGCAGTTTGCTTCTCTGATCCAGAATGCGCAAGCGTTGGTTTCAGTGAGAAGGAAGCAAAAGACAAAGGTCATAATGTAAAAGTTGGCAAATTCCCGTTCGCAATCAATGGACGCGCGATGTCGCTTAATGCAAATGAAGGCTTTGTTAAACTCGTATCCGATGCAGATTCCGGTCTTGTGCTTGGTGCGCAAATCATCGGTATTGAGGCTTCCAATATGATTGCTGAGCTTGCTTTGGCTATCGAAATGGGCGCAACTCTTGAGGATATCGCACTTACAATTCACGCGCATCCTACACTTGGTGAAATCGTGCTTGATGCAGCTGAGGTTGCACTTGGCCACCCGATCCACACTTTCATTAAATAAATCGCAATAATGCTATCGTTTTGCGACAACAGAGGTCACGCGGCTCTCCAGCCGGCGGGGCCTCTTTGCGCTTCAAGAGCTTTAATCCAACAAATAGGAGGCGTACACGAGCATGGAACAATTAACGAAAATGGCTAGAGAATCACGTACAATTATGACGCAGCTGATCTTTCCTTTAGATACGAATCATTTTGATACGATGTTTGGCGGAAAGCTGATGGAGTACATGGATAAGGTTGCTGCGATCTCAGCCATGAGACATGCACGGATGCAAGCTGTAACCGCATCAACGGACAGTCTTGATTTCTTGGCGCCGATTCGGGTCGGAGAAGTTATTGAGGTTGAAGCCTTTGTTTCGTGGACAAATCGTAGCTCGATGGAAGTGTTCGTGTCCGTTCATTCCGAAAATTTGTTCACCGGTGAGCGCAAAACGACAGTTACTGCTTTTTTCACTTTTGTTGCAATTGATGGTAATGGCAAACCTACTATTGTCCCAACGGTCGTCCCAGAGACAGAAGAGGAGATAAAGCTGCATCTTTCCGCTCCTGAGAGGCATGCGCTGAGAAAGAAACGAAAACAGGACAGAAACCCCAGTTGATGATATAATTATTGTTATTTTTCTGATTTTTTTCATGATAGGGAGCAATGTCTAAATGAGCAAAAGCGAACAAACCTACCTGCAGTTGTTAAAATATGTTTTAGAACATGGAACAAAAAAAGAAGATCGAACGGGGACTGGAACGATCTCTACCTTTGGCTATCAAATGCGTTTTAATCTTAGCGAAGGTTTTCCGATGCTTACAACTAAACGTGTGCCATTCAAATTAATTGCCAGTGAGTTGATTTGGTTTATTCAAGGAGATACAAACATTCGTTATCTGCTGCAGCATAATAATAATATTTGGAATGAATGGGCGTTTAAGAGATGGGTGGAGAGCGCATCCTACACGGGCCCTGACATGACGAATTTTGGTCTTCGGTCGCAAACGGATGCTGAATTCTCTAAAGTGTATGTTGAGCAAATGGATCTCTTTAAGCAGCACATCTTAACGGATGACCAGTTTGCCGCTGAATTCGGCGAGCTCGGCAACGTATATGGCAAGCAGTGGAGAGAGTGGAAGACGACGCAAGGGGATGCGATTGATCAGCTTAAGGATGTCATTGCGACGATTAAGAAAAACCCGGATTCGAGAAGACTGATCGTCTCCGCTTGGAATCCAGAAGACGTACCGAGCATGGCACTGCCTCCTTGCCACACCATGTTCCAATTCTATGTAACAAACGGCAAGCTTTCATGCCAGCTTTATCAGCGAAGCGCTGACATTTTCCTAGGCATACCATTTAACATCGCAAGTTATGCCTTATTGACCCATATGATTGCACACGAATGCGGGCTTGAAGTGGGAGAATTCATTCATACGCTTGGAGATGCCCACATTTACACGAATCATTTGGAGCAAATCGAGCTTCAGCTAAGCAGAGAGTCTAGACCGCTCCCTCAGTTAAAATTAAACGCAGACAAAAAATCAATCTTCGACTTTGCAGTTGAGGATTTATCCATTGCGGATTATAACCCGCATCCAACGATTAAAGCTCCGGTAGCTGTGTAAATTCATATTCATTTTAATAAATTAAGAAAGGAGTTAACCATTATGAATATAACTTTGATTGCCGCTATGGATCGCAATAGAACTATAGGAATAGGAAACAAGCTGCCATGGCGTTTGCCAGCAGAAATGGCTTTTTTCAAGAAGATGACGATTGGTAAAACGGTACTCATGGGCCGTAAGACGTTTGAATCCCTGCCTAAGCCATTGGTTGATCGTAGAAATGTTGTATTGACACGTCAAACGGATTTCCACCCTGAGGGCTGTGAAATCGTACATTCGATTAAAGAAGCGCTAGAATTATATACAGCTGAAGAGCTTGTTGTGATAGGCGGTGCTGATATTTACGAGCAGTTCCTGCCCTTCGCTAATAAAATTTTGCTTACAAAAGTGGAAGCAGATATTGAAGGCGGAGATGCATTTTTTCCTGCATTCTCTGATTCGCAGTGGAAGCTTGTGGAAAGCGAGAGCAGAGATAGTGATGAAAAAAACAAGTATGCTTTCACGTTTCAAACGTTTATTCGGTCGGAAGTATAGCTTTTTAAGGTAAAACCGAACGTTTGACGAACGATATGTCAGAAAGTGCAAATGATTGTACGCATAATCCATTACCTTCATAAGTACTTGAATGCTAGGATGTTGTAAAATAGTAAACGAGTGCTTTAGACAAAATATTCGTTTTCGCAGAAAGTTCGTTATTGAATATTTTAAGAATTCCCGATATAGTTTTAAAGAGAATCTAAGCAGTGTTAACGGGAAATATGGATGGAGGAAATGCGATCATGTCTACACCTACTGGTTTTATGGAATTTCAGCGCGAATTGCCGGCCGATCGCGACCCGCTAGAGCGTATCAAAGACTGGCAAGAGTTTCATAAGCATTTTTCGGATGAGCAGTTAAAAACACAAGGCGCTCGCTGCATGGACTGTGGTACACCATATTGCCACACTGGCATTGAACTGGCAGGTTCGGTTTCAGGCTGCCCTGTAAACAATCTCATTCCAGAATGGAATAATTTGATTTATCGCGGGTTATGGCGTGAAGCGCTAGACCGTCTGCATAAAACGAATAATTTCCCTGAATTCACTGGCCGCGTTTGTCCAGCACCGTGTGAGGGATCTTGTACGGTTGGTTTAATAGGCGATGCTGTAACGATTAAAACGATCGAACAAGCAATCATTGATCGCGGGTTTGAAGAGGGCTGGGTTGTTCCACAACCGCCAAAAGTCCGCACAGGTAAACGAATTGCCGTGGTAGGCTCAGGCCCTGCTGGAATGGCAACTGCTGCACAACTGAATAAAGCAGGACATACCGTAACCGTATATGAGCGCGCAGATCGCATCGGCGGCTTGCTAACCTATGGTATTCCTACAATGAAGCTTGAGAAACATGTGGTTCAGCGCCGTGTTGATATTATGGCAGCAGAAGGCGTTGAGTTTGTAACGAATACAGAGATCGGCAAAGATATTACAGCTTCTGAGCTTGTTAATAGCTTTGACGCAGTCGTTCTATGCGGAGGCTCGACAAGAGCTCGCGACGTTGAAATGGAAGGCCGCGATTTGAACGGTGTTCACATGGCAATGGATTACTTGAATGGCACAATTAAGAGCTATTTGGATTCGAATCTTCAAGATGGAAACTATATTTCCGCGAAAGACAAGGACGTTATCGTTATTGGCGGCGGAGATACTGGATCGGACTGCGTGGCTACTGCACTGCGTCACGGTTGTAAGTCGGTTACGCAATTCGGCACACATGCGAAAGCGCCGCTAGTGCGAGACAACGATAAAAATCCATGGCCGCAATTCCCGAATGTGTACACGCTTGATTATGCACATGAGGAAGCAAAAGCACTATTTGGCGAAGATCCTCGAGCGTTTTCTGTACTAACGAAGAAATTTGTTGGCGATGGCAATGGAAACCTTAAAGAGCTTCATACTGTTCAAATTGAACGTACGGTTGATGAGACTGGACGTAAAATATATAGTGAAATTCCAGGAACAGAAAAAGTATGGCCTGCAGATCTTGTATTTATTGCAGTAGGTTTTGAAGGCCCTGAAACGACACTGATTGAGCAGCTTGGTCTTGCACAAGACCGTCGTACGAACGTAAAAGCGACTTATGGCAAATACAACACTAATGTGGATAAAGTATTTGCAGCAGGCGATATGCGCCGTGGTCAAAGCTTAGTGGTTTGGGCGATTAATGAAGGTCGCGAGGCCGCTCGTGAAGTGGATAAATATTTGATGGGATCATCGATGCTTCCTTAAATATTGGACGTGAGATAATAAATTTGATGAATGAGAAGCGCCTTAGGGCGCTTTTCTTGCTGAGTATGGGATCAATACTGTCCCGCATGATAAAGGCTGTGATTGTGAATATCAATTTACGGTTAACGAGAAGGAACAAATAACAGCATTTAAACTGCAGCCGCGCACATTCAAGACGAAATTCAAAAACTAAGCTCACTGTCCTAAGGAAACTTGTGGTAAAATCGGTTTGAGATGACGCGAAGGGGCGATTCGTCATGGCAGCCGATGAAGCATATGTTTTGTCACCAACAGACGTTCGAAATATTCGAAGTTATGTACAACACAAATACGCTGCGCTGCCTGGGGAAAAACGAGCAGAAATTGTAGCGGATGCGGTCAAACGCATAATACATAAGCAATTACCGAATTTCGAGACCAGCGTTAAACGCTCCGTCACAGAAATGCTCATTAGAACAGCTGTTTTGGAGCGGCAAAGACCGGTTAGAGCGGAAGATATTTTTCAAGCCTGCTTAGAGCTAGATCGAACTTCAGCAGAAATATATGATCCGTTCCATGATTGGCTGGAGGAGCAGCTGCTCATAAGCTGCAAGAAGCCTCTCATGCAGCGTGTAATGGACGAGCTCGTATTAAACAGGGAGCAATCGGGTGTAGCTTCAAATGAGGCTGAGAATGGCCTTTTGACGCAGCTGAGAGGATTGCTTATTACTGAAGGTGCTGAATCGCGTAAAATCACACAAGCTTCAACTCATGCAGAGGTCATTTCACTGCCTGCAACGAAATGGAGCAACGTATTAGCACGTAGGATTAGTACTAGAACTTATATATACAGCACATTAAGTATTCTATTAATTGCAGCTACTTTATTGTATGGCTGGTCTTTAAATTTACCGTCTGACAACAAGCTGCAGCCACCAGTTGTTATCAACCAAGTTCAACCTATTGTTGTCCCTGTAGACGGGCTGCCTATCGAGCTTCGTTATCAAGAAATTGATCAAGCGCGCTTGATCTCATTTTTAAAGACGAAATCATCCATACTAGCTGAGGAGCCTTATTTTGGAGCGATTATAAGAGCAGCGCAAGCCTTCGATATTCATCCGGCCGTCTTATTCGCTATAACTGGACAAGAGCAAGGGTTTGTACCGAAAACGAATAAGCAGCATAAAAAGATTGCCAACAATCCTTTTAATGTTTTTCATAGCTGGCAGGATTTTAACACCAATATTAAGCAATCGGCAGAAATTGCGGCGCGAACCGTATTTAACTTAAGCAAGGATAGACCGGCAGAAGTAGATCCGTTTACATGGATTAATCGAAAGTATGCGGAAGACCCGAAGTGGTCGGACGGTGTTCGTTCGATTTTCGCCAAAATCATTGCCTATATGGAGAAGCCGGCTATTAACACAGACCTTCCGTGAACCCAATTGGGACAACTCTCCCACTTGGGTTTGCTTTTTTCTATGGAGAAATTTCAAACTTGATATGGGGAAAAACATTTCTTTTTTGCGCGGAAATCTGTAAAATGTTCTAGTGGCTGTACAGTGCGAAACGTTTATAGCTAATTGTGGAGAGCGATAGACGTTAGACTTTCGAAAAGCTTAATGAAGGAGCGATAATCTTTTGAAGACACTAATCATTGCGGAAAAACCTGATATGGGACGAAATATAGCAGCCGCAATCGATCCTAAAGCAAAAAATCACCGTTCCTACATAGAAGGCGAGCATTATATTATTACATGGGCGATCGGTCATCTAATCGGTCTTGCAGAGCCTGATGCCTATGATGATCGTTACAAAAAGTGGAATATTAATGATCTTCCCATTATACCGACACAGTTCAAGCTCGTACCGAACAAAAAAACAATCGATCAGCTTAAGGTTATCGGTGATCTGGCAAAACGCAGTAATTTACTTGTCAACTCTTGTGATGCCGGGCGAGAAGGGCAATATATTTTTTCCCTTATCCAGCGTCATCTTAAGTTAAACCAACCCGTTAAGCGGCTCTGGATTTCAGACCTTACACCAGAGACGATTCGAAAAGGGTTCGAGGAATTGAAAGAGGGCGCCGAATATGAGAATTTGACCCGCGCGGCAACAGCAAGAAGCGAGGCGGATTGGCTGATCGGCATGAACGGTTCACGTGCTTTTACAACGAAGCATAATGTACTGCTATCGGTTGGCAGAGTTCAGACGCCAGTGCTTGCCCTTATATATGATCGGCAGAAGCAAATTGAAGCATTCTCCTCTTTGAAATTTTTTGAACTGGAAGGACACTTCACACAGGATGAAATGACGTACCGCGGCATGTGGCAGGCCGAGAGAATGACAGATCAAGCAAAAGTTGAGGCCGTTGCGGCAAAGGTTAAAGGCAAGGCGGGACGAATTGCGTCTTATGAAGTTAAGGATACGAAGGAGTATCCGTTTAAGCTATACGATCTCACTCTTTTGCAGCGGGAAGCCAATGGCAAATATGCTTTTTCTGCGAAAAAAACGTTGGATACAGCACAGGCTTTGTACGAGAAGCATAAAGTTATTTCTTATCCGAGAACAAACTCAAATTACGTGACTGAGCAGAACATCCCTGAAATGCACAAAACGTTGAATGCACTTCAAGGTACAGCCTATGATGATCTCGTCAAAGGGGCTAATCGGAGCCTTGTGCATAAGGGAAATAAATTTATTTGCAACCCGACTAAGGTTGAGGATCACCATGCCATTTTGCCAACGAATCGTAAAGCAAATGGACTTAGCCCTGATGAGCAAAAGCTGTATGATTTGATCGTGCGAAGGTTTTTGTCGCAATTTTATCCAGCTGCTGAATATAAGGTTCACACCGTCTTGACTGAGGTAGAGAACGAAATGTTCAAAACGACAGTTAAGGAGCTTCTTAGCTTAGGATGGAAGGTCATCTATGCTGACCAGAAGAAGGAGAAAGCAAAGCCTTCAGCCAAAAGCAAGGATAAGGAAGAAGCAGAGGACGAAGAAATTGAAGTAAATGAGCCTTTCTCCATATCAGCAGATGCAGGGATTAGCTGTTCGGATGCCATTGTGAAAGAGAAGGACACACAGCCTCCCAAGCATTACACGGAGGGCACACTGCTTAAAGCAATGGAGAGCGCAGGCAAACAAATTGAGGACGAGGATGTCCGAGATGCAATGAAAGATTCAGGATTAGGTACACCAGCTACGCGCGCAGCTACGATTGAGCGGCTGAAAAACGTTGGTTATGTGGAAATGCAGGGCAAAAAAATACAAGTTACACAAAAAGGTCGAACAGCTATTGAGCTGATTCGTGGTGCTGGTATTGATTTGCTTACCTCTCCTGAGATGACGGGGTTGTGGGAGCGACGATTGAACGAGATATCCAGAGGAACAGCTTCGGATGGACAATTCATGGAAAATGTAAAAAAATTCGCGACAATGATCGTGGACAAGGTTCGCGTTCAATCACGAGCCGCCAAAACATCATTTGAGAGTGAAGCTCCTGATTCCCGCAAAGGCACTGGCGGGAAGTCAGGTACAGCGACTCGCAACCGTGCAGCCTCAACTAAAACGGCTGGAGCGGCAAAAAAAGTGGCATCGGCTGCGTCTACTGTATCAGGCAGCCCGACTGTTATTGCCACTTGTCCAAGGCCAGGCTGCGGCGGTTCCATCTTTATGGGGCGCAAAGGCTATGGCTGTTCTCACTATAAGGAAGGTTGTAAATTCGTTATATGGAAAGAAAGCTTTGGCAGGAATTTGACGGATACTCAGGTGAAAGCTTTAGTCGAGAAGGGGAAGACGACTAAGCTGAAGCTTGAGCTTCCGGATGGTACGCCTGGAGAAGGAAAAATAGTGCTTAGAAATGTGGATACCGGAGAATTAGCAATCGAACAGTAGAGGGCATTTCTCTTCCATAGGAAAAACCCGAATTCGTCAGAAGCAATAAGGGACGAATTCGGGTTTATTTGTTATTGTCATTTCATTAACGATTAACGTACCCGTGAATAGCGTCCGGGACATCCTTTAGATGATCCAAGGTTAAAAAAGCTCCTTTTGGCTCCACTTCAATCTGAATGATGTTATACTCCCATTCGGTTATCGCACGCATATGAATAGCGTGAATACCTGCTGTTAATGCAGGCACAACATCCGTTCGAATGGAGTTGCCAACCATCCACGTACTGCTGCGATCGAAGACACCATTGGACAAAATGGTTTCTAATGCGTCGCTATTTTTGACACGACGAATGTAGATGCGGGAATCGAAATAACGCTCCAAGTTTAATTTCTCAATCTTGCGACGTTGAATGGGCATCTCGCCCCCCGTATAGAGATGAAGCTCATGGCCGGCCTCCGCTAGTGAGAACAACGTTTGTTCCATATTTGGATACGGCTCGGTATCGTGCTCATATACACTTAAGCCAAGCTTCCATAGAAAGTTTTCTTCATTTGTTGATCTCTTGCGACCAGTCAAATGAGAGAAGTGAATGTAAGTATCAACAAACGATTGTGGGAAATGCTCGCTTTTAAATCCGAATACGGCTACGCCGGCAATATCGATCTCCATTTGCTTGTCTCGGATGGCTTGTATTGAAACGAGGGGAGAGCTGCCGAACCAAGTGGTCATCGCATCAATAAATTGATCAATGACCAAATAAAAGTATTTATTGCAGTGAATTAATGTATCGTCGAGGTCAAACATAATTTGTTGCTTCATGTATACGATCTCCTTTGCAAAACTTGAAACTGTATGATCAATCTACCGCAAGTGGCAGGGTCGAGTCAATGTAGGGTGTAGGAGAGGAACTGCTTTTACATACATATCCAATAATATCGGCATAATGATAGTGGAGGTGATTGCAATGGCTATCAACAAAAACGGCAATGGAGAATCTCGTCAAAATCATTCTACCTTGTGTGGACAGTCAGGCAAGCTTAAAACCGATAAATTCGCGAAGCGGCCTGCGAGCTTAAACGGCATTAACAAACAGCTCCCTTAATGATGCAAGTTTTTAAAAACACAGAAGGAGAGCTTGAATTGCTTCAGCTCTCCTTCTAATCCATGTTATGCATATTTAAGCTGTGAAGCTTTTAATTGATTCTTAATGAAGGCGATACGTCTGCGAACGTAGAAGTCCTTGCTGGCGCCCTTTAAATCTTTGGGAGTGATCACCTCCTCTGCAACATTATCGATGATAATAAGCCGTCCATCGGCGTAAAACTTAAATGTTAAGTCGCGTCCAGGACGTTCATTCTCTACATATCGGAAATTTTCGCAGATGTTATTCATGGTGATCAGGCCTCCTTCAAAATGTTGAATTCGTCGATCATTAGAACGTTTGTTCTTGTTTTTATTATACCAAACATTTGTTCGTATGGAAACTGTTTTTTGTTTAACGTAAACTAGATTCATAGAAGCAGTTGCTGCAAACAGAAGGAGAGCGGAAAATGATCAAAGTAAAGAACTTATCCAGACGTATTCCCGGCGGGCCTAAGGTGCTCGATGATATTAGCTTTGAGGCTTATCCCGGCGACTTTATCGCCATTAAAGGTGATAGCGGAAGCGGGAAGTCCACACTTCTTCGGTGCCTAGCCTTGCAAGAAAAGTGGAGTGAAGGCTCCTATCAATTTGATGGCAAAGATATTTTCAAAGAAGGATTCAAAGGCAAGCTTAAAGTTCGCAGAGAGGTTGCTTATGTGGAAGAAAAACCTTTTCTATTCCCGAACAAGACGGGATTAAAAAATGTTATTATCGGTTCAATTTCACAAACGCCTGCTTGGCGGAGATGGACCGGGATGGTACGTAATGATGATTATATGGGTGCAATGGATATGATCGAAAAACGCGGCCTGCTTGATAAAGCACATCAGAAGGCGAGCACTCTTAGCGGGGGCGAACGGCAGCGTATGGCTATTGCAAGAGCACTCGTTCATGGCGCTAAAGTCATTGCAGCCGACGAGCCGGTTTCGGGACTTGATCCCCATACAGCGGATCAAGTTCTAACTGATTTGAAAGCGCTATGCAAGGAGCAAGGCGTTATTGTGATTGCTGTTATGCATCAAGGGGACTGGGCGGAGCGATTTGCTGATCAAATTCTCGGCTTGAAAGACGGAAAACTTGTTCTTAACGTAAGCGGCAGAAGATTGACTGAACGCGAGAAGGCACTCCTGTGAACGAGATCGTACTACGGCTCATAACAGAAGCTGAGCTCGACGCTGCTATTAAGCTAGAACAAAAATGCTATTCTCCTGAAGCTGCTGCTACCATGGCAGGGTTTCAATTTCGCTATAAGCATTATCGTTCATTTTTTTGGTCAGCTTGGCTTGGCGACCAATTAGTTGGAATAACAAACGGCATCCGTACTTCACAGACTGATTGCGGTGATGAGATGAAGGGAAATCAAGCTGATTTCTTTGAGGGGGACAACTTTTGTATCCTTACTATCGCAGTTGATTCGCATTATCGCGGGCGTGGAATCGGCACTTTGTTGCTGAGGAAGCTGATCGAACAATGTACTTCATCACAGATTGAAACCATTATACTGATGTGCGAGGAGCATCTGATTCCGTTCTACGAATCGGAGCAATTTGAGCGTAGAGGGGTGTCTGCTTCTACGCATGGCGGAATCGTTTGGCATGAGATGAGACGTGTATTGCATACAATGGAGCATCTTACCGAATAGGAAGGTGTCTTTCATATGTCATTTCAACCGCCAGTCGTTATCCAAACGGCAAAAGCTGATTTTCCGAAAGCCGAGCTGTCATTGCCTTATGTGAGCGGAGGCAGAAGCGAAGCTGCAGATAAAAAGATCAACCATACGATTCATCATACCGTGCAGCAGATGGTTCATAATCAAGGCTCGCTTGATGATCCGAGAGCGCAGATGCTAGGTTATTTTGAACAGAAAAATAATCAAAAGGATTATCTTAGTCTTTCCTTGTTCAATTATGCCTTTACTGGTGGAGCTCACGGCTTGACGCTTCAGCAATCGCTGACTTTTAAGCAATCGACAGGACAAACCTATACGCTGGCCCAGCTGTTTAAGCCTGGGTCGGATTATGTGGCGCGGATAAGCGCTATCGTAAGCGCACAAATCTTGGCAAGAAAGATTGATACGCTGGAGCCTTTCAAATCCATAAGACCTGACCAGGACTATTACGTAGCGGATCGTTCACTTGTCGTCTATTTCCAGCTATATGAGCTGGCGGCTTATGTGTTTGGATTTCTGTATTTTCCAATATCCGTCTACGAACTGCAAGATATCATTAATGAAGATGGTCCACTTGGTCCGATGCTGGTTAATGATTAATTCTGAATGAAACCATTTTCTCTTAGCAGTTATTCAGCCTAAGAACATAAGGAGACGACGCATTGATATATTTTCTCATATTATTCGCAGCAGCATTAATTGTCGCGGTGTCGTTTGTCTTCTTTCACCAACGAAAAATGGAAAAGGAGCAGCAACGCTCCATCGAAAGGACGCCTGTTTTACCATCCGCGACAGTTACGTCAATATCTACGAATCGAATAGTAGATCAACCCCTTGCTGAGGCAGCTGCGAAAGCAACTATAAGCTCGATGCCTTATTCAGCAGATATGCTCTATAAGATTTTAGTTGTAGATGATCAGCCCGCAATTCGAATGATGCTTGTTGAATTGTTTGCTGCGCAGGGAATCGATGTTTATGAAGCTGAAAGCGGCAGTATCGCCTTGGACATTTACGAGAAGCAGAAGCCGAATTGTGTACTGCTTGATTTGAAAATGCCCGAAATGGATGGTATAGAAATTTTGCGCGGGATAAGAATGCTGTCGCCAGAGGTGCCTGTCATTCTCATAACGGCATATGCAGATCCAGACATAATGGAAGAGGCGCTAGCGCTTGGCATTACACATTGTTTTACGAAGCCCTTTGATATCATAGAGCTCAAATCACTCGTTTATGGAATACTGGAGCAAAGTTCTAATCAAGCTGAGTGAAAAAAAAGAAATCAATCGACTCGCATCTAGATAGATGCGAGTTTTTGTTATGCGCTTTAATCACTCTTCCTTTTGCATGTGACATCCAAACCACTCATACAGTTACGTAGGAGGGTGATTGGATGATTTTATTGCTAGCGGGATTATTATTATTTGCGATTGTCATTGCCGTGATTATTGCCATTGCGTTCAAAGCGCAACAGTCCATTTCATTATCTAAGCATCAGAATCTAATTGGTTATGGCTTGCAGGCGCAGTTGCTGCAGGACAAACATGATTTGCATCGTTATGGTTTAGCGCAGCAGCTTAGACGGCGGTTCGGCGGGTTATCGTCATTTGGTTTATCGTTTAATGCGCTCGGTTTGATTGGAAGCGCAGCTTTTTTGTTTGGGCCAGCGGTCGGAGAGGGGGGACCGTCGGTTATTGGATTTGGTTTGCCTATAATCGCTTTATTTGCACTTATTTTAAGTGCTTCTCTCGCAGAACTCTCATCTGTGACACCGACTGCAGGCGGGATTTATCATACGGTATCCTCATTAGGCGGGCGCTCATGGGGAGTGCGAGCAGGCTGGCTTCAAGCATCTGGACATTTAGCGATGCTTGCGCTGCTAAACTGCGCATGTGCAGCTTTACTGGACGGTTTTATGTCCGCTCGAATAGGTTATCAAACATCGGATTTCACTTTTTGGTGTGTCGTTGCAGTGCTGACTGCTTCCCAAGGTTCTGTGAACCACTTTGGAAACCGGATGTTAAGCAAGCTGCAAGCAGGCGGCGTTATACTGCAAATATTTATTGCTTTATTCATTATTGCTGGGTTAGCTTGGCTTGCATGGCCAGGCAGCTATTCTCCTGTATTGATGTATCAATTTCAAAATGCAGAGTGGAATGGTACCGTGCAGGCGGGATCATTCGTCAGCGGTACGCTCCTTTTGTTAAAGCTATTTATTGGCATGGAGGGCTCAAGCCAAGGATCGGAAGAAACAATTGATCCTCGTGTACGAGCACCGTGGTCGATTTTTTTATCTACTGCTTACACATTTGTTATTGGTTTTGTACTTCTGAGCTTTATGCTTATATCCATTCCATTGTCTAACGGACCAAGCTGGTTGGGAACGTTTCTACAAACGGCAGCTGCTGGCTGGGGCGGCGCCAGTATGATCATTATTTTTGTCATTCTATCATTATGGAGCAGCGGACTGCAGACGATGACAGTATGCTCGCGGATTGTATACAGCCTAGCGCGTGATGGCGCCATGCCGCTGAGCCAACGGTGGTCTAATGTGTCGGAGCGGCATCAGACGCCGATTCCTGCCGTCTGGTTGTGTGCGGTCATTTCACTAACTATTCTTCTCATTGCGTTTTTCAGCTATAGAGACGATACAATCATTTTTCTTCTAACTGTAGCGATAATTTGTTTAAATCTATCTTATGCCATACCGATTGCCTGGAAAATAAAACAAAGGAAGAACCATGTGCAGTTGCATGAATCACCGTGGCATTTGGGCAGCTGGAGTATCCCAATCCATGTGGTTTCCATAGCTTGGCTGCTGTTAACGACGATACTGGCTGCTATATTCATCGATTATCGAGGCTCAATTGCAGCTTTTGCAATTCTTACTTTGATCTCTTTCATGGAGCTAAGGTATCGGCAAAAACATGGGATGAGCCTGCAGAGCAGAGTTAATCGTTCGCGCAAGGAGCTTTATTTTATGGAAAGAAAGTTTCCTTTAAATTAATCTGTTGATCGATGCTGCGGGAAATAATGATGTGCTCATTCAGGAAATAGTCGGACTATTTAAAAAACATTTCCCGGGGAAACGCAATAAGCAACAGAAAAGAGAGGTTTTCGACAGCCAGTGGCTAACGCAAGTAGAATGTGTCGAAAGCGTTGCGGGGAAAGGGAAAATCACAAAAGTTATTGATATAGTGATCTCTCTTTGCCAACATCTCCCTAAGAAGATTATAATAGTCAAATGAGAGATCATAATAGGAGGTACGAAGCTAATGACACATCATATAGAAACGGCTAAACTTGTGTCACTAAATATAGGAATGCCGAAATCAATAACACACGGCAGCAAAGAAATATTAACAGGAATTTATAAGCAGCCTTCACAAGCAACCCATGCTTTGAGCACTATAGGACTTGAGGGCGATGGACAAGGCGATACGATTCACCATGGTGGACCGGACAAAGCGGTATGCGTCTATTTCGAGCAACGATACGCCTATTGGCGTGAGAAATACGAGGAGCCATTTGATTACGGAGCTTTTGGTGAAAACTTTACGCTCTCGAGCTGGACTGAAGGGGATTTGTGCATCGGCGATATTATCCAGGCAGGCGATGTGATCCTCCAAGTAAGTCAGCCAAGACAGCCGTGCTATAAGCTTGGGCTGCGGCATAAGCTGCCGGAATTGCCGGGACATGTTCAGCGTGAAGGCTACACAGGTCTTTATTTCCGCGTACTCCAAGAGGGCCATATACAGGCAGGGATGACGTTTGAAATTAAATATAAACATCCGGCCCGTAAAACGGTTATGGAAGCTAACCGTGTCATGTACCGTGATAAAGATGACATAAAGGGAATAAGAGAGCTGCTTGAAGTGAAAGAATTGGCTGCGAGCTGGCAGGAACAGCTAGGGGCTCGCTTGACAAGATTGCAGCTTGATCAATAAGGAGGCTTGTCTGTTTTGACCGACACCATAGATTTTACAGCTTATTTAGATGCATATGCGTTCGCTGAGCCTTGTCTTATTGAGAGCAGGGAGAGCGGAATGAATAATACGACCCGAATCATTTCGTCGGGAAATAAAAAATTTGTTTTTCGCATTTACAATAACCATAAGGATATTGATATTGTAAGGCTTGAACATGAGATACTGAACGACTTGAATAAACAGAAGCTAACCTTTAAGGTGCCGATTCCAGTTCAGAATAAACAAGGCGAAACGATTAGCGTTGCAACAGATGGCACCTTATCGTCATTATTTCAGTTTATTGATGGTGACCGACCGACGGTTTCAAACCCAGCGCATGTTTATGCGCTAGGCGTTACAGCTGCGAAGCTTTCTAGCGCTTTAAGCGGAATAAACCCAAAAGGCTTGCAGCTTTACAGCCCTTATTTCATGTTGGAGAATACATATGCTTTGATGGATGAGGAAGCTTTTTTTGCAATGGCAGAGCTTTCCGTAGATCTTAAAGGTAGAAAATCTAGCTTCATGGCCTTGCACGAGGAGCGTCTGAAGCTGAAAGAGGATTGTAATCAACTTGTCGGGCTGCCGGAACAATGGATCCATGGTGATTTGGTATTTAATAATACGGTATGTCAAGGTGATGAAATCGTAGGCGTGCTGGATTTTGAATTCACGACTGTCGATGTTAGAGCGATGGAGCTTGCTGTCATTATTGTCGATATCATAAAACCAGACGGCCTAAATATAAAAGAGAAGGTGAAGCTTTTATTGCAGGGATATCAGGATACGAATCCGTTAACTCTTCATGAAATTAAGATATTGCCGATATTAATGAAATTAAGATTGCTTGATGTAGCATTGCATTTTGCCATACGCTTAAGAGATAATTTAGATGATGAGGAAATACTTTGCGGTATTATCGATCAGTCAGCATTTGGCTGCCGCTGGATTAATGAACATTGGGAGGATGATTTTTCATGAGTTTAGCCAAAGCACTCGGATACGGCGAGAACGAAAAACTGCTCATTATTAACGCAGATGACTATGGAGTATGCCATTCGGTAAATGTCGGCATTCAGCAGCTGCTGCTAGAACAAACGGTGAGCTCGGCGACGATTATGATGCCTTGCGGCTGGGCGAGGGAAGCAGCACTATGGAGTGCAAGGCATCCGCAAATCGATGTGGGTGTCCATTTCACATTTACTAGCGAATGGGATATGTACCGCTGGGGTCCAGTCAACCGCAAAGGAAGCACAAGTTCGCTTGTCACCCATGAAAATTATTTCCCGAAGGACAGTAAAACCTTTGAGATGCAAGCTGATCCAGAGCAAGTAAAAGAAGAACTTATCGCACAAATTGAAATGGCTTTAGCTATGGGGATGAAACCATCGCATGCGGACAATCACATGGGAAGCTTGTATGGGTTAGCAACTGGCAGAAATTTCTTATCTATCGTTCTGGATGTATGCGCTTCCTATGGCCTGCCTTTCCGTTTGCCGCGTAATTTAAGGCAAAATATTGGTCAAGTGGCTTCTCCTGAGCTGGAAGAGCAAGCCAAACAGCTCGGAATGCTGGCGGATTCGAAGGGTGTTGTTATCCTTGATTATTTAATCGGCTTGCCGTTCCACTTGGAGGAGGGTGAAACATTTGATTCTCTAAAGGCAAGCATGCAGCAGGTACTGGAGGGTCTGCAACCAGGCGTTTCTGAAATTATTATACATCCGTCTCTTGTAACCGATGAGCTGAATGCTTTTCACATGCAGCCTCTAAAGCGGGGAATGGAGTTCGAATTATTCCGTGATGCTGAGATCAATAATACGTTGCAAAAAGAAAACATCCGAATGATTCGCTGGAGTGAACTGCAAAAACTGCAGCGTGCTCGAACAGGCTTTACAACCTAACGAAGGAGTTGACTTATGTCTATTGAAGCGATAAAACAACTAGCCGAACAATTGAAATCTAATATTGGACGCGTCATCGTAGGCAAAGAGGAAGTTGTAGAACTAATGCTCATCGGGCTCCTTACATCAGGGCATGTGCTGCTTGAGGATGTGCCAGGAACAGGAAAGACCTTGCTCGCTAAATCTATGGCCAAATCATTGGCTTTATCTTTCCGGCGAATTCAATTTACACCCGATTTGCTTCCATCGGATCTAAGCGGCATTCATTTCTATAATCAAAAAATAAGCGAGTTTGAATTCAGAGCTGGTCCATTGTTTACTCATTTACTGTTAGCAGATGAGATTAATCGTGCGACGCCTCGTACCCAGTCGAGTTTGCTCGAATGTATGGAAGAGCGTCAAATCAGCATCGACGGTGAAACCAAATATTTGGAACGTCCATTTATGGTTATTGCTACACAAAATCCAGTGGAGCATCAAGGAACGTTTCCACTTCCGGAAGCACAGCTCGATCGTTTTTTATTCAAAATTAAGATGGGTTATCCGACGACTGAAGAAGGTTTGCAGCTATTAAAACGTTTTAAAGATCATGATCCGCTTGCGGAGCTTGAGCCAGTTGCAGGAATAGATGTCATTCAGAAGGCACAGCAAGCCTATTCATCGGTGAAAGTGAACGATGACATCCTTCAGTATTTGCTGCAAATCGTGGAGCAAACACGAAGGCGTGAGGAGGTTTCTGTTGGTGTCAGTCCGCGTGGCAGTCAAGCGCTGCTCCGCGCTTCCCAGGTCCATGCCATTTTGCGAGGACGTGATTTCGTTACGCCAGATGATATAAAGGCAATGGCGAAGCCGGTCTTGTCCCACCGACTAGCCATTCGCGGCATGCATCGTACAGCAAATCAGGCGGAGTCCATTATTGATGACATTATTCGTTTGACGGCCGTGCCTGCTGAAGCAGGCGTTACGGCTCGTTAGGCAGCCTGATGATTTTATTCTGGTTTATATTAGCTGCAATCGTCATTTTGTCACTACAGGGCAAAATATTTCAAAAGCTCGTATTGCGCCGTATCCAATATGAACGGCGTTTTACGAGCAAAACATGCTATAGCGGTGAGCAAGTTGAGATGATAGAAGAGATGGCAAACGCCAAATGGCTGCCGGTGCCTTGGCTGCGCGTGGAATCACAGCTATCCACTCATCTGCATTTTCAACAGCTTGATAATTTTTCTGTGAGCAGCGGGCAGCTTTATCAGAACCATAAGAGCTTCTTTAGTCTATCGCCGTATACAAAAATTACGCGCACACACCGCATCACCTGTGCAAAGCGAGGCTGGTACAAGCTTCAAACCGTCACGTTAACGGGCGGTGATCCGCTTGGTTTAACCCATTCGTCCGCTCAAATTGCGCTTCAAGGGGAACTGCTTGTTTATCCAAAGCCTGCCGAGGTCCCCATTCATGAGCTACCTTATCATAGCTGGCAGGGTGATCAATCGATTCGCCGCTGGATTATCAACGATCCATTCATTATTGCAGGCGTTCGTGATTATCAAGCGGGCGATACGTATAAGCAAATCAACTGGAAAGCTACTGCAAAAACAGGAAGCCTTCAAGTCCATCAGTATGATTTTACCGCGGACCGCAGACTGATGATTTATTTGAATGTGGACGATGTAGAGGGCATGTGGCGAAGCGTAACTGATTTATCGTTAATCGAGCTAGGCATTGAATGGGCAGCAGGGGCAGCTGAAGCTGTAATTCAGCAGGGCATGGAAGTTGGTTTTGCATCCAATATGCCTTTGACCGGCATGATGGAAAGCGTCCACATTGAACCTAGAGGCGGGCATGAGCATCTAATCGTTATTTTAGAGGAAATGGCGAAGCTCGATATTGAACGCACAGAGCTGTTTCATCATTTGTTGGAACGCGAAGCAAGAAGCGGCTTCAGTGAACGAGATGTGCTAATGATTACGGCTTATTGGAACGAAGAACTGGAAAAACAAGCTGAACAGCTTCGCTACAACGGCAATGCAGTCGCAGTTTGGATGCTGACAGATAAAGCTAAGCCAACGATTAGCGATGTTGGACAAGCGATATCAGGTAGCAGCAGAGAAGAGGTGACCGCGTGAATGAGCCCCAGAAGCGATCTTTTCCTTTAAATACCCTAGGTCAAGGCGTTATTGAACTGCTCTTTTATTTGCCCGTATTTATAGCGATAGCTGTTTACTTGCTGCCTGCTGGAGCTTTGTGGCCATGGATAGCAACGATTCCTCTCTGCTACTGGGCGGCATCGCTAATTCTCGGAAAATATCCAAGATTACGATACGGCGTGAAGCTGCTTCTAGCTATTGCTATTGGTGCGTTGCATAGCAGTTTGTTCATTATCGCATGGGTAGGTAATGTGGATATCGTCCCTATGGTTGTATGCGGACTTGCTGCTGCTGTAGCAGCAATGAGGGGCATGTCGGCGCAATTGCGGGGATGGTTCAACTCATTTCCCAATACACAGATGCTGATTGGCGTGCTCCTTTATGTAGCTGTGCAGCCGTTAAAAATAATTGCGTTAAAAAAACTGATGGAGTACAACGGTGTTTTAATCGTTTGCGGAATTGCTGCCGTCATTATATTTTTCTTTTTTGCAAATGAGCGGCATTTGAACAGTGAAACCGTAGATTCAGGTAAAACGTCAGCTACTCTTGCTTTTAAACGCCAAAATCGTCTATTAATTATTGTAATCGTCAGCATCATTAGCATTCTTGCTCTTTTCCGCCAAATTCAGAAGATGATTGAGAGCTTCTTTCATTCAATCATTGAGCGAATAATGAACTGGCTAAACCAGTCTAGGGAGCAGACGCCGGTTGAAGAACCTCCTATTGATTCTTCAACATCTGAGATGCCTTTGGAGGAAACGAAGCCGCCGTCTGATTGGATGCTGCTACTCGAGCAAATTGCGAAAATTATCGGCATCGTGTTAGTCATCATCATTATCTGTATTCTGTTCTATTTTATTGCTAGAAAGGTAATGCAATGGGTGAAGCTGCTTGCTGCTAAATTGCAGGAAAGAGGAGCAGATAGCCGCAATAACGGGGTTGGTTTTACAGACGAAGTTGAAAGTTTAATGACATTAACTAAATGGCGGGAGCAAATGGGCAATAAACTGAAGCAGCTGCTGCCAAAGAAGCGCTCCTTTACTCAGGAATGGAATGAGCTGCAAACAAATACAGAAAAAATCAGGTTTTTATATGCTCGCTTATTGAGAAGCAGCGCCGAACAGGGGTATACGGTCAAAGAACATATGACTCCGCGCGAAACGTCAGAAGACCTGAATACATGGCAGGCTGGCAAGCTCGACAATATGCCTCGATTTATTGAGTTGTACGAAGAAGCAAGGTATGGCGATAAACAGCCAGATGACAAACAAATCAATGTTCTTAAAAACCAGTTCGAAAAAAAAGGGAAACAAGCTTAACAAGCTGATTCCCTTTTTTTGGTGTATGATTCAAAGCATAACCATATAATCATTTGAGGCTTAAAATATGTTCGGCAATCTTATGGCCATGATAACGTCCGGATTCGATGAAAATTTCATTTGCTTCATGTCTGGAGGCTACGACACCTGCGAGATAAATGCCTGGAACATTCGTTTCCATAGTATTTTCGTTGAAGGTTGGATATCCTTCTTCCTCAATCGTAACGCCGCTTGTGTTAAGGAAGTTTCGATCGGGATGGAAGCCGGTCAATGCTAATACAAAATCATTTTCCAAACGGATCTCGCCTTCTGGTCCTAGGACAGTGATGTCATTGTTTTCGATAGAGGTTACAGTTGACTGAAACAGCATGCGAATAGAGCCTTTCGTTACTTTGCTCTGGAAGCCTGGCTTAACCCAAGGCTTAATGCTGGTGGAATAATCATTTCCGCGATAGACGACCGTTACCTCTGCACCGACCCGCTCTAGCTCTAATGCCGCATCGATTGCGGAGTTGCTGCCGCCAATAATGGCAACTTTCATGCCAACGTAGGGATGCGATTCGCGGAAGAAATGACTAACCTTCTCGAGCTGCTCACCGGGAATGCCCAGCTCATTCGGATGATCAAAATAACCTGTAGCGATGATGACATACTTGCTTTGGTATGTGCGCTTCTCGCCAAAACGATCTTCTCCATGCAAAATAAACTGTCCATTCTCAGGCGTAATCTTATTTATCATTTCATAGGCTTGCACACGAACGTTTTTGCGCTGAGCGGCTGTTCTATAATAATTAAGTGCTTCCAGTCTAGAAGGCTTATCGTTAGCCGTTGTGAATGGTATATCGCCGATTTCAAGATTTTCTGGACTGCTGAAAAATTGCATATAAGTGGGATATTGCGAGATTGAATGTACAATGTTGCGTTTCTCTATGACTAGTGGCTCGAGACCAATCCGTTCGAGTTCAATCGCTGCTGCCAAGCCGCACGGACCGCCTCCAATGATGATGGCTTCTTCTTTTTGCATTTGTATTACCCTCCTATACTATAACGAAGCGATATAAATTCTAATATAACGATCATTTTACTGCGAGGCGTACATATTGTGCAAATCTGGATTTATGGCTCTCGTGTACATGCAATATATTATTGTATAATAATGTGTAACCATTCTTATTTGTATACCGGTTCTATGAAACTAGCTTTATTTCACAAAATGATAGGAGGAGATCACATGCGGCGACGTTTTGTAATAGAGGCAGTACTGGTGGCAACGTATGGACATCTTCTTGTACCGAGTCGTCCAATTGATTTTGTCGTACCTTATTCATCCATAGCTGAGCTGTATGAAATGAGAGACGGTGTTGAACCTGTCATGGATGATCCAGATGATGATGGGCATGTAAAAACCAAAATAAATGAACTTATTGCTTTTTTTGAGGATGCTCTTAATCGCAAAAAAATTGAAAAGGCTATGCAAGTGCCTTGGCGAGAAAGCTCTCCGCTCATTCTAAATGATACGATTCATTTTACGGTCGTGCATGCTGTCGATAATGCCCATTATGGCGAGATGTTCGATCCGATCGAAACGGAATTGCTGTTAACAGGGTTGAAGCTGCAAGTCCCATTGCTGTCGGATCAGTTTGAGTTTCAAGATAAGCTGATAGAAGCAGAGGTTCCTGTACAAATTTACGATATTGAAGATTTTGAGTTTGCGGTAGAGGAAGGCATCTCCTCAAGCGACTTTGATTTGCCGAATGAGTCGGACAGGTTATAAATCATTTTTTTGTAAAAACCTCTTGCGCAAAGGCAGAAACAGGTGTTAAGATTTGGATGGGTTAGGAAAATATGATCAAATGGATACGAAAAGGGGGGCTCACGAATGTTTTTCAATCAGATTGGAATGAATGTCGAAGGCGCGCAGTTTAGCATGAATTTCCATCTTGTTGTTCAAACATGCCGATCGGGCTGCCTTCGTTCATTGGTGTCAACGCAGCTTTTTTGACCGTTGCACGCTATTATACGAAGATCTCAAGCCGATTATGGCTTGAGGTCTTTTTTTGTTTCCTATAGGGGAAGGGGCAATCCAATGAAAACGCTGTTACGTTTGATGATTTATGTAAGACCGAGTGCCAAATGGGTATTTACAGCGGTTATCATTATGATTTTTGCGACGATATTCGATTTGGTAGCTCCTTGGGTATTAGCCAAAATATTTGACGAAGGGATCAGAAAAAGCAATATGTCCGTTGTGATCGGATTAACACTTGCTTTGGCAGGCATTCAAGCTTTAAAGAGCTTAGGCATGTTTATACAAGGTTATTCCCAAGAGCTAGTCGGCCAAAATGTCGTGTTTAAACTCCGGAAAGAGCTTTATGAGCATTTGCAGCGGTTATCATTTTCTTATTATGACCGTGCGCAGACTGGTCAGCTCATGTCCAGAATGACTGGTGATATTGATGCGGTAAAAAACTTTGTCGGGTTTGGAGCGATGAACCTATTTACTGGCATGCTGACATTTATCGGAACGACGATTTTCATGATGACGATGCAATGGAAAGTAACTTTAATCAGCTTAATTACAATTCCTTTTATTTTGTTCGTGTTATTTCGCTTTAATCACAAAGTAGGACCAGCTTGGTCCAATATTCGTGAACAAATGGGGCGCTTAACGACTACGCTTCAAGAAAATATTTCAGGCATACGAGTTGTCAAATCTTTTGCAACGGAGTCCGTCGAACAACGGAAATTCGCTGAGCGAAATGAGCAAAACTTTGATACAAATATGGACCGGGCAAGGCTGGAGGCAAAAGCATTTCCGCTCATGGGCTTTTACGGAGGACTCACGTTTGTTTTGATGATCTGGATCGGTGCTATTTTTGTTGCTCGGGAAGAGATGTCGATTGGTACCTTCATGGCGTTTCAATGGTACACATGGGGCATTATTTGGCCGCTGAACATGCTAGGCTGGCAAATTAATATTTTCCAACAAGCGATTAAAGCAGCACCACGTGTATTTGAAGTGCTGGACACACCGGTTGATATTCAAACCCCTGAACAAGCGATAATTACGGACGGAATGCACGGCAACGTCGTTTTTGATCGCGTAACATTCTTCTTCTCCGATCAGGATTTAGCGAAGGATAAGCCGATATTGGATGAGGTTTCTTTCCAAGTGAAGCAAGGTGAGGTGATCGGTGTACTCGGAGCTACGGGTTCAGGCAAAAGCAGTCTGATTGGCTTGCTTTCTCGTTATTATGATGTGTCCGGTGGCAGTGTACTCATTGATGGTGTAGATGTGCGGGAATATGAGCTTGATGGACTGCGGCGAAGCATAGGAATTGTACCGCAAGAGACCTTCTTGTTCTCAGCATCGATTAGAGATAATATCGCCTACGGTCATCCGGATGCGACGCAGGAGCAAATTGAGGAGGCAGCACGCAAATCACAAATCCATTCCTTCATCGAAAGCATGCCAAGCGGCTACGATACGCGAATCGGTGAGCGGGGTGTCGGGCTATCTGGCGGACAAAGACAACGCGTGGCGCTTGCTCGTGCGATTTTAATGGATCCGCCAATTCTAGTATTGGATGAAGCGACAGCGAGTGTAGATACAGCAACAGAATCAGCTATTCATGAAGCTTTATTAGAAGTCATGAAGGGTCGTACGACATTTATAATCGCGCAGCGGCTTTCCTCTATTCAGCATGCGGACCGTATTATTGTGCTTGAAAATGGCCGTGTGGCTGAAGAAGGCACACATAAGGAACTAAACGAAGGCAGTGGCTTCTTCCGTCAATTGTTCGATAGACAGAAGCAAATCGCGCATCAATAGAAGAGAGGTGAAAACATGAGTCAAGTGGAGTGGGATATGGATTCTGATGTAGAAGAAAAGCCGTTTAATGGGAAATACATGCGGCGTATGCTTCAATATCTTATCCCTTATCGCAAATTAATGACGTGGGTCATTATTATAGTGCTTATTAATATGTTATTAAGCTTATCCGAGCCAATTATTCTAGCATATATCATCGATAAAGGGATAAACCAAAAAGATTATTCGGTTATCCATGTATTGGGTGCTATTCTGCTGGGCGTTAAGCTAATAGGCTGGTTGTTTAGCTATATGCATACCAGATGGATCAATTTTACAGGTCAACGTATTTTGTTTGATCTTCGTCAGCAATTATTTAATCATTTGCAAACCTTGTCCTTTCGTTTTTTTGATGGACGTCCCGCTGGTAAAATTATGTCCAGAATTACGAATGATACAAATGCAATTGGCGAGCTAATCAACGGCGGTTTGATAACGATGGTAATGGAGGTTACGCATTTACTTGGCATCGTCATTATTTTGATCTGGATGGATTGGCAGCTTGCTTTGCTCTCATTTATTATGATGCCTCTGCTCTATTTCATCGTTGCTAAGCTCCGTCCAAAAATTGAAGGCTCATGGTCGCGTTCACGCTCAACGATGTCATCGATTAACGGTAATGTGAACGAAACGATACAGGGCATTCGTGTCATTCAAGCCTTCTCACGCCAGCGGACTAATAATGAGCGATTTGAAGGCATAAATACCCGCAACAAAGGCGCATTTATGCGGGCAATTACGTTGGAATCGACTGTATATCCACTGGTTGAAATGATCGGAATGCTGGGCACCTGTATCGTAGTTTGGTTCGGAGCCACGAAGGTCATTGAAGGCGCGCTTACGCTTGGCTTCATTATGGCGTTCATTAATTATTTATGGCGCTTCTGGGGGCCGCTGAGCGCCTTATCCAAGGTTTATAGCCAGCTGTTGTCAGCTATGGCTTCTGCCGAGCGTATATTTGAAGTGCTGGATACCGATCCAGAGGTGAAAAATAGCAAGCATGCTTTAGAACTGCCGCAGGTTCGCGGCGAGGTTGAGTTTGATAATGTTTCGTTTCGATATGAGGAAAATAAACCTGATGTGCTTCATAACGTTTCATTTCTCGTTAAGCCCGGGCAAAGAGTAGCTTTAGTCGGGCCAACCGGCGCTGGAAAAAGCACGATCGTTAATCTCTTGATGCGCTTCTACGATGCTACAGACGGTACTGTACGAATTGACGGGATGGACGTCAAGCAGGCAACGCTCGAATCACTACGCAAGCAAATGGGGATCGTGCTTCAGGATTCATTTATTTTTGCGGGTACGGTAGAAGAGAACTTGCGTTATGGCAACGACCATGCAACAGAGGAAGAGCTGCTTAGAGCAGCCGAGAGCGTAAGGCTAGACCGCGTTGTAAGCAAATTGTCAGATGGTTATCAAACGCAGCTGGAGGAGAGAGGCTCAAAACTCTCGGTAGGCCAAAGGCAATTGCTCGCTTTCGGCCGTGTATTGCTATCAGATCCCGGCATACTCATATTAGACGAGGCTACTTCCAGCGTAGATATGGAAACAGAGCAGCATATTCAAGAGGCTTTGCATACGCTGCTAGCAGGAAGAACAGCTTTTATTATCGCGCACAGACTATCCACTATTAAGGATGCTGATCTTATTCTCGTCATTGAGAATGGAAGAGTAGCCGAGCAGGGGTCGCATTCGGAGCTGATGAAGAAAGGCGGCATCTACTCCAATCTTGTTCTAACACAGCTGTCTATGCAGGAATCAGTTATTTTGCAAACCAGTTCTTAATGGCATTAAATAAAAAAGAGGGCAAGTCAGGCTTACGCAAAAAATGCGCTAGCTTGACTCGTCCTCTTTTTTTGTGCGATCGATTGCTTGTGCCATCGTTTTATCTGTTAAATGCGCATAAATTTGCGTCGTTTCCGGTGAAGCATGCCCAAGCTGCTCTTGAGTTTTGTAGATGTCGTTTCGCAGATAGTAGTCCGTGGCGAAGCTATGTCTGAGCTTATGTACGGATAAGTAAGGTTTTCCAAAGCGTTTGGCATATTTCAGGACCATTTCTTGAATGGCTCGCTTCGTCATGCGCGAACCCTCATTTTTTCCATTAGCAACAGCCAGAAACAAAGCCTTTTCTCTTTTTGGCGCCTTGTAACGGAGTTCCCTAAGAGTCAAATAAGCTTGCAGATCCTCAACCGCCTCTTGGCGAAAATATACAGGGGTTTTAAACGTATCGTCATTTTTACCTTTGCGATATACATAGGAAAGCTTCTTCTTGAGATCTATATCATCGACGTTCAAATTGACGAGTTCAGATACGCGCAAGCCTGAATGTAGAATAAAGCTAATGATACATGCATCTCTTATCATATTAAGCTCGTATGCGTAAAGTGCCTGCTTGTTTTTGGCAACATCCGTCCCATAATGCTGTTTAATATAAGCCATAAATTCGGAAATTTCCTCTTCTTGAAGCAGCTTTCCCTCAAGCTTTGCGGCTGTATCCTTCGGCTTATGCGTACGTTTAATCGTAACCTTTGCCATAACATTCCGTTTGAGCAGAGGATAAAACTCCTCATCCTCTGCAATTTGACTTAAATAATGAAATAACGAGCGGAGGGAGGAAAGCTTGCGTGAGATCGTCGTTTTACTGTTTCGCTCTACTTTATGAGTCGATAAATACATACGAAAGCCATCTATACTGTCCATATGCAGCTTTTCCAGTTCAAGCAAAGCTACATCTCTAATAGTTGCTGCTTCAGAAAGGCCTTCTGCCATTAACCAGTTAAGAAAGGTTTCATAGTCTCTCATATATTCGACAAGCGATGAAGGAGATAAATCCGGAAGTTTGTAATTAATAAATTTTTCAATATACCATGGCATCGTAGGAAGTTTCTTGTCCAGCTCTTCACGATCTTTTTGTTTAATAATATTGATGGCGAGTCACTCCTTAAATTAATGGTGCGAATAATTAACGGCGTTTAATAAACATAATAATAATTATGTTAACAAATTGTAATAATAACCAGATGAATAGTTATATTGTAACAATTAGAGTAAGGGGGTACAACGTCATAAAAGGGTAATAGGCAAAAAAAGAATTCTCTACTCAGAGACTTCTTCTCATTATGACCTTCATACGTTGATTATGGTGCTTGGATGTATAAGAATTTATTTAATGGTCACTCTAAAAAAAACAAAATAATATCTCATTTATTTTATTTTTTATTTTTGAAACCCATTAATAAACAGCCCGTATACCTTTTTATAACTTCATCGTGCTTCATTCCAAAGGGGAGTAGCTGCTACAGTAAAGTCGTCATTACGAGAATCTAACGATCTCCGGCTTTATTGGCAACTTAACGTTGTTAGCGAGACCTTTGCCACTAGTCGGCAAAGGTCTATTTTTTGGGTGTAAGCACAAGTTAAATTTACTTATGCAGAGTCGAAAGGGAGGAATCTTGTATGGATTTTGGTTTGTTAATGGAATATGGATGGGTTCTGCTCATCCTCATTGCAATTGAAGGTTTGCTCGCAGCAGACAATGCACTTGTGCTGGCTATCATGGTCAAACATCTGCCGGAGAAAGAACGGAAAAAAGCATTGTTTTATGGCTTAGCAGGGGCATTTGTTTTCAGATTTGCTTCGTTATTCGCTATTTCCTTTCTGGTTGGAGTGTGGCAAGTACAGGCAATTGGCGCGTTGTACCTATTATTCATTGCGCTAAACCATATTTTCCGAAAAGTCATTTTCAAGAAGCATGTCGATAATGCAACGGAAGACAAAAAAGAAACCAAAAAAGCTAGCGGTTTCTGGTTTACTGTATTAAAGGTAGAAATTGCGGATATCGCATTTGCAGTTGATTCCATCTTGGCAGCTGTTGCGCTTGCGATGGCGCTGCCAACGACCAATTTGCCGAAAATAGGCGGAATGGATGGCGGTCACTTTGCAGTCATCTTTATCGGTGGTTTCATCGGTCTAATCATTATGCGTTTCGCTGCTTCAGCTTTCGTGAAGCTGCTAGAGCGCAAGCCTGGACTTGAAGTTGCTGCATTCGTTATCGTAGGTTGGGTAGGCGTCAAGCTGGCTGTTGTCACATTGTCACACCCTAAACTGGGGATCATTTCAGAATCATTCTCCCATTCAGCAGCTTGGAAAATTACCTTCTATGTTGTCCTTGTCTTAATCGCGGTTATAGGATGGTTCCTATCGAGCGACAAAGAGGAATCCAATGACGGTAAGGTAGCAACAAATAACAACTAATTTATTTTCAATATAAATCAGAAAAAAACTGTTGAGCAAACTCAACAGTTTTTTTCTTTTTATTAGCTTATAAATGTTCCGAATTCCTCTATATCACGTCACATTAAACCGTTAAGATTGCTTCATTATTTGATTCAGATTTTTGCGATGTTGTAAATTAGTAAATATATGCAATTCTGCAAATTCGGTTACAATTCCATTTTAACTGTGCTAAACTCAAACGAGTCTGTAGAAGAGTTGCCAATCTTCTTCCAAATTGCGGACAATTTTTATGTACGCTATAGAAAAAGGAGGTTCATTCTTAAATGATGAACACTAAATTCATACAACATAGTATGGCGCTTATTATTATATTTATGCTGGCATTTTCGGTTCCGCTCGAAGCTGCTCATGCTGCTCCGCCTGCTACATTAAAGGTAGGAAGCTCAGGACCCGATGTTCCGGATTTGCAATATCGGTTAAATACGCTAGGTTATTTTAATAAAGACGTAACTGCTTATTTTGGCACAACGACGTTAGAGTCACTCAAACGTTTTCAGAAGGATTATGGTGTGGCTTCCGACGGCGTCGCAGGCGCACAGACTTGGAAAACACTTAAGAGTGTTTCCGTGAATCAAGGTGAGCTTGATTTGCTGGCAAGAATTATTTATGCAGAAGCACGTGGCGAATCCTATAAAGGGCAGGTTGCAGTTGGAGCTGTCGTTATGAATCGATTGGCATCGTCCAGTTTCCCAGATACAGTAAGAGGCGTTATTGAACAGCCGCGAGCATTTACTGCTGTTGATGATGGGCAATATAATCTTACCCCAAACAAACTTGCCTATCAAGCAGCACAGGAAGCTGTCAAAGGTTATGATCCAACAGGTGGAGCTCTTTATTATTTTAATCCAGAGACAGCTACATCAGAATGGATTTGGTCACGCAAGCAAACCGTAAAAATTGGACGTCATATATTTGCAGTATAAACAAAAGATTCTTATCGACAAGGTAACTTGCGATAAGAATCTTTTTGTATCTGTCATATTGGCCAGCGAGATGTTTTCAAAAAGTTATGCAATCATGTTACAATAAGAAAGATAGTATCATACTTTTTTTAAACATTCTGGAGGTGCCAACATTGAAAGTTGAAATTTGGTCGGATTATGTATGTCCGTTTTGTTATATAGGAAAAAGGAAGTTCGAGCTCGCGCTTGCAAAATTTGCGCATAAAGACAAGATCGAAATCGTATTCCGCAGTTTTGAGCTAGATCCAAGTGCTGATCCTAATTCAAATATAAGCACATACAGCATGCTTGCAACGAAGTATGGAATGAGCGTGGAGAAAGCAAAGGAAACAACGGCGAACGTAGCAGAACAAGCTGCAGCTGTAGGAATCACTTTTCATTTTGAAGGAACGGTATCTACAAATACGTTTGACTCACATCGTCTCGTTCACTTTGCTGCTGAGCAGGGCAAGGAAAAGGAACTTTCCGAGAGATTGTTTAAAGCATACTTCACAGATGGCGTAAATATCGGCAATCGCGAGCGCCTTGTTGAAATCGCTGCTGAAGTTGGGCTTGACACCGCCGCAGCAGCTGCAATGCTTGAATCTAACCAATTCGCTGACAATGTTCGTGGTGAAGAAGAGGAAGGCAGCAAGCTCGGTATCCGAGGTGTTCCTTTTTATGTAGTTGATCGTAAATATGCTGTTTCCGGCGCACAATCGCCTGAAGTGTTTTTGGACACATTAAATAAAGCGTGGGAAGAAAAACATCCAACCTTTATTCAAGTGAATGAAGGGGACGCTGATGTTACATGTACGGATGGTTATTGCGTTCCTGATCCATCAAAGTCGTAACAGCTTACGAAGGGCGGACATTTCATGGAGGAAACAACTCTAAGGAGCAACTGTCAAATTGAGCGAATTGGTAAAATTATCGAGTTGTCTCGCATGTCTGCTTTTATTTTAATAAATGAAAAAAGTATTGAAGTGCCATTAACGAAAGTCGCTGAGGGTGTAATCCTCGGCGACTTTGTTGTCTGGACAGGCAGCAGCTGGAATCGTAAAACGATCTTATGAAAAAACGTATTTGTCGGATTAGCTTTCACAATTTATAATAGATAACGGTATAAAAGTCAGACGCTCGTTAAGAAGCGACGACATGCAAATACTTAGGGGGTTTTAAACGTGACAAATGAACAACAACGTCTGCTTGTGTTCGCAGGCTCTTATGCAGAAGCAGAGGAGAATGGCGTGTACGTGTATGCATTCGATGAGCAATCGGGTACATTAACGTTGACGGACGCGGTTGCTGATTTTAAAAATCCGACGTTTCTCAATGTAGATGCAGACCGCAAGCTATTGTATACGATCTCCGAAACCGTTAATCAATCAGGTCTTAAGGTTGGAGAGGCTGCGGCATTTGCCATTGATACCAAGGAGGGCTCATTACGGCTCATAAACCGTAAAGCGACGGTTGCTTCGACGACCTGTCATATTCAGCGCGATGCGAACAGCCGTTATTTGACGGTTACTAGCTATCATGGCGGCATGATTGGACTATTTGGCATTACAGTAGAGGGCGCTATCGGTCAAGAGCTTGATGTGAAACAACATGTTGGAAGCAGTCAGCATCCAGAACGCCAGGATCGTCCGCATCCGCATTCCTCGTTCTACAGCCCTGACGGTCGATACTTGTTCGTTTCTGATTTGGGACTGGATCGAATCGTCACTTATCGGTTGGATGAAGCTGATCATAAGCTTATTCACCATGCCGAAATTTCTTTGCATCCGGGAGCAGGGCCGCGTCATCTGTCGTTCCATCCGAATGGAAAGTTCGTCTATGTCATCAATGAGGTGGATTCAACAATTACATCGTTTACATACGATAAAGAAACCGGCCAGTTGACGACTTTAGCAACCGTTAGCACTCTTCCGTCGGATTTTGAAGGTGAAAACTCTTGTGCTGAAATTACAGTATCTTCAGACGGCAAATATGTATATGGTTCCAATCGCGGTCATGACAGCATTGTTGTTTTCGCAATCGATGAACAAACGGGTGCTTTGTCGCTTGTTCAGCACATTTCGGTTGAAGGCGGACATCCACGTCATTTTGCACTGACGCCAAACGGCAATTATTTACTTGCTGCAAACCGAGACACAAACAATATCGTTACATTCAAAGTTAATAAATCAAGTGGACAATTGACCTTCACTGGGAATAGCGTATCGTTATCTAAGCCAGTTTGTGTAATCCCTGTTTATTTAACGATGTAAATAATTAATGACGTAAGCATAGAGAGAAAAGGGGAATACAGAAGCGTGGCAACTAGCGAAGAAGAAAAACCGAAATTAAAGGCGACCAAAATTTTCAAATGTAAAAATCCGGACTGCAAAGCATGGGTTAGAGATGAGTTTGCTGCGACAGAGCAAACCTGTCCGATCTGCAAAGGACCAATGCTCAGAAGCATGAGGCATTTGCCAGCCGTTCAGAATAAGCCGAAACCTCAGCCACGTAAGCCGAAATCGGACTACTAAAATGTTTATTCAAATAAATCCCAATCCTCTCGTTAGAGCTGGATTGGGATTTTTTTATTGCACAGCGGAATCGTTTGACTAAAAATATGGTAGGATAGACATACAAACAATGACAGGATGGTACCCTATATGCTGTTTTATTTTGTCGCATTATTTACGGCAGCCGTAATTGTCATCTTAAATAATCGCAGGAGCGAATCGAATCGCTGGGCTGCTTTATTTTTATTCAGCGCTTCAATTGGCGGACTCTCAGAAGTTTTAATAGAAAATGGGTTATTCTTAATAACTGATATACTGCAATTTCTAAATTACACATTTACACCTTATGCTGTTTTCGTATTCTGCCTACTTTATGCGTCTGTTCTAGACCATAACCGAATGAGAAAAAAACTGAAATTTTATCTTTCCATTCCGATTTTGTTAATGGCTTCATTTGTTATGATTTCTTCTGATGTGCAATGGTTTTTTAACCTTTTGCTGCTATGGAGCGCACCTTATTATATAATTTCCTGTTATTTATTAGTCGCATCCTTTTGGAAAGAGCGTGATGCAAGGCTAAAGCGAAGTCGCTTTATCACCACAATCATAATGGTTCCAACACTGCTTGCTGTTCTAATCTTCATATATGTGGCAAAGGTGATTACGCCGGATTTTGAATTTTTTAATTATATTTCAGTCTTTATGATTTATTCGTTGTCGGTCGCGCTGTTATGTACCTTCATGTATGGTGTTCTTGGTGTTAAACTCCGCTTTGAGCATGATCCAATGGAAAGTACGATGCGAGCAGTTAGCACTGGAACTACGATGCTTAATCATACGATAAAAAATGAAATCGGAAAAATAGCCATCAGTACGGAAAATTTAAGAAATCTGCTGCCTGAATCGAATGAGCAATCTATGCAGCATATGCAGATCATAACGAATGCATCCAAACATATGCTTGAGATGATCAGCCGTATTCATAGTCAAATAAAAGACATTACACTGAAAGAGCAGCCGGTTCAGCTCGATCAGCTCATCGAAAAAGTTCTTTTTCAGCATGAGGGTCTGATGCAAAATAAAGGAATTTCGTTAACCGCGAAGTATGAGCTGCGTCCTGTCATCCAATGTGATCCCATTCATATAAGCGAGGCATTTGGCAACCTGCTCATGAATGCAAGTGATGCAATGCCAAATGGAGGAGCAATTGAAGTAAGGCTTGCAGCGTATAAGAAGGGTGCGGAGCTTTCTGTGCAGGATAGTGGCATAGGCATCTCGGAGGAGAAGTTAAGCCAGGTGTTTGATCCCTTTTATAGCAGTGGGAAAAGTGGACGGAATTTCGGACTTGGCTTATCTTATGTTTATAATGTTATGCAAAAGAGCGGTGCAAAGGTTATTCTGATCAGCCAAGAAGGTGTAGGAACACGTGCAGCCTTAATATGGCCGCGAAAAAAGATTTTAAAATGAGTAGAGAAGGAGGGAGCAACCTTGAGTCATATCAAAGTGTTTATTGTTGAGGATGACACAGATTGGATTAAAGCGCTCACTACTTTTTTGAATAAAGAGTCTGATTTGCTTGTTGTAGGTACGGCAACTAATTCTACCGATGCGATAAATCTTGCACAAACGCTTACGTTTGATGTTGTACTAATGGATATTCAGCTGGAAGGCAGCAGGCTTGACGGCATTCATACAGCTATTCTTATGCATGAGCATTCTCCCGCCAAGATTATCATGTTAACGTCATTAAATGATGAGCGGACGATGACTCAGGCCTTTACAGCCGGTGCTGTACAGTATTTGGAGAAGACACGCTTCCAGGAGCTGCCGCAAACGATTCGTAATGCATATCATCATTCTGCTCCTATGGAGGCTTTGCTTAACGAGCTGACTCGGCTAAAGCGCGAGGAGCAGCTTAAGGAATTAACTGGCGCAGAACGTGAAGTATTCGAACTTATTGAAGCCGGCTACACGCAATCGCAAATTGAGAAGAAGCTTCACAAGGCAGAAAGCACGCTCAAAAATCAGGTCAATAAAATGCTCAAGAAGCTTGGCGTGCGCAGCAGCAAAGAAGCTGTGGAAAAAGTGAAGCGAAGAGGAATTTTCCAGCGGGATGAGAAGGAATGACCTATTTTACATAGCTAGAAGGCAAAGGGGTACTACATAACGTAGTACCCCTTTATTTGTCGTTCTATGAAAGATGGAACTGCCGTTACTATACAGCTTGCGGTTAAAATAAAACGAGAGAGGGAGCGATTTAACATGGAAGCAATAACCTCACACAACGACGAAGCTGCTGTGCTGCTCATTGATGGAAAATGCATGTTATGTAATACAATTACTCACTTTGTCGTGAAGAGAGATAAAAAGAAATATTTTCGATTTGCTGCGCTTCAGTCGCCTGTTGGCCAGCAGCTGCTTAAGGATGGAAATTTGCCTATAGATGATCTAGATACGTTTGTAATGGTGCAGTCGAATCAGTACTATACCAAATCCGAAGCGGCGCTTCGAGTATTTCGCAAGCTTGACGGCTGGTGGAGGTTGTTGTATTGGTTTCGCTTCGTACCGCTTGCTTGGAGAAATTATGTTTATCATATTATTGCGCGAAATCGCTATCGTTGGTTTGAGAAACATGAAATGTGCATCATCCCGACACCAGAGTTATTAGAGAGATTTTTGGACGATGGAATAGGAGGAGCATGAATGAATAGAAAACCGATTTACGTCGAGCTTGAAATTCGTGCAACACAGGATGAACTGTGGGCGTATACTCAAATCCCACAGCTGCATGAGCAATGGGATCTCCGATTCTCGAAAATTCAATATTTTTCAAAAAACAGTGAATCCGATATCCAGAAATTCCAATATGAAACGAGGATTGGCTTTGGTCTTAACATTAGAGGCACAGGAGAAACGAGCAGCACAATTTTCAAAGATGGAAATGAAAGAGTATCAACGCTAACTTTTGCTTCGGAGCAGCCAATCTCGCTTATACGAATCGGAGGCGGTTATTGGAAGTACAAGGATCTTGGAGACAAACAGTCCTTTATAACATTATTTAATTATCAGACTCGTTTCGGTATTGCAGGACGAATTTTGGATCGCTTTGTATTCCGCCCCCTATTTGGCTGGGCTACCGCATGGAGCTTCGATCGATTGCGAATATGGCTTGAGGAACGTATTCCTCCTTCTGTTGTTGCAGAGAGAGCTTTGCTTCATTATTTGAGCGTCTGCTTCATCGTTCTTCTCTGGTGTTATGAAGGCCTTGTGCCTAAGCTCTTGTTCCCAGAATCGGGAGAGTTGACGATGATGAGGCAAGTGGGTTGGTTTCACGAAATGGAGCTGCAAATGATTCAATTGATCGGTATTGGAGAAATGGGACTTGGTGTGCTAATCGCTTGTTTCCATAGGAGAAAATGGATTTATATCATTCACGTATTGGCACTTATTTCACTCACAATGCCAGCGCTTCTATTCAATTCAGAATTGCTGAAGTCGCCGTTTAATCCAATTACGCTTACGTTGCCAATGATTGGTTTAGGCTTAACAGCCTATTTAAGCAGACGTCACTTGCCGCAAGCGAGCCGCTGTAAAAGACAATTTAAATAAACAGATTAGAAAAGGGGAAATCACGATGCGTTCTATATATGAACAAGCGTTAGGAGCTGATTTTCAAAAGCTCCATCCTCGCATACAGAAGCGTTTTGGCTTTTGCAGTAAAGATCGTACCGCGTCCATAGGCCATGGTGTCATGCAGCTAATTTGGTACAACAAACTTGCTGCACTACCATTGTTTATTGGAACGCTCCGCCACATCATGTTCCCCCAAGGCGGGGTAAACATCCCGTTTTCAATAGAAAACTATGCATATGTAGATGCATTCGGACGTGAAACAGTCACGTGGATTCGCAAATTCAAGTTTCCAAGGACGATTCGCCATTTTGACGCAACGATGGTGTATAGTGGAGAAAGAGAGATTATCGTTGATTATTTAGGAAATAAGCAGCATTTAGCAGTCGATTTGGATGTTGCGGTTTCCACAAAGGGTGGAATTCGAATCATTTCGGGTGAGCAGCGTTTCTATGAAGGGTGGCTTCATTTTCGATTTCCTCGTTTGTTTACTGGCAGAGCAGAAGTGAATGAGTGGTATGACGATGAGGAGCGCTGCTATAAAATATCAGTGGACGTTCGGAACCCTATCCTTGGCCAAATTTTTCGTTATGAAGGCTCTTTCCAAGCTTCATTCGTGAACAGTGGTCATGAGGCGATTCCGATTGGAATTCGGCCATTGCGTGAAGAGAAGAGGGAATAAACGGCTCATGCTGTTTATTCCTTTTTGTCACTTTCGTGTTTGGCGTTGTATAATAGAAGCTGACACGATAAGCAGGTCCAAGCTAACGAGGTAAATGCAGCTGGATCCATGGGAAACGGAGTACTAGACTAATGAAAAAATTTAAAAAGTTTTATATAGAGACAACAAGTATTTGCAACTTATCCTGCAGCTTCTGTCCGCCAACATTGCGAGCGAAGGGTTTCATTAAAGTGGAGGATTTCAAAAAAACACTGGATCAGATCAAGCCTCATACGGATTATATTTATTTTCATGTAAAAGGCGAGCCAATGCTGCATCCTAAAATGGACGAGCTGCTTGATATTAGCCATGAGAAGGGCTTCAAAGTAAATATTACGTCCAATGGAACACTTATTACGAAAAACAAGGAAAAGCTACTGAACAAGCCCGCCTTGCGTCAAATCAACTTCTCGCTGCACAGCTTTGACGGTCATGCCGGTTCTACGAATAAAGAAGGTTATCTTGCCGAAATATTATCCTTCGTAAAGGAAGCGGTCGCAAGCAGCAATATTATTATTTCGTTTCGGCTATGGAACTTAGATATGGACAATGAAACGAATCAGCAGAAAAACAAAAACCGAGAGCTCCTGGGCATGATTGAGAAGGCATTTAATCTCGATTATAAAATTGAAGAAAAATTCATACCCGGCTCAGGTGTCAAAATAGCGGAGCGCATTTACCTAAACCAAGATCCTGAGTTCAAATGGCCGGATTTAAAAGAGCCGGAGTATAATGGGAAAGGCTTCTGCCATGCCTTACGGAATCAGGCAGGCATTCTTATCGACGGAACAGTCATCCCTTGCTGCTTGGACGGAGAGGGCGTCATTAATTTAGGAAACATTCATGATACTCATTTCTCGGAAATTATTGAGAATGAGCGATCAACTAATCTCTATGATGGTTTCTCAAGACGGGAAGCTGTCGAGGAGCTGTGCAGGAAATGCGGCTATCGCCAACGTTTTGGGTGATTACTAGGATTATGCTAGTAGGTCAACAAGGCAATTTGTAATGACAAAATAACTATAGTAACGATTATTAATGAAATAAGTTATGTGAATTATAGGTATTGCGTTGGAATTGTTGAGTGGGGTCGTTTTGTGTTATGATTTATTCCGTGCTGTTCTTTGTCGTCTTTCTATCAATCAGAGAGTTAGGAGATTCAACTACACATGGATTTTATTACGATTTTAAAAGCGATTATTTTAGGTATTGTTGAAGGATTAACGGAATTTGCACCTGTATCCTCGACAGGACATATGGTCATTGTTGACGATATGTGGCTTCAAACGGAACAGTACTTGACGAAGTACGTTGCGAACACATTCAAAATTGTTATTCAGCTCGGCTCCATTTTAGCAGTAGTCATTATTTTCCGAAATCGTTTTATTGACTTGCTGGGCTTGAACAGAGGCAGCAAGGACGCGGCACAAGCTTCTTCTCAACCGAAGAAAAAGCTGAAGCTAACACATGTTATCGTTGGCCTCATCCCAGCTGGTGTACTTGGTCTATTGTTTGATGATTACATTGATGAGCATTTATTCTCGATACGTACAGTGCTAATTGGTCTAGTTATCGGAGCTATACTTATGATTATTGCCGATCGTTTTGGGCCTAAGAAACCTAAGATCGAGTCAGTTGACCAGATCACTTATAAGCAAGCCTTCTCCGTTGGGCTTATCCAATGTTTATCCCTCTGGCCAGGCTTCTCCCGTTCCGGTTCCACTATTTCCGGAGGGGTGCTGCTAGGCATGAGTCACCGCGCTGCTGCTGATTTCACTTTCATCATGGCTGTGCCGATCATGGCTGGTGCGAGCTTGTTGTCCTTAGCGAAAAACTGGGAATACTTCACGTTAGAGTCATTGCCGTTTTTTATCGCAGGTTTCATAAGCGCATTCGTTTTTGCACTTCTTTCGATTCGTTTCTTCTTGAAGCTTATTAACAAAATCAAGCTTGTACCTTTTGCGATATACCGCATCGTGCTTGCTGCTGTAATCTATATCGTTTATTTTTAACCAATAGAAAAAGCCTGCTTCCTTATGATAAGGAGCAGGCTTTTTTTTCGATTTATGGGCGTAACTCCATTGGTTTTTGAGCTTCATAGATGCCGATTCGACCTGAACATATAAATGCGATTACGCAGCCGATAAACATATAAATTGCACCTTCAGCCCCAAATAATTCAATGCCCATGATGAAGCAAGCGATTGGCGTCTTGGCAGCGCCGCTGAATACGGATATGAAACCAATGGCAGCGAGCAAGGGGACGGAGACATGGAGCAAACCTGCAAGTGCGCTTCCAAGCGTTGAGCCGATGACAAAGAGTGGAGTTACCTCCCCGCCTTGAAAGCCTGTCCCAAGCGTTATAGCAGTAAATAGTGTTTTCAATAAAAAAACAAACGGAGAAACCGCCTCTTGAAAGGACTGCTCTAGGAGCGGGATGCCTAGTCCCAAATAATCACGTGTTCCGATCGTATAGACGAGAGCAATAATGAATAGTCCGCCCAAAAAACTTTTGAGAACAGGACTTTTAAACCATTTACTAAATAAACGTTTGAATCCTCGTACCAGCTGAGTGAATAATAATGCGGCTAGACCAAAAAGCACAGATGCAATGAAAACTTTGACAATGAGCAGCCAATCGAGCGGAGGGACATCGCCCATTGAATAGGAGATATGTTGAATTCCCCACGCGGTAGCAACCAGATGGCCAACATAACTCGCGATAAAGCAGGGGAGCAGCGCTTCATAACTGATGACGCCGATTGCAAGTACTTCTAGTCCAAAAATTGTACCGGCTAGAGGTGTGCCAAAGACAGCACCAAAGCCGCTGCTAATGCCGCACATCAAAATGATTTTGCGATCAAGCAAGCCTCTTTTTATTAGCTTGCCAAACCATTCCGCTAAGCTGCCGCCCATTTGTACTGCAGTACCTTCACGACCAGCAGATCCGCCAAATAAATGGGTGATTAAAGTTCCAATTAGAACAAGTGGTGCCATTCTTAATGGGATGAAGCCATTACCGGTATGTATTTGCTCTATGATTAGATTATTTCCTCTACCTGCTTCTTTCCCAAACTTGAGATAAAGATAACTTACAAAGGCACCGCCGAGTGGCAAAAGCCACAATAACCACAAATGTTGTATACGCGTTTGGGTTACGAATTCAAGACTGGCTAGAAATAATGCGGAAGCAGAACCAGATAGGATTCCGATCACTCCAGCAATGAACAGCCATTTCAACATATATTTGGCAAGTGTGTGCGGTGCGAAATGCCTTACATCAATCATTCATGTGAACTCCTTCGTTGACTCCCTGAGAGAAGGAATATGTTGTATTGTTTCTATTAGCTATTATACAACACTCCTAGAAGAGGTAAAGAAATTCATATCAGCGAATCAAGTGAAAACCAGCCGTCATAGACACCGTAAGAAATCCAAACCAAGTGATAAATATTGACGAGAAAGTAGATCAATACCGTAATAAGAATACATGGGTTGATCCAATACCGATTTTTCATTCGATAATAAATGAGGATTAGCAGCAGCGGGAGCACTAGCTTCATCCCATAGTAGCTAACGATATTCCAGTCATAAAGTTTTTGTACGAGTGGGTTGAGCTCCTCGATTAATGATAGGCGCAAGCCTATATCTGTAAATAAAGCGTCGGCAAAGCAAAGAAACAGCAATCCGAACAGCAGCGGTTTTAAGTCCCATTCTTTGAGAGCAGTAATGGCCACTAAGCCTCCATTCTGAAAAAATGATCTGGGTTTTGCATAATAGATGCATATGCCTCATATGGATTATCATTCCTAAGGAATTTCTGTGGAATAAAGGAGGGCTAACGTTGAAGCGAATATTGATTGGAAGTCCCATTCGCCAAAGACCGACCATATTGCGTCACTTTTTAGCCTCGCTTGCGCGAATCGAAGCAAGCTCTTTTAAAGTAGATTATTTCTTTATTGACGACAATGATAACGAGCAGTCCTCGCAATTGCTGAGCGATTTTATATCGAAGCAAAAAGAGAACAATGAAAGTGAAACCATCTTAATAAGAGGCGATTCGATAACACCATATGCCAGGGATGAGTTTACTCATTACTGGAGCAATGATTTAATTGATAAAATCGCAAGCTGGAAGGATCATATGATCCAAACAGCGAGAGAGCAGCAATATGATGGACTATTCCTCATTGATTCGGATTTGCTGATTCACCCGGAAGCAATTGAATCTTTGATTTCTTCCGAGAAAGAGATCATTTCCACAATTTTCTGGACACAATGGCAGCCTAATACGATGGAAATGCCCCAGGTTTGGCTGAAGGATACGTATTGGCCGTTTCAGTCAGATGGAACAGTAAAAGCCGGTGACGGTGCGGAAGCGGCTGTCATGTTTTTAATGAAGCTTAGAGTTCCTGGTGTTTATCAGGTTGGCGGACTTGGTGCATGCACGTATATCGCTCGCTCAGCACTGGAGAAGCCGATATCATTTCGGACGATCTCGAATGTATCATTTTGGGGCGAAGATCGTCATTTCTGCATTCGAGCAGTTGCTCTTGGCATCGATTTGTACGTGGACACCAAATACCCAGCCTTTCATATCTACCGAGAATCGGATATTGAGCGCGCTATATTGTTTATGGAATCCACGCATACAAATTCGAATATGTTGCCAGCACAAGGACCTACGATCATTATGCCCACAGCAGGACCTAAGCTTACGTTATCTATGATCGTAAAAAATGAGGAAGAGCGCTTTTTAAAGGAAGTGCTTGAGCATCATAGGCAATATATAGATCATGCGGTCATTATTGACGATGGAAGCACGGATCATACCGGGGAAATTGTTCATGAATGCCTTGCCGGCATTCCTTTGACCTATATTAAAAACGAAAACTCGCAATTTCATAATGAAGTAAAGCTAAGAACGCAGCAATGGGAGGAAACGATCCGCATTCGGCCGCAGTGGATTCTGAATATGGATGCGGATGAATATTTTGAGCAAAAATTTAAGGAAGAGCTGCCAGTGCTGCTAAACGATACGGAAACGTTCACTTATTTGTTTCGATTATTTGATTTTTGGTCAGAAGATCATTATCGCGAGGATGTATACTGGAATGCCCATAGCGTGTACCGCCCATTTCTATTGAAATATGTAGAGGGATTTTCTTATGTGTGGAAGCAAACCCCTCAGCACTGCGGGAGATTTCCTGAAAACATTTATTCACTTGCTAATAAGACGTCAAACCTGCGAGTAAAACATTTCGGCTGGGCGCGGGAGCAGGATCGTTTGCATAAATACGACCGGTACAAGAAGCTTGACCCTGATGCGATTTATGGCTGGAAGGAGCAATATGAATCCATTTTGGATGAGAAGCCGAATCTGGTGAAATGGATAGAGTAATAAAGCAAATAAATCATAACCTTTGACTAAGCATACACTCTAGTGATATATTTGAGTGTACGATTAGTGCAGGAGATTTCACAACCGGCTGTGTGTCCGCATACAGCCGGTTGTGCCTACTATATGGAGGCAAGCAACCTTGAATAAATATCCATTTGAGTTTGACCCGAAACAACCTTTTATACAGCAGGCTAGCGATTGGATCGCTGATGTTTTTTATGAAAAGCTGCCTGAAGCTGGTTTTGAAATTAGAGATGAACAGATTTATATGGCTTTTCAATTGGAACGTGCTTTTGCAGATAAACAAACGATATTTGCTGAAGCTGGAGTAGGAACGGGCAAAACATTCGTTTACTTGCTGTATGCGATTACGTATGCTCGGTACACAAGAAAACCAGCCATCATTGCTTGCGCCGATGAGTCCTTAATTGAGCAGCTTGTAAAGCCTGAAGGCGATATTGCAAAGCTCGGAAAATATTTGGATCTAACGATTGATGCTAGATTAGGAAAATCAGCAGATCAATATATTTGTTTGAAAAAGCTGGATAATGCGAGAGCTGGACAAGATGACGCGGAGCTCTATGACAATATATATCGTGAACTTCCAAGCTTCGTCCATAAGCAGGATTCTATGCAAAGCTTCCATCCATATGGAAATCGCAAGGACTATCCTAGCTTAAATGATGAGCAGTGGAACGAGCTGGGCTGGGATGTTTTTCAGGATTGCTTAGTGTGTGACGTTAGACATCGTTGTGGTCAAACACTCTCACGTGACCATTATCGCAAATCTGCAGATGTCATTATTTGCTCGCATGATTTCTATATGGAGCATATATGGACATATGACGCAAGAAAACGTGAAGGCCAGCTTCCTTTGCTGCCAGAGTACAGCTCTGTAGTATTTGATGAGGGCCATCTGCTTGAAACAGCCGCGCAGCAAGCGCTGACTTACAAGCTGAATCATGCTGTTTTTGAAGGAATCGTCATTAGATTGCTGCAAGAAGAGATTCGTGAAACTCTTGCTGTAGCTGTTGAGGATGCGATTGCCCAAAGTGAATACTTATTTAAAATGTTGAATAAGCACAGCCAGAAGGTTCCTGCTTCGGATCGCAAGGAAATCATATGGAGTGCGGAGCTTATTCGTGAAATTAATCGTTTGCAGGATACGCTATCGGTTATAGAAGAAGAGCTCGTATTCGAAAGCGGCTTATACACAATTGATACGTATCAGCTAAAAATTGTTGAAGAGCATTTGGAAATGATTCAATTTGCGCTTTCCTTATTCAAGCAAGCGGACAAGCCAATTAGCTGGGTTTCGCAGGATAAAGAAGGAACGTCACTTGTCATCATGCCAAAAGTCGTGAAGGAAGTGTTGAAGGAGCAAGTTTTCTCTCGTAAAATGCCAATCGTATTTTCCTCAGCAACGCTTTCGGTTAACGGCTCATTTGATTATATGATGGACATATTGGGTATGGATAGCTCACTATCTTTCTCGGTTCCATCACCATATGACTATGAGCAGCAAATGACTGTGGAGATTCCAAAAGCTGAACAGTTTACGGCGCTTAATGATAAGGTAAATGAAACGTATCGCTTGCTTAAGCAATCAGGCGGAAGATCGCTTATTTTGTTCCCATCGATGGAGCAGCTAGAGCAATTTAAGGCAGAATCGGACAAGCATGCGGATTGTGCGGCTTATACTTTCTTTTATGAGGGCACAAGCGAAATCAGCTATTTAATCGAACAATTTCAACAGGATGAAGCCAGCATTTTATGTGCAGTGACACTATGGGAAGGTTTAGATATTCCTGGTCCATCCCTTTCCCAGGTTATTGTGTGGGAACTTCCGTTTCCTCCCAATGATCCATTATTCGCAGCGAGACGGAATGACTCGGAATCACCGTTTGAACAAGTGGATATGCCGTATATGCTGCTTCGATTACGTCAAGGCATTGGACGTTTGATTAGAACACGTGAAGATAACGGGAAAATCGTTATTTTTGGCCAAAAAATGAATGACAGCTATGTGCGTGAACAAGTGGAAGGTGTGCTTCCGAAAGGTGTAGCATTAAGTTATTCCTAAAAAGAGAATAAGGTTCAAATAAGGAGAAGGGGAAACCCTTCTCTTTTTTTTATTCCTGCACTTTGAACGAGCATAAGTTTATAACCTACCCATTACGGCAAAAATAGGAATAATTCGACAAAAAACAACAAGGAGTGTATGTGCTATGGCTTTACACGATCAGATAAACATTCCTAATTGGACGGTATGCGTACAAGCTGTTGTCACCCTTGTGATTCCTCTTCTTATCTCATCTATTTTTAATCGGTCTCGCCAAGCTGATGATGAATAATCCGATGAGCGGAAATATTCAAGTGCGGCTGAAAGCCATTCATGAACAAATGGAGTTTCATTCCGATGTTTTGGTGCGTGAGTGCTCTATTGGGGATACGGGTATAAGCGCAGCTATCGTTTTTGTAAATGGATTAGCAGATTGCGATTTGATTGATCAGCATATTTTGAGAGCGTTAATGTCTGTTCAAGGAGAAGGCAAAACCGTCTCAAAATCGTTTTTGACCAATCAAATATTAACCGTTAGTCAATTAAGTGAAGTCCATTCTTTAGAAGAAATGCTGCCAAAAGTGTTAATGGGTGCAACTGCAGTGCTCGTTGATGGAATTGATGAAATTATTATCATTGGCACTGCAAGGAGCAAATCCCGAAATATTGAGGAACCAATCTCTGAGGCATTAGTTAGAGGGCCGAGAGCTGGCTTTAATGAGAACTTATCCGACAATACTGCAATTCTAAGAAGACATGGTGAAAATGCCAGCCTCTCATTCTTGAGCATGCATGTTGGCACACGTGCTAAGAAGCAGCTCATCATTGCTTATATTAAAGATATTGCTGATCCTGAATTAGTCGAAAAGGTCAGGCGCAGGGTAAGCAAGATCGATATTGATAATTTACCCGAATCAGGATACGTTGAGCAGCTGATCGAGGATAATTTTTTGAGTCCATTTCCTCAGGTGCAGAGTACGGAAAGGCCCGATCGGGTCATTGGCGCGTTGATGGAGGGCAGGGTTGCTATTCTGCTCGACGGTACCCCTTTTGCGTTGATTGCACCTGTTACATTTAGCATGCTTCTGCAATCACCAGAGGATTATTATGAGCGTTGGATGGTTAGCACATTGCTCAGAATGCTGCGTTTTCTTGCAGCTTTGATCTCATTATTGACACCAGCGATGTACATTTCTTTTATATCTTTTCATCCAGGCCTTATCCCAACTAAACTGGCTATTTCTATCGTTGGGGCTAGGGAAGGTGTGCCTTTTTCATCACTAGTTGAAGCGCTCATTATGGAGGTAGCGATTGAAATATTGCGAGAGGCGGGGCTTCGACTGCCAAAACCAATTGGACCGGCCATGGGAATCGTAGGTGGTTTGATTATTGGTGAAGCGGCTGTTCGAGCTGGAATCGTGAGTCCGATTTTGGTTATTGTCGTTGCGCTAACTGCGATATCGTCGTTTGCAATTCCGCAATACAATGCTGGGATAGCGCTTAGAATGCTACGTTTTGCTGCTATGTTCTGCGCTGCTGCATTCGGCTTGTATGGCGTAATTTTGTTTTCCTTAATGTTATGCGCTCATATTGTCAAACTTAAGAGCTTTGGCGTCCCCTATGCGAGCCCGGCAGTTCCTTATCGCGTTAAAGATTGGAAAGACATTATTGTTCGCATGCCGATATTTATGATGAAAAAACGACCTGAAATGCTTCAGCCGAAAGACAATACTCGCACGAAGAATTGAATTTGGAAGAAGGCATTATATGAAAAAAATGTCCAATGATCGTATTACAACCGTTCAAACTGCTGTGATCATTTCAAACTTTATGCTGGGTTCAGGAATTCTTACGTTGCCTAGAGCTTCTGTTGAAAAAGTTGGGACACCAGATGTATGGATATCGGTTCTGATCGGGGGAACCGTTGCCTTATTAGTAGGTGTGTTTATGGCTGCATTGGCAAAATTGCATATCAATCAAACCGTGTACCAGTTTACTCAGAAGCTTCTCGGAAAATGGATAGGAGGCATAATTGGCATAGCGTTTGTTATTTATTTTTTCATGACTGCGGCTTATCAGGTGCGTGTGTTATCTGAGGTTACGGAATTTTTTCTGCTGGAAGGAACGCCTCCATGGGTCATTGTCATGGTTTTTATGTGGGTTAGCTTCTATTTGATGACCAGCGGCATTAACCCCATTGCGAGGTTATTTGAGGTCATTTTGCCGATAACTATCGTTATTTATGTATTAGTCATGTTAATGTCTTTACGGATATTCGAAATCGATCATTTGCGGCCTGTATTAGGGCAAGGAATTATACCTCCACTCAGGGGAGTCCAAACGACCTCACTGTCCTTTCTAGGCGTAGAAATTATATTGATTTTAACTGCATTTATGGATAATCCGAAAAAATCGGTAAAAGCCGTCGTGTATGGAACCGCGATTCCGTTCTTCATTTACTTGCTGACCGTCATTATTGTAGTTGGCGGGCTATCGATAGATGTTGTCATTACACGGACGTGGCCAACACTCGATCTTGTACGCAGCTTTGAGCTTTCTGGACTAATATTTGAAAGGTTTGAATCGTTTTTTCTTGTCATTTGGATTATGCAAATCTATTCTTCTTTTGTCATTACGTATTATGCTGCTGCCTTGGGATTGTCACAAGTATTCAAAGCAAAAATGATGAAATGCTTATATATATTGCTGCCCATTGTATTTCTAGTTTCCACGCTTCCCAAAAATACGAGCGCTCTGTTTGTATATGGCAGCTTGCTAGGCAATACCGCTCTTTATTTGTTTGTCTCTATGACCATTATATTGTTTGGTTTGACGAAGTGGAAAAAAGGGAGTGTAAAATGATGATGATCCACAGCAACAGTCGGGGACGATTTTTACTAGCATGCCTATGTACGCTAACGCTGCTTGTCCAAACGGGTTGTTGGAGCAAGGATGAGATTGAGGATCTTGGGCTATATGTCGGTATAGCGCTTGATGTTGCCAGCAAAACGGAAATTGAGAAAAAAATGGATAAGCTGAGTACCTCTAATCGAAAAAAGGATCTGATCACCTACACGCTGCAAATTATAGATAAACAATCAGAGGGCAAAGACGGTGAATCTTCAGGTGTTGTAACCGCTAAACCTTACATAAATGTTTCGGAGACAGGAGATTCACTTTTTGAAATGGTCAGAGGATTTTCAGCTCGAATGGAGCGCCCTGTCATCGGTCATCATCTGAAGGTGATCGTTATAAATGAAATGTTGTCTCGAAAATACAGCATGAATAATCTCCTTAGCTTTATGTTGAGGGATAATAATATTCGGCCGAATAGCTTAATTGTCATGAGCAGCGGCATGGCTAGAGATGTATTTGAATCAAAAGGTACTAACATTATACCTTCGTTCCGTGTAATTGAGATGATTGGTAATCGTTATCGTACATTGAAGATCATACCTCCGATGTCGCTTATTGCAGTAGAGGGGAAGATGCATGCAAAGTCCAGCTATTTACTTCAAAATATCGTAGCTGCTGATGGCGAGATTGAATTTTCAGGTGCAGCCGTTATTAAGGGGAAAACCCAAAAATTCAAAGGACTGTTATCGGAGGAAGAATTGTTAGGCATAATGTGGTTGACTGGTAAAGGCAAAGGCGGTTTAGTAAAAAGCTATGATCCTGAAACGAAGCAGGTTATTGCCTATGAGATCAAAACGCTTAAAAGTAAAATTATTTCGCAGGTCAAGAATGGAAAAATTAGTTTTCACGTAAATATACAATCGGATGGTCGACTTATTGAAGAGTGGTTAATTGACAACGAGCCTCTGGATCACAAATTTGTGACCAAGGCTGTACATTCATCAGAGAAGGAAGTAAGCCGACTCGTGAATAGAGCCCTGCATAAAATTCAAAAGGAATATAAGACAGACGTTATGGGGTTCGGTACTAAACTAAGCATATCGCATCCAAAAGTATGGCAAAAGGTTAAAGAGGATTGGGATGAAGAATTCAGTCGCATTCCGATTACGTATAGCATTAAACTGGCGATTACAGATACGGGAGCAAAACGTAAGCATTGATCGCTAATTTTATCGAAAAAACCATAATTTCTTCGTTTAAAAAACTGCGTGAAATACATATTTCACGCAGTTTGCTTTTATATCAACTTTTAAGCTATCATAATAGAGTAATGGTCACTTAAATAGAGTGAGAAAATAGGTTTTTTATGGAGGATTTGCTTGCGGATGGGACAACATGAGGTGACGGATAGCTACGGCTTGGAAATGGACTTATTTTCGATTTGGATGAAAAATAAAGGGATGACAAAATCCACACATCAAGCCTACATAAATGATGTTCGTTTTTTTCTACAGACGATACATCCAACCGAAACAAAAAATATAACGAAAATGGATATTATGCGCTACATGGCCGTTTGCCGTGAGAAGGGGGCAGGGGATGAGGCGCGCAATCGCAAGCTTTCTTCTTTGCGTTCATTTTTTAAAGCGTTGATCGAGATGGAGCATTTGGAAGGCAATCCTGCTGCACTTATCGCAAAGTCCAAGCAGGAGAAAAATCGTATTCCGGTTTACTTGGAAGAAAATGAACTCGAAGCGCTTCTGCAAGCCATACAGGGGAAATATTATATTCGCAATGTCGCAATTGTTTTATTAATGTCTTATGCCGGTCTTCGCGTCGGTGAGGTACACCGGATGAATGTACAGGATTTAAGGCAGGATGGATCGATTCATATTCTAGGGAAAGGGCGTAAATGGCGAGTTATCCCGTTGCCGGATGCACTGCAGCATGTATTGAATGAGGCGCTTGCTGAACGCAAGGAATCCAGGCAGGGCAAGGAGCAGCCGTTTTTTGTATCGCAGTTTGGACGGAGACTATCCATTCGAATGATACAGACCGTTGCCGATGAAACGATCAAGCTGCTAAAGGAGACGATGCCTGCACTTGCGGATAAAAGGTTATCGAGCCATAAGCTGCGGCATTCTTTTGCAACGATGCAAATTCGCAGCGGTACAGACATACGAACCTTGCAAGAGCTGCTCGGGCACGCGAGTATTGAAACTACACAAATTTACACGCATATTGATAATAAACAGCTTCGAAATGCGATGAACAACATTTCCAGCAAAATCCCAATGAAATTTCAAAATAAGGATACATAATAATAATTATGTAAACAAATATCGAAATTATAAAATAATGCAGCAAAAAAAGCTGATCTCAGGTACATGTAGTATCTGTTATCAGCTTTTTATATTAGTGGACGCCAGCTGCAACCAGCTTGCGTCTTTCTTCACGTTCTTCTGGCAGCATACGAGGGCAGGTATAACATTTCACACCATCCACACGACAATCGTACATACAGCATGAAGAGCGAAGAACGATTTGTGGACCTCCAGGTGACCACGGATCATCGATATACCGAGGCTTGTGAACAAAAGGGTTCCGTTTCCGATTAAATACCTCAGCAGGCAGACCGAGAATGACCTCAAGATCGCGCTGTACAATTGTCAACAGTGACTGATCATTCATATTATTTTTCAGAAAATCAATCACACCCTGCAGTTGTCCACCGACCTGGTTCCAGATCATGGCGGATTTCACATCGGCGCTTAGGGCTACAGCTTCGACGATATCGTTAATCTCATCCTTAAAGCTAGTTCGGAAGGCATTCTCTAAAAACTGCTTTCTTTCTTGTTCTTCGGTTGGCACATCTGTCCAGCGAAGCTCATTAATTTTGAAGCCCAGATGGGCATGATCATCGTGTTTCTCAAGCTGATAAGTTAAATTTTGTAGCGATAAATCCAAATAACGGTTGTATTGGGCAGCAAAAAATAGATTCGTTATGCACAGATTAAAGAAGGACATGCCTACAAAGGAAGCAGCTAGTTGCATGCCCGTTGCTTGCACCATTTCTCCGGCTTTTATAAGTGTTGCATGAGCAGTTTCTTTGTCGTAAAAGCTGGTCGCTGGCAGCTCAAGCAAGGGATGAGCGGCACCTTTCGGAGATATGTGAAAATATGTTTCTACAAGTGTAAAGTCCATGTCATGTGCCATTTATTTGTGCCCCATTTCGGTTTCTCAAAATATACTTATAGAGTAGGTTTACTCGATAATGATTATCATTATTCCACTCTATAAGTATAGGAGGGGGCTAGCGGACTGTCAATATTAATGGCTCTACAATTGCTTTAACTCGGTTAAGCCCTTCCCACATATCTCCTGGGCCATCGTATATGAGAACATAAGCACCCTTAAACCCAACTCGTTCAACCTCAGTAAGATAGGAGACTAGCTCGTCCTTATCAGGGACACCGGCATCATCATAGGTAGGCTTAACATGAACTGAGACGCTTAGCGGTGCCGTATCGCCAATTTCACTGATTTTGTCCGCGCTATGATAGTTGCCGAAGTCGGTTATAAAGCCTACTGTTTTACCCGCATGCGCAAGCAGCTTAAGACTGCTTTCCGATGTCGAAGTAAGCGCTTTGAAATTTTCAGTTATAACATGAACATTTCTAGAAGCAGCATATTCAGCTAGCTCGGACAAGGAGGAAGCGGACAATTGAGTGGCAGCATCATCACTAGGTGAAGCTTCACCAGCAATGACACGAATTTGTTTAGCTCCACTTTTTGAAGCAATATCGATCCAATTCTGAATGAAACTAAGATCTGCTGTTCTTTTAGCCGCATCAACTGTTGTTATGTCGCCATAGTCGAGCAGCAAGGTATCAAACTTAATCGCAGCATTTTCGAAAGAGAGGCGAAGCTGCTCAAGATAAGCTGGTTCTGTTGAAGGGAAATGAAAATGGCAAACTTCAAGCGCTTGATAACCTCTAGCAGCTGCTTCAGCTGGAAGGTCTAGCAAAGTCGTAAGCTGCGGTTGTTCTTGTACACGCGTTTGATGAGTATTCGTTTCGGTATCCCATACCGTCCAGTGAAGAGGTCCAAGATTGCGATGTAAGCTCCATGTGCTAATTGATAGATATGACACTATATACCCGCCTTTACAATTTTATTTAGTCCTAAGGCTAGCATAGCACGCAGCAAGCCGAAAAAAAGCTTCGCTTTTGGCATATTACTCCTCTAGTTGGTCATTTTTGTGGGATATTGAAGTTAAAGAATGAATGCTCTTCAGAATAAATTCATATTTATCCTCGCATTATCCGCACAATTTCTTGTTAGCATGAGGAAAAGAAGCGAGGGAGTGACCAACAATAATTTCGCATGATTTGCGGACTCCGCTTACCAGCATTATCGGCTATTTGGATTTATTGAAATCACATGCCTCTCAAGATCCAAGTGAACAAGAGCGATTTATAGACAATGCTTTCCATAAGACGCAGCAGCTTAAGAAATTGATCGATGATTTGTTTGAATATACACGTCTGACTGGCGGAGATCACAACTTCATTAGGCAATCCGTCGATATCAACAAACTAGTAGAGCAGCTTATTATTGAATTTGAGCCTGTTGCTGCCGAGCAGGGAATCATTGTGGTGAAAAGCTTTTGTGCAAGACCGATATGCGTGGAGAGAGATACCCAGAAAATAGTCAGAGCAATTGACAATCTTTTAATCAATGCGCTCAAATATTCGATCAAACCGAGTGTGATGACGGTAAAAGCAACTGCCTCGAACGATATATTTCGGTTAACCATTGAAAATGAAGGAGTACCGATTAATCCTCATGAGGAAGCGCAATTGTTTAATCGTTTTTTCAAGCGGGAGTCAAATGATATTCGCAGCTCTATGCCAGCTGGTACAGGTCTTGGACTTACCATTGCCAAACAAATAGTAGAGATGCATGGAGGAGAAATCGGCGTTGTTCATGACAACGGTCATTATATTTTTTGGATTGAAATGCCGATAAGTTTTGGCTAATTAGCAAATTAGCATTATAATAAACATAGAGGCTGAATAGTCGCAGTTTTATAGAGATTTCTTTATGGAAGGAAAGAGAAAGATGGAAACAAAACGGATTACGACAGATGAGCAATTGGAAGAGGCGTACCTGATTCGAAAAACAGTCTTCGTCAAAGAGCAAGGTGTTGCGGAGGAAGTAGAGCTTGATGAATACGATGCAATCGCTGATCATGTTCTTGTATATTACGAGAATGTACCTGTTGGAACTGGCAGAGTGCGGATCGTCGATGATATGGCAAAAATAGAGCGGATTTGCGTTTTGGCTTCACACCGCATGCATAAACTCGGCAAAGCAATTATGGACGAGCTTGAGTTGATCGCACGTGAAAAGGGGCTTAAGAAAGCGAAGCTGCATGGACAAGTTCAAGCAGCAGCTTTTTATGAGAAGCAAGGTTATGAGGTAGCATCCACCGTCTTTATGGAAGAGAATATTCCACATGTTAAGATGGTTAAAGATTTATCACATTAAATAATAATGATGAAGAGAGCCTGCTCATGCAAGCTCTCTTTTTTGAATCAGACAATTTCTTTGCGATAATGACTGGGAGATATCCCTTTCACTTTTTTGAACATTTTCGAGAAGAGAAGAGGGTCGTTATAGCCGACGGAGTGGGAAATATCAGATACCGAAAGCTGTTGATTGTTCATGAGATCACAAGCTTTATCCATTCGATAATGCAATAAGTAGGTTTGCGGCGATTGATTTACTACTTCCTTAAATAGGGCGGATAAGTATATGCGGTCTATGCCAATGAGTTTGGCCAGCTCAGTAATGCTTACTTTGGTGTAGTAATTCATTTTGATATAATCGATCGCTTTGCGAACATAAACATCCTTTGCTTTAGGCAAATAACCGATTTGATTAGGGGCAGTTAGCATATCGATCCAATCCGAAATAAGGCGATAGAGCAGGCTATGAACGACAAGACCGCTGTTTTTCTCAAGTTCCCCTGCATCATTAAACTGTTCTAACCAAGGCTCAAACCAATTTGCTGGAGCATACGAGAATGAAGGTGCCGTTTTGCTTAAGTGGACCTGTTCAAGTAAACCGTCAACACATGTTCCTTGAAAAGCAATCCACGAATAGACCCACGGATCTTGAAGATCCGCCTTCATATGGCATATCGTATTTGGAAATACCATAAAGCCTTGTCCTTTTTTTAAGGCATATGTTTTTCCGTTAATCTGATAGGTGCCTTTGCCTTCATGAATAAATAAAATTTTGTAATGATCCTTAACGCCGGGTCCCCAGCTATAGCCAGCTTCGCAGAACTGCTTCCCATGATAATAATAGACCAGATCATAATGCTCGCACATTCGTTGTCACTTCCTCAATTGTAGCTATTCAATATATTACATTATGACATATATGACTTGCATGTGGACATTCCGTATTGCAGCAAAATTAAGCTATACTTTAAAAGCAATGATGTTTGCAAGTAATCATTATAGCATGTTTCAAACAACGAAATCATTCTAAAAACAAAGGGGAATATGATAAATGCCTTATGCTGCTGATTCATCACGTTATTCCGATATGTTGTATAAACGCGCAGGCAAAAGTGGAATTAAGCTGCCTGCGATATCCCTTGGTCTGTGGCAAAATTTCGGCGGCAATCAACCGCTTGAAAACTCACGTGCAATGCTTTTAAAAGCGTTCGATCTCGGCATTAATCATTTTGACCTAGCAAACAACTATGGACCGCCTGCCGGTTCTGCCGAAGAAACGTTCGGAGCAGTATATAAGAAGGATTTGGCTCCCTATCGCGATGAGCTTCTTATTTCAACTAAAGCGGGCTATTACATGTGGGAAGGTCCATACGGCGAATGGGGTTCACGCAAAAACTTGCTTTCCAGCTTGGATCGCAGCTTAACGAGAATGGGACTTGATTATGTCGATATATTTTATTCCCATCGTCCTGATCCAGAAACGCCGCTTGAGGAAACAATGGGCGCGTTAGACCATGCGGTAAGACAGGGCAAAGCTTTATATGTTGGTTTATCCAACTACAGTGCGGAGCAGACAAGCGCTGCTGTGAAAATTTTGAAGCAGCTAGGGACGCCTTGCCTGATTCATCAGCCGAATTACTCCATGCTGAACCGTTGGATTGAAGATGGTTTGCAGGATGTACTTTCTGAGAATGGCATAGGCTCGATCGCTTATTGCCCGCTTGGAAGAGGACAGCTGACGAATAAATATGTCGATAAAATCGAAGCGGAATCGAGTGCAGCTTCCAGCACGATGAAACCAGAAGCGATCACGGCAGAGCGGGTTCAAAAATTCCGCAGCCTAGAGCAGCTAGCGGCAAGAAGAGGACAAACCTTATCCCAATTGGCACTGACTTGGGCACTGCGCGAAGGTGGAGTCACATCTGCTTTGATCGGTGTCAGCCGCGTAAGCCAGATTGAAGAGAATGTAAAGGCACTAGAGAGTGCTCCACTGACAGCTGAGGAATTAGCCCAGATCGAAGCTATTATGCACAATATTGGAGATATTCCATGGTAATACCCAGCCCAGGCGCATACGCCTGGGTTTTTCTTTGTTTTAAACGCTGTAAATAACCCCAGAAGCAGGAAATGATACGTGTTTTGTGGAAATAAACGAAGGAAATCAAACCTACTGCAAGGGCGAGATTTGCAGGAGCTTGCTAGCGCAATTGATCCAGCGGGCAAATAAACCTTATAAACAATTTATGGAATCTTAAGCTTTAATTAAACTTTACTTACAAGCCTCTTAACGATTGATTGTTATCTTTAGTAATAGATAACAAGTCGATTTTGGGAGGTTTTTTTTTATGCAAACAAAACTATATGTCCTATACGGCGGCAAATCCGTCGAGCATGAGGTTTCATTAAAAACAGCATACACCGTTATTCAATCCATAGATGATTCTAAATTTGAAGTATTCCCCATTTACATTACGCGAGAAGGACTATGGTGTACGCCTGACAAGTTAAATCAAGAAGGACTTCAATTAACCGATCTTATAGCTTTGCCAAAGCATAGGAGTGAAGCCGAGTCCATCGGACAGGTTTTAATGAGTCAATTCGCATTGCCAGGAAAAAAAGTTGTCTTGCCGCTGCTGCATGGCTCATATGGAGAGGATGGAACCGTACAAGGGCTGTTGGAATTGCTTAATGTTCCTTATGTTGGGAATGGTGTATTATCCTCAGCGCTTACACTGGACAAAGCCATCTCAAAGCAGCTATTAGAGCAAGCAGGCATTCATCAGGTCGAGTACCGTGTTTATCGATATGATCAATGGCTCGAAGATCATTCAAAGGTACTTCATATGGCAGAGGAGACCATTGGTTATCCTTGTTATGTGAAGCCAGCCTCACTTGGATCAAGCATCGGCATCAGCAGATGCCACGACAAACAAGAGCTGGTTGCTGGCATTACCGAAGCATTTAAGTATGACAACAAAATTGTGCTTGAGCGTGAAGTAATAGGCAGAGAGATTCAAGTGGCTGTTATGGGTAATGAGAAGCCGCTTGCCTCACTGCCAGGCGAATTCATCCATGACCATGTCTTCTTCGATTTCGAGTCCAAATACTTGGATAAGCAGCTAAAGATGTCGATTCCAGCGCATCTATCCGAAGAAATCACGTCGCAAATTAGGCAGCTAGCCATCAAAGCATACCATACTCATAACTGCTCGGGTCTTGCACGGGTAGACTTTTTCTTAGATGGCAAGGGACAGTTGTATTTGAATGAAATCAATGCACTGCCTGGCTTTACGAATTACAGCATGTATCCGGTCATGTGGGAGCGGACGAATGGAACTCGATATTCGGAGCTTGTCGAGAAATTAATTGATTATGCTATCATGCGTCATGCTGAAAAACAATCGATTCAGTACACGAGGTGACCGATATGCTTAGAGATACTTGGGCAGACATTCATTTGAATCATATTCAAGACAATCTAATACAGATTCGCGAAACGCTGCCAAACCATGTCAAGCTGATGGCTGTTGTGAAAGCAAATGGCTACGGACATGGCGATCTTGAATCTGCGCATATGGCTGAACAAGCAGGCGCTGATGTTCTGGCTGTTGCTTATTTAGAGGAAGCGCTCCGCCTTAGATCCTATGGCATGAAGCTGCCTATCCTTATTTTGACACCAATAGACGCTGAATATGTACACCTAGCCATCGAGAATGATTTGATGTTAACCGTTACAAATGCCACATGGTTTAAGCAAATGAGAAAATACAAACCAACAGCATCTGCCAAGAAGCTTCTTATCCATGTGAAAGTGGATACGGGGCTCGGGAGAATTGGTATTCAGTCAAAAGAAGAGTGGGACAAGCTTGTGCCATGGCTAAAAGCGCCAGATATTGAAGTGGATGGATTTTACACTCATTTTGCGACTGCAGGCAAAGCAGATACGACATTTCTTGAACTGCAAACAAGCCGCTTTATGGAGATGATAGAATGGAGCAAAAAGTCCGGTCTCCGTATTCGTCTTTATCATTGTGCGGGAAGCGCAGCAGCACTCCGATTTCCTAATCTTGCAATGGATATGGTACGCATAGGGGCAGCGATGTACGGCTTTTATCCGGAAAAGCTTGTGCAATCTGTGAAGCTCAAGCCTGTTTTGAGCTTGCACAGCAAGCTCATACAAGTAAAGAAGCTGCGCAAAGATGAGTACCTAGGATACGACAATTCCTATCAGGCAGAAGAAGAGCAATGGATTGGCACAGTTCCGATTGGGTATGCAGATGGCTGGTCACAAAGCATGCAAAATTCCGAGGTGCTGGTCAATGGACAACGGGCAAAAGTCGTCGGCAAAATATGTATGGATCAGCTCATGGTAAAGCTGCCAGGACCTTGTGCGGAAGGAACACAGGTAACTTTAATCGGACGACAGGGAGCAGAAGAGATCACATTTGCAGAGCTAGCCGCCCATATTGGGAGCGTAGCACAGGAAATATCAACGTCGCTAACAGCTAGAGTAACAAGGAAATACAAGGACGTAGAGGAGGTTTGGACGAATTGGGGCAACAAAACCAAATTGAAACCATTCAAGAAAGCGGTTATGTAAAGCATACAGCTGTTCAAGTTAGTCGTGCAGAAATGTATGAAGGTCATCTGGTACTGGTTAATCAAGCCAACCCTATAAAACAATCCATTTCACTAGACAAGCTGATCCCGCTTCATACTAATCCTGACATAAGATTGCTGGAGGAAGATTTGTTACTAGAGAAAACATGCTTGCAGCATTTCAATATACTTATAAATGAATCTCAAGCCATGAATGATATTATTGCAGTTAGCGCTTATCGCTCGAGAGAGGAGCAGGAGCAGATCTATGAAACCTCTCTAGTGGAAAATGGTGACGAGTATACCGCTTGTTATGTGGCTTTGCCAGGTCATAGCGAGCACCAAACGGGACTTGCTATCGATGTTGGGAAAATAGATGAGCATGTCGACTTTATTGCGCCATCTTTCCCAGATAGCGGCATCTATATGGCATTCAAATTGCTTGCTGCAAAAAATGGCTTTATTCAGCGGTACAAAGCAGGAAAAGAGGCTATTACAAACATCTCTTGTGAGCCATGGCATTTTCGTTATGTCGGTTATCCTCATGCCGAAATTATGGAGCAGCATGATTTTTGCTTGGAGGAGTACATCGATTTTGTCCGAAAATTTACTTATGGCGGGAATTATCTCACCGTAGAAACGGATAGCATGCTCGTGCAGATTTATTATGTGCCGGCAGAGGATGGACCTTCCACGACTGTTCCCATCCTAAATGGTGATCTATATCGAATTTCAGGAAATAATAGGGATGGTTTTATCGTTACGGCTTTTACTGGAAAAGGGCAAAAATCACATGGTCTCTAAACCCAATTATAGCGGGCTCGACTGGCTTAAATTTATAGCGGCCCTATTCGTTATTGCCAATCACACCAGTCCATTGCTCTCGTATAACGAATATTTTGACTTTCTCTTCAGCGGAATCATCTCGCGATTAGCGGTGCCTATATTTTTTATGTCAACGGGCTTCTTTTTCTTCCGAAAGCTGACAGGAGATAAAGTTAAAGATCAAAAAGCGCTGATCTTGTATTTAAAGAAAATCGGAATCTTATATTTGATTGCTATCTTGTTGTACATTCCTTTGAATATGTACAAAGGTGATTTCTCTACTCATTTAACCTTTGGTTCCTTTATAAGAGATATTGTTTTTGATGGTACGTTTTATCATCTATGGTATCTGCCTGCGCTAATTATTGGACTTGTTCTTACGTATTATTTGCATCAGAAAATGTCGCTTTCCATGCTGCTCGTTGTTGGTTTGTTGCTCTATATAGTAGGACTCTTCGGAGATAGTTATTATGGAATTACGGAAAACATAGCTGTTCTAAAACATTTCTATGAATGGCTGTTTCAATTTTTTGATTACACACGCAATGGTATATTCTATGCACCGATTTATCTCATATTAGGCATATGGGCAGCAAAACGTCCACAGCCTGCTAGAACGCCAATAAACTACGCGTGTTTGTTTCTGATTTCGTTAGCACTAATGATAGCCGAAGCTTCCTTTCTGAAAGCTCTACAATTTCCGCGGCACGACAGTATGTACGTATTTGCTTGGCCAGCAACCTACTTCTTGTTCCACTGGGCGTTATCCTGGAAAGGCCGGTCTGGAAAAGCATTTAGGGAGTGGCGAGTATGGATTTATATATTGCATCCTATCGCTATCGTACTCGTTCGAGGAGCAGCTGAGTTCGTGAAGCTGGAAGCTTTATTCATCACAAATAGCCTTATTCATTTTGTCGCTGTATGTCTTGCATCTATCGTTATGGCAGCACTCGCCGTACGAATATCCGTCATAAAATTTAAGTTTCGACCATAGATATGGTAATGGGAGATGTTCGTTAAGCAAATGAACGAGAGGAGAAGCCGCAGCGAAGGAGCATTACATGCAGCTGGGAGGGATTGCAATGAGTAACGAACTGCTCATTCAACTACTCGTGCTTATCGTAATGATCATCGATATGGCTAACCGATCCAAAGATTCGTAACGTTAGAAGGCAAAACATCGAAAGTGGTGTTTTGTCTTTTTTTTTGTGTTCGGCGTGCCCAGAGGTACGCATCGTCTAGTTGGTGAAAGTCCAACCGAAGGAGGGGCCAAGCCACCTTCGTAGCTAGGATACCTGCGTATGGCGAAATCTGTGCGTAGAAGCGTATCGACAAAAGTACCTGTCAGAGACAGGGCAAGCAACCTGCCAGGCCGTAACATAAAGTGAATCCTGCCGCGTCGTCAAAAAGGCCTCGCAAGAGGGGAAAGAGGAAGCCGAGTCCTGCGAATATGGACGAAGGCCAAGGAAGCTATGGAGAACTTGGAACAATAGCGAAGAATCCTCCGGCGTAAAGGGAGCGGCATGGTAGGAAAGAGGATGCAGTGAACTGGGGAGACCCTCCCCTGCACGGAATTTTTTTTTTTGAAGCCCGTAAAGAGACACTCTATAAGCCAAGGGGTGAAGTGAGCGGTCTGCAGGAAGGGAGTCCGAGGGGCTCATAGTACCGAGGAATGCAGGACAACACAACCTGCGGGAGGGAAGGAGCCCTGCTTTGTTCATGTTTCTTAAGGAGGTATGAGTCAGTGAATGCCGAGAGGCTAACAACACCAAAGGAAAACGTTCAACAACTCCAAGAGAAACTAGGTCATGCGGCCAAGGAAAACAAGAAGCGCAGATTTCATGCTTTGTATGATAAGGTGTACCGAAGAGATATGCTCTGGGAAGCATGGCGCCGAGTACGTGCGAATAAAGGCGCGGCAGGCGTTGACGGCCAAACCCTTGCTGAGATTGAAAAGCAAGGAGATTACAATTTCATCGAAGAGTGTCATCACTTACTGAAAGAAGGCGCGTATCATCCAGCGCCAGTCAGAAGACAGTACATTCCGAAGAAAGATGGCAAGCAAAGACCATTAGGTATCCCAACGGTACGCGACCGTGTCATCCAAATGGCAACGAAACTGGTCATGGAACCGATCTTTGAAATGGATTTTCAGGAAGCCTCATTCGGCTTTCGTCCAAAGCGCAGTGCCAAACAAGCGCTAGAACGCATTCGGAAATCCTGCAACCGCAAAGGGAATTGGGTGATCGACGTCGATATCCAAGGCTACTTTGATGCCATTAATCAAGAGAAACTGATGAAACTGGTCGCGATGCGAATCAGTGATCGGAGGATACTGAAGCTGGTTCGAAAGTGGCTACGTGCGGGGGTTATGGAAGAAGGACAAGTAAGGCGCTCCGATTTAGGCACGCCACAGGGCGGAGTCATTTCGCCGCTATTCGCGAATATCTATCTGAATTACTTCGATCTGTTGTGGGAACGCCACGGTAAGAGTATGGGAGAATTGACGCGGTATGCAGACGATCTGGTGGTCGTTTGCAAGACGAAGAAAGATGCAGACCGAGCTTATGCACTGATCCAAGCGATTATGGAACGGCTTGAGCTCACCTTGCATCCTGAGAAAACGCGAATCGTAGGATTGTGGACAGGTGAGGAAGGTTTCGACTTTCTAGGCATGCACCACAGGAGGACGAAAGCGGAAACGTCGCAAGGACGAGTCTATTACACAACCCAACAGTGGCTAACCCGAAAGGCGGAAGAACGTATACGGGAAGTGGTCAAAGAAAGACTTGCCCCGCCAGTGATGCGACAAAAGTCAGTCGAAGAACACGTTGCATGGTTGAACCCGAAAATCCAAGGCTGGCGGAATTATTATTATACTGCCTACAGCCAGCGGAAATTGGCGAAATTGGATTGGTACATTTTGCAACGGTTCATGAGATGGTATGCGAAGAAACGACAGCGAGCGAGATGGAAGAGTTCCTTTCAAGAAGTAAAACACATGACCAAACTTCACGGATTAAAAACGCTTTTGTAATCTGCATGCCGATGAATGACGAACATCGGAAAGCCGTATGAGGGAAAACCTCACGTACGGTTTGATGAGGAGGGGCTGGAAAATTCAGCCCTTTACTCTAGTATGAAAGGAGAGGAAAAGACAGCGCAGCAACGAATATGTTTACATGTTGAGAAAATAAGGATCGTTCCCTTAAGCTTACGTTTTGAGAACGTAATTGATAGGAAGGAGCAACGCCATGATTGAATGTCCTTGGTGCGGCAGCAGCGTTATACTCGAGCATAATTGTTGTCCTGAATGTAAACAAGAGGTTCTTGATGAGCATTTAGATCCCTTTGTTGATGAGCAAGAGAATGAGCTTGAAGAATCAGATCTCGAACTGGATGAGTATGATATAAACAACAGCATTGCGAATTCATTCAAATGCACAAAATGTAATCATAATGAATGCGATATTAATGAATTGGCTATGACAGGTGCGGGATTAAGCAAGCTTCTAAACATTCAATATCAACATTATTTATTTGTTTCTTGCATGCAATGCGGATTCGTTGAAATATATGACCCTACGATATTAAGACGACGCAATTGATGCAATTTCAAATTCAGCTTTAATGGAAACATACAAAGAATTTAGCTTGAAGGAAAGTTATGATCCATTCATGCTTAAAAGGTTAACAGGAGGATTTTCTAGTGAAATACGAAGTTATTTTGTTTGATGCGGACGATACCTTATTTGATTATTCTTTAGCAGAGGCGCACGCGCTTAAAAGTGTTTTCTTGGAGTTTCAAGTTGACCTTTTACAATCACATATTGAACTCTATCGCTCAGTTAATCAGCAGCTATGGAATGATTTTGAAAAGGGTGAGATTACTCTTGATTTTTTGCGGCATGAGCGATTTAGAAAACTGTTTGCAGAAGTTAAAGTCGAGCTTGATGCTGTGCATTTTAGCGAGCGTTACGTTCATTACTTGGGAGAGGGCTCTTTCTTAATCGAGGGCTCGGATGTTCTTATTCAGCAGGTTCTTCATAATGGGCATCGCATTGCAATCATCACAAATGGGATTAAACAGACACAGCATAGTCGAATTGGCAGGTCTGCTTTAGCTCATTCGTTCGAGCATATTATCGTATCTGAGGACACTGGTTTTTCAAAGCCGCAAACCGGAATTTTTGATTTTGCATTCGAGAAGCTGAATCTGATCAATAAGTCAAATGTGCTTATGGTCGGTGATTCATTGACATCTGATATCCAGGGCGGCCTCAATTATGGCATCGATACATGCTGGTATAATCCGAAGCGAAAGCCAAATCGTACAAGCATTATTCCAACGTATGAAATTCATCATTTAAACGAGCTGCTGCAACTACTTTAAAAAAGCTGTTATCATATAATGTTGGATCAATCATTCATTCGTAATGTTTCCCTGCATCGGGAAACTTTCCTTCTGGCGGCATCCAAGAGCTTTGGAAAATGTTTTTTTCATTAACTACTGAATAGGTATAAGTCCAACCCTTTTCGTTTATAAAATTAACGTTTAAGTGATAAGGGTTATATTGTCTACCTACTTGTCGACTAATTTCCCATTCTTGATTAGGGTACCGTTCCTCCAAATATAAATTTAACTGTTTTGTTTTATTTGTAACTTGATAATCAATCCAGTAGGGACGAATAACAAAAAGTAATAACAAAAGTACAGTTAATGAACAAGACATACATAAACTCAGTTTTCTAACCTTCTGAGGTAAAAGTAATGCAATAACAAACATAATCATGACAAACCCAAACGAAGCTGCAATTTCAAATATGGTTATTGGATGCAAAGAAATCCCCACCTCAAATTTTCATTTGTACGATGTTAGTTCTCCCGCCATAGCCTAGAAACAAGAACGATGCAGGCCAAAGCCAGCATCGTTTTTTGTTTCTAATTAAGTTCCCAATCCTGCAGCAGCATAATGGCTGCCCCTGCGGTAACGGCATCCTCAGTCAGCTGTCCTTGCGAAAATTTCGGTTCATATTGCGGTGAATAATAAATGTTGCTCCGCGCAACTTGAATGACCGTTTCATAAATCGTTTTATCGACATTGACGAGCGGGCCGCCTAAAATGACAGCCTCGGGATGCAAAATATTAATGAGATTGGCGATACCAATGCCGAGATAGGTAGCCGTTTGTAGAAATTGCTCCGTAATGAATGCATCTTTTTGCAAATACGCTTTCCGCAAAGCGTCAAATTGAACTTCCTCTGGCGGAATACCCATTAACGTGCTTGATCGGCCAAGCTTCAGTTGTGAGCGTATTTTCTTCTCCAACGCGGGAATGGAAACAAGCGCTTCAAGCGCGCCATAATTTCCTTCGTCGCCTAGCCTTGGACCATCGGTCTGAATGATCATTTGACCGAACGAGCCTTCCATATCTACTGCGCCTCTAACGATTTGTCCACCTGACATCATAGAGGTTCGCAGACCAACTCCCGCATGAACATAAAGCATGTGTTCAACCTCTTCATTGCGCAGTGCCCAATGTTCGCCAATAATAGCTGTGTTCGCTCCATTATCGAGCAGGGCAGGCATGCCAAGCCGCTGTTCCAACCAGTCACAGATGGGAACATCAATCCAGCCTCGCGCAGGAAAATAACGGGGTTTTAGCATGACGCCATCTTCACGGCTCAAAGGGCCAACTGCGCCAATCCCAATCCCAATCACTTTGTTGCGATCAATGTGAAAGTCACTCATCATACGCTCAGCAATTTGAGTGATTTTGCCCACAAGCGTTTCTGGCGTCATTCTTTCATCCATCTTCCATCGTTCAAACGCGAGCGGTTTTAAATTCAAATCATATAAACCGATAGAGGAGGAGAAGCGGGATATTTCTAGCCCAAACACAGCACGATGATCTGGATTGACGCGATACAATATAGGCTTTCGCCCGCCTGTAGATCGTCCCAGCTCTGAAGCAAGAATTAGACCATCCGTTAGCAGTTCCTCCAGCAATCGCGACAAGCTGGTGGATGTTATCGTTAGTCGCGCCATTAAAGCAGCTTTGGAAACGAGTCCATCGCGAATGATGAGATCAAAAACTTGTTTTTTTATTGTAGGTACTTTTACATTCATATTTGAATCTCCATTTGTCCAAGTAATTATATCGGATATTAATCAATCTCTATTATATGCTCTAGGAATTTGCATGACTAGATAAAGTCTTAAAATATTTTATAAGTTATTCTAATCTAATGAACCATTCGTTTTGATCGGATGCTTATTCACAACCAAACTGCAGTATATTTGTCAGTTTTCGACAAAATAATCGGTTGTCATAGATGGGAATAAGTTCTATAATCTTGTTACAAAGCAGATTATCGATAATCGATAATCGGAAACGGAGAAGTGAATGTTATGTTTGAGAACATGTCAATTCCTTCGGTTAGCTCCATTAGCGATCAGGTTTACACAGCATTAAAGAAGGAAATTTTAGCAGGTGAGCTGCAGCCGGGAGCTAGGCTGCTAGTTCTTGAGATAGCAAAGAAATTCAACATCAGCCAAGCACCGGTTCGTGAAGCGCTGGAACGACTGAAATCAGCAGGATTTAGTACGAGCATCCCCAACAAAGGCTCAATTGTTTCATACATAACCGACAAGGAAATAAAAGATATTTTCGAGCTGAGAGAGATCATAGAAGGTTTTGCGGTACGGCAATCTATGAAGCAGCTAAACGAAAATGATTTTAACTATTTAGAAGATCTTATTCGTCAAATGGATCTTGCTCATGAGCAAAACGATATTTTGAACATATTAGAGCTTGATATGGAGTTTCATGGCTTTTTTTATAGGCGCTGCGATAACCATATGATTCTTGATCTTTGGAATCGGATGCGAATCAAAGTCATGCGGTTCATGGCTATTTCCAATCGTCATTACTCCACAGAAGAGCTGGCGGATTGGCATCTTCGGCTCGTAGACGTTCTGCGCACTGGCGACGCTGCACTAGCAGAAGAAGCCTTTACTTTGCATATGCACTCTTACAAAATGATTCATCTCAATTAAAGTCATTCATTTCACAAGTCGACCTTACAAGAGGGGGAAATGGAGAATGTTAAGCGAGGGGTTATTATTTAAAGAAGATGTCATTCTTACGTGGATGAGGGAGCGTTTCTTGCGAAACCTGGTGTCTAATGCCCGTGCAATGAAGTCGGATTTAAAAGAAAGCTTATCCAGGCTTCAGCTTAATCCCTATTACACTTTTCCAGTTATGGCTTTGGTAGAACCGACGATCCCATTTGAAGATGAGCATGAAAAAATCATTTATTTGGAGCAAATTCGGGATTACATGCAAAAAAAAATGACCGAGGGCAGCGTCGTATTTGTGGATGAGGAGGGCAGAATTGGCATGCTCTTCTCATGGGTATCGAAGGAATCTATCGAGAAGATGCAGACTATGCTTAAAGAGCATTTTCTTCATTCCTTTAATGTCGGGGTTGGCAAACCATGCAGTCAATTATATGATATTGTTCATTCCTATCGGCAGGCTGCTCGAGCGCTGCAGTATAAGTTTTATAGTGGCACGGGCAAAATTAATTATTTCAGCGAGCTGGGACGCTCGGAATCGCTGCAGCAATACCCGTCAGATAAGGAGAAGCAGCTTTTTGACGTTTATAAAGCCGCAGAGACAACCGCAGAGATTGAAGATAGTGTTCACCTTTTTTATGCTGAGCTGCTTCATGATGGACCGATTGATACACAGAGCGTATATGATGTGACCGTTAGGCTTCTCGTCGGAATAGAAAAACGTGTATTATCAGAGACAGAGCATGTTAGCATGTATGAGCGGTTTGACGTGATGTCGATCGTGAAGCTTGCGACTTTGGATGAAATTAAACAGTATGTCATTCATTTTTTAATTGGACTGAAAGAAGTGTTCTCGTACAACCAGAAGGAGAGCCATCGCAGCATTATCAAAAAAACGATTCATCATATGGAGCAGGAATGCCAATATGTATCCTTGCAAAGTGTGGCACAGAAAGTGTATATGACGCCAACCTACTTAAGCCTGCTTTTCAAAATGAATACAGGAAAAACATTCATCGAGCATTTGACGGACATTCGGATGGATAAAGCGAAGGATATGCTAAAGAGCACCCATTACAAAAATTATGAAGTAGCAGAGAAGGTCGGCTACCAAGACCCGCGGTATTTCAGTCAAATCTTTAAGAAAAAGGTCGGGCTCTCGCCTAGTGAATACCGGGAAACGATTGGTAAATAAAAGCATCTCATAGAAAAAGGACTCTAGCGGCGGCGTGATCCAGCTAGAGTCCTTTTTCTCATATTTAAACCACAATTGCTAGTTTCGAACGTATTGCCTAGAGCCGAACATCGCTTTGCGGTCCGTTTCGATCCCTCATTTGTGCTTCCTCAAGCTCAGCATCCCAGTTTAGATGACGATATTCCTCGGCTGCGGCATCATTTTCGAACCAGTTCAAGAAATCTGTCCAAAGCGCAACGTCCCATCCGGCATCAATTTGTGCTGTCGAGTATACGCTGTCACGCAGTCTAACGAAACCAAACACATCACGTACTTGGGATTTTTCCGCTTGTACGACCGTCAGCTCAGCTAAATGAGGCGGAATGAAAATAACGCCAGAAGGAGTGCCGAGTACTACATCACCAGGCATACATGTAGCTTTGCCAATGCGTGTTGGAACGTTCATGCCTACCATTGTAACGTCCGCAATCGCAGTAGGATCGCTGCCGCGATAGTAGACATTGATATTATCGATTTCTACGATTTGCTGATTATCGCGAATGCCGCCCCAAATGACAGCACCGCCGCGCTTCGTGCGTGTGGAAATAGCTGTAGATAAATTCCCGCCTACATAAGTGCCAAGATGAACTTTATCAAACATATCCACTACCGCGACATCATCTTCCACTAGCGAATCAATAACCCATTGGTTGAAAAAGCCTTTTCGATTTTCTTGCTCATGTCCATAGTTAAGCAGCGTTTCATGCAGATCAGGTCGCTTAGGCACCATTACAGCTGTAACAGCGCGTCCAACCATTATTTTATTCGGGTGGATAATTTTGAAATCACCTTCGAACTGAAAGGCATAACCTCGGTTCCAGAGAGGGCCCCAAGCCTCCTCCAAAGTGATTTTGCGCATGCGCCTTAGAACATCTTCGGATACTTTAGGACGTCCATTCGGAAAGCGTTCGCCCTCCCAAAGCGGCGTAAGCTGGATCATATCTTCCGGATTGTCAAATTTCATCTGAGCACCTCTTTCGCAATAGTGTGTTTGAAGGCTGCTGTTATTTGCTTTCTAAGTCTATTGTTAGGGACATTCACATATTTGTCGATGCGACTTTCTTAAGGTATTTATGAGGCAATCTATGAATTTTTCACACTATATAAAATCAAACGATTTCATAATTTCTTCACCTTCATTCATGTAACCGCTTTCGTATAAAGTAAAGGAACATTATCTAGGAAAGGGGACGAGATGATTAGAGTGAAGACAGAAACTGTTTTACCCAAACAAAAGCAGATAAAAACAAAACGCAAACAACAAGGAGCTGCTCATTTAGCCGGATACATATTTATATCCCCTTGGCTAATCGGTTTTTTGCTGTTGACGCTTTGGCCCATTGCACAATCGTTTTATTTGTCCTTTACCGAATATTCTTTACTGGAGGACCCAATATGGACCGGCACGGACAACTACACCAAAATATTTATTGGTGATTCCACTTTCACGAAATCGCTAAGCGTGACGTTTATGTTTGTATTATTCTCCGTACCATTAAAGCTGTTTTTCTCCCTTATGGTCGCATTGGCACTCAATAAAAACATTCGAGGCATGAATATTTATCGGACGGCAATTTATTTTCCATCCTTAATTGGAGGAAGCATTGCGGTAGCAGCGCTTTGGCGCAATATGTTCGGGATAGACGGTTATATCAATCAGGTGCTCGCTTGGTTTGGGATTGAGGGGGTAGGCTGGATATCCAATCCGGATACCTCGCTTGGCACATTGATTTTACTCAATACGTGGCAATTCGGATCAACCATGGTTATTTTTCTAGCTGGGCTTAAGCAAGTGCCGCAAGAGCTTTATGAATCAGCCTCTGTAGACGGAGCCGGCAAGGTAAGGAAGTTTATAAGCATTACGCTGCCGATGCTCTCGCCGGTTATGTTCTTTAATCTCGTGCTGGGCATTATCGGATCGTTTCAAACGTTTACCTCAGCGTTCATTATCACAAAAGGCGGCCCTATTAATTCAACCTATATGTACGCCATGTTCCTGTACGAGAAAGCGTTCAAGCATTATCAGATGGGCTATGCATCTGCACTTGCTTGGATATTGCTCACTATTGTAGCGCTTCTCACGCTAATTAACTTCGCAGCCTCGAAATATTGGGTGTTCTACGAATCAGATGGGGGGAAAACCAAATGAATTCGCTGCGTTCGAAGCTGACGAGCCATTTGTACCTATCCCTGTTCTCTGTTCTGATGCTGTATCCCATCATCTGGTGGGCAGGAGCCTCTTTAAAAAAGACAGAGGAGCTAAGCTTGCCGACGATCTGGCCGAAGACACCCATGTGGAGCAATTATTGGGATGGCTGGCACTTCTCATCGGAATATACATTTGCTCATTTTTTTGGCAACACACTGCTTATGGAGCTGGGCAATGTCATTGGCGGCGTTGCCACGGCTGCGATTGTAGCTTATGGCTTCGGAAGGCTACACTTCAAGCTGCGCGGCTTCTGGTTTTCCATTTTACTGCTTACCATGATGCTTCCAGGACAGGTAACCGTTGTCCCGCAGTACATTTTGTTCAATAAGCTAGGATTTGTGGACAGCTACGTACCGCTCGTGCTTCCGCATTTTTTCGGAGGCGGCGCCTTTTTCATTTTCTTGCTTGTACAATTTATTCGTGGTATTCCGAAAGATTTGGATGAGGCCGCAACGATTGACGGAGCAAGCGTTTACGGAATCTTTTGGAGAGTGATCCTGCCACTGCTGAAGCCCGCACTTGTTACCGTAGCTATCTTCACCTTTATATGGAGCTGGGACGACTTTTTTGCACAAGTGCTTTATTTAAGCTCCGTTGACAAATTTACTGTTGGGCTGGCACTGCGCATGTTCATCGATCAATTCGACATTCAGTGGGGGCAATTGCTAGCCATGTCCTTGCTGTCGATCTTTCCTTCGGTTATCATCTTTTTCTTTGCACAAAAGCATTTTGTCGAAGGAATAGCTACTACAGGATTAAAAGGGTAAGTCATTTCATTTCACAAAGGAAAAGGGGATGCAAGATGATGAACAAAAAAGGGTCAAGAAGCTTGGGGCTGTTGATGCTGGCATTACTGCTCGCATTGACTGCTTGCAGCGGAGGCGGAAGCAGCAATGGAGGGAAGCAAAACAATGAAGGAACGAAGAGCACAGCAAAGCCGGATGATGCTGGCGGCAAAGATGCTGGTGTTAAAACAACACTCAGCATTATGTGGTGGGGGCCGGATGCCCGGCACGAGGCAACAAAAAAAGCGTTAGACATTTACTCCCAGCAAAACACGAACGTATCTTTTAAGCCGGAATTTATGGCATGGGATGCATTCTGGCAAAAGCTTCCGACACTTGCTGCTTCGAAGTCCATAACAGATGTACTGCAAATGGATGCTGCCTACATTCAAGAATATGTATCGCGCGGTCAGCTAGAGGATCTCTCTGACATTGACCTAAGCGGCATTGTTGATCCATCCGTTATTTCTAATTTGCAAATAGATGGAAAATTGTACGGTATTCCACTCAGTCAGAATGCGCAAGGCTTAGCCTACAACAAAGCGGAGCTGGAGCAATACGGGATCACGCTTCCGCATAAGGATTGGACTTATGATGAATTTTTCCAGTGGGCAAGAGACGCTCGGGCGAAGCTGCCTGATGGGAAATATCCGATAGGTGATACAACCACTTGGGATAGCTTCAACTATTACCAGACGTCGATGGGCAAACCGCCCGTTATGTCCGATGGCGGGAAAACATTTACGCTTGATAAGGATTTGTTTATGACCTTCTACCAAACGTATGAAGAGTTCCGCAAATCAAAAATCGTACCTCCTGCAGAAAAAGCCGCTTCATTTCTGGAAAATGACCCGCAAGCTGATCCAATGGCATCCGGCGTCGTAATGACAAGAGGTGCAACAACCGGCTCTGTCAGCGCTTTAGAGCAGCTAATGCCAGGAAAGGTAGGCGTAGTCAATTTACCTGTTGGTCCTGCGGGTGGCGGCTGGGCGCAATCAACCATCTTCTTAAGTGTAAGCGCGAATTCCAAAAACAAAGATGAAGCGAAAAAATTTCTGAGATGGTTTGTTACCGATAAGGACGCAGGCAGTGCGCTTGGTCTCACACGCGGCATTCCGATCAACCCTGACATTTATAAAGAGCTCGAGCCAACTCTTGAGGCTAAAGATAAGCTCGGCAAAGAAATATATGACCTTTCACTAGACAAGGCTTTGCCGTTCTATCCGCCGGCAGCAGGCTTCTCCGAATGGGTTGATACGTATAAGAAGGAGATGGAGGCTGTAACCTTCGGCCAGCAATCGATTGAAGATGCCTACAAGAAAATAGACAAAATGGGCAAGGAATTGGCAGCAAAAGTGGCTGGTTAATAAACTATGGAGGTGGTATCTGGATGCAGCTAGCAGAGTTTTTCTCATCGCAGCCAGCAAGATTATGGCTTTTGGCAAAGCAGCTTGGCATTGAATACGCAGTTGGAGGACTTCCATGGGAAGAAAAGCAGGAGAAACCATGGGATTTGATGCCGCTTATTCGCATGAAACAGAGGTATGCTGATGCTGGACTTACGCTTAACGTGATCGAATCTATGCCTCCAAGCAATGAGATTAAGCTTGGAACGGCAGGAAGAGACGCCGAGATCGAAGTGTTCCAGCAATTTATTACGAATATGGGTGCAGCCGGAATTCCTGTCCTTTGCTACAATTTTATGGCTCAGTTCAATTGGTTTCGAACATCGACCACCACACGGACGCGGGGCGGAGCACTAGTGTCTAGCTACGATCACAGCCTCATGAAGGACGCACCGCTTACCGAGGCTGGCCTTATTAGTGAAGATCAGCTTTGGGAAAATCTTCAATACTTCATGGAGCGAATCGTCCCTGTTGCAGAGAAAGCAAAAGTGAAGCTCGCGCTGCATCCCGATGATCCTCCGATCACACCTATTAGAGGGATATCACGTATTTTGACAAGTGCAGCTGCCCTGCAGCAAGCGATTGATTTAGTTCCAAGCGCCTATAACGGCATTACTCTATGCCAAGGAACACTCGCAACAGCTGGAGAACATATTCCGAGCGTCATCCGCCATTTTGCAAAGCAGGATAAAGTGTTTTTCGTCCATTTCCGTGATGTGAAAGGAACGCCGGAAAGGTTTGAGGAAACGTTCCACGATGACGGGCAAACCAATATGCTCGAGGCCATGCATACGTATTATGAAGTAGGCTTTAACGGGCCAGCAAGGCCAGATCATGTGCCGACGATGGAAGGCGAGGATAATGCGAATCCCGGATATGAGCTGTTGGGACGCTTATACGGTATCGGTTATATCCGAGGTTTAATGGAAGCTGCTGCTGCTGCTCGATTAACAAATGAAGCTAAGACGAGTGTTAACATTTTGGGATAATCTCCATACGTTCATAAAGTAAGCACCTTCAACTCCACATATCATGTGGAACTGGAGGTGCTTTTTATAATGTTCATATTTGCTCAAAGCGCTATCGTTACTTCAAAACATGAAAAAACGGAACGCAATTATGCGTCCCGTTTTGATCCTATCCGTCATAATAACTGTCGCAACGAATCAGCTCCAAAGCCGATCATTGGAATGGTAATGATTCCAATTGTCCGTATGCTCCCACAGCCCTGGGATTTTTGGATGCAGATGCTGTGCTAGTACCTCATCGTTCAAGTCGTCAATGCCCAGACCTGGAGCATCTGTCATATGAATGAAGCCATTCTGAACGAGCTTGTTCGGAAGCTTGCTGCTAATGATAATATCATCCCACCATGGCACCTCACAGGAATGATACTCTAACGCCATAAAGTTCTCTGTCGCTGCTGCTACATGTGCTGCTGCGAGACAGGCGATAGGACTCTCAGCCATATGGATCGCCATGGCCACACCGTATTCCTGTGCCATATCACCAATTTTTTTCGTTTCCAAAATGCCGCCAGTCGTCAGAACGTCTGGATGAATGACCGACACCCCGCCAGCTTGAAGCAGCGGCCTGAAGTTTTCTTTCAAATAGATATCCTCACCTGTACATATCGGCGTTGCAACAGCACGCGCGAGCTTCGCATATTGCTCGGTATACTGCCATGGAAGCATATCCTCCATCCAAGCCAAATTAAATTTATCGACGCGGCGGCCAAGCTTAATGCAATCTTCAAGACCGATATGACCAAAGTGATCTACAGCAAGCGGAACCTCATAACCAATTACAGCGCGTACATCCGCCACATATTGCTCCAGCATATCAAGCCCTTTATCCGTTACATGAATCGCCGTGAAAGGATGGGGGATGTTGTGAATATCATAATGTTGATTTCGGATATCACGAATTTCCTCTTCGGTTAAGGTGTCTTGGTTTGCACTGTAACGGTTTTTGGAAGCATTTCGCATTTCATCAATGAAGCCTATCGGAGCACTTAAAGTACCTGGCTCATTAATAATTTGACCGATGCCAAGATCCATCTTTAGGAAAGTGAAGCCTTCCTCCATACGCTTCTGAAGCGCGAGTCCCATGGCGGTGCCGGTATCCTTGCCGACGACCTCGGTATCGCAGTACATTCGAATTTTGTCACGGAACTTGCCGCCGAGCATTTGATAGATCGGTACGCCATATGCTTTTCCAGCCAAATCCCATAAAGCGATTTCAAGCCCGCTCACACCACCGCCTTGACGGGCATGACCGCCAAACTGCTTAATGCGGCGAAAAAGCTTATCGATATTGCATGGATTTTCGCCTAATAACCGACCTTTCAGCATTTGTGCATAAACTTTATCAGCTCCGTCACGTACTTCACCAAATCCGATTAGGCCTTGATTCGTATACACTTTAATCAAGCTGCTATGAAACGGCCCGCCTACAATATCGGTGAAGCGAATATCCGTAATCCGAAGCGCGGAAGGGCTTGCATGTTTGCTCACATGGGCTAACGTTTCTTCAAAAGAAGGATTGTTGGACACGAAAGGTCACTCCTTGTTTATAAGTTAGGTATTGAAAGATGTTGCTCTCATTCATTCATCTAGCTAGGTTAGAGCAGCATGCTGCCGCCATCGAGTCGAATGGCTGAACCGGTCATGAATTCGCTTTCATCGGATGCAATGAAGCATACGAGCTGAGCTACGTCGAGTGGACGGCCAACACGGCCAAGCGGGAATTTATCATGTATAGAGCGGGTCGTGTTTTTATGCTTCTCGACGTCCTCGGCGGACATGATTGGCTTCGATTCTCGGGCACTTTGCTTGCCGACATCAACGGCTCCTGGCTCAATCGTATTAACGGTAATCCCATACCTTGCAAGCTCAATTGCGCTTTCTCTGCCTAACATGCGAATACCGCCCTTGGTCATGGAATATACGGCATCGAAGTCGGTGGGGCGCTTGCTATGTACAGAAGACATATTAATGATGCGTCCTGACTGCTTTTCCTTCATATAGGGAACGACGGCTTGTGTGCACTGCCAGTAACCTTTTAAATTAATGTTCATCATGCGATCGAAAGAGGCTTCATCATGCTCAAAAAATCCATAATTCAGCTGCAAGGCCGCATTATTAACCAAAATATCAATGCCGCCATAATGTCCAGCAGTGGTGGAGACCATCCGTTCGATTTCATCTTTTTGCGAAATATTCGCTTGCACGATCATCGAGCTTCCACCGAAATCATCGATCATCTGTTTGGTATGAAGCGCACCAGCATCGCTCTGATTATAATGAATGGCAACCATAACCCCGCGCCGTGCAAGCTCGATTGCAACGCCTTTGCCAATTCCTGTTCCGGCGCCGGTAACTAAAGCGATTTTGCCAACGATACTCATTATTCACCTCCATACCGGCGATTACGGTTTTTTCATTTTGAAATTCATATAATGAAGCAAAAAACCGCCATCCAGCCTTATATCTGCACCATTAATGAGCCTCGCCTCGTCGGAAGAGAGAAAATTCACAAGCTCGGCAACATCGTCATTGCTGCACAAAACAGCATTAGGCACCTTATATTCGTAGTCGTTGTACAAGGTGGATAGATAACTGTGAAACAACTCATCGTCGCCAGCAATAGAACCCACTTCAATGGTATTGACACTGATCCCATATCGACCTAACACAAGAGCTGCTTCTTTGGACAGCATTTTGACTGCACCTTTTGCAATACTGTAGGTAAACGCTGAACCAGTCGGCTTCTCGGCATGAATGGAAGAGACATAGATGATTTTCCCAGCTTGCTTCATCATCATTTGTTTGCCGAAAACTTGCGTACAAATAAATGCGGATTTGGCGTTTACTGCGATGCTTTGCTGAAAAAGCGCTTCATCTCCATCTTCAATTGTGCTTGGAGAAATCTCATTATTGTTGTGAACGAGAATATCAACCGTACCAAGCTGCTGCTCCGTGAATAGAAGCATATCCGTTACTTCAGCAGTTTTACTAAGGTCAATGGTAACTACGACCGCCTGCAAGCCTGCGTCCTGAACTAGCTTTAATTCCGACCCAATCGCAGAGCCTCCTGAATGACTATTCAAAATAAAATGCGCTCCGCTTTCCTTTAAACGTCGAATGATCGCTTTCCCGCTGTCACTGTCTGAATCCGTAATAAATACAACCTTATTTGGCAATCGCATAGATCCCCTCCAAGGAAAAGACATAAAATGATGTATATAGCCTTATTTTAGTTACTTTGGTTCAAGCATAGCGATGCTGTAAATTTATGATTTTGTTTGATTTCTTGCATAATCCGCCAAAACTGCAACAACCCTATGACTGCATTCGTTATTAAGGGAGAGTAGGAATCCAATTGGAAAGGAAAGCCATGCACAAAATAAAAAAATTCATTTTCATCACACTTCTAATGATTATTTTTGTTCCGTTTATTTTGAGCTACTCGAATTATCGAATGACTAGAGTCAATAACGATTATGAAGCCTTATTCACCGAGCAGCTTAAAGCAGCTGTGCAAAAGGGAACCACATTTGATATGAAGGAAGTCGCGCCATTTGATTGGGATAAGATGTTTGTTTTTGAAGCTTATCGCTCAAGAGAAGAGATGGAAAGAACAGTCGGACGAGAGTGGACCAATGAAACCTCCTACGCCGGATATTGGATAGATAGAAAGATAAGCGGACAATATCCTTTGCTGGATGAGTCGGTACATAAACTGGTTTTTGTGAAAAAGGATAAAGTGGTGTTTGATATTACTCTAGACAGAGCAATAGCTGACTTCTCGGTTAGCAGCAGCATGATTGATCGCGAACATTCCCGATATACCATTATTAAAACAGAACAATCATTTGCTACGGTTTATAATGTATTAGAAGAGTAGATAGATTGATATACTAGGGAGCATCTATAAAAAATGACAGTCAAGAACGATTACTCCTGTTCTGGACTGTCATTTGTTTAAATCATTGATGAACAAACTAGGAAGCAGGGGGAAGCTTAGTCTTCGTTGGCTTGGCATAACCCTCTTTATACGTTTCGTCGATAATTTGGCGAATCCGATCTACTTCAATCCCTGAAGACTTCATTGCTGCGGTTGTTACAGCAATTTCAATGCATACGCCGCAGCGAGTGCCATGATCGTCCCAGACAACAGAGCCGTCTTCCTTTATTTCGGCGATAAAGCAATTGAGATTGCTTTGGTGTCCCGCGCTTTCGCCACACCCGCAGTAACAAGGGATATAAGGCAATACATCCGTAACCGTTGCAGCGGTTTGATAGGCGATACGCAGGTTGTCAGAGGCGCCATCTAGAAAAGCTGGTAAAATATCAAGCGATGCTGTCGTCTCTTGCAAATCGCCAGATGCTGTTTGATGATCACCATGATTGCCGCCATTTGCTTCATGTGCGTTCGTTGCTGATCCAGCTGAATTTGTTTGGCTGCTGCATGCGCTGAGCAGCATCGAAGAGAGCAGAACCGAATAGAGTGTGGTTTGGGCTAATCGTTTCAAGTATAGCAGCTCCTTGTTTCTATTAATTGGTTTTATTATAGCATTTTCAAATATTAAAAGAGTAACGTATATGGTACTATTAATTGACGATTTAGATCGTTTAAGCCGTAAGCTCTCCCGTTTAATCGTAACAAATGCCAAGATACAAAAAAGGAGCGGTTGTCGATGAAGGTATTGTTTATTGGTGGAACAGGATTAATAAGTGAAGCTGTTTCTAAGCTCGCGTTAGAACGCGGAATTGAACTCTATCTTTTTAACAGAGGGAAACGAGACGAGTTTGTACCAGAAGGGGCAAAGATCATCAAGGGTGATATACGCGACCCTGAGCAGGCTGCTGCTGCACTTGAAGGCTATCAGTTTGATGTGGTAGTCGATTGGATTGCCTTCACGCCGGAGCATGTCAGCACGGACATTGCGTTGTTCCGTGGACGCACGAATCAATACATATTTATAAGCTCAGCCTCTGCTTATCAGAAACCGCCTAAACACTATATCATCACAGAGGATGCAACACCGCTCGAAAATCAGTACTGGCAATACTCGCGTGACAAGATTGCATGTGAACAGCTGCTGCTCGATGAGCAGGCGTCATCAGGTTTTCCAGTTACTATCGTAAGACCGTCATTTACCTATGGCGATACGATGATACCCGCAGCCTTAAACAGCTGGCAGCATCCATGGTCTCTGATCGCAAGAATACGTGCGGGACAGCCAGTTATCGTGCATGGTGATGGCTCTTCTTTGTGGACGATGACACATAATTCCGATTTTGCCAAAGGTTTTGTCGGCTTGCTTGGACGTGCTGAGGCAATCGGAGAGGCGTATCATATTACTTCAGACGAAGTCCTTACCTGGAATCAAATCTATGAAGCGATAGGTTCAGCCGCAGGCGTAGAGCCGAAGCTTGTCCATATTTCTTCCGAGTTTCTTATTTCGCATGACCCTGATCTCGAGGGCGGCTTGCTTGGCGATAAATCTGTCACGAGCGTATTTGATAACCGCAAAATCAAAAGCTTAGTTCCCGATTTTTCAGCAGATCTTTCCTTTGAAGAAGGGATTAAACGGACGGTTGCTTGGTTTGAGGCTCACCCTGAGCGATGCACCGAGGATGATGCTTGGAACGAGCAGATGGATACGATTATCGCTGCTCATGCAGCCGGATTTAAAAAATAAAGCGTAAGCAAATGACGAAAATATAGATTTTAAGCCGTACATTTAGAGCAATAAAAAAAATTTTTTTAGCGATTTTTATAGGTACAAAAAAAGTGCTTATCCTCTAGGGATGAAGCGCTTTTTTTGTGTTTTAAACCTCGATTCCTTGATGCTAAAAAATTTCTCATAATTTACAAGAAGCATAAAAACTCGTCTTTTGAAGGAATGAGCGACATATAATCTTCACAGACCGTCCACTTTTTATTGATGCCTGCTTATTCTCGCCATCTAACTTATATCGTAACAGGTATACTTCATTAACTTAAGGGAGAGGTATAATCATGCGAAAAAAGTTGAATCAGCATTTATTTGTTTACTTGCTCATTTTATCGTTAGTCATTACTTTAGGCATGTACGTCCAACCTTTAAATAACGAACCGGATTCACAAGCTTTAGAAACGTCTGCAGCAGAACCATTTTCCTTAACTACCCTAACGCCGCTTGTTGTTGACAGCTTAGAGAACAATGAAAAAGTCATCGCTTCACCCACTCCAGCACCTATACCTGTAACATTCAACGAGATTAGCGCAGCTACAGTTAACACATCTGATCAACCTCCAACCATCCCGCTTGAAACGACTCTTGAAGTTGAACAACCGCCAGCCATCGCTGAAAAGCTAACGAATACATATGAGGTTACCGCGTATTACCTTAACATTCGAACAAAACCGAGCGCCGCTTCGGATATTATAAAGGTTGTAGAAAAGGGAGCAAAGCTTGAAATTACAGAAGAAACAGACAATGGTTGGCTTAAGCTGCAAAATGGTGGATACGTACATGGCGGATATGCCAAAAAGGTGAAAAGTGAAGTTTCCGTGTTATCCCTTGCTGCTGATGTTAATCGTCAGCCTGCCATTGCACTTAAGGCAAAAAGTGAGGAGCAGCGCATAGATAAAATAGAAATTTTAGAAGAAGCAGTAGAGGAAGAACTTATGAAGCCAACATCTGCCGTAGAGTCTGATTCGGGCCTTACGATCGAGCATATTGAGAAAATATTCGAAGGAACAGCACTATCCGGGCATGATTTGGAACAAGCTATCCTTGAAGTAGAGGATGAATACGGCATAAATGCTTATTTTACAATAGCCGTGATGAAGCTGGAGAGTGGAAATGGCAAAAGCCGGCTGGCCAAGAGCAAAAATAACTTATTTGGCCTCAATGCGATAGATGGCGATAAATACAATAAAGCGTTCAGCTTTGAAACCAAAGGGGACAGCGTACGAAAGTTTGGACAGCTCTTATCCAAAAACTATGTGGGCAAGGGACTGACTACCATTGAGAAGGTTGCCCGAAAATATTGTCCCGCCAACTCCAAATGGTCAAGTTTAGTGAAGAATATAATGAAAAGTGACTACAGGAAGCTCTGACATGGCAATTTCCCACCAAATATGTTATTTTAGGCTCCTAAGCATTTGACGACTTGGATAATAGGAGGCTGCAAATAAATGGTGGATAACGTGCAGAAAATGCCATTCGGCTATGAGCCGCCTGTAGATGAGCTGAAAGGAACGATTGTATACTATGATACATTTGAGCATACAACGCAGCGAGAGCTTGATCTAGCCGCAGATTGGGTGCAGGCACGTTCCTTTCGCAAACTTGTTCTCTATCCACTGCATGAGCTGAGCATCAAGAGGATGTCGAAAGAGAACGTCAGCCCATTTTATAAGCGGGAAGATCGGCTGCATGAATGGAAGCGGGACCGAGCGGAGACGAACATCGTTGTTGAACGTTTTGAAATTAAACGCAAGAAGTATACGCCAATCGATTTTGCTCTAAGACATTTGGCCGAAACTTATCCGAAACCGCTATTTGTACTCATGACGGCTGAAATGGCGAATATGTTCGCTTCGTTCTCATCATTCGAGGAATGGATCGTGAAAATCAGGCTTTTGTTGACGGAAGAGCCTGCACAACTGCATCCACGGCTCTTACAATATCAGCATCGCTGGGAAGCAATTGTCACCAAATAAACCTTGGAATACATAAGAAAAGAGCTGTCCGTGAGTAAAACTCACGGGCAGCTCTTTTTTCTGTTGCAAAACGATTATTCGTCTAGCCGGTTGACGGGCTATTCGGAACATGGCCTTTTTGATTGATATTCTCTGCTCTGGCCGAAGCTGAATTATTTTCCGCTTCCTTGGAGCTGTCTTCAAACGCTTGATTTTTGCTTGGAATCGATTTGTTTTTGTTGTGAGCCATCCACAATAACCTCCACTAGCGTGATTGCCTAAAACTCCGAGGCTAGCTTAGGTTAACCATGTTCCAGCAAAATAACCAAACTCTATAGCTACTTGCTCATTATTTTACGCTAACAACATGCTCTTCGCATGCTGTAGAGCAGAAGCCGTGCTTCGTTTCTTCACATTCCTTACATACGATATGCTGCAAATGACAGGAGTCATCCGCACAATTGATATAGGTATCAGCAGGCTGCTCGCAGTGGTGGCATTTGCCTACAACAACCGCTTCATCTGTTTGATTAATAACAACGGATGTTCTCTCATCGAATACATAACATTTGCCGTCAAACAGTTTGCCTTGTACTTCTTCGTCCTTGCCGTAGGTTACAATACCGCCCTCAAGCTGGTAGACGTCGTTAAAGCCTTCACTAAGCATAACCCCAGTAAGCTTCTCGCAGCGAATGCCGCCTGTGCAATAAGTAATGATCGGCTTGTCTTTGAATTCCGCCATATTCTCGCGAAGCCATTCAGGAAACTCCTTGAATGTTTCAAGATCGGGTCTGATCGCGTTGCGGAAATGACCAAGATCGTATTCATAATCGCTTCTGCCATCTAGTACGATAACATCTTCTCTTTGCAAATACTCATGAAATTCTTTAGGTGATAGACGAGTGCCGCTTAATGTATTCGGATCTAAAGGCTTATCATAACGTAGCGTCACTAGCTCTTTCTTGTAACGTACAAAAATCTTTTTGAAAGCATGTTTATCTGTTTCGTCGATTTTGAAAACCATATCCGAAAATAAAGGATTCGCACGCATATGCGCCATATATTGTTCAGTTTGCTCGATGGTTCCTGAGAGCGTTCCGTTAATGCCTTCATCAGCAATTAAGATACGGCCTTTTACGTTTAATTCCTTACAATATGCAAGATGTTCAGCAGCAAACTGCTCAGCATCCGGTACAGCTACAAATTTATAATACAATAAAACTCGAAAATGATTAGCTTCACTCATCGTAGTCTTTCCTTTCCGGTAAACAAATAAAAGCATTCTATATTATAGTTGACATTTTAAATAATTTCAACTTAAAACCTTTTTTGAACCTTTTTCATATACGAAACCAATGTATAGCGAAAGCAAATAGAGGAGGGGCTATATGAAAAAAGGGATAATAGTCATATTGATATGTTTGGTACTAGCTGCTTGTTCCACCGAACAGCCAAGCGTGCCTCAGGATTTTCTAACTAATATCGAAAGTACGGATTTAACCAAGGAGCATACTGGCGGGATATCACCTGGGGATTCGGTACAATTACTTACGGATAAACGTGGTCAGCCAAAAGGGAAATACGATATTAAAATGAAAAAAGCAGATGATTATGATGTGCCTGTTCAGTCATGGGAGTATTTTAACGCTACATATACGGTAACTGAAAGCAAGGTCGCAAGCTATAATCTGCTTCCAGATGAAGCTACCCATAAAGGGGCTAAACTGGGAAATTCTATTCAATCTGTTAAGGACATGTATGGGGATGCCTATTATAATAGAGAACACGATGATTTAAAACTACTAGGTTATATCGATAAAGAGAAGGAATGGGTACTCGAGTTTATGGTAGATCAAGAAAAGGTAACCGGCATCATGATGAGTGAATTATCCCTTTTTGAAACGAAATAGAAATTGAAATTGGCACATGAGTACTCGTGTGGCGTGAGGAGGTTTCCGTATTGAAGGATTCGGATATACAACCCTTGTTAGCTTCGCTTCTGGATGAAGATCCGGAAGCTTTCCGCTTGGTGTATGAGAAAACGGCTGATCATATCTATCGTACCGTCTATTATTTGGTCACGAACAAAAATGAGGTCAATGATATCGTTAGTGAGATTTACATCGCTATGCTCTCCGCTTTGCATGCCTACGACTACAATAGACCATTTCGAGCCTGGCTTAACGGCTTAATCATTAATCAGGTTAATCATTATAATCGAAAAGGCTGGCGATTTTTACGTTTAATTAATCGCAATAAGCAATTGTACGGCGTACAGCCATGGAAGAGGCCAGATGAATTAGCGGTCGAAGAGGAAGAAAAACACCAAGTACTTCAGCTAGTAAACAGCTTGTCTGCCAAGCACAAACAAATAATCGTTCTTCGCTATTATCAGGATTGCTCCTTTGAAGAGATTGCCAGCACGCTCCAAATCCCGCTAGGCACAGCCAAATCCAGACATCATGAGGCTTTGAAAAAACTGCGAAATCGAACCTCACATTCTCAATTTTTCAAGGAGGTGTTTAATCATGTCGATTGAACAAGAGCTAACACAAGCCTACAAACAATCCGCAACGAGAATCAAACGCCCTGAGGAGCTTGATGCTCGAATCGAACAGCTGTACCGAAAGCAGAGCCTCCAAAAACAGACCAAGCTGCACGCGGTAAAAAAATCATGGACGCTCAGAATCATCGTAGCGGGACTGCTCCTTACTTCCATGGGTTTCTCTACACCCTATATTTTTCATTTTAAAGACGAGATTATTGATTACATGCTGCATAATGGTCAATTAGGAACGTATGATGCGATGTTGGCTCAGCAAATGCGCGAGTCGCTCGAAGAGGTTAAACAAACGCTTCCTACCGATGCGAAGGCGATATTTTATTCGCAAAAATTAAAAAGCCTTTTGCCCAAAACTGATGCTATCCCTTTCGCAATCGTCACCAATCCATACGTGTGGAAGGTGGAGAAGGATTGGGAGATGCAATTGACAGAAGCAAATCCAGATCTTCAATTGCCTGATTCCTTAACAGAAACTTTGACGTTTGTTGGAGGTCAGAAGGAGCAACCGTTTGGCGGTTCGTTAACTGCTGCCGACATGGAGTCGCTTCATGAGCTGGAGAAACGTGTGAAGAAAGAGAAACCGGAGGAGACCTGGCTGCCTCTGCCCAGACCTGTAGTAGAGAGCGTGGATCATCCTGTCTATACGACGACTTATGAGAACGAATCCACTGACATAATTCATATCACGATGGAGGTATTCACGGATAAGAGCAATGTGCAATTACGTTCAAATCTAAAGGCGCAAGAGCAAATCGTTATTGGTCAACAATATGCTACCTATGCTCTTGCCGAGCCATTTCTGTACAGTGATACGGATCAGTATCAGTCCGTCTTTTGGATGGATTCATTAGCGGATGAAACGATACTATACACGATAGGCAGCCCTGATCTAGACATAACCAAATCAGAATTAACCAGCATAGCCGAGCAGTTTATTCATTGATAACTGGGGAGAGTGTTCAATGCAACCATACGCTATTTCTACGAAAAGCCACTTCGTAACGATGCTGCTTGGCACATGGCTGGTGCTCGGTATATTCATAGACGGTTATGCCCATAACCATGATGTAGTCGAAACGTTTTTCACTCCTTGGCATGCGATTTTGTATAGTGGGTTTCTTGCATGCGCAGCATGGATACTTGGAATGATTGTATATGTGAAAAAAAGAATGGGCTGCTCGTGGAAGCAAGCCATTCCTAGTGGATATGAGCTTGGCTTGCTTGGCGTCATCATCTTTCTTGCAGGTGGCTTAGCTGATATGGCTTGGCATATTATTTTTGGAATTGAAGTGAATCTTGAAGCGCTGCTTAGTCCTTCTCATTTAGCTTTAATGCTTGGTGCCATTCTCATCTTATCAAGTCCACTTCGAGCAGGCTGGAGGGAGCTGAGTGGCGACCAGATAGGTTGGAGAAGCTTTTTCCCATACTTATTATCCTTGGCGTTGTCAGCAGGTACTGTCAGTTTTTTTCTCATGTATGTGTGGATGTTTCGGTATAATTTGCCTGCGCCAAAAGTAGTTGCTTGGTATATGAACAATTCCAGCACTTTATTTGCACACCGGATGGCAGATGATGCCGAGGTACGAGGATTAACGTTTATCCTACTTAATACGATCGTATTTATGTTCCCCATTTTATTTATGCTAAAGCGCTGGCAGCCTCCTTTTGGTGCGATTACTTTTGTATTCTTACTCATTAGCGCACTAATGGGTGTAGTCGATGGTTTTACCCAAATACATAGTTTGATCATATCGTTTGTTGCAGGACTCAGCGGTGACTTATTGCTGCATTTAAGACGCTCTGATCTGAATCGCAAGCGCAGCAGCAGGCTGATTGCCACCATTACGCCAATTGTGCTTTGGGGCAGTTACTTCGGCTGGATGGCTGCGACGAGCGGTATTGGCTGGGAGCCCGAGCTGTGGGTAGGCTCAATCGTACAAGCTTCGCTGCTGTCGCTCGGCCTTAGCCTTTTAGCCCAATCTCCTGAGCGTGTAAGTCAATGAGCGTACGATTAAAGTCCATTAGTTTGTTGCTTATAACTTTGTTCATTATCCTGTTAGCTGCAACTGGCTGTGCTTCGGATACCTTTAAGAACCTCACGAACGTCGATATAGAACCGCCTAAGCGCGGATTGCTGGCTGCTCTTCAGAATGAACAAATGCCATCACCAGAAGCTTCGGGTTATCACGTTAAAGTAAGCGAAATAAATGGCAATCCAGTAGAAGCAGGAGAAATGGAATTACAATTGGAAGTCACCACCGCGGATGGGCAGCCTGTAACGAATTTTACAGAAGATATGACCAAGCTCATGCATCTTATCGTCGTTAGTAAAGATTTATCATCGTTTCAGCATGTGCATCCCGATTATGTGAAAGACAATGTATTTCAGGCAAAGCTTAACTTACCATTTGCAGGCTCGTTTTATGTAACGACTGAATTCAAGCCTCACAAACAAAATGCTGTCATTCATAAGCAGTGGATACAGGTATCTGGCGAGCCATTATCTAACGAAACAATAGTTCCTGACACCACATGGATAAAAAGTGTAAGCGGCTTAGAAGTTTCATTATCGGCAAGTCCCGGGATTGGTGAAATAGAAGCGGGACAGATGGTTATGTTGCTATTCCGATTTATTGATAAAGAGACGGGAAAGCCGATTAAGCAGATAGAGCCATTTCTCGGCACTTCCGGCCATTGTGTAATTTTGAACAGCACAGTTGACCAATTCGTGCATGCACATGCAATGGAAGCGATGAGTGGTGGTGCAAACGTCATGTTCCACACGGTATTTCCTGAGAAAGGCATCTACAAGTTATGGGGGCAATTTCAATTTAAAGGCGAGGTGCTGACGGTGCCATTTGTTATCACCATTAAATAAGGAATGGTTGAAACAAAGATAAAGTGTTTATGTACGCCTGCCCCCGTTAAGGGGGTTTTTGCTATTTATAAGCCTTTATTCAATAACCACCATTGGACTAATTCATTCTTTTATTATTAAATTGCTCAAGATTGCTGTCCATAATGTGGGATTTACCGCATTAGAGGGTTCGTACATTCCCCCTATACTTATAAATGTAAGGGTTTTCAAAAGTGGAGAAGGGGGAAAGGAAATGACATTCACAAATCGAAAATGGTTTTGTTTTGCGTTAGCGTTTGCGATTCTGGCATCATCGGTATTTGTTTCAGCGCCAAGTGCGAAGGCAGCATCAGACGAAGTAGGGGGAGCGGGAGTGGGTCCAGCTACAATTTATTCGTATCAGCCTTCAGCAAAATATGCAGTTTCAACGAACTATAGCCTTAAGGCGAATGGAGTAGAAATTCCAGTGGTTAAGGGCTTCAACGACTACGATTATGCAAGCTTCTCGATGGGAGGCGGACCGGTAACCTATGAACTAACGATCCTGAATACGGACAAGGTGCATGAATACTCGATCAGTCCGAAGAAACTCGGTATTCAAGCTGATTCGGTGGTTGGAAGAACGATCACGTTTACGACGCAGAAGGATGAGTATTTGATCATCATGATGAACAACCGGGCTACCCGATTGGTTATCGCGGCTGATCCGGCAGAGACGGATATTCCGAATCCCACCGGCGAGGGGATCTATAATGTGACCGCAGCGCCTTATCTAGTGACGACAACGGGGGAGAAAACAGGCGTAGCAGCGAGAACAGCTGCTTTGCAGCAAGCCATTAATGATGCGAGCAGCTATGGAACTGCGCAGGGGAATGGGAAGCAAGGCATCGTTTATGTTCCACGCGGTACGTACTACATCGGAAATGTCGTGTTGAAGAGCAACACGGCGCTTTACATGCAACCTGGAGCAACATTTGTTGCTACGGGAAAGACGGCAGATTATACCGAGCATTGGTTTAAGGATTCGATGGGAAGGCCCGCCACATGGTGGATTTCTACAGCCTTTCATTCGACGAATATTAAAATTTACGGGCGAGGCACGATCGATGGCAACGGACAAGCGTTGCATGATGATAAAAGTACGAACGGCAAAGGAATGATCAACAATTTAATCGTGCCTATCGCTACATCAAATTTTAAGATGGATGGCATCATGGTTCGGGAATCGGCTGGCTGGGCGATCGTACCGACAAGATCCAATGATTTAGCATTTACGAATTTGAAAATGTTCAACAGCCTGGGCATGGGCGAAAATGACGGCATCGACATTTGCGAATCGCAAAACGTAGTCGTTAGAAATTCGATTGGCATCGCGCTGGATGATCCGTATTCCACCAAAGCATGGCGGGAGGATACGGATATCGCATCCGGGAAGGTACCGTGGCCAGGAAGTCCAGAGCCGGTGCAAAACGTGCTCTTCGAGGACGCGATTTCTTGGACTCTATGTTATGGCTTCAAAATGGGTCAAGGGGTCATGCAGGACCAACAAAATATTACGTTCAAGGACGGTGTCGTGTATAAGGCAGCGGTTGGTTTTGCCATTCATCATAAATATGGATCGGGTAAGGTAAGCGGCATTACCTTCGAGAATATGGATGTAGAAGATATCAGCGGCAGCAACGAAGACAACAGCGCTTGGATGACAATGTTTACAGTAAACGGCGGCAATGCAGGTGTCGGACCGATCACAGGCGTAACCGTAAAAAACATTATAGTACGAGACATTGGCGAAGGCTTCTCCAAGCTGAAGGGGATGGAGGGAGCGAAGATTACAAATATTACGTTCGAAAACGTGTATATGCCGGGCAAAAGCGAGCCTGCGAAAAATCTCCATGAGATGAACTTTCTGAGCAAGGAGCATTATAGCGGTGTAACGATCAAGCCCGTGCAAAATCCGGAACCAAGAACAAGGACGAATCTGGCGCTAAGGCAGCCCGCGATCGGCTCATCGAATGACGGCGTCGAGGATACGTCGCGTTATGTTAATGACGGTAATCTCGCGACCCGCTTTGGCTCCAAGCGAGGTATCGATCCGAGCTGGATCTATATCGATCTTGGGGAGAACAAGACAATTGATCAAGTGAAGCTGTATTGGGAGAGTGCCTATGGCAAAAGCTATCAGATCCAAGTTGCCAACGATATAAGCAGCGAAGCTGGCTGGCAAACGGTGTACAGTACGACGACTGGGAAGGGCGGCATCGAGACGGTTTCGTTTAATGAAGTAAGCGCCCGCTATGTGCGGATGTACGGAACGGTAAGAGCTACTGTGTATGGTTATTCCCTTTGGGAGCTTGAGGTATATGGACCCGAAGTGTTTGCGGACAGCATTACTTTGAATCAATCAGCATTTACGCTGGTGACTGGCAATACGGAGCAGCTAAGCGCAGCGCTTATGCCAGATCAAACGACGAACAAAAATATAACGTGGATAACAAGCAACAGCAATGTTGCAACGGTAAGCCAGACTGGTCTTGTTACCGCCATAGGGCTTGGCACGGTCAACATTACGGCGAAAACACAAAACGGCGACTTAAGTACATCAGCAGTTGTGACGGTGACGGAACCAACGGATCCAATAGATCCAATAGATCCAACTGAACCAGGGGATTCGCTTTTGCCGCCAGTACTATATGAGGCAGTGGCGGGCAATGGGGAAACGAGCTTAAGCTGGAACGCCGTGGATCGTGCAGATGGCTACAAAATCTTTGTCAGCACGACGCCAGGCGTTTATTCGGAAGAGGCAGCAACCGTAACAGGCTCTGTTTATAACTATCTAGCGAAAGGCTTGAGCAATGGTCAAACATATTATTTTGTAATAAAGGCTTACAATGGGGCAGGAGAAAGCTCAGCTTCTAATGAAATAAGCGCAGTTCCAATAGGTGAATCAGGACCTATCTCGCCTATTAATCCTCCGCAGCCTGTGAAGCCTTCTAATGCAGAGTTTGCTGTGTTGATCAATGGCAAGGAAGAGCAGCTTGGAACCGCAGAAACTTCAACAATAAATGGACAATCGGTTACTCAGTTCAAGCTTGATTCTGTTAAACTGGCGAATAAGCTGGCCAGTGAGCAAGAGCATTCGGTCATTGCGATACAGACACGAACACAGCCTGATCGTTTCCAAGCTGGGCTGACTGCGGAAATACTGGACAATCTTCAGCAGAAAAATGCGGTAATTATGCTGCAAACCGATGCAACAATCTATACGCTGCCTGCGCGGCATATTAATTTAAAAGCATTGATAGGGCAAATTAATCCTTCTGCAGAGCCGTCAGCCATAGAGATTAATATCGAAATCAGCAAGCCGGAAGCAGCGATTCAAAAGTTGCTAGACGAAGCTGCAATAATCGGCAAGTTTTCATTAGTTGATACGGCATTTAATTTTACGGTTACCGCCAATTATGGAGGAACCAATGTAAATATCGACAGCTTCGACGCTTATGTAGAAAGGGCGTTGATACTTCCTGACGATGTGGATCAAACTCAAATGACGACAGCTGTTGTCATTGACCCAGACGGATCAGTACGCCATGTACCTACCAAAATTGTTCATAAGAATGGCAACTATATAGCAGTAATTAGCAGTTTGACAAACAGCGTGTATGCGCTTGTCCATTATGATACCGTATTCGTGGATATAAAGGATCACTGGTCAGCATCCGCCGTAAATGATCTAAGTGGAAGACTCATCGTAAAAGGTGTGGATAAAAATAAGTATCTGCCTAACCAAGAGGTTACGCGAGCTGAATTTGCGGCTTTGCTCGTTCGGGCGCTCGGCCTCAAACCTGTCAAGGCAGCGCAAATATTCACAGATGTGAATAGCTCGGCTTGGTATGCGGAGGCAGTCCAAACCGCATATGCTTATGGCCTGATTGAAGGATTCGAGGATGGGACATTCCGTCCAAGCATCAGCATGACACGTGAACAGGCCATGGCGATCACAGCCAAAGCAATGAAGGTTACAGGATTAAAGGACAAACTAGTGGATGCAGATACCGATACGCTGCTACAAGGATTTGCGGACAGAGCAATGTTTGCAGAGTGGGCTTTAAGTGGTATCGCGGATTGTTTGCAAAGTGGTCTTATTAATGGAAAAACAGATCATCAGCTGGCGCCAAAAGCAAACCTGACTCGAGCGGAAGTTGCAGCGCTCCTTCAACGGCTTTTACAAAAATCAGAATTGATTTAATTTTTCTAAATGAAAAAAGGATTGTCTCTTAAGCGAAGGCTGGAGACAATCCTTTTTGCTGTATGATCATTATAAAGTGAGTCCAAATCGCTTGAGCTCAATAAAGATGGGTTCCAATCGTTTACCTTTTTCAGTAATGGTGTATTCTACTCTTGGGGGGACCTCAGCATAAATGGTTCGACTAACGATGCCTTGGTCTTCAAGCTCCTTCAAGCGAAGGGAAAGTGTCTTCGGACTGATGCCTTCGAGTGATTTCAATAATTCACTAAAGCGCATCGTTTCTTCGACCAGCAGGTCACGAATAATGAGAAAGGTCCACTTCGTACCGATAATGTCTAGTACCTTACCTATAACGCAAGGAATACCATAAGTACCTCGCTCTAGAACGAGCTGTTCACGTTCATCCACCAGGATCACCTCAACTAATTTAACTCCATTTCTTAAAGTATAGTACAAAAGTAACTTTAGGGAAACTATATGAAAAAAAGTTCACTACTTTCGCTTTTATACTAACTGTGGTAAAAATAGAGTAATAACTACCCACTCTAATTAACGAAGAGGTGCATAGATCATGACGTTTAAACATTTAGATACACCATTTGAACTCAAAAGTCTTAAGCTTAAAAATAGAATTGTAATGGCACCTATGTGTCAATACTCTGTAGACGCGAAGGACGGGATACCTAATGAATGGCATTATGTTCATTATGTTTCACGTGCGATAGGCGGTACGGGCCTTATCCTAATGGAGATGACCGACGTTGATCCAGATGGTCGCATTACAGATCATGATTTAGGGCTTTGGTCAGATGAGCATATTCCTGCTTTCAAACGCATTATTTCTGAAGTTCATAGACATGGTTCGAAAATAGGCATTCAAATCGCCCATGCTGGGCGCAAAGCAGAGGACGCTGAGCAGCCCGTTGGTCCATCTGCCATCCCAGCAGGTCCAAACTATAAAACACCGAAACCACTTTCCGTGGAAGAAATAAAAGTAATTGTGAATCAATTTAAAGAGGCAGCTAGAAGAGCAGTAGAAGCGGGGGTAGACACAATTGAAATACATGGTGCTCATGGTTATTTGGTGCATCAATTCCAGTCTCCTGGCATTAATACCCGTGAGGATGAGTACGGACAGGATTTGGCTAAGTTTGGGGTAGAGGTCGTCCAAGCGGTGAAAAGCGTAATGCCAGCGGACATGCCGCTCATCATGCGAATCTCTGCCATTGAATACATGGATGGTGGTTATGATTTGAACCATAGCATCGAGTTCAGCAAACGCTACAGAGATGCTGGAGTTGATGTGTTTCATGTATCCAGCGGCGGGGAAGGACCAGTAGGAGTAAGGCGTCCGGGCAACTATCCTGGTTATCAGGTGCCTTTGGCACGTGCTCTGAAAGAAGCGCTGCAGGTACCTGTCATTGCCGTCGGCAAGCTGGAGGATCCACAGCTGGCTGAAGCGACAATTGCGAGTGAGGATGCAGATTTAGTAGCTGTTGCTCGCGGTATGCTTCGTGATCCTTATTGGGCATTACATGCAATTCAGGCTATAAAAGGTGAGGCATTGCCAGCAAAGCAATATGAAAGAGCATACTGATCATAATCAAGTTAATAATAAGAAGAGCCTCTTGGATACCGGGAGGCTCTTCTTGTTATTCAAGCAATGCAATAAACCGGTTTGCGATGATGGGAAGAGAAGAATTGCGCCTAGTGGCAAAACCTACAGAACGTAATGGAATGGGTTCAATTGTCTGAAGTCGAAATAGTTTTTTATTCTCAAGCTCCTGATCGATAAAGGATTGTGTAACAAATGCTGCTCCATAGCCTCGAATAGCCATTTCAATCAGCATATCCATGCTGGACAGCTCCATATCCGCATCTGGCGTTATGCCTTGTGAAGCAAACCACTGCTCAATAAACAATCTTGTACTGCTCGCTTCAGAGAGCAGCAAGAGCGGCAATTGGGCTAAGGCTTGAGCTGAAAAGGGGATATCGACTAAATGGCGATAAGCTTCTCCTACAACAAAGCAGTCCTGAATCTCCGTTAGATGTGAAACGACAAGTTCATGATCAGAGAGGGGCAAGTGAACAAGACCAATATCAATTTGACCATCTAACAATCTATCCCGTATATCCGATGTTTTCCCTTGAGAAAGCCGAATGCGTACATCGGGATGCTCCGCATGAAACGTATCAAGCAGCGGCAGCAGCAGATGCTTGATTACAGGTCCGCTAGCCCCAATGCGCAGCTCGCCTGCCGTAAGGTTTTTGAGCGCTTGTAATTGGATTTCACCTGCTTGCAGTATCGTAAACGATTTCTCCACATAAGCGAGAACCTCCAATCCTTCCGGAGTAAGCTTTACTCCTTTGGACAATCGATCAAACAGCTTCAATTCAAGCTGCGCTTCCAATTGCTTAATTGCATAGCTGACTGAAGGCTGTGTAATATGCAGCTCTTGTGCTGCTTTTGTTAAATTACCTAATTTGGCGGTATGGAGAAAAATGCGGTACCATTCCATATTCATTAGCATGATATAGTTCCTCTCTATGACAAGATTCAAAAATTCCGATTTCATTTATTTCATATTCAAAATTATAATAGACAAATAACAAATGCGTCAAAGCATTCCATCGGGAGGTAAACATAATGGCAGGAAGCACATATGGGGAAAGTTTTAAAATTACGACATTCGGAGAGTCACACGGGGAAGCCGTTGGCGTCATTGTTGATGGCGTGACACCTGGGGTTGAGCTGGATGAGAAATATATCCAAACGCAAATGGATCGAAGAAAGCCCGGTCAATCCTCTGTAACTACCCCGCGCAAAGAATATGATGTCATTCGTATTATGTCTGGCATGTTTGAAGGGAAAACAACGGGAACGCCACTTTTCATTATGCTGCATAATACAGATATGAAGCCTGAAGCATATAACGATATACAAAATTCCTTTCGTCCAGGACATGCCGATTATACGTATTTGAAAAAATACGGCTTGCGTGATCACCGCGGAAGCGGGAGGGCGTCGGGAAGAGAAACAGCAGGCCGTGTTGCTGGCGGAGCGGTTGCCCGCAAGCTGTTAGAGAACCGAGGAATAAGTGTTGTTGCTTATACCAAGGAAATAGGCGGTATTAAATGCGAAACGTACGTCGAGGATGAGATTGAAAAAAATGCGGTAAGAGCATGCGATCCAGAAGTAGCCGTTCGCATGATTGAGAAAATCGAGCATTTAGCGGCTATCGGAGACAGCTGCGGCGGTATCGTGGAATGCAGAGTAAGAGGCGTTTTACCTGGAATTGGCGAGCCAGTATTTGATAAGCTGGACGCTGAGCTTGCAAAAGCAATGCTATCCATCGGGGCTGTTAAAGGCATTGAGTTCGGGGCAGGTTTTGCAGCAGCAGAGATGCTCGGCAGCGAGCATAATGATGCCATGAGCAAAAATGGGTTTTTAAGCAATAACGCGGGCGGAATTGTCGGCGGCATCAGCACGGGGGAAGAAATTGTTTTTCGTATAGCGGTTAAGCCCACTTCATCTATCTCTTTGCCGCAGCATACGATTGATATCCACGGTCAAGAGAAGATGATCGAGACCATTGGCAGACATGACCCGTGTATCTGTCCACGTATTATTCCCGTTGTAGAAGCAATGGCATGTATCGTTATTGAAGATCTAATCAAGCGCCAAGCAGCAATGAATGGATAAACTGTGCTATGCTTATAAATGACAAATGCTGAGAGGAGATTGCTAATGAAACCAACCGTTTTCATTGATCGACAGATCCCCGCTGAAGTAGAGGCGTTTATAGCAGAGCACTGTATCATAGACAAATGGGAAGAGAAAACGCCCATGACCCGTCAGCAGCTGCTTCTGAAGATGGCTAGCGCAAATGGTTTATTAACGGCAGGAGCAAAAATTGATGCTGAATTAATTGACCATGCGCCGCATTTGAAAGTCGTAAGCAGCATAAGCGTCGGCTATAATCATTTTGATGTTGAAGCAATGCGTACAAGAGGGATAGTTGGAACAAACACGCCGCATGTTCTGAATGACACTGTAGCGGATCTTGCACTCGCACTCATTCTAGGAACAGCGAGGCGTGTTGCGGAGCTGGACCGATACGTAAAGGACGGCAAGTGGAAGACAGGCGATGGCGTCAAGCTGTTCGGTAAAGATGTCCATCACGCCAAGCTTGGCATTATTGGAATGGGTAGAATTGGTGAGGCGGTTGCCCGTCGCGCCAGCTTCGGGTTTGACATGGATGTCGTTTATTATAATCGCAGCCGCAAGCTAGAAGCGGAAGAAAAGCTGGGCGTTCGTTATTTTGAATTAAATGATCTGCTTGCCTATTCAGATTTTGTTTTATTACTAGCGCCTCTGACACCAGAGACGGTTAAGCTAATTGGAGCAACAGAGTTTAAATTAATGAAGCCATCAGCGATTTTCATTAATATATCGAGAGGGCAAACGGTGGATGAGCAAGCTTTGATTGAAGCTCTCAAGCAGGGTACGATTTCAGCTGCGGGCCTTGATGTTTTCGAAAAAGAACCGATTGAAGCGGATCATCCTTTTCTGACGATGGCTAATGTATTAACCTTGCCTCATATCGGCTCTGCCACTTCGGATACAAGGTTTGATATGGCTATGCTTGCAGCTCAAAACCTAGTAAACGCGTTAACGGGACAAGTCCCCCCAAATGTCGTTGACGAGCTGCTTTAACAGAATAAACGTTGTTAATAAGAGGGGTACATATCATGACAGCTTCAAAGTTATTACTTCTCGGAGCAACAGGCAAGACCGGTCAATTTATTGCGAGTTATCTTGAAGATAGAAACGTTCCATTTAAGCGATTTGTAAGACTGCCTGAGCAAATGATCGATGAGAGCTATCTTGGAGATGTACGTAATCAGCATGATGTTTTTGAAGCCATGGTTGATGCGAGTGGAGTCATTTGTGCGTTAAATACGGAAGGCAACGGAACGCTTGTCAGCGGCATCACAAATTTGATTGCCGCAATGCAGCATTACCGAGTGAAAAGAATCGTTTCGATTGGTACAGCGGGCATCTTGCAGAGTGAGCTGCAGCCAGAGCTGCTTAGATACCAGTCCAGTGAAAACAGACGTATAAACCATGATGCGGCCAAAGAGCATGAGCAGGCTTATAGGGCACTCGCTAACACTGATTTGGACTGGACCATCGTCTGTCCCACGAGGCTCGTTCAAGAGGAGCTGCGAGGCGGTTATCGTGTGCGAAAAGAGATCCTGCCCTCTGGAGGTGCATCGATTTCTTTTGCAGATACGGCTGAATTCGCTGTTTCGGAATATTTTAACGGTGCTTATGTGCGAGAACGTGTTGGTATTAGCTACTAATTCATAGTCAAAAAGGTAAAACACCTGAGTTCCTACTTTTCATAGGGACTCAGGTGTTTTTGGATATCTATTATTGAGCTGCATCAGCTTTCAAAACTTCAACGCGATTTGAGAAAAATGTAGCACCGCCACCCATATCTGCGAGCCGCTGCGGCGTCAGTGTATTCACGGCTTGATGACCTTTTTTCTTGTCTTCCCACCATAAGCCTTGCGTGACGAGTACACCTGGCAGTACATCTTGACCAACGCGCAGCGTCATCTCCAGTTCACCACGATCATTGCGTATCTTAACACGTTCCCCGCTAAGGAGCCCGAGAGCTTCTGCGTCATCCGCATGCATATGAAGGAGAGGCTCCTTCTCAAGCTTTTGCAGCTTTTCTTGGTTGGCGAAGGTCGAGTTAATGAAGCTGTGATTCGGGCCAGTCGTCAACCAAAAAGGATACGTCTCCGGTTCTCTAAGCGGCGTATGATTGGGTATTGGTGGCAAGCCGTTCATAAGCATTTTCTCTGAATAAAGCTCGATTTTACCAGAAGGAGTCGGAATCATCGAGGTATAGGAAGGAAGCTCATTACCGCCAGCCTTCATCCACGTATTAGCTTGCAGCGCCTCAAAAGTAATGCCTTTAAGAAGTGGATTATTTTCGCTATCAAGTGCCTCACTTATCATTTGCTGCTCAGAAATGTCAAATAGATGAGGCTCAAAGTCAAGTTTAAGCGCGAGCTCCTTAAAGAGCGTAAAGTTTGATTTGCATTCACCCATCGGATCCATAATCGGCTGGTGAAGCTGCAAATACAGATGCCAGTAGGAAGTGTATAAATCCAAGTTTTCAAAATGAGAGGTTGCAGGCAATACAATGTCCGAATATTTGCAGGTGTCTGTTAAGAACAAATCATGTGTAACCGTAAATAAGTCTTCACGAGCCAATCCCTCGCGCACTCGATTCTGGTCAGGCGCTACGACTGCTGGATTGCTGTTATACACAAACAGCATCTTTACTGGAGGAGCGGCATCTAGAAGAGCATCGCCGAGCTGATTCATGCTGATCGTACGGACATCCAGGTCAGGCATTAGATCGGGGCGCTCAATTTTCTCACCATTGAGCCGCGAATACCAGCTATTGCCTTTCATTGCACCGCCACCTCGAACATCCCATTGCCCAGTCAATGCAGGCAAGCAAGAGATTGTTCGCACGATCATTCCACCATTATCATGGTGCTGAAGTCCGTTGCCGATGCGAATAAAAGAGGGAGTGGTCGTTCCATACAGCCTGCTAAGCTCCTCGACCTCCGCTGCCGGTACGCCTGTAATAGCTTCCACTCGTTCAGGCGTATATTCAGCTGCTTGCTTCGCGAGCTCCTCGTAACCGAGCGTGAACTGCTCGAGAAAAGCTTGATCAGTCAGCCCATCGCGGATGATGACATGCATCATGCCGAGAGCGAGCGCTGCATCCGTTCCCGGACGCAAATGAATGAACTGATCCGCCCAAGTAGAGGTACGATTGTGATGCACATCAATATGAATAACCTTTGCTCCGTTTTTCCGTGCTTCCGTTGCCAACATCGTTTGATGCATATTTGTGGATACGAGATTGCAGCCCCATATAAGAAACAGCTTCGTATGTATCGTTTCTTCGGGATCAATACCTCTGGAAGCGCCCATCGTATAAGCATAGCCTGTTGAGCCAGCAGCGTTGCAAATTGCGCGGTCCAATTGACTTGCACCGAGTCGATGAAAGAACCGTCGATCCATTCCTTCTGCATTCAAAACACCCATATTGCCATAAAAACTATAAGGCAATATGGCACTCGCTCCATGCTCGGAAATAATCCCTTTCATCCGTGAGGTAATTTCCTCATAAGCTTCTTCCCAAGATATCCGTTCGAATGAATGCTCGCCTTTGGGACCTACGCGGCGAAGAGGGTAGAGCAGTCTTTCAGGATGATACACGCGATCATTTAATTGTCTTACCTTATTGCAAATTGCTCCGCGGGTTACCGGGTGCTCTGCATCACCTGTTACTTTCGTTATTTTGCCTTCCTCGAAGGTGATGCTCAGACCACAAGTATCCGGGCAGTCAAAAGGGCAAACCGATTTTACAGTACCATTTATTATTGATTTGCTCATATCTATCTCACTCCATATAATAGCCATATTCACGTCGTATTATCATAGCATAATCGCATGCAGCATAGGGAGCAAGATGCAAAAAAGTGATGTGAAAATCGCCTATTTTCCGAGCTTCCAGTTTATTATCTATTGACAGCACTTTACTTGTCATGTAATATTCAATGTGCTTAAGACGTATTCCACAACTAAATAATTCGTATAACCTCACGGAGTTACAGCTTGAACAGGGTGAGGGTTTCTACGGGAAGCCTTACTTCCCAACTACGAATATGAGATCAATCATCATTGATCCTATATTCGCAGTTGGGATTTTTTTATGCGTAAATTTTTAAATTTTCATGAGGGGGATTCACACAGATGAAGTATATTTTTTCGGTTTTTCTAGGTGCCGCAAGCTATGGCATTTTATCAACTATTGTTGTGCTTGCTTATGGCCGCGGCTATGAGCTTGGTGAAGTTGTAGGCAGTCAATTGTTAACAGGTTTTTTGCTCGCTTGGATACTCACTTTCATTATGAAATGGCGTGAGAAGCGCAGCCAGAGCTCAACTAATCAAAGTAAGGCTAATACATCTATTCGCACGAGCAGCATGACATGGAAACAACGTTTCATTCTAATGGCCGCTGGAACTCCAACCGCTATTACAGGTTTATTGTATTACCAATCTCTTCGCTACATCCCAGCATCGCTTGCGATTATATTGCTCTTTCAGTTCACATGGATTGGTGTATTAATTCAAGCGGTAGGACAGCGGAAACGTCCAAACGGCATTATGTTTTTTACGATTGCTATCTTATTCGGCGGTACTTTGCTTGCAGCAGGCATCATCGAGCAGGGCACAGGTCAGTTTAATATAATGGGAGTTATACTCGGCCTGTTATCTGCAGTTAGTTATTCACTATTTATTCTATTTAGCGGAAAAGCAGTTCCTTCTGTACATCCTGCATATCGAAGCGCATGGATGATTACCGGAGGCATGGTACTTGTATTTATTTTATTCCCTCCAACCTTTTTGTTTAATGGACTCATTTTTGGAGATTTGATGCTTTACGGTTTCTTGCTTGGCATGTTCGGTGCGTTTATTCCACCCGTACTGTTTGCAATCGGTGTGCCGCATGTCGGAGAAGGAATGGCAGGGATTTTGGGTGCGTCGGAGCTTCCTGTCGCTGTTTTGCTTTCATCCTTCGTTCTGAATGAACATGTCAGCGCCTTGCAATGGGCTGGTGTCATCGTCGTACTCATAGGGATTGCGCTTCCAGAAGTCATCAAAATGAAGCGAAGAAGATTGAGCGTGCAATAATCACATATATGAAAAAGAAGCCAGCTGCCCTGAATTAGAGCAGCTGRCTTCTTTTGAAATAGAGACTATTCCTAGCCGTATCCTTATTCCTTTGTATAAGTGGAGAGCCAATTATAAATACTAAATAACCAACTGATGTTGTGTACACTAATCCTATTACTGGGAGGCATTTGATGATCTATGATTGTGTAATTGTAGGCGGCGGCATTGCAGGTTTACAGGCTGCCATACAATTAGGAAGATATCGTCATCACGTTGCGGTTATCGATTCCGGCAATGGAAGATCTTCGGTATGCAGAAGCTATCATAATTTAATTGGTTTTCCTGATGGCATTAGCGGGGCAGAGCTTCGTCTTGCAGGGAGAAAGCAAGCAGAGCAGCTTGGAGTAACATTCATACAAGCTGAAGTTGTACAGGCGGAAAGATTAAATGAGGCTTTTCTTCTGAAAACTTCGGATATGAAAACTTATCATGGGAAGAAGCTGCTTATTGCGACAGGTGTGAAGGATCGGCTTCCGAATTTGGAAATGCTTATTCCCTGTTTGGGAACGAGCGTATACGTATGCCCTGATTGCGATGGATACGAAGTACGAGATCAGCCGACGCTTGTACTCGGTGCTGGAAATGCCGGAGCGCAAATGGCACTAACACTTACGCATTGGACGGAGGAGCTCATTTATGTAAATCATGAGCTCACACCGATTGAAGAAAAGTTGCGACTCAAGCTTGACCAAAAAAGAATCCCCTGTATAGAAGAAGCCATTCAAACCGTTCTGATTGAGCGTGAACAATTTATAGGGATAATTCTTGCGGACGGTTCATCTCTTTATCGTCAGCGCTGTTTTGTTGCTTTTGGCGGCAATGAGGTTCGTTCCTCCATTGCCAAGCAGCTTGGAGTAGAGGTTATGGAGAACAATCATATTGTCGTTGACCCGCGTACAAAGCTTACAAGTGTCGAAGACATTTGGGCCGCTGGAGACGTAACTGCGCATTCTGAAATGTTGACCATAGCAATGGGGGATGGCAGCCAAGCGGCAATATGGATTCATAAGAGCTTATTATCTACATAGAGGTAATGACCTTGTCGATAATTCCATATTCCAATGCTACTTCCGATGACATATAATAATCACGATCCATATCCTTTTCGATTTTCTCTATAGGCTGTCCTGTTCTTTCTGCACTAATTCGATTCAATTTAGAGCGTATATTCAAAATCCGCTTTGCACTTATCGCAATATCACTCGCTTGCCCTTGGACACCGCCATGGGGCTGATGAATCATAATCTCGCTATTAGGCAGCGCAGCACGATGACCCTTCTCGCCAGCAAGCAGAAGTATAGCTGCAAAAGAAGCAGCGAATCCCGTGCAGATCGTGTGTACTGGAGCTTTCACAAATTGCATCGTGTCAAGAATGGCGAATCCGGCAGAAGTGGAGCCGCCTGGGCTGTTAATGTACATCGAGATTTCTTTCTCAGAATCCTCCGCGGTAAGAAATAATAATTGAGCAACGATGCTGTTGGCGACTACATCATCTATTGCAGAGCCCAAAAAAATGATGCGATCCTTCAGCAATCGCGAATAAATATCGTAGGATCTTTCACCGCGGCTGGATTGCTCGACTACATAAGGTACATAATTACTCATCGTATTTTACCTCCAAATGGATGTTGTTTGGTTTCGATTAGTAAACGAATAACAATTAAAAAAAGATACGGGAAAAATTTTTGAAAGAAGCGTATCTTTTGACGCACTTCATTCGTTTACTTCAATAAGGATGTTCTCCTTTTTGAGAAGATGAAGAGAGGTAAATGCAGAGGAGGTATAATGATGAATGAACTGAAATCTTTACCCCATACAGCAGTAGAAAGCACAGAGGCTGACCTTGATCAGCTTCAAAAAACACTTGAGCGATATTGTTTGTTTCTAACAAAATCGAAATGGGATGCAGAAGATTTAGTGCAGGATACATGGCTAAAAGGGCTGCGGGCAGCTGTTGATTCAAATCACAATAATCCGGAAGCTTTGTTGCTGCGCATCGCCAAAAATACATGGATTGATCAGCGAAGAAGAAAAAATCAATATCAACTTCTCATTCAGCAAGCGAAGCCAATGGATATAGCAGCTTATTCAAGCAGTCTTGACCATGAAGAAGCGATGTACGCGCTCATGCAACATCTGTCACCTTTACAACGAACCGTGTTTCTTTTGCGCGATGTGCTTCATTTTTCAATCGAAGAAACCGCCGAGCGGCTAAATACGACGTCTGGTGCAATCAAGGCTGCCCATTACCGCGCGCGTGAAGCCTTGCAAGCAGTCAAGCGGGAACTGAAGGCAGAGGCTGTTATTCTACCTGATGATGAGTATTTGCGAAGCTTCTTAAGAGCGATGGCGGTTGCTTATCAGACGGGGGATGTTGCTCTTTTAGTTGAGCTTGCGAAGCGGGATATTTCTGAAGCGCCAATCCTTGTAGGTATCGCACAGAACAATAAGCGCAAAGCCTCAAGAAGTGGTGCAAATGAGTTTGCTACTAATCCGGTGAATGTGAGAATGGCTGCATAAGCAATAACGAAATAAACCGATGCCAGCAGGCGTCGGTTTATTTGCTGTGTGCAGCTCCACGCAGAATTTAATGAAATAAGCTATAATAGAGGAATAGAATATGAAGGATTGAGGCAAACAATGATGACTCGCAAGCTTATTTTTTTTGATATTGACGGTACATTGGTTGATCACGAGAAGAAAATACCGCCATCTACGCAGCAAGCGATTGAGCAATTGAAAGCAGCTGGCCATGAACTCGTTATCGCGACAGGAAGAGGGCCCTTTATGCTGAAGCCCATTAGCGAACAATTAAACATAGAATCCTATGTTAGCTTTAATGGCTCTTACGTGGTGTACAATGGAGAAGTTGTGTATAGCCATTCGATTAATCCTGACCGACTTGCAGAGCTTACGCAAATTACTCTAAATAATAATCATCCTTTAGTCTATATGACACCGGAAGGTATGCGCTCCAGTACACATGAAACTGCTTATTTAGAGGATGCCCACGAACCGTTAAAAAAGAAGCTGCCGCCTATGGAGCCTGATTATTATGTAGGAAAAGATATTTATCAGTGCCTGCTTTATTGCAAGAAAGAGGATGAGGGCTGCTACAAGGAAAATTTTTCTGAGCTCGGCTTCATTCGTTGGCATTTGTTTGGCAGTGACATTTTACCGCCTGGTGGCTCAAAGGCAAAAGGAATTCATGCTCTTGTTGAACGATCCGGTTTCGACCGTGAAAATATTTATGCATTTGGCGACGGTTTAAACGATCTGGAAATGATGCAATATGTCTATCACAGCGTTGCGATGGGCAATGCACCCGATGAAGTGAAGCAAGCCGCACGTTATGTAACGAAGGATGTAACAGAGGACGGAATTATGTATGGCCTGCACATGCTTGGTTTATTAAAAGAATAGCGCAGGCACGCCTCGCGATTCTTCACATGTGTAAAATAAAAAAGGCAGATCTCTATGATAGAGATCTGCCTTTTATCGTTCTATTTAATTACGCGTCTAGCAGTTACATAACGCTTGTCCCATGTGCTGCCTGAGAATTTGGAGATCGTAACGCCTACTCCAACTCTGTAAGTGTGAAGGAGTTTATCGTTACCGATATATATGCTTACGTGATTGATGATGCCATCACGATTCGTGTCAGAGAAAACAAGATCTCCTGGTTTAAGATTGCTTTTCGAAACATAAGTGCCGGATTTCGATTGCTGCTTAGAAGATCTTGGCAAGCTAATGCCATTTTTCTTAAATACGTATTGAGTGAAAGACGAGCAGTCAAACGCGCTAGTAATACCTGATTTTGCACCAAATTTATAAGGCACGCCCAAATATTTTTTTCCAGTTGCAATGACGCTGTTTGCTTTGGACGTACTTGATACCGTTGCTGCATTTGCTTCTTGAGGCGCTATGACAGGCACGCTGGCAATGGCAATAGATAAGCTGATTCCAACACCTGCGATAAGTCTACTAATCTTTTTGTTTTTTGTGTTATTCATGATGTTCCTCCTTGAAATTAGGTAGTCTGTGTGTTGAGCTAGGAATACCATAACATAGATTAAATGCCCACTAATTACCTATGAGGAAGCAAACCCTTGCTGCTGCTGAATAAAAACAACTTTATTAAAAAGTGATGATAAAATACTCACTTTTTCTCACTTGACAGCTGTCCATTTGGTAAAGTTCATTTATAAGTGTTTTTACTCTATCGCCAAGCTGGATACAGGATATATACTGATGAAGTCGGGCCGACGAATCTTGAGGAAAGGAGCTGATCGATTTGATTAACAACCTGGAGGTGATCTCCGTTTAACGGAGATCGCTCATTAGAAGGAGACCGCAAGGTCTCCTTTTTACTTTTAAAAATGTTCTAACCATTATTAATGGAATTATTGTTAAACATTTCTTGTCATCTGAAAATGCTTACAATATAATAAGAAAGTGCAACAAGAAAGAAGTTCAAGTGGAGGGAATAACATCCATGGCTTTTATTGCTTGCAACAAAAACTCAGCGTTACCAAAAAACGAAAGGAGGAAGCAAAAAATGTTGATTAACACTACTGCTGCAAACAACTCTAAAAAGATTAGCTTGTTCGAGGAGGACATTTATTGTGAACTACAAAAATGGGAGAGACGTGCTTCCCCCTAGTCTATTGCAAGAGCTGCAAAAATACATTCAAGGTGATTTGATCTATGTGCCTAAGCTAGCGGAGAAACGCGCGCATTGGGGTGAGGTAAGCGGCACACGGAAGCTGCTTGCCGAACGTAACAAAGAAATTTACCTGTATTATTCGAATGGTTGGACTGTTGCTGATCTAGAGCGGAAATATCATTTATCGTGCGAAAGCATTCGTAAGATCATTGTTAAATCACGATAATGAAAAAATATTGAAAAAAAGCAGATTGCCGCGAGCATCTGCTTTTTTTGTTGTCATTATTGAGAAAAAAGTAGGATTGACAAAACTAAGACAAACCTTTAAAAGGGATTTTTTGTCGAACGTCGAATGGTTAATGGATGCAATTTTGACGATAGATGTCGAATGAACACAAGAACAAATGGCAGTGGAGGATTAGAAAATGAAAACATTATTAATTGCAGAAGACGAGCCGGTTCTGCGCATGCTTATTATGGATACGCTCGAAGATGAAGGTTATGCGCTCGAGGAAGCGGTTGATGGGGAAGAAGCGTTACAAAAAATTGTGGACACTAACTTTGATTTAATTATTCTTGACTACATGATGCCTAAGATGACAGGTATTGAAGTCATTGAGAAAACAAGGCTGCTGGAGGATCGCAAGCATTCATGCATTCTTATGCTGTCAGCGAAAAGCCAGCAATCCGAACAAGAGAAAGTGCTGCTTGCTGGCGCCGATGGCTTTATGTCTAAGCCCTTCAGTCCGCTTGAGCTAATCGATAAGGTAGAGGAGATGTTACGTGGGTAAGCTGCGTCTCTTCTATAAGAAAAGAATTACACGACAGTTCGTAGCGATGATGGTGCTCGCTTTATCGCTTATTCTTATTGGGGCTGTTACCGTGCTGACAAGCTCGATTATTATATTGAAAAATTATGAGTCCGAAACGGTTCAAATGAGAGAGAAACAAGAGCTTGTCGCGCAAATTGCCGATCATTCCAATGATATTATTTTGAGAGCCCGCGGCTACTATGTCTATTTGACAGATTTCGAATATAAGCAGATTTTTTCAGAGAAGAAGCTGCTCGATCAATCTCTAGCAAAAATCAAGACTTATCCGATTAATGCAACGGAACAAGAAGTGATGAACAATATTGAGTCCTTTTTCGTCGATTACTTTGAAAACATTTTGCCTAAAGCTATCGAATATTCAAAAGCTCAAAATTATGAAGCGCTTCGCGTCCTCGTATCCGCAGGTGAGGATAACCCTGTAAATAAACTAATTAGCTATTCACGTGATTTTGAGAAACAAGTACAGCTGCTTGCTGAGCAAAAAAACGATGAATTATTTCGCAGCTTGACGCTTCAAGCCGTTATATTAATAGGCTACATCATTCTTATCTTAATTATATCTTCATTTATTACGAGAAAAGTGGCTAGAGATATTGGCGTGCCGCTCATGAGATTGACGAACCACGCTCGTGAGTTCGCGAATGGTGAATATTCGGAGCCGGAGGATCTCACAAGAGAAGATGAGCTTGGAGAGCTGGCACGAACCTTTAAGAAAATGATGACGCAAATCCAAAGCAAAGAAGAGGAGCTTCTCGCTCAAAACGAAGAACTTATTGCGCAGCAGGATGAGCTGCAGGCGCAGCAAGAGGAACTGCAGATCGCCGTAGGCGTAATGGAGCAAAATGAGAAATATTTGGAGAAGCGCAACCAGCTTGTACAATCCCTCTCTAATACCCTCGATAAACAAGAGCTGCTGCAAAGCATCATTTCTAATATTGTCGCTATCACCGATTCCGATAAAGGCTTAATTGTGATGATGAATAGAGAGCATGATTGCGCATCTGTAGGGATTTCCAATGCTTCAGCCAAACAGTTTATTGAGCAAATGGAAGATGGCATCGTATTACGTGCCTCACAGACCAAACAAGCATACAGTATGATTCGTGAATGTTCACTAGGCGAACAGGGATATCACGATTCTGCTATGAAGGCTACCGATTTAATCTTGCCCATTTTGAATGCATCAGAAGAAATGGTAGCCTGCCTAGTTATTACGAAGGTCAATCGTACGATTACGAAGCAAGAGGAAGAAGAGATCGTTGGCATGATGACACAAGTATCATTAGCCTTCGATAAACTGCATTTGTACGAGCTGTCGGAGAAGCAGCGCTTGATGACTGGAGATATACTGAACACCATTCAAGAAGGCATCCAATTGCTTGATCTAGATGGCAGCACGCTTCAAATTAATCACAAAATGGCTGAGATATTCGGATTTTTCAATCATGAAAAAGGAACAATCAATATGCCTTTTGAGCAATTCAAAGGTTTTGTCCAATCCTCTGTTGTTGAATCTGAACCGTTGCTTCAATTTATGACTGGGCTTATCTCAAATGGACATTATAATGGCTTGCGCAGCATGAACTATGAAATTACAGAACCAGAAAGAAAATTCATTCAAATTTATTGCGAGCCCTTGTACCGCAATGGTCAACAATTCGGGTTATTGCTCGTTCACCGTGACATCACGAAGGAGTACGAGGTTGACCGGATGAAATCTGAGTTTGTAAGTACAGTTAGTCATGAGCTGCGGACGCCGCTTGCAAGTGTGCTTGGATTCGCAGAGCTGCTGCTTCACCGGGAACTGAAGCCGGAGCGCCAGCGGAAATATGTATCGACGATTTATCAAGAAGCAAGAAGATTAACGACGTTAATTAATGACTTTTTAGATTTGCAACGAATGGAATCAGGTAAACAAACATATGAAATGAAAAGCACATCGTTAACGCCATTAATTAAAGAAGCCATCGACATGCAGCAAATGTCTACCAGCATCCATCAAATCACATGGCAAAATGATGCACAAGAAGCAATTGTAATTGCAGATAAAGATAAAATGCTTCAGGTATTCATTAATTTATTGAGCAACGCAATTAAATACTCGCCAAATGGCGGACAAATCACTTTGTTTAGCAGCATTAACAAAGATATGATCGTCATACGTTTAGAAGATCAGGGACTTGGCATTCCAAAGGATGCACTGCCTAATCTCTTCAACAAGTTTTATCGTGTCGATAATTCAGATCGAAGAGAAATTGGCGGGACTGGCTTAGGCTTAGCAATCGTAAAAGAGATTGTTACAAGGCATGATGGCAAAATAGAGGTTTTTTCCGAGTTCGGACATGGAAGTACCTTTATCGTGACGCTTCCACTGGCTAAGCAGCAAGAACGAATACAAAACGATGAGTTGAAGGAAAATACTTCTTCTGAGACGTCGATTCAAGTGATGCTGATTGAAAACGACCTTAATTTGTCCACTTTACTCCGTGATGAATTGAGGTCTAGTGGATTTCATGTTCACCTGTTCACAGAAGGTGGATTGGCTATGAATGCAATTGAACAGCTCAAACCGGATATCGTGGTCATCGATCTGATGCTGGAATCAGGAATTACCGGCTGGGATATTATTAGCAAAATCAAGAAATCCGATGTATTGCTAAATACGCCAATCATCATTTCGAGCGCCTTCGAAGAGAAAGAAAAAGCTGCACAATGGGGAATTAATGAATTCCTTGTGAAACCCTATTTACCTGGCAGACTAAGTGCAGCAATCTCTCGTTTGCTGCGATAATTGGGGGAGCCCATTTTCATGAAGACGGAAAAATATAAACAGCTGATTCAACAGCGAATTACACAGACTATCGATGATTGGTCCAATCAAACAGAAGTTGAGGAACAAGATATTCATCGATTTTTCCATAATCTTAAAGGGACAAGCGGTACAATTGGGCTGCGTGAGGTTGAAAAGTTTTCGGAATCCAAAGAACAATTATTTTCTGAAAAAAGCAAAAAAACGTACATACGCGAGGAGTGGTCAGAGCATTTGCTGCCACTAACGGCCATGTTTCCTCAAGTACTGCAGCTGCTAGACGGACTCGACAATGCAAATGAGGGTCAGGCCGATTCCCTTGATGATCATTCAAAGCATCACAATCGTGTACTTGTCATTGATGATGATGTTGAATTTGTAACCTATGTCAAAGAAGTTTTAGAGAAAAATGATTATCCAGTAAGCATTGCTCTGAATGCGGAGCGCGGTTTAAAGCTGTTCTACGAATGGAAGCCTAATCTCATCCTTCTTGATATCGTGTTGCCCGATCGAAGCGGCATGTATGTTCTTAATCAAATCGTTGATAAGGCGAAGCAGCAGCATATTCCGATTATTATGGTCAGCGGGAATGTATCCGTCGAAAATCAAGTTAACGCCTATCGATCCGGTGCGATGGACTTTCTTGCCAAGCCGTTTGATGTTGAGCTGCTTAAGGCTCTCATCGACAATCGATTTGCGATGAAGATGGACTGGGAACGCTCGATCATTATTGATGAGTTAACAGGCGCTTACAATCGCAAGCATTTCAATCAAATGATGCGGCAGCATATCGACAGCTTTAAGCGCTCAAACGATATTTTCTCGCTCGTTATGATTGATTTGGATTACTTCAAGCTTGTAAATGATACCTATGGTCATCTTCAAGGGGATGAGGTGCTTCAAGCCTTTGTGGCAACTACACAACATGCGATCAGACCAAGAGACATTTTATGTCGATATGGCGGGGAAGAATTTGCTCTCATTTTACCGAACACGGATGCAGTTCAAGCGGCTTTTCTTATGGAGCGTCTACGCACTAAATTTAATGCTATTAAATTTCAAACGAGTGATTCTAACTTCCAAGTCACATTTTCATCAGGAATCACGGAAATAACGGAACTTAATAGCCATTCTGCTACACTGGTAGATGAAGCGGATCAAGCTTTATACAGTGGGAAACGCGGAGGAAGAAACCAAACGGTTGTTTATTCCAAGGCGTTAATCCATTCCAAAAACGAATCGATATTAAACATCATTGTCGTTGATGATGATCCATTAATCCGAGAAATTATCATCAATCGGTTTTTTAACTGGAAACCTACGAATCATACGAAGGTAAAAGCAGAAGGCTATGCAGACGGTAGAACATTCTTATCCTCCAACTGGTACAAAGAGAGTGAAAAGTTTATTATACTGCTCGATGGCTCTATGCCTGATTTGGACGGATTAGAAGTATTAAAGGAGCTGCGCCTCAATTATCCTGAACAACAGCTGCTGATCGTCATGCTGACGGCTCGCAATAATACTTCTGATATCGTCAATGCACTCCAAATCGGTGCAGATGATTACGTCGTTAAGCCATTTCATATGCAGGAGCTTGTGCTGAGAATCGAACGATTGGCTAGTCGAATAGTTAACTAGATTAAGGAATAGCACAAAAAATCGCGCTTCGATAAGAAGCGCGATTTTTTTTATAGGGCATCCTATGATTACAGACTTGCATTCCCTATTAGGGAATAGTATGTTTAGAAAAATTAAACCGAATCAGCGATGGACGGCTTCCGGCAATTCTACAACGGTTTGGGGATACTTATAATCGTTCTGATAACAGTTCGTGTCTGAATCATAAGTAGATTGTGAAAGCTTGTGAGAGATCGCAAATATGGGAAGTTTCGGGTTGACGTGCAGGGAAGAATCATAAAAAGAGCATCGTTCAAAATTAAAGTCCAGTGTAGTGATAATGATAACGCAGTTCGAAAAGGTACATCCGATAAAGCTAAATCCGTCAAAAGCAATCGTTTCATTCGTAAAATGTTCATTCGAAATTGTGTGCATAATCAGCGCTCCTATTCTGTGGTGGGACAACCTAATTGCTAGTCTATCAGATTCGTGATGTGATGTTTGTCGGTTGATGCATGTGAAAATTAATAATTAACGACATAAATAGCGTTCATTTGAGATGACTCTCCATTAATATAGTGAGTACAATATTTTTTTACAAAATACGATTGATTAAGTGAAGGAGCTGTATAAATGGACTCAAAAAAATTAGCCGCCGAAAAAGCTGTCGAGTTTCTTAAGGACGGAATGGTCGTGGGATTAGGAACAGGATCAACCGCTTATTGGGCGATTCAAAAAATCGGCCAAAAAGTAAAGGAAGGCCTATCGATTAAAGCAATTGCTACGTCGAGAGCTTCTGAAGAGCTTGCGATAGAGCTTGGCATTACAATGCTTCCATTCGCAGAGATTGAGCAAATTGATGTGACAATTGACGGCGCAGATGAAGTAAATAACGAATGGAACTTAATCAAGGGCGGAGGAGGCGCGCTGCTCCGAGAGAAAATCGTAGCTGCCGCCAGTAAGCAGCTAATTATCATCGTAGATGAAAGCAAGCATGTCGGGCAATTGGGACGTTTCCCGCTCCCGGTAGAAATCGTTCCGTTTGGTTACGAAATGACAATAAGAAAACTGCGTAATCTTGGAGCTGAGACGAGTATTAGAACGAAAGAAAATCAAATGTTTGTAACGGATAATGGCAACTATATTGTAGATTGTCAGTTTGGTACTATTTCGCAAGCAGAACAGCTGGAACATACATTGAATCTCATCCCTGGTGTCGTCGATAACGGTCTGTTTATTGGTATGGCAACGAATGTCATCGTAGGTTATGCCAATGGTACAGTGAAGCTGCTGTAAATGCTGTCTAATAGATGTATGCTTCACTTAGCTTGACACATCACCCGAAAGTGGTTTACAACCATATACAGAGGTGAGCGACATGAGCGTCATTCGGTTGGAGAACGTAACGAAAAAGTATGAAGATACACTTATTTTTCGAGATATTTATTTTCGTATAAACAAAGGGGAACGAATCGGTCTTATAGGCCGTAACGGCGCAGGAAAATCGACCGTATTTAAACTTATTTTAGGCAGAGAAGAGCCTACGGCAGGGAAGGTAGAGGTTGATCCGAAGGTCAAGGTGAGCTACTTCTCACAGTTCACAGAGCTGAGCGGCAATCGTTCCGTCAAACAAGAGCTGGAGCTTTGTTATGAGCATATTTGGAGCATCGAACGCGAGCTTCAGGAAATCGGAGAAAAGCTTGGTACTACCGTTGATGCTGATGAAATGGATCAGCTGCTGAATCGTCAAGCAGATCTCTTCGAGCAGATGGAGCATCATAATGGCTGGAATGCTGCTGTAGAGATCGATACCGTACTCACTAAGCTTGGATTTGATGAGCAATCGCGTCAACAGCCTATCGATCAATTGTCAGGCGGCTGGCGCAACCGCGCCGCACTAGCCAAAATGTTAATTGAGCTGCCTGACGTCGTACTTCTTGATGAGCCGACGAACTTTCTAGACCTCGAAGGTCTTGCTTGGCTGGAGCAATGGTTAAATCGCTTTAGCGGCACAATGATTTTGGTATCTCATGATCGGCAGTTTATTGACCGGGTAGTGACTCGTACCATTGAGATTGAAAATTATCATTTTCAAGAATACGAAGGCAATTATACCGATTATATTCGGAAGAAGAAGCTGCGCAAAAAAGAACTTGATCGGCAGTTCGAATGGGAAGAGGAGCTTCTGCTTATGGAAGCGGAGGAAATCGACAACCGTTCGAGCAGGAAATCTTCCAAAGATCGTCTGTCGCGGAAGCTGGCAGATATGAAGAAAAGAGTAGAGCCGCATCCTGTAAACGTTCTGATTACTGATATTTATGAAAATTTGCGTTTTCCAGACAACTTATGCACTGTCGATGCAATAAGCAAAAACTATGCTGAGCGTGTTATCTTTCAAGATGTCAGCTTTGATATCCAGAAGGAAGACCGGATTGCTATTATCGGTTCAAATGGCAGCGGAAAATCCACTTTAATTAAAGTGCTAACAGGACAAGAACCGGCTGATTCAGGTGCCGTGCAGTTTAGCAAAGGCGTAAGCTACGCCTATTTCAATCGCATGTGGGACGAGCTCGATCAGAAGGATACGGTAAGCCATGCAGTAAACATCTATGGCCTTGGACTTAATGCCCCTCGCAAGAAAGTGAATAAGTTTCTTTCTATGCTGCAGTTCTCGGAAGCAGACCTTCAAAAAGTGATCGGAAGCTTATCCGGCGGACAACAGGCACGTGTGGCACTCGCAAAATGTTTGCTGTCCGGCGCCGAACTAATCATTTTGGATGAGCCTACCAATCATCTGGATTTGACCAGCATTCAGGTGATGGAGCAGGCGTTAATTCATTTCCCTGGAGCAGTACTCACCGTAAGCCATGATCGTTTCTTCATTGATAAAATCGCTACAAAGCTGCTGACCTTCGAACCGGGTGGAGTAATTACTCAACAAAGTGTATAGCTCACAGCAAAACATAGTATAAGCCAACCTAATGGGGTTGGCTTTTTTTTGTTTATCCGAGCTCAAATGTTAAAGATAAGCTGCATATATGGCGGGAGATCGAAGTCATGTTTCAGCGGTCTGTCTTCATATACTACGATACGTGCGGATACCGTCGAACATTGTCCACTAACCATGCCTCGTCTAAGAAGGAGTGGAGTGAGATGCAATTTTCTATATCCGATGAGCTGGAAATGACTCGCGCAGTGTTAAGGGAATTTACAGAAAGCGAGGTTGCAACTAGAGCAGTCGAACGTGATGAGAAGGAGCAGTTTGATCGATCATTATTTGACCAATTGGCTAAGCTTGGCATAACAGGCATACCTATTGATGACTTAAATGGCGGTGCCGGCAGCGATTGGATGACTTTCATTATTGTAATAGAAGAACTGGCTCGTGTCTGCGCTTCTACAGCTGCTCAGCTTGCCGCCCATACGGTTTATGCTGCTATGCCGATTTTCACTTTTGGCGGCGACGCTTTAAAAGCTTTGTATCTTAAGGACCTCGCAAAAGGTGCAAAGCTGGGTGGATGCGCTCTGCCATCGACAGTAGTGGGGAACGAGGGATTGAGCAGCAGCATTTCAGCACGTCGACGAGGAGATCACTGGGAGTTAAGCGGCGAGCATACATGTGTCATTCATGGAGATTTTGCGAATTATTGCATTGTTATTGCAAAGACGGAGTTAGAACGAAAGAAATCGCCATGTACAGCATTTTTAATAGAAACGAGTAAAGCTGGATGGCAAATAGGGCAGCGAGTAAGAACGATGGGATTGCGTTCTTTCCACATTTCAAATGTGAAGCTGGATAAATATGAGTTATCTGAGACAAACAAAATCGGAAAAGATGGTCAAGGGTTTGAAATCATTTTGAATTCCATCGATATCGGGCATTTGAGTGCAGCTGCGCAATCCATTGGCATTGCCCAAGGAGCTTTTGAGGCTGCAGCTGCCTATGCCAAGGAGCGCAAGCAATTCGGTCATTTAATTGGAAAGCAGCAAGGCATCTCTTTCAAGCTTGCAGATATGGCAACTCAGCTGGAAGCAGCCAGACTTCTCGCTTATCAAGCGGCGTGGCGCAAGGATGAAGGCTTAAGCTTTGCAAAGGAAGCCGCCATCGCGCGTAAGTTCGCGGCAGAAATGGCTGTTGCCGTTGCGATTGAGGCTGTACAAATATTTGGCGGTTATGGCTATATGCAAGAATATCGGATGGAACGTTTTTTAAGGGATGCAAAATGTGTGGAAACGGGGCTTGGTATGGGCGGGATGGAAGTGGATTGCATCCATCGGATGCTGAAGGAGTAGGAGGTATATCACCATGCGCCAGACCGTTATTATAGGAGGGAAACGAACAGCATTCGGAAAGCTAGGCGGCATGTTCAAAAATGAGAAAGCCGTTGATCTGGGCGCTGCCGTAATTAAAGGAGCCATGCAGCAAGCAGGCATACACGCAAGTCAAGCTGATGCCGTCATGATGGGACTGGTGCTTCAAGCAGGCTGCGGTCAAAATCCAGCTCGACAAGCTGCCATTCTTGCCGGGATCGATTGGAGCGTTCCAGCGGAAACGATTAACAAAGTTTGTGCTTCGGGCTTGCGAGCCATCTCTATGGCAGATCAGGTCATACGTGCTGGAGATGCAAACATAATATTAGCTGGTGGAATGGAGAGCATGAGTCAAGCCCCATTTGCTGTTCGAACGGCTAGATGGGGAAACAAGCTGGGAAATGCCGAACTGACGGATTTATTGATTCATGATGGTTTGCTTTGTCCTTTCGAAGATGTACTGATGGCTGTTTATGGCAACAAAATTGCATCAGATCATAATATTAGCCGAATGGAACAAGATGAATGGGCATTAAGGAGTCATGACCGAGCGAGCACTGCGGCAAATCTGCGATTATTTGAGGATGAAGTTGAGCCTTACTACACTTCTGCAAACGCTATCTTGGCCATCGACGAAGGACCACGTTTTAATACGGATTTGTCGAAGCTTGCGCTGCTAAAACCGATTCATGGTCCGAGCGGTACGATTACGGCTGGGAATGCTCCTAGTGTGAATGACGGCGCCGCCGCTATGCTCCTCATGTCGGAGGAAGAAGCGATACGAGGCGGACACAAGCCGCTTGCCAAAATTATCGGACATAGCACCATTGGTGCGAGTGCTCCTAATTTAGCTGCTGCGCCAGCGCTTGCAATCCAAAAGCTATTGCGAAAAACGGGCATTCCTTTAAAAAACATTGATTTATTTGAGGTGAACGAAGCATTTGCCTCCGTCATCCTAAGCTGCGGGAAAATAGTAGGCTGGGATGAGGAGAAGGTCAATGTAAATGGCGGTGCGATTGCGCTTGGACATCCAATCGGTGCAAGCGGCGCAAGAATTTTACTCACTTTAATTTACGAACTTAAGCGCCGCGGCGGCGGTTTAGGCATTGCTGCCATCTGCAGCGGCGGAGCCCAGGGTGATGCCATGCTCATTCAGGTGGAGGGCTAAGGCAAAGGGGGTGCTCATGATTATCCAAACCGTTACAGTAATTGGAGCTGGACAAATGGGCAGCGGAATTGTACAGACATTAGCGCAAAATGGGTTGCAGGTAACACTTTACGATATTGAGCAAGCTGCCGTGGCAAGGGGGATTGCCACAATTAATTCTTCGCTGGCTCGACTTGCTGCCAAAGGAAATATTAGCGAGGCTGATCGAACTCAGACCATAAAATCCATTATACCTTCGACAGACTTAATGTGCGCCAATCGCTCTGATCTAATAATTGAAGCTGCGCCAGAGAATATAGCGATGAAAAAAGCGCTTTTTGAGAAGCTTGATCAAATTTGTCAACCAAATGCCATTTTGGCTACCAATACGTCCTCGTTATCGATTACAGAGATAGCTTCAGCAACAAAAAGAGCATCGCGTGTAATCGGCATGCATTTCATGAACCCCGTACCTATTATGCCATTAGTCGAAATTATTAAAGGACTTGAGACTTCGAGTGATACATTTGAAAAAATAAAAGCATTGACACACACAATCAAAAAAACGTCGATTGAGGTTCAAGATTTCCCTGGCTTTGTCTCCAATCGAATTCTGATGCCTATGATAAATGAAGCGATTTACACGGTGTATGAGGGGGTCGCTAAGCCTGATGCTGTAGACCAAGTGATGAGGCTTGGCATGAACCATCCGATGGGTCCGCTTACGCTTGCCGACTTTATTGGACTCGATACTTGCTTAGCTATCATGGAGACACTGCAGGCCGGATTCGGCGATTCAAAGTATAGACCATGCCCGCTGCTGCGCAAATATGTGCAGGCTGGCTGGCTAGGCAGGAAAGCAGGACGCGGCTTTTATGTGTACTCGAATGAGAAGGGATAGGTATATCCGAAGGGAGACGGGCGATGGAACTCCGACTTTCAAAGGAACAGTTAGAGCTGCAACAAGCAGTACGACGTTTTGCAGAGACAGAAGTAGCCAGCGTTGTGCCGATCATGGAGCAACTTGATCAATTTCCCACCCTTCTCATTGAAAAACTATCACAAGCAGGATTTATGGGCATTCCAATTCCTAAGCAATGGGGAGGAGCAGGCTGCGATTTTATTTCCTACATTGCTGCGGTTAACGAAATATCAAAGATAAGCGCGGCGCTTGGCGTCATCTTGTCCGTTCATACTTCGGTTTGCACTTTGCCGATCCTGCATTATGGTACGCAAGCTCAAATATCAAGATATGTTCCCGAGCTTGCTTCGGGTGAGCGCTTAGGCGCGTTCGCTTTGACAGAGCCTCACGCGGGTTCGGACGCATCCTCTATTCGAACAACAGCAGTATTAGACGGAGAATATTATGTTCTGAACGGATCAAAGGTATTTATCACGAATGCCGGCGCAGCCAATGTTTATGTTGCATTTGCAGTGACTGATGCAAGCAAAGGGGCATACGGCATTACCGCTTTTATTATTGAAAGTGAAACAAAAGGGCTAACGATCGGAAGAAAAGAAAAAAAATTAGGTTTGCACGGATCGAATACTTGTGAGCTTATATTTGATCAATTAAGGATACCCGTTTCCCATAGACTTGGCGAAGAAGGCAAAGGCTTTTCCATAGCCAAAGGCTCCCTTGATGGCGGACGTATCGGAATCAGCGCCCAAGCGCTCGGAATTGCGCAAGCTGCGCTAAACATTCTAAATGACCGCTTCCAACCGAAGGCTGCAATGTTGATAAAGCCAGATCAGAAGGCAATGCATCAGCAAGTTAAACTCGCTGGCATAACAGCTAAAGTAGAGGCAGCGAGATTGCTCGTTTATCGCGCGGCGTATTTGCATCAGGAAGGTTTGCCTTGTACGAAGGAAGCATCCATGGCCAAAATGTTCGCATCTGATACAGCAGTTGCAGTGACTAGCCAGGCTATGCAAATGCTCGGATCAGACAGCTGCCTGCAAGGATCAACGATAGAACGACTGTTCCGAGATGCGAAAGCCACTCAAATTTACGAGGGAACGAACGAAATTCACCGAATCGTTATCAGCGGCAAAATACTCAAATCATTATGATTTCTAAAAAGGCGGTGGCGAGATGGGTCATACTCCCGGAGCGCGATTTCGCGAGGCGCTTCAAGTCGAGAAGCCTTTGCAGATCGCAGGCGCTATTAATGCCTTTTCGGCAATGATGGCGGAAAGAGCAGGGTTTCGCGCTTTGTATTTATCTGGTGCAGGTGTTGCTAATGCGTCGTTCGGTCTTCCTGATCTTGGGATTACAACGCTGCAGGATTGTCTTGAGGATGTAAGAAGAATAACGAGTGTTACAGAGCTGCCACTGCTCGTAGATGTGGATACGGGCTTTGGAGGAGCTTTCCAAATTGCGCGAACGATTAAGCTGATGAACCGTGCGGGAGCCGCCGGCGTTCATATTGAAGATCAAATCATGGCTAAACGCTGCGGGCATCGCCCTAACAAAGCAATCGTAAGCAAGGAGGAAATGGTTGATCGGATTAAAGCAGCTGCAGACGCAAGAGAAGATGATCAGTTTGTCATTATGGCTCGCACGGATGCGCTTGCGGTTGAGGGATTAGAAGCTGCAATTGAACGGGCATGCGCATGTGTGGAGGCCGGAGCAGATATGATTTTCCCTGAGGCAATAACAAAACTTGAGGATTATCAAGCCTTTGCTGATGCGGTGAAGGTTCCTATACTCGCAAACATTACGGAGTTCGGGCAAACTCCGCTGTATACGCTAAAAGAGCTTGAGCATGCAGGTGTCAGCTTAGCTCTTTATCCGTTATCTGCCTTTCGCGCAATGTCAGCAGCAGCTCTTCATGTCTATGAAACGATAAAACAAGAAGGAACACAGAAAAATGTCATAAATGTTATGCAAACTAGAGCAGAGCTTTATGATTTCCTCGATTATTTGAGCTACGAAGAGAAGCTGGATCAGCTTTATGGAGTCAAAGAGGAGGAGAACCGTCATGACAACTAAAAAACAAGGCGGTCTCGCCGACGTTATAGCGGGACAGACCTCGATTTCGACAGTCGGGAAAGCGGGAAAGGGCTTAACCTATCGAGGTTATTCGATTGATGATCTCGCCCTTCATGGAAGCTTTGAAGAAACTGCTTTTTTACTGTTATATGGAGTACTGCCAAGTGATGTCCAGTTAAAAGATTACAGGGAGAAGCTTGCGTCTCTTAGACAACTGCCAGCAGGTGTATTGAACATATTGGAGCAGCTGCCGAGCAGCACACACCCAATGGATGTGCTTCGTACGGGGGTTTCGGCGTTAGCTGCGTTCGAACCAGAAAATGAGGAGCGTGACGCTTACCACATCGCTGATAGATTAATAGCCTGCAGCGCCTCTATTTTATTATATTGGTATCATTATCAGAAGAGTGGGAGAAGGATTGATACAGAGACCGATCAACAAAGTGTTGCTGGACATTTTCTGCAGCTGCTTCATGATCAACGCCCGAACGAGCTTCATGAGAAAGCTTTTGATGTTTCACTTGTACTGTATGCGGAGCATGAATTCAACGCTTCTACATTTGCAGCACGTGTTACTGCATCTACTTTATCAGATATGTATTCCGCCATTACGACTGGCATCGGCACACTCCGCGGACCTCTTCACGGTGGTGCCAACGAAGCCGCGATGGAGCTGATTGAACAATTCGGCAGCGTGAGCGAAGCCGAGATCGGGATTAGACAAATGCTGAAGGACAAAAAATTAATTATGGGCTTTGGACATCGTGTTTATTCTGTATCTGACCCACGATCCGATATTATTAAATACTGGTCAAATAGACTCTCTGCAGGGGCTGAGAATTCAATCATTTATCCAATTTCCGAGTCTATAGAGAAAATAATGCTGCAAGAGAAAAAACTATTTGCTAATTTGGATTTTTACAGTGCGTCAGCCTATCGATTTATGGGCATTCCAACCTCACTTTTTACACCGATCTTCGTTATTTCTCGTACCAGCGGCTGGGCTTCCCATATCATTGAGCAACGTGCAAACAATCGAATCATTCGTCCAAATGCTGATTATATAGGCTGTGATTTGCTGCCTTGGCTGCCTATCGAGCAACGATCCTAAATGAGGAGGAGGATGCGAAACGAATGTCCACTTTAATGAGTAATGATAGGCCAAAGCCGGATCAAGTGTTGGTTGATATTGCACAATATGCTGCCAATTATAGGATAACTAGCGAAGAAGCTTACAATACCGCTCGCTATTGTCTCATCGATACGCTTGGCTGCGGGTTGTTAGCGCTTAGGTATCCCGAGTGCACGAAGCTGTTAGGCCCGACCGTACCGGGAACTCTTGTTCCGAATGGAGCTCGTGTTCCTGGAACTTCGTTTCAGCTTGATCCGATCACTGCTGCATTTAACATTGGATGTATGAACCGCTGGCTCGATTACAATGATACTTGGCTTGCAGCGGAGTGGGGCCATCCATCAGATAATCTTGGAGCTATACTAGCTGCTGCGGACTATGAAAGCAGGAAAAACATAGCCGAGGGCAAACCGCCGTTTGTCATGAGAGATGTGCTTACGGCTATGATCAAGGCGCATGAAATTCAAGGCATTCTTGCACTTGAAAACAGCTTTAACCGCGTAGGGCTCGATCATGTTATTCTCGTAAAGATTGCCTCAACTGCTGTAGTGACTGCGCTGCTAGGCGGGACGACAGATGAAATTATTGATGCTTTATCCAATGCGTGGATTGATGGTCATCCGCTTCGTACTTATCGTCATTCGCCAAATACAGGTTCGAGAAAGTCATGGGCAGCCGGCGATGCCACAGCTCGCGCGCTTAGGCTTTCATTGATGGCGCTAAAAGGAGAGATGGGTTATCCCGCTGCACTAACTACGCCGGAATGGGGATTTTATGATGTGCTGTTTAAAGGGAATTCCTTGTCCATTAAACGGGATTTTGAAGCTTATGTCATGGAAAACGTATTGTTTAAAATATCTTTCCCCGCTGAATTCCATGGCCAAACCGCGGTGGAGGCTGCTATCTTGCTGCACCCGAGTGTGAAGGACAGATGGCATGAAATTGATAAAATAATCATTACTACACATAAGTCCGCACTGCGAATTATCGACAAAACAGGACCGCTCCATAATCCCGCGGATCGTGACCATTGCATTCAATATATGGTTGCAATTGGTCTGATTCATGGACATTTAACTGCCGATCATTATGAGGATGATTATGCAAGTGACAGTCGTATCGATGAGCTTCGCAAGAAAATGGTTACGACTGAAGATATCACTTACTCACATGATTATTTGGATGCTAATAAACGCTCGATTGCCAATGCCATTCAAGTGTTTTTCCAAGACGGAACATCCTCTGAGAAGATCGAGATTGCGTACCCAATAGGTCATCGGCGCAGACGTCAGGAAGCCATACCGCTTCTGTTTGCGAAGTTTGATGCCAGTTTGAAGAGCAGGTTTCCATCCAAGCAAATACAAGCGATATTAGAGCTTTGCCAAGACCAAAACGTATTAGAGAACACGCCCGTACAGCAGTTTATGGAACTATTTGTTATTTAGGTGAATGCCTGCGTACAGCGCAGGTTTTTCTTTTTAAAATCTATTTTTTTTGTAGCTTTTCTGTAACTTTCTGCACCCCCATTTCGTTATATTGTATAAGTAAGCCGAATAAGAATATATACCATATAGAAGGAGCGTCTGCGCTATGAAAAAATATGTATTGATCGCAACTGTTGCGATAGCTTGTCTCACGGCCTTTAGCTTTGCGCCGGCGGGAGGCCGTGAATATACACCGGTAGAACAAACACCGGATATGATAACTGGCTACGTTGCAATGACAAAAGGGGAAAATAATCATTACACATTATCTATCGACCAAATCGATTGGTACGAGGGTGATGCAGCGACAAAGATTTTCCTTGAGCGTGAAAAGGATTCTGGGCTAGATGCCCCGCCAGATGGTTATTACATTGAGAATGATGATGAAACCTTGCGTGACTTACCGATAGCCGATAACGCTGAGGTGCTTATGCAAATCTATAATCGAACGGGCAATATTAATGATGCAGATATTGTTTGGAATGAACCGATTTCAGTTAAAAAGTTTATTGAACTCATCAATACGGAAGACGACTTCGATATGAAGAGCTTTCCTTATCATATGACGATCAAGAACGGGGAAATCGTACGCATCGTCCAGCAATTCGTTCCTTAAATAACCTTTTACAATTATGAGAGAAAGCAACACAACAAGCGCGTGCCGATATTAAATCGGCACGCGCTTTTTATGTTTCACTTGATGCTTTTGAAATAACTTTTATATTTTCTTCATTCTGATTTATCCGTTTAATCTCGTCCAGCTTCATAAATACGATGAGCAAGCATCTCAGGATGCGTCTTTGCTGTTGACATATGATCGCCATGACCTTGGATATATCGGAACAAGCCAAGTCGATTGGACATATGCGGATGCCATCCATATTCGCTGTTGTACTGTGGAAGAACATTATCCTCCGTTAAAAAAATATAACTTTTCGGCATATTCAAGCTATAAAATACTTTAAGATCGAGTTTTTCGTAAAAAGGTTTTGCTGGTTCTGGACTTACCATACTGTACATTTTCTCCGCTAAGCCGAGGCTTGCCAAATTAACAAATGTTTCACGAAACAGCGAAAATGGCAGCATGATCGTATCATCCTTCGAGTTTTCCCTAAGCTGCTGGAAACTAGCTTTTACTGGGGCTGGGAATTCATCGGCGACCATTTCACCGTCGTTTAATACAAAAGCATCCAAAAATACGAGCCTCCTAATACGCTCTGGAATGAGCTCTGCAACCTTTTGGATGACGGAGCCTCCGAAGCTGTGACCCACAAGTATGATTTGCTGAAGATTTCTTGACGCAATAGAAGCAGCTACAGAATGACTTATCATTTCATGAGTGACGTTTTTATTAGGATCTGCACCATGCCCAGGATATTCAGGCGCGAACACGGTATGGCCCATACTGGTTAATTCATAACCGATGCCATTCCAAAAGCTCGCATCCGCCCAGGAGCCATGAACGAGAACAAAAGTGAGCGGCTGTTCGCTCTGCATCAATCTTACACTGGTTGCGAAAACATCCGAGTATGGATATGCGTAGTTAATCGTGTTTTGTTCAATTTGATACATGCAGCATTACTCCTCAAAATCAGATTGTTCAGCATATGCCTATAATCCATTTAAGGTTAATAATCGCCCAGTATTTGTACAAGGCTGTAAATTTCCCACTTATGTTATCGTTTTAATATCCTTATTCTGATTAAGCGGAATGCGAAAACGATGTCTAGCCGAGTTATTGGGTGGAATTTTGCTTTTTGCTGAAGCAAGCGTAGCATTGATTTCACCGCCAAGCATGATGAGGATAGAGCTAATGTAGAGCCAAATCAACAGGATGATTACTCCGCCAAGACTGCCGTATGTTTTCGAATAGTTGCCAAAATTGTTCATATAAAACTGAAAAACAAGCGAAGTCGCAATCCAACCAAACGTTGCAAATAAAGCACCTGGCACAGCTTCTTTTAAGCTCAGCCTTCTGTTAGGAACAATCCAATAAAGCAAGGAAAAGGCGGCTGTCATTGCGGAAATTGGTATTACATACTTCAATACATTCCAAATCCATTCGAATCCATTTGGATAATCAAGCCACTTAAATAAGTATTCGCCAATAGCTTTACCGAAAATAAGCGTAACCATGACCAAAACAATAACGACGACTAAAAAAATGGTTGATAGCAGTGAAATACCGCGTACCTTCCAAAACGGCCGCTTTTCCTCAACATCGTACGCTTTGTTCAACCCTTTTAAAATCGCATTAATACCGTTTGAAGCAGACCAAATTGTTGCAATCATACCGAATGACAGCAGTGTTCCGCTGCTGTTATCTACAACTTCAGCAAGAATTCCGCTAATTGTATCACTTGCCTCTGCAGGTAGAAGGCGAATAAACTCTGCGATCACGCTATCGCCAGACATTTCGATAAAGCTAAGCAAGCTTACCATAAATATAAGAAAGGGGAAAAACGATAAGATCAAATAATACGTCAGCTGTGCGCCAAGCGCAGGCACATCATCCTCACGAAAACGGCTGTATAAGCATTTTATAAATTGCATCGTGTTGAATTTTTGTTTCATGAAGACCACCATCCTTTTGATATAAAACTAAACAAAATAGTAGGCTACAAAACATTTAATGAAATAGAAAAGATAAGCAGCAAGTAGGAAATAGTCAAATCATGTCGAATAAGAGTATGAGTAAATATTTTCGAATGAAGGGAGTGGACCTTATGTTTTTACATTTTCTACAAACCAAGGAGCAAAAAGAAGCATTTCTCGAATTAGCACATCTTGCAGCAAATGCTGATGGGTTCATTCACAAGAAAGAACAAGGATTTCTTCAATCGTATATGCAAGAGATGGATATGCAGCAAGCCGTAATAAGCTTTTCATCCGAAAAGCAGTTAGCAGATATACTAGGAAATATTAATGATGATCATGTAAAAAAAATCTTTTTCGCAGAAATTCTGCTTCTCATATTCGCTGACGGCGACTACAATGACGATGAAAAAGAGTTAACAAAGGATATGAAAGAGCTTCTTAATCTAGACGAAGAAACTTGTGAATCCATTAAAAACTGGGTTATTCGTATGGATCAGCTCAAAATTGAAGGCCTTAAGCTTATTTTAAACCCCTAATAAAATAGCAGACATAAGCAAAAAACCTCCGTTCTTCCCAGTGGAAGAATAGAGGTTTTTTTAAGTACTGCTTTTTCTTACATGCATTATGGCTTCGAAAAACCGAATTTTTCAAACACAGCCATTGCCTCTGCCGTTTGAAGATAATCATAAAATTGCTTCGATTCTGGAAGATGCTTTGTTGCTGTAACGATACCAATCGGATAGGTGATCGGCGTGTATGTTGCAGGATCAACGGTAAGGACAATATTGACTTTATCTGATGTTAAAGCGTCAGTCTTATAAACAAAACCCGCGTCTGCATTGCCTGTTTCAACGTACTGAAGAACCTGACGGACATCCTTCGCTTGAACAACCTTCGGTTGCAAGCTATCCCATAGCTTTGCTTGTTCCAAGGCTTCTTTCGTATAGCTTCCAGCCGGTACGCTCTCTGGGATGCCAATTGCAATCGTTTTGACATCAGCGTTCAACAGATCATTAACCTTTGCAAGCTGCGTTTTTGACGTTTTTGAAGTGACGAGCACGAGACCATTAGAGAGGAGATTGGTTTGGCTATCCTCAGCAATCAGCTTCGCATCTACTAGTGACTTCATGTTTTTGGAAGCAGCTGAGAGGAAAAGGTCCGCAGGCGCACCATTTTCAATCTGCTTCTGAAGAGCGCCTGAAGCGCCAAAGTTAAAATTCAGTTTTACATTAGGGTGAATTACCTTAAATTGTGTTTCAATTTCCTTTAACGTATCCGTTAAACTTGCAGCTGCCGAAATCGTTAAATCAACATTTTCAGCAGGTGTTTCCGTGCTAATTGCTGTTACTTCTGGTTGATTGGTGGAGCTTTGTTGATTCGTTTGATTCGAACCACAGGCCGTTACAACGACCATAAACATAACCAAATACAATAAAACATAGCTTTTTTTAAGAAAATTAATCATTTAATACCCTCTTTCGTTATGTTTAGATATAAATAGATATAATCCATTTTCCGATTATAAGGTGAAGGAAATAGATTTGTAAAGCGAATCACCACAGTATTTCCGTTGTTTATGCTACAATAATGATTACTGCATACAATCCTTAAGAGGTGATTAACATATCTGAAAATATTTCCTATACGACAGAGGAAATCTCTAAGCTGCTCAAAATATCCAAATTAACCGTTTATGATCTTATCAAAAAAGGGGATTTGGCCTCATACCGAGTAGGTAAACAAATGAGAGTGGACGCTTCTGATTTAGAAGCCTATAAGCAGCGCTCGAAGGGGAACCAGCAAAGCTTGCGTGACGCTTTAATTGTTCAACCAGATGCTGCAAGCACAGCACGCCACAGCCTTGGGGCTCGCTCCATTGTCATCACAGGACAAGACATCAGCCTCGACATACTCGGAAGGCATATTGAGAAATATACACACGCACTGCGCCCACTGCGGTCTAATGCCGGCAGTCTAGATAGTTTGATCTCCATGTATAATGGGCAATCCGATGTCGTAAGCACCCATCTGTTAGACGGCGATACGGGCGAATACAATATTCCGTACATACGTAAGCTGCTCGTCGGTTCGTCATACGTTGTTATTAATCTGCTATCTAGGAAAGCTGGGCTATTTGTCCAAAAAGGGAATCCGCGAAACCTAAAAGGATGGAGCGATCTTGTTCAGCCGGACTTACGTATTATTAATAGAGAAAAAGGCTCCGGGGCTCGTGTATTGTTAGATGAACAGCTTCGATTGCATCGTATTTCGGCACGTGAGCTTCTCGGCTATGAGGACGAACTTACAAATCATTTAGGCGTTGCAGCCAAAGTGGCGGGTGGCGAGGCAGATGTTGGAGTTGGGATAGAAAAAGCAGCAGCGATCGTAAACGGAGTGGACTTTATTCCTTTAGTTAGTGAACGTTATGATCTTGTCATTATGAAAAATTCGGAGAATAGCGATCTCATTAACTTGATTATCGAAATTCTGAAATCCGCTTCATTTCAACAGGAGCTTGCAGCTATTTCCGGCTATGACTTATCACAGACAGGAAATGTTCTTTATGAATGTTAATGCAGATTTCACCTTTCAAATGAATCCCATTATAATGCGCAAGGATGGATGGAGATGAAACTTCCCATTTTGAATGAAGTGTTGATTAAACGAATACAGCAATCAGAAATGGAATATCTTACATCAAGAATTAGTTCCATAGGGGAGAGACTAGGCAATCCTGAAGGAGTTGAGAGTAATCATTATGGCCAAGCTGTAGCTTACTATATAAGAACCATGCCTTGGAGCATTTTTAATTCGGTAAAAGGTTTGGGCGATGAGGACAGCGACAAGCTGGAGGAGATTATTAAGTTTTATAAAGCAAGAGACAGAAGCTTTCAAATTGATTTGGATCCTATAAAATGCACAGCTGCTCTGTTTGGGAAATTGGCAGAGCTCGGTTTTCGACAAAATGGCTTTCATTCTGTTCTTTATGGACTGCCAAGTGAAGATAAACCTGTTTTGCCTCCTCATATCACGATTTCGGAAGTCGTTACAGAGGAGGTGTTCGATCATTATGCTGAAATCCATTGCCTAGGATCAGGCATGTCATTGTCCGATAAACACCATTTTGTTAATAATAATATTGGTTTACTGAATCGAAAAGGGTGGAAAATCTATCTAGCGTATTTAAATGACATACCTGCAGGTGTAGGTGTCATGCATATGAATGAGGATGGAATCGCCTCGTGTGCTCTAGCGGCTACTGCCCCTGCATTTAGAAATCAAGGGCTGCAAACAGCACTATTAAGCAGGCGTCTACATGAAGCGCATCTTGCAGGCTGTGAGCTCGTCGTAGCACAGGCTAGCTTCGGGTCAAGCAGTCAACATAATATGGAAAGAGCCGGATTACATATCGCATGGACGAGATCCATTATGAAAAAATAAAAAGAACATTTTGTATTCATGCTTTTCATGCTATTATTGATCCATAAATATGGATGACAGGAGAAAAATAAGATGAGCTATACACAGTCAAGCGGTTATGGTAAACCGATGCAAAAATTAATGCTAACCTTTTTCTTTGCCTTAATTGTTTCAGTAGGCGGCATGTACATAGGAACAATGCTTCCCAGTGCCGCACGAATCCCACTGTTTATTGTCGAGATTGGATTAATCATTGCCATCATGTTTTTGCGTAAATCAACAGCAATTGGCTACTCACTGATGTACGTGTTTATGATTGTATCTGGTGCAACCTTGCAGTTTTCTTTAAGCTATTATATCGCCTCCATGGGTACATCGGTCGTCATTCAAACCGTTGCCGTTGCTGTACTCGTTTATGCAGGCCTTGCGATCTACGCTACATACTCCAAAGAGGATTTCCGCTTTCTCGGCGGATTTTTGTTCGCATCATTAATTGGGCTCATCGTTATCGGTCTTATGCAATTTATTTTCCCTTTCGGAGGGATGATGGAGACCATTTATGCCGGCTTTGGATTACTCATTTTCATCGGTTATACACTTTATGACTTTAGCCGTATGTCCAAGGAAGGTTTTGAAGACAAAGATATTCCACTGATGATCGTTAATATTTATCTTGATTTGGTTAATATCATTTTGTTCGCCCTACGTTTTGTGAAATCCTTGCTGGATGATTAATCGTTCGTCCTAATTGCCAATAAGGTTAATCTTCATACTTGAGGATTAACCCCTTTTTTTTTACGTGTCAATAACCATCTTTTAATCATTGATTTATCGGGTGAAGCTGCTTTGATATCACAATCAATAAAATCCCCTCTTCGAATTCGCTTATCTAAAGCTTGCTGCTGATCCCTCCATAAACTTTCTGTTACATAGTAATGAAACAACATGATCCATTCCTCCTCTTACCAATCAATGCTTATGCTTCCATTATGCGATCTGAGTCCGTTGGTAAAAAGAGTAGATCTTTCATTGTTTATTTCACCTTTTAATTTTCAGAGCAATGCCCAGTATAGCTTTATCCTAGGAGGAAAGAGATGGGGTTTATAGTCGTTTTACTGCTAACGATGATTGTTATTTTATTATTTGAAATAAACGGAAAGCTGCCTAAAAGAAATCTAAACAAAGATGAATTGAGGCGTGCTTTGAAGAGAGATCAGGAAAGAAGAAAAAGGGATAAAGAAAGAGATTACTAAGAGACCGCTGAATGGCGGTTTTTTTTTTGTGATGCCACGTTGACATCTGCATTTAAAACATGTATATTTTTATCAACGCCTCATACCCATAGGGGTATATGTACGGCGTCATTTTTTTCGCCTTTTTCGATACCCCCATGGGTATGTTGTTCAAATGATTTATTAATAAACGCAAAGGAGGTTCAAGAAATGATGAATCACATTCAAGCAGACAAAACAATAGATTGCAAAGGCTTGGCTTGTCCTATGCCCATCATCAAGACGAAAAAAGCAATGAATGAGCTTCTTTCTGGACAAGTCATTGAAGTAGTTGCTACGGACAAAGGATCTTTGGCAGACATCCAAGGGTGGAGCAGAAATGCGGGGCATCAATACTTAGGTACGCTTACGGAGGGCGAGGTATTGAAGCATTACCTTAGAAAATCCAACCCGAATGAAATAAAAGAAGAAATCAAATATTTGAAGACAATGAACAACGGAGATTTGATGAAGAAGCTTATTTCAAATGAGAACATGATGATTTTAGATGTACGTGAGTCTGCAGAGTATGTTTTTAACCACATCCCTGGAGCCAAATCAATTCCGTTAGGAGAGCTTGATATTCGAACGAGTGAACTCGATCCTGATCAGGAGCTTTATATCGTGTGCCGCACTGGCACCCGCAGCGATATCGCTTGCCAGCTATTAGCTGATAAAGGGTTCAAACTCGTGTACAATGTCTTGCCAGGTATGTCCGAATGGGAAGGACCACTAGAGAATGATGTACAGTAATACCACTCACTCATCATAGTAGGAGGAATACACCGTGAGTTCATCAAACCAGTTAAATGAAATGAGTGCCGGGCAGCTAGCAAAACTTATTTTAAGCAAAAAAGAAGATTTCTTCATCCTTGATGTACGTAGTGAAAGCGACTTTGCGAATTGGAAAATTGAAGGAAGTCGAATAGAGGTTCTCAATATTCCGTACTTTGAACTGCTAGAGGGAGTAGAGGAGATAATCGAACAAATTCCAATAGACAAAAAAGTGCTGGTTGTATGCGCCAAAGAAGGTTCTTCTATATTTGTTGGAGAGCAGCTCGTGGCAGCAGGCAGGTCTAATGTTTATTACTTGAAGGGCGGGATGAAGTCGTGGAGCGAGCATTTGGAGCCCGTAAAAATTGGCGATTTGCGCCAAGGCGGTACTATTTTTCAGTTTGTACGAATGGGTAAAGGCTGTTTGTCCTACATGATCGTATCAGACGGTGAAGCTGCTGTCGTAGATGCCCCTAGAATGACGAATGTGTTGGAGCAATTTGCGAAGGACAATGGGTATCGCATTATGCATACGATAGATACCCATCTTCATGCGGATCATATCTCGGGCGGCCGTAAGCTTGCAGAACAACAATCTGCAACGTACTGGCTTCCTCCAAAAGATGCAGCAGAAGTCACATTTGAATACGCGAAACTTGAGAACGGTCACGATATTGAGGTAGGCAATACCACATTAAAAATACAACCCATTTATTCACCTGGTCATACGATCGGCAGTACATCATTTATAGTAGATGATCAGTATTTGCTAACTGGTGACATTTTATTTATTGAATCCATTGGACGACCAGATCTAGCTGGACTCGCTGAAGATTGGGTTGGTGATCTTCGTCAAACGTTATATAGTCGTTATCCGGATTTGTCTCAGGATTTAATTGTACTTCCAGCACACTTCGGCAAGTTCTCGGAGCTTGGAGAAGATGGGCGGGTAGCAGCTGTTTTATCCGATGTATATAAAAACAATACAGGCTTGCAAATATCGGATGAAGCTGCGTTTCGCAGCATGGTGACCAACAATCTGCCGCAGCATCCGAACGCTTACCAAGAAATACGCCAAACGAATATGGGGAAAATCACACCTGACGAAGAAGAGCAGCGCGCAATGGAAATCGGCCCCAATCGTTGTGCCGTTCACGATAATTAAAGGAGGATATGAATAATGAAAGCTGATCTAATCGTTGATACCAAAGGGCTAGCTTGCCCGATGCCAATCGTAAAAGCAAAAAAAGCACTGGATGGATTGAAGCCTGGACAATTTATGGAGGTATTATCAACCGATAAAGGTTCTTTAAATGATTTTACGGCTTGGATTAGAAAAACAAACCATGAACTCGTGCAGCATACGGAAGAAAACGGCGTGTTCACATTTCTAGTGAAAAAAATTTAACTGAATTTTATTATGGAGAGGAGAACATATATGGAAGCTGTAACTGAAAAAACAACGATTGTCCTCTTCAGCGGGGAACTTGATAAAGCGATAGCTGCTTTTATTATTGCAAATGGAGCAGCTGCGTATGATCACGAGGTAACTATATTTTTCACCTTTTGGGGACTAAATGCTTTGCGCAAGGATGAAGCAGTCCATACCAATAAAGGGCTTCTTGAAAAAGCCTTTGGCTGGATGATGCCAAGAGGACCGCAAAAATTAGGCTTATCCAAAATGAATTTTGGCGGTATGGGACCAAAAATGATTAAGCATGTTATGAAGAAGCATAATGCGTTATCTCTGCCGCAGCTCATAGAACTTGCGCAGGAGCAAGGGGTTAAGCTTATTGCGTGTACAATGACAATGGATCTTCTTGGTTTGCAGCGTGAAGAGCTGATCGATGATATTCAACTTGCTGGTGTAGCCGGTTACTTAGGCGACGCCACCGATGCAAAAGTGAATTTATTTATATAATCAATGAAATGATACTCTTTTTTGGTTTATAATATACCCATACATGTACACGTTATCGAATGGGAGGTTAAGAACATGGCATATGTTTATACCGATGAAATGAAAACACGTCTAAGAAGAATAGAGGGTCAGGTTCGAGGCGTATTGAGATTGATGGATGAACAGCAATCCTGCAAGGACGTAGTGAGCCAGCTGTCAGCAGTACGTAATGCAGCAGATAAAGCAATGGCCCAAATTGTTGCGGAAAACCTTCATCAATGTATTATTGAAGAACAGTCTGCTGGCGGCGATACGAATAAGCTGGTTAAAGAAGCGATTGAGCTGCTCGTGAAAAGTCGGTAAAAGAACACAAGCTTAATAACCTTCTCTAGCATACTCTACTTAGTAGAATGGATGGTAGAGGAGGTATAGTTATGCATTTAATTTCAATCATTCTCATTGGACTGGCTTCTAATATTGATAATTTAGGAATTGGTGTATCCTTTGGCACGCGATCAACAAAAATTCCAATTGTTTCAAACTTGTTTATTGCCATATTGGCCATGGCTGCAGCATATTTAGCCATAACAATGGGTCACCTTATATCTGGTTTTATGAGTCAACAGCATGCAGATTTAATTGGTGGTTCTGTCATCATACTTCTAGGTCTTTGGAGCATATTGCCTAAACAGAGGACAAGGGTTGCAACAAGTCCATTACGTGCGACAAGTGATCCGGAAAGATCTATTACATGGCAGGAAACGATCTCATTAGGTTTTGCTTTATCATTAAATTGTATTGCTACAGGATTTGGAGCAGGTGTTAGTGGTGCGTCACCGATAATGACTGCAATTTCAGTTGGAATATTTTCACTGATAACCGTTGCTGTCGGATTGCGGATTGGACATGAGATTGCTAGAACATGGTTAGGTAAATATTCTACGCTCATCGGCGGTATGATACTCATTGTAATAGGCCTTTTGGAGATTTTATTGTAATTGATCGATAACAAAAAATAAGCGAACACGGTAGAGCGTGTTCGCTTATTCTAAGACGTCATATATAATTCTTACACCTAGGGAGCTGTAATTTTCTTCTTTGTAATGTCCATGCTCACAATACTTGGTGCTGGACAAGCTTTCATTGATTGACAGCAAGGGTTCATTGCAGGTCGGGCACTTATCTTCAAATATTTTTTTGAAAATACTTTTCATTTTATAAATACCTCATTTCACATGAAGTTACTTGGTTTTAATTATACCTTACTTATTGCATTCCAACAAGGAGAGTTTTTATGGACATTATCCTTTACATCATCATGACGCTGCTCGGTTTTGTCGGTTCCTTTTTTTCGGGATTACTTGGCATAGGCGGGGCCATAATAAATTTTCCCCTTTTATTATATGTTCCATCCAGTCTTGGCTTAGCACAGTTTACGGCAAAAGAAGTTGCATCCATCAGCATGTTTCAAGTTTTCTTCGCTTCGTTAGCTGGGATTATCGCTTTCCGTCAGAAAAGCAATCAAACAGCGGTCATTCATAGAGGTCTTGTTGTTTATATGGGCAGCAGTATATTAATGGGAAGTTTAATAGGCGGATTCGGCTCACGTTTTCTTAATGAAGATGCCATTAATATTATATACGGAACATTATCGGTTATTGCTGTTGTTTTAATGCTCGTTCCAAACCGGGGGAAACAACAATTAAATATAAATGAAATCACTTTTAATAAGCTCATTGCGGTAACGTCTGCTTTCATTGTTGGCATTGTGTCAGGAGTTGTTGGAGCAGGTGGTGCTTTTATTCTAATCCCAATAATGTTGACGGTCTTAAAAATTCCGACAAGGACAACCATTGCCTCATCATTAGCGATCGTATTTGTATCGGCGATTGGCGGCGTAATCGGCAAGCTATCCGCTGGTTCCATTCCGATATGGCCAACTGTATTTGTTGTATTGGGCAGCTTGATCGGTGCTCCAATTGGATCTAGAATCAGCTCAAAAATAAACGTGAAATATTTGCGATATGGTCTTGTTGTATTACTCATTTTCACAGCGATTAAAGTGTGGTCATCTATATTGCAATAGAATATGCGTACCTTAATTAAACGGATTGGGGAGGTTAGGATATGTTGATTTTACTTGCTCTAACTGGTTTATTCGTGATGTGGTTCATTTATAGAAGATTCTCACCCCTAAAAAATTTAACTTATGTCGACGAAAAAGCGCTAAATGAAAAAGGCGTTATACCTGACAGCAGCAAAATACTCGATGTCCGCGATTCAACTGATTATGAGAAATGTCATGTGGATGGTTCGATTAATATATCAATTGGTCGGCTCCCTTATTTGTGGAACAAAGAGCTTGCACCAAATGACTCCGTCTTAATTTTGTCGGACAGTTTCTATAAAAGTAAAAAGGCTGCAAAAATCCTTAAAAAACATGGTTTCAGCCAGCTGTTTACTGTACGAAACCAACAATGTGCATAGATAACTTTTCAAGTGACTGATGAACCGCGTATATCGCGGTTTTTTTGCGTCCACTCTAAACCAGATTATGGTACAATCTCCTCGTATGTTGAAAATAATGCTGTTCGTGCACAACTACTTTATATCAGAAAGCAGGGATCATTTGAGATTATTTCATGTGAGCGAAGAAAGTGATATTACACTTTTTGAACCTAGAATACCTTCTCGAGTGGATATGGATCAGAGCAAAGGGTTGGTATGGGCAATAAATGAACGGTGCTTGCCGAACTTCCTAACCCCTCGCAATTGTCCTAGAGTAACTTATCATAGTCATGAAACGACCACAGATGAGCATAAAAAACTTTATTTAAGCTCAAATTCGTTGGACCATGTTGTTGCGATTGAGCATAAATGGTTTGAAATCATGAGGCAAACCACGTTGTATTTATATGAATTCGATACGGCTGATTTCTATGGCGCAGATAAAAGTGCTGGTTACTATGTGAGCGAAAAAACACAGATCCCTATCAATAAAATAATTGTTCATGATTTGTTTGGAGAACTCATACGCAGAAATGTCGAGGTTCGCATGATTGATAATTTGTGGGATTTGAATGATAAAATTGCAACCACAAGCTTTAATTGGTCGATGTGCAGAATGGGTTTTGCCGCGCAGAGGAGGGAATCAGTATGATGAGTACAATAGTTGTGATTGAAAACTATAATCCTCTTTGGGAGCACGAATTTTGTGAAATACGATCTACTATCGAAGCTGAAGTTGGGCAATTCATTAGGTCAGTTGAACATGTAGGAAGCACCTCTATTAAAGGACTTGGTGCTAAGCCCATATTGGATATAGATATCGTCATTGAAGATTATAGTATGCTGCCTCTGATCATCCAAGGGCTTGAGAAGATTGGTTATTTCCATCAACAAGTATGGAGTTTTCAAGGAAGAGAGGCCTTTGGAAGAAAAGATATGTCGGTTCCTTGGCATAAACAGCGTGGAAAATGGATGGAGCATCACTTGTACGTGTGCAATCGTGATAGCGAAGAATTAGCAAGACATTTGGCATTCCGCGATTATCTTAGGGAGCATCCCGAGGCTGTCATTGCGTATGAACAGTTAAAAAAGGAATTGGCTTTGCACGCTCAAGATCGGTCCGGTTATACAGCAGGTAAAACTGATTTTATAAATGAAATATTAAAAAAGGTAAAGCTCACGAAATCAAAGGATCTTTGATAAGAAAACATACGAATGGAAAGCAGCGCTGAACTTGATACAAACGAACAATCTTTTATAATTTTAACGGCAGTCTTTACATCCTTATGGACGAAATTAGAGCGGCTCGTGTAGTATGGATTCATTGTTCCTAATTAATGGAAGGGGATCGAGACAGATGAATGAATTGCTAAGCGAGTGGAAAATAACAGAGGGCCACTTGGATGTTGTGCCCGAAGAGGTTGGACTCTGCTCATATCAATTAAATAAGCTGGATAATCACTTTCTGAATCTGATCGCACAGCAAAAAATTCAAGCAGCTAGTTTTCTCGTTGCACGAGAAGGAAAGATCGCCGCATGGAAATCAATGGGTCGACTTCATGGATCCACAGACCAAGGTGAACTGCAGCCGGATTCCTTGCGTAAAATGTCATCCATAACAAAAGCATTCACAAGTGTTGCGATCATGAAGCTCATAGAGGATGGTAAGCTTTATATCGATCTGCCTGTGTCCAGCATTTTGGAAGAATTCAATAATCCTGTACATAAAGATATCACCTTGTTCCACTTATTAACGCATACGTCTGGTATTTTGCCAGTCACCGGATATTACAATGAGCCCTATCCTAGAGAATGGTGGGGGGCTAGCGGCATGGATAATTGGATTCGAAAAGTGCTGCAAGGCCCGCTCGTTTGCCAACCTGGGGATGCCTATAATTATTCTACGGTGGGCTTCGCTCTGCTGGGCGAGATCATCTCAAGAGTATCTGGTAAGCAGTATGAGGACTACATTATGGAGAACATTATCGAACCACTCCAAATGACACGTACTTTTTTTGATGTTCCTGAGCATCTGCACTCTGAAGTATGCAGTGTAGATCGGATGGATATCGAAAGGTTAAGCAGAGAAAATGACAGTTCTCCTATGCCGCCTCGTTCGGATAGTGGGCTTTATTCTACACTATTTGATATGTGGAAATTCGGACAAATGCTGCTGAATGGCGGAACCTTTGAAGGTCAGCGTATCCTTGGCAGAAAGTCGGTAGATCTGATGACTCGCCGACATCTGTTTAACGTTCCCGCCTATCATTGGGGAGGTAAAATCAAAGATAAAGGCCATGCTCTTGGTTTAGATTTAGCCATTCATCATCTTTCATATGAATCAGTAGGCACCTTCCAGCTGGAGGGTTCAGGAAGAACCGGATTTTTTGTGGACCCGGTTGAGAAGCTCGTTGTTGTATTCATAGTGCCTTCCAATTACTCATGGATACCGGAATCGGTACTTGGTACAAAACAAATTATATGGTCAAGTTTGGTTTAGAATAAGCATGAAACTTGAATGCAGCCATTAGTAATATTTATAAAGAGTGAGTCGACTATTCGGCCCGCTCTTTTTTTTGTGCAGACAATTAAACTGTTGCAATGACATCATGAAGACTAATATAGATACTTAACCCGGGTATAGTAAAAACTCTTGACCTATATACCCTTAGGGGGTATATTATAATGGTTATGATGTAAAGGAGAGATGCCAAATGAATGATAAAATAAAAATCGCAGTCTCACCAGCCATTCAGGTTGGAGGCAGCCTGTTCACACCTCATCAACTGGTAACCATAGGTTCACTTATTGACACAGAAGCAAATATAGAGATGACACCTTTTAAGCAGCTTTATGTGGAAATACCGTTAGATCAACAAAATGAAATAATCGAACAATTACGAGAAGTCGGCCTCGAAGTCAATCCTTCAGGCTTTACGACAAAAAGCTTGAATGCATGCAACTTTTGCAAAGGTGCCCAGGATGCCGGTTTAGATATTGCCATTAAATTAAACGAAGCAATCGCGGGAATCGGAACACCAACGCCAATGAAAGTCGGTTATGCAGGTTGCGCATTAGGTACAAGTGAACCTTTATTAAAAGATATTGGGGTCGTAAAAATGCGGAATGTGTTTGACGTTTATGTTGGCGGAGAGCCCAAGGGAATAAAACCTTCCTTTGCCCAGCTTTTACTTTCAGGCTTATCGGAAGATCAGTTAATACCATCAACAATTAATCTCATTAACTATTATAAAGAACATGCTAAAGGAAAGGAAAAGTTCAGCAAATTTATTAATCGAATTTCTCTAGACGAACTAAAAACATTGAAATGGAATGAGCAACCATGAGTAAAATTTTAGTTATTGAGGATGAAGATAAAATTAGAGAGGTTATAATCGCTTATCTAAACAAGGCTGGTTATCGTGCATGTGAAGCCAGTGATGGCCAAAGTGCGATGCATGAAATCGATAAGCAGCCCTTTGATTTAATCATTCTTGACTTGATGCTCCCTGACATTAATGGAGAGCTGCTGTGCAGACAAATACGAGGAACTAATCCGGTACCCATCATTATGCTTACGGCTAAAGCATCTCTAAATCATCGCATCCAAGGGTTATCTGCTGGAGCTGACGATTATATCGTGAAACCATTTGATCCCCATGAATTGCTGGCTAGAGTTCGTTCTGTCCTGCGGCGTACCAATCATCATGAGCTTCTCGCTGATCGTTTGGAATACGGTAATGGACGATTAAGCTTGGATAGCCAAGCTAAACAGGTTTACATCAATCAAGAACCCATAAATTTAACACCCAATGAATATAAACTGCTTGTTGTTATGGCTAGAAATGCTGAAAGAACACTTTCCCGCGAACATTTAATTGATATGGTGATGGGAATCGATTTTGAAGGGGATGCTCGTACAATTGATCAGCATGTCAAAAATTTACGGCAAAAAATAGAGGAGGATGCTAAAAATCCAATGTTCATTCAGACGGTTTTTGGTGCCGGCTATCGCTTTCATGGAGGAGGCAAATGAAAAAAACACTATCCTATCGGATTAGTATTCTTCTTATCTTCTATACAACAGCCATCTTAATCATTGCTTCCATTGCTTTAGTTACAGCCACTCATCATCATTTCCAGCTTTATGGTGACGAGATCGCGCAAGGCAGCCACGATAAGACAGAGTCATTAAATTCACATTTAGAGCAAGCCGTTCTTCAATCCATTGGACTGACAGTAGGCGGAGCACTCATTATTACGCTTATTATGAGCATTTACATCGCTAAAAAAATATCTTCTCCTTTAGTTAAAATGAAGAATATAACACTCGTTATGGCAAGAGGAAAACGAGATGCTCGTCTTCCTTTAAAAGGCACTCCAAAAGATGAAGTCGATCAACTGGCTGCCTCCATCAATCATTTAGCTGAACAGCTTGAACAGCAAGAACAATTACGGGTAACGATGACCGAAAATATTGCTCATGAGCTCCGAACACCTTTAACGACGTTAAACAGTTTTTTATCAGCGATTCAAGATGGGATTTGGGAAGCTACACCTGAACGCATACAATCATGCAGAGAAGAAATTCACCGTTTAGTCCAAATGGTTAATGATTTGGAAGAACTGCAAACACTTACTTCTACAGCACAGCAGTTAACCTTAAAAGATGTTCCTCTAACAAAATCAATAGAACAAGTTATTGATCTTATGAAGCCCTCCTTTTCAGACAAAGGAATTATTTTGGAAAGAGGTGTCATCCCTGAAATGACTATCCATGCTGATGAATACCGACTCATTCAAATATGGACAAATTTATTATCGAATGCTCTAAAGTTTACTTCTAATGGTGGAAAGGTATCGGTATATGGGAAATTAGTTCAACAAGGTGTTCAAATAACCGTCAAGGATACTGGAATCGGAATACCAACTGAGCAGCTCGCGCATGTATTCGAACGTTTCTATCGAGTGGAAAAATCACGGAACCGGAAATCGGGAGGCGGGGGCTTAGGACTGGCTATTACGAAAATGCTTGTCGAACGTCACGGAGGACAAATTTGGGCTGAAAGTGATGAAGGGACTTTATTTCATGTGTATTTACCGAATACAGTTAATAAAGACTAAATAAAGAGTCTATTTGTAGATGATGAAAACATCATACTGCTATTGGAGTCAAACAATTCAAGCCAAGGCTTAATTCACAAGACAATAAATTGCAGAGGCTTTTGCTAACCTGATACTGAACCGAGTGAAAACTTTTATAAATGAATAGCTAAAAAACACGTACTGTCGAAGCTTTTCAGATCTGAGGTACGTGTTTTTTATTGAGATTAGGCGCTGCTTATTACGCTGACCATCCATCCATCATTTACTCCATAATGAGCTAAATCTACAATAGCTAAAGATAATTAGGTTTCCTAGAGCAGCTAGCCAAAATACTACTGAAGGGTGCGCGAGCTCAGAGATCCAACCCGCAGAAACAATCGTAATCGGCATAGCAAGCTTGAATAATGAGCCAGTTATGCCACTGATACGTCCGATTAGCTGATGTGGCGTAGATTCCTGTCTAAAAGTCCATATACAAACGGTGCTGATCATCTCAAAACATCCATTAAGCAGCAGGCTGAAGCTTAACATCATATTGGATTGCGATAAAGCCATCAGTAAATAAGATAACGCAACACAGAGCGTGGTGATCGTGACCAAGACACCAACAGAATAGGTGCGTCGAAGCCTGCTAATAAGTAGACTGCCAAGCAGCCCACCTACACCTGCTGCTGCCAACACGGTACCTAGCTCTGCATTATTCAGTCTGAGTGCATCCTTGGCGTAGAAAATGATCGTTGTATCCACCATGCCTGACGTCGCGTTCAAAAAAATTACAGCGATCGTCAACTGCCATAATAATTTATTAGAGCGAAATTCAGCCCAACCTGCTCGAAGCTCACGCCAGAAACCAGCTTGCTGAGCATTAGGCGGCTCATCGCTGCGTAAGAATATCAGCAAAACAAATGCAATAGAGAACAAAAACGCAGTAATGAATAAGGCATCATACAGCACAGGAAGCATGAGCAGCAGCCCTGTTACAGCAGGACCCATAATGCCAACCAAGGTTGACATAAAGTTGAAGGAAGCGTTAGCCGGTGTCAGCATTTCCTCAGGGAGTGAATGCTTCACAATTCCAACACGGGCATTATTAAATGCATAACCAAACAGCATGAGCAAAAAGCCGCTTACATAAAGCACAAAGATGGGTGGATTGCCGTAGGAAATGACTGCATATAGACCTAGAAGAACGCAGATTTGCAGTCCTATGGCCCATAATGACCAGCTTTTCTTGTGCACGCGGTCAACCAGTACACCGATAAACATGGCAAGCAGCAGGTTTGGAAGAAACTCGATGGCGCGCATCGTTGACATTTTCACCGCAGAGTGGGTCAGATCGTACAAAATAAGCGGCAGCGCCAGCTCATAAATTTTGTTGCCAAAGGCGATAATTCCACCTGTTAGAAACAGAATAAGGAATCCTGGATGCCTCCATAAATGAATAAGGATTGGAGCAGCTGGCTCTGCAAATTGCTTTAAGTGCTTCATGATGTGACTTCTCTCCTCATTCTCGTACTGTTGCAAATGATTATACTTTCGAAAAAGAGGAATAAAAAGTGAAGGAAATGAATCTATCATTTCGCCTTTTTCAATGTAATGCGAGTATCCGTTGTTAGGATCTATATGCTAAAATCATGTTAAGCAATATAACATCAATTCCTAATCGGAGGTGCAGCAAATGTCCGGGGTCATTTCCAAAGCTATTCACATATTGGATCTGCTTGTACCGCATGGCAGCGAGAAAGAAATGAGTGCAACAGAAATCAGCAGGGAACTCGACATGCCCGTACAAAGCGCGCATCGGATTCTTCATTCTTTATCCGAACATGGATTTGTTGCTCAAGATAAAAAAACGAAAAAATATAAATTAGGACTTTCCATTATGAAATACGGTTTTTTGATGTGGGACAGTCTAATGTTCAGGTCACTGGCTAGACCATTCATGGTCGAACTATCGCAAAAAACGAAAGAAACGATTTATTTGGCTACAAGAGAGAACCAAGAAGGCGTCTATATTGATTCCATCGATTCACCGCAAATTTTGAAAATTTCCGAACCTATCGGACTTAGGCTGCCACTATATATAGGAGCATCTAATCGCGCTATTCTTGCTCATTTGCCATCCACGATGCAGGAAGCTATATTGCAAGGTGTGGATTGGACAACAGTACCGTCGCTGATTCCATTATCCAAAGAAATGATTCAGACTGATCTAGAGATCATTCGCTCCCGAGGTTATGCCATCACATCAGGAGAAGCAACGGATGGAACAACTGGCATCGGGGCTCCCATCTTTTCTTATGATAATACCGTTATTGGATCACTGAATGTAGCTGGTCCCGCGATACGCTTTACGTCAAGTAAAATCGAGAGCTACGGTCAGCAAGCAAAAAAGTATGCGGATATCATCTCCAAGGAACTGGGGTTCCGCAATAAGATACGTTGGAGCGAGTAGGAGGTTATCCCAAACGAATAAATTGAACGAACAGTGATCGAGCGTTCGTTCTTTTTTTATGCAAAAAACTGCTATACATTGATTTAGGACATATGTCCTTTCCTAAACCTTGAAATGTATCGTTTAATGATGGAAAGATTGATATGGAGGAGAGCATTGATATGAAAGGGAGCATTTTCGCATTTTTAGGCGGGGTCTTAATTACACTGCAAGGTGTTGCTAATTCAAGAATTAGTCAAGATATCGGCACTTGGCAAACCGCAACGATTACCCAGTTCACCGGCTTCATAGCAGCCTTGATTATTCTGTTATTCGTCAGGGATAAACAGTGGTCCGGTTTTAAACAAGTAAAACCCTTATATCTAATCGGCGGTTCCTTTGCAGCTATTATCATCTTCAGCAATGTCACTGCTATTCAACAAATTGGCGTTACACTTAGCATATCTGCCATGCTGATTGCCCAGTTAAGCCTGGCTTTTATCGTCGATAGTCAAGGATGGTTCGGGGTTGCAAAGCAGAAGATGAGGCTGCCTCAATTCATTGGTATTGGGATGATGATAGCTGGGGTGGTCATATTGCGGTTATAATAGTTAAAATATACCAAACCCTTAACCGTATTCCTCTGGAGGTGATTCGAACAGATGCATGAAATTAAAGATCGCGAGCAGCTCCACCATTTTTTACAAGCGCATCAATTAGAAGCAACATTCGGGGAACAACTATTACCCCATTTGTCACTATTTTGCTTTGATCATGAGGAGCTTATTTGTTCCCAAGGTCAATCTTCAAAATATCTCTATTTCCTCGTCCAAGGAAAGATAAAGATCTACACAACCTCGAAAGATGGGAAAACACTTATTCTTACTTTCAAAACCTCCCTTGATGTCGTAGGGGATATTGAATACGTGCAAGACATTGACATTATCAACACGGTCGAAGCCGTGTCGACTGTATACATGATTGGGATTCATCATCAGTGGTTGAATAAATACGGCAAAGATCATTCACCGCTGCTGCAATTTTTATTGAAAATTATAGCTCGGAAATTTTTGAAAAATTCAAACGCATTAAGCTTCAATATTTTGCATCCTGTGGAGGTTCGATTGGCGAGCTATCTATTGTCCGTCTCCTATGATGATTCGGAATATCTAATGAAAGGGCAGCGAAAAACAATCAGCTTAAAGGATACGGCTAACTTGATCGGAACGAGCTATAGACATCTCAATCGGGTTGTCCAGCAATTTTGTGCAAAAGGTTTAATTGAGCGGAAAAATGGAGGCATTCTAGTTAAAAACAAGGATGGACTACGCGCACTCGCCAGCCAAAATATTTATGAGTAATACAATATCATGAGCTATTTCAAAACAATAAGCCAATGGGAGAGTAGAAAACATGATGATTGGACTTATATTTGCAGTTCTCACTGGCTGTTTGGTCAGTTTGCAAAATATATTCAATAGTAAAGTCAATGAACGAATAAATACATGGACAACTACTGCGTTAGTATTAGGCATGGGATTCCTTGCCTCATTTGTTATCGGATTCGTTTTCGAAGGCGAACAGTTATTTGCATTGCAAAATATGAAGCCATGGTACTGGTTCAGCGGTCTAATCGGCGTAGGCGTTGTTACTTGTCTGGTACAAGGCATTAGGCGGCTTGGTCCGACGTATGCCATCTCTATCGTTCTAACCGCACAGCTGGGAACTGCTTTATTGTGGGACTCGCAAGGGTGGCTAGGTATCGAAAAAGTAGCTTTCACAACGAATAAAGGGTTAGGTGTCCTTGTAATCGTCTGTGGCATCATTGTATTTAAAATAAGCGGTGCTCGTGAGAAAGTTACAGCATAACGACCAATAACGTTTACGATTCAATTTGATCAAAGCAGGGTATTTTCTTCTATAAAGGCTCTAATACTAACTTAGCAGCAGGAGGAGGAAAAACATGATCAAAGCTAAACTTAAGTACGGTCTGGTAGCGGCAGCACTGATGATTGGACTTACAGCAATCGCACCGTTAACGCAAGCAGCAGGCAGTACAACAGCAAAGGATCTTTTCAGCGGAACACCAGCAGGGGATACCGCATATCATTTCAGTGATATTCAATTTTTGAACGGAACAACCGGACGCGCTGCTGGCAATGGATTTCTCATTGGAACTTCTGATGCCGGCTCAACATGGCAACCGATCTATAAGGGTACTTGGCAATTTACACAGCTTGATTTCATTTCCAACACAACCGGATGGGCATTGGCGAAATCTTCTGCTTCCGGAACGAATGCCCTTATTCACACCAAGGATGGTGGAAAAACGTTCACCAAAATAGTAACCAGTCCGCTCGCGCTTGAACGTATTCATTTTGTGGATGCTTCAAATGGCTTCGGCTATACGAAGGCATTTGCCTATAAAACATCAAATGGCGGGAAAACATGGACCAAAATCTCTACGCCTCCCAATAACCGCTATGCAGAATTTACAGATGTGAAGCATGGATGGTCACTTATCGTAGTACCTGGATTTGGCTATCGACTATCAAAAACAACAGATGGCGGTACCAATTGGTCCACAAAAATAACCGTTAAATCTGAGGAGAGCATAGGCGGTAAGCTTTATACAAAGGGAAATCAAATATGGGCACAATTTTACGGTGGAGTAGGGATGTCCCAGCAATCTTATTCCCTTTATGCCTCTGCAGATAATGGTTCAAGCTGGAGGAAAGTAATTAGCCAGGAAACAGCAGGCGGCGGACCAGCACCGGGCGGTGCTGCAGGACTTGTTAAGGAAGGACCCGCTGCGCCTGGCGGACACCCTAGCAATATGGAGCTTGTTGATGGAGCTGCGATACTCGGAGGATACTCTCCAGCCGCTGGAGTCATTGGCGTTGGTCGTTCGGTTGATTCAGGGAAAACGTGGAATAATCTTACACCGATCGCAGGGGGAGAGAGCGTTATTTCGTTTTCAAGCAAGGAACTAGGCTGGATGGCCGATACAAGCCTATCTAATGCAGCTGTATACAGAACAACCGATGGCGGCAAAACATGGTCCAAAAAATTAAGCATTCCTGAAAACAATCAGTAAGCTGCAATCACAGATATACTGACAAGAACTTTAAGAAGACTGGTTCCTATTATAGGGCCAGTCTTTTTGTTGCCATCAGCCATTATGTATAAAAAAAGAGGGGCTAAGCAAAATAAAGGAAGTATTGAGCTTCAATTTGCGGTAGTCATTTGAGTGGGGTGGACGTATGGATGATATAAAATGTGATTTCTCTCCAATGAAAGTTGAAGTGAAAAGCAAGCTTCTACATTTGCGTGAATCCCTTGAAGCTTTGATAAAGGATTTGGATCATGATGCTGGCAATTGCTTGCTAAACGAGTTCCATTCTATGAAAGAACAAGTTTTTGAAACGGAATCGATTGCAACAACCTTTTATTTAAAATGTTATCTTGCACCTTATACCGCTAAATATGACGAGCTGTCCCATGCAATATCTCATCTATCTAAACGGCGTCATGGGGCGCTTCTCGTCGTGCAAAGATCAGATTCAATCGATAGATATATTACTCATGGCGTATTAATTTCTGCCATGCTGACGCATTCGTTAATAGAATCTATTTTCACGCCTGGCGGTCCGCTCCATGACGGCGCAGTCTTAATCCAAAATGATAAAATTATATCTGCTGGCAATGTCCTGCCGTTAACGCAAAGAGACAGCGAGCAGAAGAAGCTTGGAACTAGACATCGTGCCGGTCTTGGTTTATCAGAATTAAGTGATGCGCTTGTTATCATCGTATCAGAAGAAACCGGACAAGCTTCCTTCAGCTTGGAAGGGAATTTATATCCCTTTTCACCGGGCAATGATCTGCTCCATTAAATGTCACAAAGAAAAACCACCTCTTCACAAAGAGGTGGTAGTTGGTAGTGACGATTAACGCAATGTTTTCAATGCACCGCTCCAAGCGAGTACTTGATCTAACATACCGTTCAAATTAGTAAGATGAAGATCAGCTGGTTTGAAAACAGAACCGTTCTCAAAATCAGTGAAGAGTGACAATGCAGGATGTACACGAACGTCAGCTACAGACAATTCGCCCAAAATTCCACGTAAATGTTCAGCTGCACGAGCACCGCCTACGGAACCGTAACTTACGATACCTGCTGCTTTATCGTTCCATGCGTCACGAGCATAATCAAGCGCATTTTTCAGTGATGCTGAAATACTGTGGTTATATTCTTGTACGATAAATACGAATCCATCCAAGCTTGCAAGCTTAGTATTCCAAGCTGTTGCTTGCTCAGTAGCATCGCTTTCTCCCAAGAGCGGGAGCTTGAAATCCGCGATATCAACGATTTCATAATTAGCATCTCCGCGTTGATCAGCGATTTTCTTCACCCATTCACCAACTTGCGGGCTAAGACGACCTTGACGAGTACTTCCTAAAATAATACCGATATTTAATTTTGACACTGTTTTTTCCTCCTCAATAGTTGTTCTACCAAATCATTTGTCTAGAAAACCTTTTGCAGACACTGCCAAATCATGTTGTAAAGCTTTAGAACAAGAACCGTCCTTAGAATAACAAATAGTTAATGATCAGTATTTCTTAAACAAGGAAGGGTTATTCTTAATGAAAGATGGATAATAAAAATACGCCAACTTCCTTTACGTTGAGTATCTTTAATATGAGATAATAATAGCGAATATAAATTTCTTTGTCAAGTAACTATAATTAATTAAGTGCATTAATCTTTCCATTAATTGTAGCTTTTTAAACTTAAACATTCACACTTGCCATTTTATCAATTGAGTAGTAAAGTGATGGCATAGTCATTGAGAGGGGGAACGAAATGCAGAATAATACGTTAGGTTCGTTAATTTGGATTCGGCTGATGCGGTTTACGAATCAGAGCAACCAGATGTCAAATGAGTTTTTAAAACAATTTGATTTAACGACTGCTCAATTTGATGTACTCATGCAAATTCGTGTCTATCAGCCTCTAACTCAAATGGTACTGGCCGAGAAAGTAACGGTTACGCAAGGCGGCATATCTCGCATGCTCGTACGACTTGAGAACGAAGGTTATATTGTGCGCAAGCAAGACTGGAAAACCAAAACGATTAGTTTAACAGAAAAGGCCGAAGCCATATTGGATATCGCAATGCCGAACCAGCTTGCTTTTCAAACTTCATTTTTTGAAGATGTATTAAATGAGGACGAACAAAAAACACTATACTCATTGATGACTCGCATCCATAAACATAGCCAGAAAAAGAAATTGCCGTCAGAGTAATTTTTTTGCAATATCAATTGACTAGTCAAGTTAAATAGAGGAGGAATAATTATGTATACCATCCCTGGACATCATCATATTTCGATGATTACAAAAAACGCAAAAATTAATAATCATTTTTATCAAGAAGTACTAGGACTGCGCAGAGTGAAGAAGACGGTCAATCAAGACGATCCATCCATGTATCATTTATTTTACGGTGATTTAACGGGCAGTGCGGGAACGGAGCTATCCTTCTTTGAAATGACAAATGCAGGAAGAACTGTGCGCGGTACTAATGCGATTACTCAAATCGGTTTGCTCGTTCCTTCTTTAGAAAGTTTAGCCTATTGGAAAAAACGTTTTGAATTATTAAAGGTAGAACACGGCGAAATCACAAAATATGCGGGGCGAGATGCGCTCCATTTTGAAGATACAGAAGGTTTGCGAATGGTTCTACTAAACAATAACGGTGAGGAAGTTCCTGAGAAATGGGCAGCATGGGAGGAATCAATCGCCTTGCAAAATCATCGCATTCTTGGCATGGGAACTGTCGAAATTACCGTTCGATCTTTAGATCATTTAGCCGCTACATTGACGAACATGTTAGGTTATAGCGAAGTTTCACGGACGGATAATGAAGCCGTTTATCAATCCGTTGCCGGCCGTTCCTATGGAGAAATTTTGGTCAAACAAGCAGATGGAGCAATCGAGAAGCCTGGAAGAGGAAGCATTCATCATTTAGCGATCCGTGTTAAAAACGAAGATGAGCTGCGTTATTGGGACGAGGTCGTAAAAAAACGCGGCTTCCACTCCTCAGGCATCGTGGATCGTTATTATTTTCAAAGCTTATATTTCCGGGAATCAAATGGCATTTTGTTTGAAATAGCGACGGATGGGCCTGGGTTTACGAAAGATTCATCAGTCGCAGAGTTAGGTAAAGCACTGGATTTACCGCCATTTTTAGAAGCCAGACGGGCGGAAATTGAAGCAAAATTAGTACCGCTGAATTAATACGCAAAAGGGGAGAGTACGCATGGAAAAATATCGAATCGATAAAAATAAAGGATTAGAATTCGGATTGTATTCCATTGGGGATCATTTGCCTAACCCGCATACGGGCACAATGATAAGTGCTGAACAGCGTATTCAAGAGCTCATTGATGCAAGCAAGCTGGCAGATGAGGCAGGAATAGATGTATTTGCTGTAGGGGAAAGTCATCAAACATTTTTCACAACACAAGCCCATACCGTGATTTTAGGAGCTATCGCTCAGGCCACAAAAAACATTAAGATTGCCAGCTCAGCAACAGTGCTAAGTACATCAGATCCTGTTCGAGTATACGAGGATTTTGCAACGATAGATTTGATTTCCAAGGGACGTGCGGAAATTGTGGCAGGACGGGGCTCTCGCGTCGGGGCGTATAGTTTGCTTGGCTATGATGTTCGGGATTATGAAGAACTATTTGAAGAGAAATTAGAGCTTTTAATGAAATTAAACAATGAAGAAACGATAACATGGGAAGGTCAGTTTAGACCGGCTCTTAAGCAAGCATCGATTTTGCCGCAGCCCAAAAATGGACATATGCCCATTTGGAGAGCAGTAGGCGGGCCTCCTGCAAGTGCTATTAAAGCAGGAAATGCCGGAATACCGATGATGCTGACGACGCTTGGAGGTCCTGCAAGCAACTTTAAAATTTCGGTAGATGCTTATCGTGAAGCTGCACTTAGCAAAGATTTTGATCCAGCAGCTCTACCTATAGCAACGACGAGTTTATTTTATATGGCGGAAACGACACAAGACGCTTTACGTGAGTACTATCCACATCTTAACGCTGGAATGCAAGCACTGCGTGGAGGCGGATATCCAAAACAGCAGTTTGCTCAGTCGACCGATCATCGTGATGCTTTAATGGTGGGCAGCCCGCAGCAAATCATTGAAAAAATGCTTTACCAATACGAATTATATGGACATCAGCGTTTTATGGCTCAAATTGATTTTGGCGGGGTTCCATTTGATAAGATTGTGAAAAATATAGAGCTTATTGCAACTGAAATTATGCCCGCAATTAAGAAACATACCGCTAAAAACTAAATTGCAATCAAACTCATTCCATCATTTAACTTAATAAAAGTGCCGCGACGATTTATTGCGGCACTTTTTTATGTTCCAGATCATCCTAATAACCCCGCTAAATAGCTAGTCATAACGAGCTTCCGTAGCTATTTATGTATGGATTGGAACAATTTTCTATTTATATATAGAATTATTCTATTATTCAAACTTTTCAAAATTATGTATGCTAGGATTATTCAAAGTTCATAAAACACATAGGAATTATATGGATTACTTGTAAAGTACATATACCAAATGATAAAAAGTTGGTGAATGCAATAGGACAGCTATTAGAAGTTGATCGATTACAGGTGGCATTTCGGATGGATCAAGGAGAAGTGATCGCTGTAGATGAGGTGAGCTTCACACTTGAACATGGGGAAACCATCGCTATTGTTGGTGAATCCGGTTGTGGAAAGAGTGTAACATCCCTTTCCATCATGGGTTTGCTTGGTACAAATGGTTCAGTTCGTCAAGGAGAAATCAAGTTCAACGGCTCATCTCTAATCAACTGCTCGCAAGCTCAGCATCGTAAGCTTCGCGGCAGTGAAATCGCGATGATTTTTCAAGAGCCGATGACCTCTCTAAATCCAGTCTTCTCCATCGGAGAGCAGATTGAAGAAACGATTCGCCAGCATTTGAATCTGTCTCGAAAGGAAGCAAGGCGCTTAGCCGTAGATTTGCTAAGGAAAGTAGGTATTCCTAGAGCTGAATCGATTATAAAGGAATACCCTCACGCACTTTCTGGAGGCATGAGACAACGGGTAATGATTGCAATGGCGCTGGCATGCCAGCCCAAGCTGCTCATTGCCGATGAGCCAACGACTGCACTCGATGTTACGATTCAAGCACAAATCCTTGCATTGATGAAGCAGCTGCAAGCAGAAAGTGGAGCTGCTATCTTGCTAGTTACGCATGATTTAGGAGTTGTGGCTGAAATGGCTGATACTGTGGTCGTCATGTATGCGGGGCAAGTCGTCGAATCAGCTGACGTTTTCACTCTCTTTCGAGCACCAAAGCATCCCTATACGCAAGGCTTAATGAAATCAACCCTCCGACTCGATCAAGTCAACAGGGAGCGGCTGCAGACAATTCCAGGATCAGTTCCCTCTTTCCAGAAGATGCCTGCAGGATGCCGCTTTCACCCACGCTGTCCACATACAATCGCACGATGCCAGCAAGAACAGCCTGATCTTACGACGAATGGACAGGGACATCATGTACGCTGCTGGCTGATGGACCTTCCAAACGTATCGAATGAAGAACATACTCAGGCGGTTAGATTATGAGCCTCAAAACACTATTGCAAATCGAACGGTTAAAAATGTATTACCCCATTCGTAGTGGCGTATTTTCGAATCAAGTCAGCCATATCAAGGCGGTTGATGAAGTGAGCCTAACGATGTATGAAGGGGAAACCGTCGGTTTAGTTGGCGAATCGGGATGCGGCAAGTCGACGATTGGTCGTTCAATCATTCGACTTGAGAATCCGCAAGCTGGACGTATTCTTTTTGAAAATCAAAACATTATATATTCCTCTCAGCGACAGTTAAAACCGCTGCGGACACGAATGCAGATGATTTTTCAGGACCCTTATGCTTCCTTAAATCCAAGGCTTCGAATATACGATACGCTTGCTGAGCCGTTAATTGTTCACAAGCTGGTTAAGCGCAGTGAGGTGCAGCGTGAGGTTGATAACCTGCTTCAATTAGTTGGATTGCCGCGTTCGGTTGCCAATCGATATCCTCATGAATTTTCCGGGGGGCAGCGCCAGAGGATCGGAATCGCTAGAGCCATTTCATTCAAACCCAAATTGATCGTATGCGATGAGCCAGTATCAGCGCTTGATGTCTCCATCCAAGCTCAAATTTTAAATCTTTTGCAGGATTTGCAAAATGAGTTGAAGCTGACGTATTTATTTATCGCCCATGGCATTGGAGCAGTTAAACAGATCAGTACAAGAATCGCCGTCATGTACTTGGGGAAAATCGTAGAATTGGCACCTACAGAGGAGCTATTCCGCAAGCCGAAGCACCCGTATACGCAGCTTCTATTAAATGCGTATCCTCCGCCGGACCCAACGCTTCGAGCAACGAAGAGTCACATCATTCATGGAGATGTGCCTAGCCCAGCTGAGCCTCCATCTGGTTGTCGATTTCATACTCGTTGTCCTTATGTGCAAGAACTGTGCCGAACAGCGGAACCGGTTATTACGGAAGAGCATCACTCTGTTGCATGCCACTATCCGCTTGCATAGCGCAAAGGCTAGGAAAGGAGAAGTCATCGATGGGCCACTATATCGTTCGAAGGCTGCTGATTTCCATACCAGTATTTCTTGGAATAACATTGCTTAATTTTCTCATCATGAATATGGCTCCCGGGAATCCCGTGGATATGTTGATCAATCCTAATATCCCGAAAGAGCTGCTAGAGATTAAAAAAGAGCTGCTTGGACTGAACGATCCATTGTATATACAGTATGTAAAATGGCTGGGCGGTTTTTTCAGAGGAGAACTTGGCTATTCATTTAGCAGCTTCGCCCCCGTATCACAGCTGATTGGCGCCCGAATCGGACCTACCTTGCTGCTGGCTGCAGTATCAATGCTGGTTGGGATATTGATTGCCGTACCCGTAGGGGTGATAAGTGCAGTCAAGCAGAATTCAAAATTGGATTATGTCATGACAGGGTTATCCTTTCTAGGCACCTCGATTCCTCCATTTTTCCTAGGCCTTGGATTCATTTATTTGGTTGGAATTAAGCTGAAGTGGCTTCCAACAGGGGGAATGTCAACGTTAGGAGGCTCTGGTAGCTTCGGAGATATCCTGATGCATATGATTCTTCCTGTCATGGTGCTTGGTATAACGATTGCTGGTAAAAAGGTGCGTTATGTTCGCGCCAGTATGCTCGATGTACTCCATCAGGATTATCTGCGTACAGCAAGGGCGAAAGGCCTTAGTGAATTTCTGGTTACGAATAAGCATGCGCTTCGCAATGCCTTAATCCCAATCATAACCGTCATTGGTGCAGAAATTCCTTTGGTATTAGGCGGCAGCATTATTATTGAGCAAGTATTTCAATGGCCGGGTATCGGGCAATTAACGATGGAAGCCATTCTCTCACGCGACTATCCGACTTTAATGGGCATTAATCTAATTGCTGCTTGCGTTATACTTTTGACGAATTTGTTGACCGACATCGTTTATTCCATGGTCGATCCACGCATTAAATACAGCTGATTGGAGGGGATAGCGAATGTCTGTTAGCGAAATGCCATGGATGAGGAAGGATGCATTTTCTTCAGATCATAGCGATGAAGACGAACTGTCCTTGGATGTAATGGAGAGTCATGCCCAATTAGTGAGACGTAAGTTTATCAAGCACAAGCTGGCGGTATGGGGACTTGCAACTACCTTGCTGCTGCTTATTATCGCGCTTTTTGCTCCGTGGCTTGCACCGAGTCATCCTAATGAAATTACAGATGTGTTCTCAGCCCATCCCTCGCTTACACACTGGTTAGGCACCGATCAAGTAGGGCGGGATGTATTAAGCCGGCTGATTTTTGGAACACGTGTATCCTTAATGATTGGTTTTTTTACAGTGGCTTTGTACGTAACCTTCGGAACATTCATTGGGCTAATCGCTGGTTACTATGGCAAATGGCTGGATATGGCACTTATGCGCTTGACTGATATTTTCTTAAGCTTTCCATACATGATGGTCGTATTGGTCATCGTGAGCGTGCTTGGTGCAAGTGCAACAACGATCATCCTTGTTCTCGCACTGTTCAAATGGCCAACAATAGCAATGCTCGTCAGGGGAAGCGTATTATCCATGAAACAAATGGATTATGTCCGAGCGGGCGTTGCGCTAGGATACAACACTCCGCGAATACTCATGAAGCATATTTTGCCAAATGTAATGGGGCCTATCATTGTGAATGCGACGTTTGGCATTGCCAGCACGATCCTAAGTGAAGCAGGACTTAGCTTTCTTGGGATGGGGGTCAAATCCCCTCAGGCGAGCCTTGGCAATATGCTGCACGATGCACAATCGCTAACGGTTTTAACTGAGCAGCAATGGTTATGGGTACCCGCTGGCATCGTTATTCTCATTACAGTGCTTGCGATTAACTTTGTAGGGGACGGTCTTCGTGATGCGTTTGATGCGAGGGCTTAAGTAAATGAATCTGCTATTTAATTTTTTAAATAGATAAAGCAATAAAACAAAAGGAGAGAAACAAATGAAAACAAGGTTTCGAGTACCAGGATTCATATTATTAACCGTCTTTATGATTTTCCTATCGGCTTGCAGTGAAACGAAGCAGGAAAAAGCTGAAGCAACAGCAAAACCAGCGAAGGAAGAGGTTTCTGTAAAGGCAACAACCAATGACACCAAAGCAAAAAAAACCTTATACATTGGTATCGTTAATGCTCCTGTTACTTTAAATCAAATCAATACGCAAGGAAGCTCGGCGTCGCTTGCCCCTATTAATTTACTTAATGATTCTTTGCTCGATGTAACGGATACCGCACAATTTATACCGAAGCTGGCGGAATCTATCGAGACGCAGGATAAGCAAACTTACCATATCAAGCTTAAAGCGAATGCCAAATGGAACGATGGAACTCCTTTTACAACGGCAGATGTGGCTTTCACCTTAAAGCTTGCACTCCATGCCAAAGTAGAATCATCCTTCAAGCTGGATTTTATCGAAGGCTTAAATGAGATTGGGAAACTGGATGAAGGGAAAACAGAGCTTTCCGGATTAAAAATTATCGATCCAACGACCTTCGAGATCAAAACAAAAACACCGATCGATCCGCTCGTATTTAATGAACGTTTCGGTGTCAAGGTTAATTTCTTGCCCGAGCATATTCTAAAAGATGCCAATCCAGAGCAGCTTTCAACGAATGAATATTTCCAGAAACCATTAGTCACCATTGGTCCCTATAAGTTTGCAAATTATGAGCAGGGCCAATTTGTCGAGGTGACGAAAAATGAAAATTACTACCTCGATGTACCTAAGATTGACACGATATTCATAAAGGTGCTTCCCGCCGCAAATCTTGTAGCACAGCTGCAGACGGGAGAAATTCAAATGAATTCTTTGCCGGTCGGGCTTGTACCGATTACGGATTATGATAAGGTGAAGGGCTTTGAGAATGTAAATGTAACCTCTGCTCCAGCCTCTGAGCCAGCAGAAATATTCTTCAATACGGAGAAGCTGCCTGATAAAAAAGTGCGCCAAGCGATCGCCTATGCGTTGAACCGTCCGCTCATCGTGGAGCAGCTGCTCAAAGGGCAGGCAGAAATTATTGATGGAGGCATCCCAAGCTCGCATCCCTATTTTAATAAAAACATTGCCAATTATGATTACAATCCTGAAAAAGCAAAAGAGCTTTTAAAAGAAGCGAACTGGGATCCCAAACGTACGATTACATTTATTATTCCAGTTGGGAATAAGGTTCGTGAGCAGGCTGCTGATATTCTCGTACAAAACCTAGAATCTGTTGGGATAAAAGTAGACGTTCAGAAATTCGATTTCCCAACGTTAATCGATAAAGTGGAGAAGGGCGAGCATGACATTACCATATTCACAAGAGATTACTATATCGAACCAAGCCTCTATTTTACAACCTATAAAAGTGATGATCCCGAGAGTGTGATTCGATTTAAGAATCCATTAGTCGATGAGCTGATTAAAAAGGGTGAACAAGAAATCATAGAGGAAAAACGTCACGAGATTTATAACCAATTGCAAGAGGTACTGCACGATGAGGTTGCAACTTTAGCTGTTTATTCCGAGAAACGTTTGCAGGTCGTATCAAAAAACGTCCTGGTTGGAAAACCGCTTAATCTAGGTACGTTCAATAATGTAAACCAGTGGGATATAGAAACGAAATAGCATCACACGGTTTTAATAATGCTGCAAGTCATGTAGTTATTTCTCGGTTTTACGGAATTTATTCCATTTATATATGTTTTTAAAACTTATAGGAGGTGCAAGGAAAATGGCAGATTTGAATTGTTTGGTATGCAAGTCGGATATCGAGGTGGAAGAGAGTGTAACGACGGGAGAAATTTTGGAATGCGGTTCATGCGGTCAAGAGCATGAAGTGCAAGTCGAATCCAATCTTGTAAGCATCGCTCTAGCTCCAGAAATAGAAGAAACTTGGGGAGAGTAGGAACCGAACATGGAGCAGAATCGTGCGATTTTATTATGTGTTACAAAGTTGCGGGAAGAAGAACAACGAATTATCGATCATCTTCGAGCTTTAGGCGTACAAGTGCAGGTGAACTTGGATTCCATGGAGTTACCATTAGGTGAGCCTGATGTCCATTCCTTCGGACTTGCTCTCATTCGTTGTCTCTCACAGAAAAACGCGTTGAATCGAGCCCATCTGCTTGAATTAGCCGGTCTTGAAACGTTGAATTCGGTCAAAGCAATTACGATTTGTACAAATAAAATACATCAAGCGATTGTGTTTCAAAAACATGGCATTCCCCAGCCCCAATATAAAGTAGCTTTTACACCAGAGAAGCTCTTCCAAGCTTTGCAGACATTTGGAGATTTATGTGTCATTAAGCCGGCAACCTCATCTTGGGGAAGGGGAATAGCTAGAATCACCGGCAAAGAATGCTTAGATGGCTGGATAGCTGCAAGAGAATCTGTAGACCCTGGGCATCAATCGTTCCCTGTATTAGTGCAAGAATATGTGGAAAAAGGCGATTTTGATATCCGTGTTGTCATCGTAGGCAGCAAACCGATTGCTGCGTTCCGCAGGGTTTCGGCAGACAATTGGAAAACGAATACGCATCTAGGCGCAGAAATCGATCCTCTAGAAATTAATGATGAAATGGCATCCATTTGCAAACAAATAATTGAGGTTTTGGGCGAAGGCATTTATGGTGCAGACTTGTTTTTTGATTACAAGCAGCAACGATATGTCGTTTGTGAAGTCAATCAAAACCCAGAATTCGCAAAGTCTTGGAAAATTCATGGTGTCGATGTGGCCTACCATATTGCACAATATGTAAAAGCTGCGATTGAACGAAAAAACAAGGCCAACTTAACTGTTATATCGCGGTAAATAGGGAGGTTAAATAGGAAATGGGAGAGACGTTAACGAAACCAGAAGCTGTCATCCAAAAAGAAAACTATTTTTCATTGTCATTTGTATTATCGAGAGTACTAAATTCAGGCGTCATTATGAGTATTGAAAAAAATGATCTTGAATTAAAAGGATTGGAGAAAGGGATAGCCAAGCTGACCAACAAAAAATATGTCTCCTTATTTAATAGTTACACGGGTGCGATTCATGGTGCGCTGTGGGGACAGGACTTAGGCTACCATACATCTGCACGACTTGATCATCCGAGTGAGCAGGAAAAAAAGTTTATTCAGTGGTTAGGAATCACACTCATTTCAGATCCACACATAAAGCAGGCTTATGTAACCGTTGAAGTTAATTGGGATAATCTTCAGCAGTTGGATCAGATCATTTTTAAAACCAGCGACTTTGCTCCCGTACTCGTTTTGGACTTTACGGGACTAGGCTTTGGACCGGTTGCTGCCATCGCTGCAAATGATGATAATATTTGGAAAAAAGCAGAGCGCTTGAAGATTTTTGGTGCCTTTGATTTACAAACGATGTGGACACAGGAAGAAAGTGAACCTGACCTGCAGCCAGCCTTGCAGTTCAACTACAGGCTTAGCCCGCTCGTAGCAGCATGTGTGAAGCTAACACTCTTAAGGAGGAACCAATCATGATGAAGTCGGATTTTATTCGCAAGCCGTTAGCGCTGCCTTCGGATGATTGGGTTCAAGCACCTTTAGCCTTTCTGGGGGGACCATCTATTATTCCAGAGGATGTCAGGAAGACGAATTTCCCAATCATCACGAAGGAAGATGTCATCCAAATGCTTATCTCCATCCAGCAGGATGGAGAACAAGTTGTCGATGAGTTCAAGGAAACGTATCGCAATTATGTTGGGGCGAATTATGCGATTGCTACAGCGAGCGGTACATCCAGCCTGCACCTCGCATTAGTTGGGGCAGGTGTACAGCCCGGAGATGAGGTGATCGTTCCTGCATTCACATTCATAGCAACCGCTCAAGCCGTTGTTGCAGCGAAGGCGATCCCCATTTTTGTGGACATTGACCCTATATCCTATTGCTTAGATCCACTAAAAGCCGAGCAAGCCATAACGAACAAGACAAAGGCAATCATGCCCGTGCATGTACATGGCCTGCCTGCTGATCTACCTGCATTGAGACGTCTGACTGACAAGTATTCGCTTCGCCTTGTGGAGGATGCTTCCCATGCGCATTCCGCATCAATCCAACAACAACTCGCCGGTTCCATTGGAGACAGTGCAGGGCAAAGCTTAATGGCCGATAAAAACTTTCCTGTAGGCGGGGAAGGAGGCATCGCTTTTTTCAAAGAAAAGGAGGATTATGAGCGCGCACTAACGTTCCTAGATTCATCAGGCATTGATTACCGCATGTCGTGGATTGCAGCTGCTTTCGGTTTGAGCCAGCTTTCCCGCCTTCCTTATTATGATGCCATTCGTGCACGGAATGCAGCCTATTTAACCAATGAGCTTTCAGAGACAAAGCTGTTTAGCGGACCATTCGTACCGGATGGGTATAAGCACAGCTATAACATGTATCGCGTTAAACTCTCGCCCGAGCGACTTGGGCTTGAGGACTTGGAGGATTATCTTGTAAAAGATGCTGTTCAGCAGCTCATTAATTCTGAAGGCGTATTTGCTAGAGAGTGGCAAAATGTACCGATACCTGGTCATCTGCCGTTCAAAAATCGAAAAGGCTTTGGAAATGGTTATCCGTTTACGTTATCGGACCGTCAAGATTTTGGTTACGATTTGAACCATTTCCCTGAAACATTGAAGATGCTTAGAAACAGCTTAACGATATGCAGAGAATTAAGAACGCCTATAGAATATGAGCGAATTCAAGCTTACGCCTTGGCTTTCAAAAAAATTGATGCGAACCCGCACATTATTCGTGAACTGGTAGAGCGAGGCAGCGATCTTAAAGTGCTGTATGAAAGAGACGCTAGATTAGGATGAGTACAACAGAACAACAAAAGAAACGAGTAGCCATTCTAGGCGGCAGCGGGTTCACTGGCGCTGAGTTATACAGGCTGTTAAATAAGCATCCTCATTTTGAAGTTCAGTTTGTGTCCTCCGAATCCAAGGCGGGATACCCGGTGGATAAGTTCTATATCGGTTCTATTCATAAAAAGAAGCACAGCTCGCTAAAGTTCAACAAAATATCCGAATTAGACGGTCATTACGATGCGGTTTTCTCCTGTTTGCCCACAGGCTCCTTGCCTAAAATCATCCAGCATGTTGCAGAGCATACAGACTATATCTTTAATCTAAGCGGGGATTATCGCATATCCGACCCCGATATATTACATCAACATTATCCAGAAACATTAAAACATGCATTTGAAGGCGGATGGCACTACTATGTTCCAGAGTTCAGCAAAATCAATACTGAAACAAAGGTAGTCAATCTTCCAGGCTGTATGGCGGTGGCGACGCTGTATACCCTTTACCCACTTGTGGCGCATGGCTTAATTGAAGGACGTGTAATCACTGATGCCAAGACGGGCTCCAGCGGCGGCGGAAAATCGACAACAGAGCATCATGCGGAGCGCTCCCATAACTTCAGAGCTTATAAAGTACATGGTCATCGTCATCAGCCCGAAGTCGTGCATGCATTATCCTATCATTTGAATCAAACGATAGATTTGCAGTTTTCGGTCTATAGTCTTGATCTTCCCCGAGGAATTATGGCAACCTCGTATTCCTTGCTCAAAGAGCATGTAACAGATGTAGATGTAAAAAAAGCATTCTACAGCACGTATTCATCCAAACCCTTTCTTCATTATTTTAACTCGGGCAATGGTTCACCTATGATCAAAACAGTAGCAGGAACAAATTATGCAGAAATCGGTGCTTATGTGGATGGACGAAATTGTGTTTCCATCGCAACCATCGATAATTTAATTAAAGGAGCTGCGGGGCAAGCCATACAGGCAGCAAACAACTATTTTGGATACTCTGAGGAGGCGGGATTGACATTTGAATTTGAGGGAGCGTGGCCCTGATGAGCAGCGGCAGCTTATATGTAATCAAGCTCGGGAGCAGTACGATTGTAAACCATCCTCACATTTTTGAAGAAATTAGCCGTATCGTAAAGCGAGGAAATCAAGTGCTGCTTGTGGCAGGCGGTGCCGAAGCCATAAAACAAAAATATGAATCCATTCCTCGAGCGATGCCTTTTCTTACATTGCCGTCTGGGGATGAGGTACGGTACTGTTCCCCAGAAGAGATGCCGATTATCCGTGCAGCCTACCATGAGATTATTTTGCCCACGATACACACACAGCTGAAGGCATACGGTCTGACTGTCTACTCACAGCTTGGTGGAGATCAAGGTCTTGTCTATGGCGAGAAAGCGAAACCCCTTAAAGTGATTAAGGATCAAAAAACGATCATTGTCCGTGATTCGTTGTTCGGTCATTTCGTGGGCAGTCATGTGGCATTTCTGAAATCTGCTTTACAGGCCTTTGATGTTGTATGTGTTTCTCCACCAATATTAGATCCAGAACTGCAAGAGTACATAAACATTGATGCAGATGTGCTCGCTGCTCACTTAGCAGTGGACTTAGAAGCGCATCACCTGCGCTTTGTTACTGGAACTGCAGGTTTACTGGAAGATATTGAAGATAAACATTCAACGATACAAAGTGTCTATACGAATGATGAATTAAGCTTTGTAAAAGGGCGCATGAAGCAAAAAGTGCGCGCAGCCCAATTAGCAATCCGTAAGGGCATCTGTGATGTGAATATATCCGGTCCTCATTCTCTGGAAGAGCTCGGCAAAACGTGGTTCTGGAACATGGATCGGGAGCTCAGCGCATTCGATTTATTGAATAAAGTCGCGCGTATTCCTTCGGTCTCTCAGGATGAGCATGTGCTTGCACACTACTTATTAGAGACGATAAAGCAGCCTTCGGTTTCGGGGGAAATAGACCACGCTGGGAACGTCGTTTTCCGCAAAGGGAATGGTCCCCATACGCTGCTCTTGTTAGGGCATATAGATACGGTTCCGCATGTTTGGCCTGTTCGATCTGACTCCAAAGGCATTACGGGCAGGGGAATCGTGGATGCTAAAGGCTGCTTTGTAAATTTCATTCATATGCTGCAAGAAGTTGATGTGCCAGAGAAAGGAACTTTACTTGTAATTGGTGCAGTCGAAGAAGAAATATCATCATCAAAAGGAGCTCATTTCATTCGAGATCACTACAAGGCGGATGCGGTTATTATTGGGGAGCCGAGCGGGGTAGAGAGCTTAACCCTCGGTTATTACGGTCTCTTTAAGCTGGAAATTACTATTCATCGCGCGCAGGAGCATACTGCAGCCAAAGATAGCAGGAGTGTTATCGACGAATTGTACAGTGTCGTATCAGACATTCGTGTTCTCGTACGTGATATCGATCCACAGTCCTTATCCTCATTAATTGATATCGAGCATCAGAATGAACGAGGGTTTTTGACGGTAAAAGGGACGTTAAACTTTAGAATATCACCAGCGGCAGGCAACGATTATCAGAAGAAAATTGATTTGTCATTTGGTGAAAATGTGACTGTTGAAATCTTGCGTGCAACACCAGGATTTTCGAACTCTCGCACAGGCTCCTTAGTCAAAGCTTTTGTTCGCAGTTTCGCTAAGCAGGAGAAATCCATTCACTATATCAAAAAACGTGGAACGAGCGACATGAATACGCTGGCCACAACTTGGGATGCCGTCCCTATGGTAGCTTATGGTCCCGGAGATTCCAGCTTGGATCATACGAATGATGAATATTTACATTATGGTGAGGTAGAGCAGACCAGAACGATTTTAAAAGAAGCTGTAAACGAATGGTTTCGGCTGCGATTGGAGGAATAAATGGAGCTGGCAATCGATATTCAAAGGGAAGAAATCTCCCTGCTGGTTGATAAGGCGAAAGAAGCGAGGAAATTGATCATTGACATGGCTGCATCACTTACAGGATGCCATATCGGCGGAAGTCTTTCTGCGATTGACTTATTGATTGGTGCGTATTCGAAATATGTGGAAGATCCCAATACGCTCATCATTCTTAGCAAAGGGCATGCTGCAGCAGCATTATATGCCGCGCTCCATGTATACGGGATTATCAAGGATAACCCAGCGGATAGCTATGGAAAAGCAGGCTCTTTGTTCACAGGTCATCCTAATCATAAACTGTCAGGAATCCCCTTCGCTACAGGCAGTTTGGGACATGGCATTCCGTACGCAGCAGGCTGGGCACTGGCACAAAAGATGAAACAAACGAATGGACTAGGGATTGTGATCGGTGGAGATGGGGAGCTGCAGGAAGGATTATGCTGGGAAACCGCACAGATTGTCCAAGCCCAGTCGATCACTAATTTTGTATATATCGTCGATTGCAACGGAGGCCAAAACGATGGTTATGTGCATGACATATCACCGCTTCGCAATCTCCGGCAAAGATTTGAAGCGTTTGGCTTTGCTGTCAAGGAAATTAACGGTCATCATTTCGAAGAAATCCTTGCCGCAATTGAACCAGATCCAGATAGACCAGTAGCCGTCCTAGCCAATACGATAAAAGGAAAAGGTGTTGCTGCGATTGAAGGAAACCCCGAAGCCCATTATGTTAAAATCCCGGAGAAGCTCGCCCATAAATGGAAGGTGAGTTTATCATGACCAAGAAGTCAGGTAGAGATGCCTATAAAGATGAACTAACTACGCTTGCGTCCAGCAACGACCAAATTGTATGTATTGAAGCAGATCTAGGAGGCAAAAATCATCCTTTTGGACAGCAGCATCCCCAGCGTTTTTTTAATCTTGGCATTGCAGAATTAGCTGGAATTGATATGGCAGCCGGTCTTGCTGAAGCCGGCTATGTGCCATTCTTCTCAACCTTTGCTTCCTTTGCAGCATTGCGAGCAGCGGAAAGCATCAAGCTGACGATGGGGTATATGGGGAAAAACGTGAAGGTTGTAGCTGCGTATGGAGGGGTATCTGGCGGCTGGTTTGGAACGACACATCATGCACTGGAGGACATCGCAGTCCTCCAATCGTTTCAAAACATACGGATCGCTTGCCCTCATGGTGAGCAGGAAACACGAAGAGTAATACGTGAGGCAGCAGCATCAGAGGAGCCGTATTATATTCGCCTTTCTAGAAATGATGCTTTTGACAGCTTGGATCGAGCAGAGGACGAGAGCTGCAGAAACTTAATTGTTGAAGGAGGCGCACGTACTGCCCGATCCAAACTATGCTTGATTTCCGTAGGTGAACAAGCAACAGAACTTTGCAAGCGGATCGTTCAAGAGGACGACGCTATCGTACATGTGCATTTGTGTTACGTCGACATTCAAAGCTTGAAACCTTATATTCAACCATTAAGTGGTTTAACTGACCAATTTCTGGTCGTTGAGGAGCATAGAGCAACCGGCGGTACGGCGTCCTATCTAGCCTTATTATTGCCAAAGCATCAAGTTCACTCACATCATTGCGGTGAGAAATGGCCGATCTACGGCGGTACACATGCTGAGGTTCTAGACTATTTAGGATTTGGGTTTGAACCACTGAAACAACAAATCCAGAATATTCTAGGAGGTAAGGATGGTTTTTAGCGTACTAAAACAAAGAAACTTTCGCCATTATTCCTTCGCTGATATTATTTCCGGGTTCGGCGTAGGCATGAGTACGATTGGTGCGAACTGGTATCTCATGGATCAGACAAATTCGATTACCGCCATAGGGTTCATGCTTTCCTTAAATGTTATTGCTGGTTTTCTCATCTCCGCATTCGTAGGCACCCTAATCGATAAATGGAATCGTAAAACGATTATCTTATGGGCCAATGGCATTCGGGCGATCGCCTTGTTAATCATAACAGGTGCTTTTGTATGGACGGGATTCCGAATTGAATATCTTTATACATTTGCCATTATTAATGGGATGGGCTGGACCGTGTATATGACGGCTTCTCGAAGCCTGGTTCAAGAAATCCTATCGGAGAAGGACCTCATTAATGGAAACTCCTTAATTGAAATCAGCTTGCAAGTAGGGATGTTTATGGCTGGTGCACTTTCAGGAGTGTTGTACAAATTCGTTGGTTTTGAGATCATTCTTCTTCTGAATGCGCTCGCCTTTATTGTGAGCAGCTTCTTCCTTAGTCGAATTCAATACTCACCTATCCCTTTTGAAAATGATAAAGAGTCCTTTTTTGCAACGTTTAAGAATGGCATAACGTATTTGGCGGAACGTCCATTTATTTTCTTGCTTGGTATTGTATCGATTGTTCCACTCGTTTCTACGATGATTTATAACGTCGTTCTTCCTGGCTATGTGAGCAATACGGTGCAAGGTGATTCTGTTGTATTCGGTTTGTCAGATATGTTTTATGGCATTGGGGGATTATTGTCTGGATTTATTGCAGCACCCTTAGCTAAGAAAATATCACAACATGGAACGATACTATTATTTTTCATGATATCCGTACTGAGCTTGCTCGCTGTAGCGTTTAACCATTTGATACTGCTTTTGTACCTTGGCAGTGTGTTGATCGGATTAACGAACTCTTCGTTACGTATTTTGATGACAACGACGCTGATGGAATCGGTATCCAAATCCTACATGGGTCGAGCGACTTCGGTCTGGATGGCGATTTCCTTGCTCTTGCAGACCTTGTCCGCCACAGGGCTTGGCCTTGTCATTGATCGTTTCTCTCCAGGCGCGGGTTTTATCTGTATGAGCGGCTTGATGTTTATCGGATTTGTCGTGTACTTTGTGATGAATAGTAAAGCGACACAAAAAAGCACACTGGAAGCTTGAATTTTGAATTGCGAACCACTTATTTCATAACCATTAAAGGAGGATAAAGAGATGACAGCAATTAAAACAGTAGCTTTTGTTGAACCAAGTTTCTACGGCGTTAGTTTTGCGAGAGTCGCTTTTGAACAAGGACATAAAGTCATTTCCATCGTTTCTTCCACGGAAAATCCGCAAAAGTATGGATATGAAGGCATTTACCATGATCTAATTGTTGCAGATATTCGAGATGAAGAGTCACTCTACCAAGCGATTGTTGGCTCACCTTATGCGAATCAACTGGATGCGTTAATTCCTGCTACGGATTACGCCTCTCACGTAACTGCGAAGGTAGCAGAGCGCATTGGACTTAGAGGAGTACCATACGAAGCAGCTTTAAAGTCGCGAAACAAAGATTTGGCTAGAGAAGCTTATGCTGAACATCAAGTTCCGAGTGCAAAATTTAAAAAAGTGAGAACTTACGAAGATGCATTAGCAGCTGCGGAAGAGATCGGATTTCCTATCGTATTAAAACCGACGAATTGCGCAAGCAGTCAAAATGTTTATTTCATCAACGATGCAATTGAACTGAAGAATGCAATAGATACGATCTTAGCCTTTAAAGTAACTTATATGGACTTCAAAGTCCGCGATGAGTATTTAATTGAGGAGTACTTGGATGGTCCAGAATTTAGTGTCGAATTATTCGTAAAAGATGGAGAGCCCATTTTCTCGGCCGTTACTGAAAAATTGACCTCACCGCTTCCTTATTTTGTTGAAATTCTTCATACGTTACCTACTTCAGTGCATGTAGAGCATGAGGATCACATCGTTCGTACGGCTGTTGATGCTTTGAGAGCTATTGGGATAGTGAATGGACCAAGTCACGTAGAAGTGAAGCTTACAAGTACGGGTCCACGAATTATCGAGGTGAACGGCAGGCCAGGAGGCGACAATATTTCTTCTGATTTATTAGTGCAAGCGTTCGGTGTTGATATATTTGAAGCAACCGTTAATTATTATTTAGACAACCCGATCAATATTCAGAAACGGTTTAACCGAGCAGCTTCAATTGCTTATGTGACCGCCGATCGAGAGGGTATTTTTGATGGAATTGAAGGCTTTGCCGGTTTAGAACTAAATGAAAATGTTATCCGAGCACAGCTAACGGCAGCTGAAGGAGATTTGGTCACAGAAGCAAAAAGCTCGGATGATCGATTAGGTTATTTCATTACAGTTGGCAACACCCCTGAAGAAGCAAAAGAACTAGCCCTTGCTCTGAAAGAAACGTTAACGGTCGTGTATCACCAGCATGAAACAGAGAGTGCAGCGGGGTAGACGCAAGACAAGATTTAAGTCTGAATAAGCAGGGAACAGGCTATTAATGAGCCTGTTCCTTCCAAAAATTAAATTAAGCTATAATTCCACGAATGATCATATCAAATGAAAGCCTTCAAGAGACAAGCTTCAACCCTACGGCTGACCCTAATACCATCGCTATAAAAACAACCCTTTTCCAGTCCTTCGATTCTCCATATAAAAGCATTCCCAAAATAGCTCCGCCTGACGCTCCAATTCCCGTCCAAATGGCGTACGTTGTTCCCATAGGCAGTGTTTTCATGGAATAAGCAAGAAATAGGAAGCTTGCTAAAAATCCGATCGTTAATAATACAACGGATTGCCAATTGCGATCCTTATGCAATTTATTTATCATGGCAACACCAAACATTTCAAACAATCCTGCAAATATGAGAGAAATCCAAGCCATTAGGATACAGCTCCTTTCTGATCTTTATCCTTCGTAACTAATTTCAGGCCCATGACTCCAGCTAATAAAAGTAAAATCAACAACATCTTGGTCCATTTAAATGGTTCTCCAAAAAAAATAATTTCGGAAAAAACAGTTCCTGCCGTACCCATTCCTACAAAAACAGCATATACCGTTCCGACGGGCAGTTTTTTGCCTGCAGCGATCATTAAATAGAAGCTGATAATAATAGAAATGACAGTTCCTGCCCACGTCCAGAAGTCATCCGCGTGTTTTAAGCCAATCACCCAAAAAACCTCGAAAAAGGCGGCAATAAATACTTTAATCCAATTCGAATTCACCAAAATACACCTCCAATTTTATTGTTGCCAAAAAACATAAAAAAAAAGCCCAAGAGTAAACTGTTTAACAGTTTCTCCCAGGCTTTTATCCTTCCGTGACACAGCATGGCTGTGAGTTTTCTCTCGGACCAGACCAACGGTTACGCTGCGGAACCCTAGAAAACATTTCGTTTATTCAATTACCTTGTATTATACACATATTCGAATCGATTACAATACTCATAAAATGGAAAATAACAAAAAAAGATCTTCCAAAACATGTAGTACAACCCTTGGAAACCATATATGCTTGATATAAAATAATAGGAAAGCATTAGGAGAAAGGGGAAGCTGAACATGTCGATGCAGATCGAACTGAAACCGAGAACACCGGGAAGCAAAGGCAAGATGCTTGTCTTGCTGATTCATGGTTTGGGCGCTCCTGAAACGTGGGTAAAGCCAGGCAGAGACTGGGCGGAGCTCATCGCATCAGATCCGGACATCACGGATACGGATATTGGAATCGTTACATATGACACCTCTAAGCTCATCAGCAACATTTTTGGAATCGAAGGAGAGTTTGACGTCTTAGGTCAAAAAATTAGTGTCAGTAAAAAAAGTCCTCTGTCCATAGACCAGCTTGCTATTCAATTAAAGGCTATTTTGGATGGGTATACCTATAGAAAATATGAGAAAATCGTTATCGTTGGCCACAGTATGGGAGGATTAATCGGTAAACGATTCTTACTCAACGAATATTTGCATCGCAAAAAAGGATTAGAACGGATCGGTGGCTTTATTAGCTATGCAACACCTTATAACGGCTCTAAATTCGCTGAATTCCACCATTTAATAAAGCGCTTTCAGAATCATAAGCAAATCGAACAGCTGCGTTCAAACAACGCTTTTTTGGATGATATGAACCGCAGCTTTTTTGATGCGCAAGGAGAACTTAGGAGCTTTTTCACGTCCATTTACTGCTTCGGTGACAAGGATACCGTAGTCGAGGAGGGCAGTGCCGTTCCCAATATGGGACAATCAAAGAGCTATGATTCTGCCCGGTCTCTGCCCGGTGATCATGGCACCATTCTCGATCTGCAGCAAGGACATCTCTCAACAAACTACAATATTCTAAAAGGACTCCTACTAGACGTACTTGAAACTTTTGATCCTCCACCGTTTGGTATACAAGATAACCGCCCAGAGATAACAACTTCCTTAGACCTGTCGGACAAGCCGGCAGGATCAGCTCATGTATCGAAGATGCAGGCTCGATTAAACGATCAATTTGAGATTCACCGACAAGCTCTGGATACCATCTTCATACGACGCTTCAAAAATGATGACGAAATAAGAACTAAACTTATTGCATCCATGAATGATGTTCTTCGAAAGCTGAAGGAGATGGAAGAAAGCAGATTGCAGCTATTTCTAAAGCTGTACCAATTTGCAAACATTCGTCTTCCTGAAGGAGAACCCGGCCTGCGCGAGCTGTGGGAGCTGCTGGCGCTCGTAAATTTGGTATATCCCGATTGGAACTTTATCGATCCTGAGGAATGGGTTCATTTGTCCAATCTTCAGCTGAATTCCGATCGCTGGGTGCGTATGCTCTACTCCCAGGCTAAAGAAACGATGCCTGAGGTTGTCATCGGATTTATGACCAAACTTTACACCAATTCTTTTCAATCTTATATGAAGTCCAGAGACCATTCGGACTTATTCCCATATCGCTTGCTGCTCGAAAATATTAATTCGGAATCACTCGAAAAAGGCAACCCAGAAAATCTATGCGAGCATTGCAACAATGGCCGTAAAGCTGACTTTTCCAAAATATTACTACAATTTGCTCAAGACACGAAGTTAACCATCTTCGAAGGTTTAGAATCTAATCGCTTATCCGGAACGGTCAGTATCAGCTGTTCCTCTTGCTTGCGTCAAGTTAGACATGAAGTGAGTTATGAAGAAATTTGCACACGACTAAGGAGTGTGATTTGAACATGGTGCAACAGATATTTGACTTTTTTGACCAACAATCTGACCTTGAAAAGCTAACAAATGTATCGATTAGGCACATAGATGCCCTTTACTTTTCTGCGAAGCAAATTTTTGCTGTCGTTACCTATGACTCTCCATCATCACTCGAGAACCACTGGGAGCGAGCAGCTTATCAATTTGCTTACCGGGTACAGAATCAGCTTCCCGGCGAACTAGATGATTTGCGTTGGGACATGTATTTAGTCCTCTTTGTAGACGCGCAAGAGATAAGCAATGCTTTGAAAAAACGCATCGAGTCAAACCGCTTTTTCTTTCGCAAGATTATCATCACTAGCTCAGATTTAGATCGTTTAGCTGAAAAACTGCCTTTAGACTTTCAAACTAAGCTGCCCGAGCACCAGCTCGAGCGCCTTTGGTTTCATGATCGGCATTTTCTCGACCAATGGCAATCCAGTGTTCAACAATCGACGAAAGACCAGTTAAATAAAGCTTTGTTTCAAGCTGATGAGCAGTCTGTGGACAAGCTATTGTCATCTTTAAATATTCCAGTGTTAGCTGAGGTGCTCGGCCATGAGGATTAATGCGATCACAATCGAAGCATTCCGCGGGTTTAATGAGAAGCGAAGATTTGAATTTCCCAATACAAGCATTGTCATTTTACATGGCCCAAATGGTTACGGAAAAACCTCTTTTTTTGACGCGATCGAATGGGGATTAACCGGTAGCATTTATCGTTATGAGCAAGACCCCGAACGCAAATTATATCGATACATTGGGAATCATTTTACCGGGGATAGAGCTCCAAAAGTAATCATTGAGCTTGGAAATTCAGACATGCAAATCATCGTAACACGTACGGGGATCGCCAATACGAACGTAAGGACAGATAGCGGAGCCCATTTGCTTGAAGTTGAGATTAACGGCGAGAAGATGCCTGCCAAGGAGGCAGAAGCCGTGTTAAAGGAGAAGCTCGTCCACGCGGAATGGCTCGATAAAGTGGATTTAAACAAAAGCTTGTTTCTTACTCATCTTCTCTGTCAAGAACGGATGAATGGCATCCTAAGAGGCATGAAGGAGAAGGATCGCTACAATTCGGTTTCCCGAATTTTCGGCACAGAGCAATTTTCGAGCTATGGAGAACTCGTACATAAAGCAAGGGTGGAGCTGGAAGAAAGAAGACTGGCATTTAGCCAAAAGCGTGGGCAGCTGATTGCGGAGGAAGAAACGCTGGAGCACCGTATTCAAGGCATTAAGCTGGAAATCTCAGAATTCTCGCCTGCATCACGAAATAATCAATGGTCAACAGCACTTCATAACTATGAAGCTGTCTTCCAAAAAGCAGCGGTTTCAGAAGATGAAGATCAGGTTATTTCATTGATCAAAGAAGCCGAGGAGCAAATAGAAGCTCTCGTTCAGGAACGAAATCTTTTGGAAAATGATACAATCAGACGGCTCGATCTAGCAAAAGATGCGATGACCTCATTACAGGAAAAGCTTCCGCTTCTGAAGCAATGGGAACGAGAAAATCATCTTACTCAAACGCTAGATGAACATTTAAATACAATTCAAAAATTGCTAAGGCTCAATGAAGAAGCAGATAGTTTTTTGCAAAACGAACTGATCAAGCTCCAAAACGAACAGCTGAATGAGGATTTACAGCAGCAAACAACGGCAATTCAGCATAGAGCCGATCACTTATTAGAAGCGTTAAATGAAGTGAAAAAATTATTGCTTCAGGCAAACAACCGTAAAAAATTTGATGGGATGAGCGGTAACTTTGCCATAGCATATCCACTCTTAGAGGAGACTCCTCGACTCGCACTCTATCATTCATTACGAGAGTTAGAGCTGCGGTTTCGTGAACAAACAGATTTGGAAAACGCTTTTTTGGAGGCTGATCGTTTACACAAGCAGCAGTTGGAATTTGTACAGCAGCTTGTGCTTCATGAAAAGAAACATAAAGCTTTTCTAAAGCATGTTCTACAGGTTGCTATTGAACAGCCAGAGCTAGATTGCTGCCCTGCCTGTGGAATAGAAGATGTTGATTCATTACGCCTGCAGAACTACGTCAGCGCACAAATGGATGCCATTCATCCTGATCTAGCTCGTGCAGAAAAGAAGAGCCTCGAGCTTGAATTACAACGACAAATCTATCATGACCAGCTGTTTGAAGCAAAAGCGAATGTTAAAGAAAGTCTAACCATACTTCAAGCCACCATGCAGGAATGGAGTGATCAGCATACTCAATTGCTCGATCAAGTGGCAGATTTACAAGCAAAGCACTACGATTTGCACAAAAAAATGCAGTTAATGGACAAGAGTTACAATGATTTTAAAACATTGGCTGATGAGTTGAATATCCCTATTGATACGCCAGCTCTGAAAGAGCTGTTACTGACTAAGCTGGATGAAAGTAATAAACAAGTAGATCATTTACGCAAGCAGCTTATTACGATTGCTACATCGTTTTCATCCCTGCCAAGGGAGAGCATAGAAAGAGAACTTAAGCATCTACAAGATGATGTCGTTGTTTGGCTAGGTAAACTAACAGCAGAAGGAATTGTTGGTGCTAGTGCTCAAACAACGAATTGGAGCGCTGTTGCGGATCAGTTAGACGCAAAGGCTAGTTTGATTGAGGAATCTTTGCTCGAAAATACTCGTAAGCACGGAGCAGCAACACAATTATTAGATGCTTTCCGAGCAAACGCAAATCTCGCACTGCTTGAACAATTACAGCAACAAAAAACTGCCAAGCATAAGGTCATAGAACGAGTGGAAGAAGGTCTTCGAACCATCGAAGACCTGGTTGCCGCTCTAAAGGATGCCGAGCAGGCCGTGCCAGATGCCATTCGCAGCTTGAATGAACGAGTCATGGATCAAATGTTCGATACTATGCGTTCCATCTTTGTCAGAATCAACTCTCATCCCGTGTTCACCGAGATCGATTATGATACGGGGAAAAAATTCAACAGCAATCGCTTATTTCTCAAAGTGATGACGAGAGAAGATGCGGCCCTTGGTCACCAAGAAGCAAATCCCTCGTACATATTTAGCGCAGCCCAGGTGAATGCCACTGCGATTTCATTCTTTTTGGCCATGGCGCTTACGCAATCTTGGTCACCACTGTCCTTTGTCGCTATGGATGACCCTGTGCAAAGTATGGATGACTTGAATGTGGCTGCATTAATTGATCTTATACGTAATTTAGCTGATTCAAAATTGCAAAATCATAAACAATTTATTATCTCAACACATGATTCGACGTTCTATCAGGTCATGAGAAAGAAGTTCAGAATGCTGAATGTAGGCATTATTGAATATGATTCCTATTCAGAAGCAGGCCCAACATTTGAGCAGCGAGTAGTCGAAGCTACGGATAAGAAGCCGATTGCCATATTTTCAAAAGTTGACTCATAAAAACTCAACCATAAAAAGTCGATTTCCTGTACGATTAAGGAATCGACTTTTTTTATTATAAATGGCCTAAAAATATAATTAATCTAAACTTGAGAATAAAAATTTTCAACTTCGTTGTATATAGTGTAAAAGCTTTTACAAAAAAATAAGGAGAATCGCTAATGAAGTCTAATGATAAAAATTTCATCCAACGCTTAAAGCGACAGAAAGAAGATGCTTTAGAATTTATCGTTGATACCTATTTGCCTTTAATTAAAGGGGTAACTTATAAAGTGCTGTCCCCGCTTGAGAACGAGGGAGTAATTGAAGAATGTATGAACGATATTTTATTATCCATATGGAACAATTCGAATAAATTTCATGGCGATTCAACTGATTTCAGGAAATGGATTTGTGCAATAGCCAAATTTAAGTCTATTGATTATTACAGAAAAAATAGTAAAAGAGTTGAGTTCACCACTAATGAAATGGAATTGAGCTCCGAAAAATCGGCAGAAGAAGAGTTGATAATGCTGGAGGATAAAACGGAATTAATTCAATTAATCCATTTATTAGAGCCAGTTGATCGGGATATTTTTATAATGAAATTTTTTCTTGGATTAAAAACAGAGGATATCTCAGCGAAACTCGATTTAACGAAAGCGTCCATCGATAATCGCATTTATAGAGGGAAAAAGACACTTTATACCAAAGCGATGCAGCTGAATTGGAAAGGTAGTGTATGATGAAGGATATTTATGAATTATTAAACGATATTGATCTAGACGACAAACAATTTGTGGAAATGGAAGTCACTGAATTTGAAAAGACTAGCGTAAAGAAAGCATTAAAGCGATCATTAGCTCAAAATAAAAAAACACAACGTTGGAAAAAGAATGCTGCTGCTGCAGTCATACTAATCGGTTTAACGGCTGCTACCTTTGGCATAACGTTCCCTGCTTATGCTAGCGAAATCCCCGTTATAAGAAATATATTCAGGTTATTGGATACGGGAAGGGTCGGATTTTATGATGACTATAAGAAATATTCCAGCGAAATTAACATGTCAACGGAGAGCAACGGCATAAAAATCACGATTGAAGATGCGATTTTTGATGGGAAATCGGTTACCTTAACCTATGCATTAGAAAGTAAACAAGACTTGGGTGACGAACCAAAGTTACATGGCTTATTATTTGCAAAAGGAGCAATCGGTGGCAGTCAAAGCTCTGAAATTACAAAAGTGGATGAAAATAGTTATGTAGGTTTAGTTCAAAGCAATATCGATTTTCGTAATCAAACGGAATTGGATCACGTAAATATAAACTGGACTATTGAAAATATAACAAATCAAAATAACGAGGAGAAAATACAAGGTAAATGGAGCTTTGCTCTTTCTTTAGACGCAACGGCGAATCAAACACAGATCATAAATCAAAGTATTGAAAACGAGGGAGTAAAAGTGAACATAGACAACATAACCTTTACCCCCATGAGCTTTATCGTTTATTACAATCAAGTGATTTCGGATGAGACAAGAAATGAATGGGATGCTGTAGATGTGGATATCGAAATTAAAGACGACTTAGGCAATCATTATGTAGGTAAAGGCAATGGAGGAGCAGGTGAGCGAGGCGGCTATAACATGAACTGGAGTAAAACTTTTGAGAAATTAGACCCCATTGCTACCAAGCTTATACTGACACCTCAGATAAACTTGTATGAACACACTGCCGAAAATCATGGATCATTAGAAATAACGAGAGACGAAGGTTCAAAAGAAATTGTATTGCCTAAAAAAGCAGGAAGAGGTAGAGAACAAATTAAATTGGATGATATTGTAATTGAAATAAAGAAATAAATGATAAGACATTAAGGCTTATGAGAGGACATGCTATGGTTGCTACAGATTAAGCCATAAAAAAAGCGAGCAGGATCGTATCCTGCTCTTTTTTTGTTGCATATTTAATAAGGAGAAACGATAATTTAATGATATGTAGGAAATAGGATTGATTAAATTTATAAATGACAACTTTTGATTAAAAGGTAATATTAATCGGAAAAATGTGCTATAATTTAAAGTTGAAATTTCAAAGCTTTAACAACAACAAGAAAAGGTGAAACGAATGATAATGAACGAATGGGAACAACTTTTATGAATAATGAATTGAACCTTTATAAACGTATATTAAATAAACTGCCCGACTTGAATATTAAGCTTGCTGAACCCGTTAAAAATCACGCATATACAAAATTAGGGGGGAATGCAGATGTATTCATTACTCCAAATAAATATGATGAAATAAGCACTGTATATAAAATTGCGAAAGAAGAAAATGTTCCAGTTACCCTCTTGGGACATGGCTCCAATCTTATCGTGAAGGATGGCGGCCTTCGCGGGATTACGATGCATTTAAAAAACTTGAATGAAGTTCGAACCGAAAATAGTACAATTATTGCGCAGGCTGGAGCTTCGATTATAGATGTATCTAGGCAAGCATTAGAACAGCATCTGTCTGGACTTGAGTTTGCATGCGGCATCCCAGGTACGGTCGGTGGTGCTTTGTATATGAATGCAGGAGCCTATGGCGGACAAATTTCGGATGTATTAGTCAAAGCTTTAGTAATGAACGAAGCAGGCGAGCTTCTCACATTATCAAGTGAGGATCTGTCATTAAGTTATCGGAAAAGTAATATTTCTGCAAATAAATATGTCGTGCTCGAAGCTGTATTTCATCTTAAACAAGCTGAATATGCCGATATTAAACAAAAAATGGATGAGTTCACTTTTGCGCGAGAAAGTAAACAGCCATTGGAATATCCTTCATGCGGCAGTGTATTCAAACGCCCGCCTGGCTATTTTGCTGGAAAACTGATACAAGACAGCGGTTTGCAAGGGAAACGAATCGGAGGAGCAGAGGTATCCACAAAACATGCAGGTTTCATTGTAAATGTGGATCATGCTACATCTCAGGATTACATTGATTTGATCGAAGTTATTAAGACGACGGTAAAACAAAACTTTGGCATAGATTTAGAAACGGAAGTCATTGTCATTGGGGAAGATAACCAAAACTAAAACAAACGATTAAAGTTCAAAGACCCTTCCCATTCATTTGGCGAGGGTCTTTGTTTTTTTTACATTTTTTATATTTATATAGCATTTTTGGTATCTTATATAAAAATTATCTATTATGTAATCAATTGACCTTATGCAGGTGTGAATGCTACAGTTATCTAAGCCTTTAATCCTCACTTAACCCGTAGGGATTATGAGTTTAATACACAACCAAATTGGAGGAAACGATTTTGAAAAAGTTTAATGCATTTGCGTTTGCCCTTGTTTTCTTATTTGTTATTACAGCGTGTGCCAATAATGGCAGCAGCAATAAAGAAGAATCAGCCGCGGGGGTTAAAAAGGTTATTGTCGGCACTGGCAATGATTTCGAGCAAGTCGCTTTTCTCGATGATAACGGAAAGTTAACAGGCTACGATGTTGAGGTTATCAGAGAGATAGACGAACGTCTGAAAGAGTATGAATTTGAGTTTCAAACGATGGAATTTTCCAACATTCTATTAAGTCTAGAAACGAAAAAGATCGATATAGCCGCTCATCTATTTGAGAAAAATCCTGAGCGTGAACAAAAGTTTTATTTTAACGAAGAACCTTACGCTTATTGGCGGAACAAAATTATTATTGCAGCAGTAAACAATGAATCGATCAAGTCCTTAGATGATTTGAAAGGAAAAAAAGTGCTGATTGGCCCGACCAGCGCTCAAGCTCAAATACTTGAAAATTACAATAAGGAGCATGATGGCGCAATAAAAATCGTGTACCAGCAAAACGATGCTAACGATGAAGTTCTTCAAATCACGAATGGACGGGTTGACGCAACAATAAGCGCAGACTTCCTTCTTCCGATCAAAGATCCGCAAGGCAAGCTCAAAGCAGTAGGAGATGCGCTTAATGAGGGGCATATCCAGTATGTACTCCGTAAAGACGACCCCGAGTCAAAGAAACTTGCCGACGCTGTGGATCAAACGATTAAAGAAATGAAAGCGGATGGAGCCCTCGCAAAGCTTAGCACGGATTGGCTTGGTCAGGACTTTTCAAAATAAAGGCTTAACACTTTAAAAGTGGAGGTGATTATTCACAATGGGATTTGCAGTGATTTATGGAAGCTCCCGCAAAAATGGAAACTCGGATCAACTAGCAAATTTATTAGTTGAAGGATTTGAAGCAGATAAAATTCACTTATCTGACTACAACATAGAGCCTATTGTCGATTACCGGCATTCTGAGAAAGAGCCTTACCCAAATGATGATTACCATCATCTGATCGAACGCGTAAAGGCACAAGATGTATTGGTGTTTGCGACGCCAATCTACTGGTATGGCGCATCAAGCATTACGAAGACGTTCATTGATAGATGGTCCCAATCATTAAGAGAGAATAAGACCGAGTTTCTATCTAGTTTTGCGTCAAAAACAGCCTGGGTCATTGGTATAGGCGATGACGAGCCCCATCTAAAAGGAATTCCGCTTGTTCAGCAATTTCAATATATTTTTGACTATACAGGCACAAATTTTGCAGGTTATATCCTTGGGAGAGGCAACAAGCCAGGCGATATTTTGCAAGATACCATTGCTTTAGCTACTGTGGAGGAAATCCGGAAAAAGTGGCATACTTAATCAAAATGTAAATTTAGAGGAATTCACACGTTGTAACAACATCTGAATTCATTTTATAATGTAAAGAGGCAGGGAGGTGATAGGAATGGCAAATCAAATTGCCGGGAAAAGTAACTGCTCATGCAAAGCCTAATATTAGGGCGATACTTTGCGTGGGGCCGGACTGAAATATTTTCGCCCAATGGAGCTCATATCGTTTCTAATAAAAGCTTTGCACCTTATATTTTTTTCATTAAAAATAAGGGGCTGAACAGCTATGAATAAACCATTTATTAGAAACCATCAATATAATTTGATTAAGAAACAAGCACATCTGCTTCAAACTGCTTGCAACACGGTATCCGATCCGAAAGTAGTTGAAGCGGTTAGGTATAGTACGCAAACAAAGATTTCCGAAGCATTCCCGGGCGCAACTGATCTTCAAAAGCATGAGTTAGAGAAGCTTGCAACGCTAAATAGGACGGAAGAAATTCAATCCTATTTGCAATCGCTGCAGCCTTTGATGTCGGAATTCACTCAAGTAACGGCAGCTCAAATAAAAAAGCTGTTTCCAAAAGTAAAAAAGCTAAAGGTACCCGATTTAGATGATATTGACTACCGTTATGTTACGTATATGGGTTGGACCGATATCGCATCTAATAAGCTGTTTCTTATTTACCGTCAAGACGGACAGCTTATCGGCATTGAAGGAAAGTTTACGCCAACAAATAAGAAAAGCAACTGTTTTTTGTGCAATAGACATGAAGAGGTTGCGTTATTCACGGCCATTACGAAATCAAGGCCTGCTAATGCTTCACCTGATTACTACAAGGCGATTGGAAATTATATGTGCGTTAACAGCAAAGCCTGCAACGCAAATATAACGGATGTCACCGTTTTAGAGAAATTCTTCAGCAACTTTATTGGAAAACATGAATCATAAAATGAAAAGAAGCATCAGAGATTCTGATGCTTCTTTTTTTGTTGTGATTTGCTTCTTCCAGTATCACTGATTGCAGTCTACACAAGTTCTTCAAAAGTGTTGGTTACAATGAGGATAAGGAATAGTGGATAGGAGGACAAAAGAACAAATTTGAAAAATAGAAATGAAAAAACGTTTCCAAAATACCCATTGGGGGTATAATGCGAATAACATACTGAACAAAAAAACAGAGGAGTGTTATATAAAATGAAAAAACAATTGATTTTACTTAGTGTTGCTGCGGTAATCGCTTTAAGTGGTTGCGGTAAAAACGAAAGTGCTGAGAACGCTATGACCAGCAATCAAGGTGAAGACCACTCACAAATGAATCACTCCAATAGCAGTCAGCTTCCTAAAGGGTTAAAAGAAGCAACGAATCCAACCTACAAGGTGGGGAGTGAAGCGATTATAAAAGCAGACCATATGGCAGGAATGAATGGAGCTACAGCAACGATTGTGGGCGCCTATACGACAACTGCCTACGCCGTATCTTATACCCCAACAACGGGCGGCGAAAAAGTGACCAATCATAAGTGGGTTATTCATGAAGAAATTAAAGATGCAGGCGACAAACCCTATGATCCAGGTTCAGAGGTTGTCCTTCAAGCAGACCATATGGCGGGTATGAACGGCGCAACCGCAATAATTGATTCCGCAGAGCAAACCACGGTTTATATGTTTGATTACGTTCCAACCACTGGGGGAGAAAAAATGAAAAACCATAAATGGGTAACGGAAAGCGAGCTTTCACCGAAGTAATCAACCGTTTCTGAACAAACGACGATTCTTTCTCAATATTAGAGAGAATCGTCTTTTTTTATACAGGAAAACGAAACTTTTTTACAAGTAATGGAGTCTGATCCTAATTTGACATTAAAATGAGCCGCAAATAAGTTTCAAAATAAGAAAATGAACATAACCAGTTTAAACACATCTCATGTGTTGGACTGGTTTTTTGTTTTAGAGGAAAGAAGCTTAGATTTGTTTTATTATCATTGAATCGCATACGATTTCCGTAATATTACATCTTATAGCTCGGTCAATTATGTCTTTATAATGTAAGGGTGTGATAACGAGAGGAGGGATGTCTATCATTCTATAATGAACTAGGAAAGTGAACGGAAGGCTATACGGAAATCGCATAAAAGTGAAACAATCTTTTTTGTAAACGCTGCCATTCGTACGTTTTTCGGTAGATCGCACATTTTCTCGCACCCCCACATTATTGAGGAGGAATATAATGCGCAATAAGTATGTTGCATGGTCGCTCATCGTTACCATGCTATTCTCGACCTTGCTCCTATCTACTGGACCGTTTACTCCCGTTTCTGCTGCAGGTGGATCAAATCTGTCAATCGGCAAAGACGTTACAGCAAGCGGCCAATCTCAAACCTACAGCCCAAGCAATGTGAAAGACAGCAACCAAGGAACGTATTGGGAAAGTGCAAATAACGCATTTCCACAATGGATTCAAGTCGATCTCGGCTCAAATACTAGCATCGACCAGATCGTATTAAAGCTGCCTGCAGGCTGGGAAACCCGGACGCAAACGCTTGCGGTTCAAGGCAGTGTTAATGGAACAACGTTTACGAATATTGCAGCTTCTACCGGTTATGTATTTAATCCGGCGGTTGCAAGCAATTCGGTCACAATTAACTTCGCTTCAACGAAAACACGTTATGTTCGCTTGAATTTTACAGGCAATACGGGCTGGCCAGCGGCACAGTTATCCGAATTCGAAATTTATGGCACTGCGCTAACACCGTCACCTACTCCTACATCAACGCCTACGGGCACCTATCAGGCTGAGTCTGCTGCCTTGTCCGGCGGAGCGAGCGTAAATACGGATCATACCGGCTATGCCGGCACTGGATTTGTTGACGGCTACTTAGCACAAGGTGCGACAACAACGTTTACGGTCAATGCAGCCGCGGCAGGCAGCCGCAACGTGACCCTCAAGTACGCCAATGCGAGCGGAAGCACAAAAACAATAAGCATCTACGTAAACGGAACAAAAATCCGCCAAACCTCACTTCCAAACCTTGCGAACTGGGATACATGGGGAACGAAAGCAGAGGCTCTCACTTTAAATGCAGGCTCCAATACGATTGCTTATAAATACGATGCAGGCGATTCCGGCAATGTCAATCTTGACCAAATCACAGTTGATTCAACGATCATTACACCTACACCTTCTCCTACAGCAACGGTAACTCCTACGCCAACGGTGACACCAACAGCAACAGCAACGCCATCTCCAACTCCTACGCCATCAGTGACACCAACACCAACACCAACAGCAACGCCTACGACTCCACCAGGTGGAAACATCGCTATTGGCAAAGCTATTAGCGCATCATCCAGCACACAAACGTTTATTGCAGCGAACGCAAACGACAATAACACCGCCACTTATTGGGAAGGCGGCAGCGCTTCGAGCACCTTAACTCTCGATCTTGGGGCGAATCATGACATTACATCCATCGTGCTGAAGCTGAATCCTTCTACAGAATGGGGCACTCGTACACAAACGATTCAAGTTCTAGGCCATAACCAAAATACAACAACCTTCGGCAGCTTAGTGTCGGCGCAAGCTTATACGTTTAATCCAGCTTCGGGCAATATGATAACGATTCCGGTTACCTCGACGGTTAAACGTCTGCAGTTGAATATTACGACGAACTCCGGCGCACCTGGCGGCCAAATCGCTGAGTTTCAAGTATACGGAACACCTGCTCCAAACCCTGATTTGACGATTACAGGCATGTCATGGGCACCGGTCTCACCAATAGAGACAAATGAAATTACACTGAACGCAACAGTTAAGAATATCGGCAACGCCAGTGCCCCAGCGACTACAGTCAACTTCTACCTTAACAACACACTTGCCGGCTCTGCTCCAGTAGCCGAACTAGCGGCCGGTGCTTCAGCAACAGTGTCACTTAATGTTGGTGTCAAAACAGCAGCTACGTACTCAGTAAGCTCGAAGGTAGATGAGAACAATGCAATTATTGAGCAAAATGATGCCAACAACAGCTATACGAATCCATCATCACTCATTGTCGCTCCTGTAGCCAGTTCCGATTTAATTGGAACTGTATCCTGGACACCTAGTAATCCAGTTGCCAGCAATACAGTCGCTTTCAACGTTTTCCTTAAAAATCAAGGAAACATTTCTTCAGCAAGCGGCACCCATGGCGTAACCGTTATTCTTAAAAATTCAACCGGCTCTACCATTCAGACCTACAACGGGTCATATAGCGGTACTTTAGCAGCTGGCGCATCTGCAAATGTCAGTATTTCTGGAACATGGACAGCAGTAACTGGCAACTATACCGTATCAACAATCGTTGCTGTTGATGCCAATGAATTAGCAATTAAGCAAGCAAATAACACGAGTTCAACAAGTCTAGTCGTTTATTCTGCACGAGGTGCTAGCATGCCTTACAACAGGTACGATACGCAGGATGCGACTCAAGGTGGAGGAGCAACTTTACAATCTGCACCGACATTCGATCAGGCGCTTATTGCATCCGAGGCATCTGGTCAGAGCTACGTGTCACTTCCATCGAATGGCTCATATCTTCAGTGGAACGTAAGGCAAGGGGAGGGTGGAGCAGGCGTTACGATGAGATTTACGATGCCAGACTCAGCGGATGGTATGGGGCTCAGCGGATCACTTGATGTTTACGTTAATGGAGTCAAAGCCAAGACCATCCCGCTCACTTCCTACTACAACTGGCAGTATTTCGCAAGTGATCAACCAGCTGACACTCCATCCGGAGGACGTCCGCTCTTCCGATTTGATGAGGTGCATTGGAAACTGGATACAGCCCTACAACCTGGCGATACCATACGTATCCAAAAAAGCAATGCTGACAATCTCGAATATGGTGTAGACTTCCTTGAAATCGAGCAGGTTCCAGCTGCGATTGCCCGCCCGGCCAACTCGGTTTCTGTAACGGATTTTGGCGCTGTTGCAAACGATGGCCTCGACGATCTTGCAGCTTTCGAAGCTGCTGTAACATCAGCGGTTTCTACTGGAAAAATCATGTATATACCGGAAGGAACATTCCATCTCGGAAACATGTGGAAGGTCGGTTCTGTCAGTAACATGATTAATGATATTACAATCATGGGTGCCGGCATCTGGCATACAAACATCCAGTTTACCAAACCTAATGTAGCATCGGGCGGCATTTCATTCCGTGTCGAAGGCAAGCTTGATTTTAGCAATATCTATATGAATTCCAAGCTGCGGTCGCGCTATCACGAGGGTGCTATTTACAAGGGCTTTATGGACAATTTCGGAAAAAATTCAAAGGTACACAATGTATGGGTTGAGCATTTTGAATGCGGTTTTTGGGTAGGGGATTATGCACATACACCAGCAATTTATGCGGATGGGCTTGTGATTGAAAATAGCCGGATCCGAAATAATCTTGCTGACGGTGTCAACTTCGCCCAAGGAACGAGCAATTCGACTGTTCGCAACAGCAGCGTACGAAATAACGGTGATGATGGTCTTGCCGTATGGACGAGTAATGTAAATGGTGCCCGCGCGGGTGTCAACAATACCTTCTCGTTTAATACGATTGAGAATAACTGGCGTGCGGCTGCTATTGCATTTTTCGGCGGGGGAGGACATAAGGCTACTAACAACTTGATCATCGACACTGTAGGCGGATCTGGCATTCGAATGAACACTGTATTCCCAGGCTACCATTTCCAGAACAATACCGGCATTCTGTTCTCGGATACAACGATTATAAACAGCGGAACTAGTAAAGACCTCTACAATGGCGAACGCGGAGCTATCGATTTGGAGGCATCTAACGATTCCATCAAAAACGTGACGTTTACCAACATTGATATTATCAATACGCAGCGCAGTGCGATCCAGTTTGGATATGGCGGCGGCTTTGAAAATATCGTGTTCAACAATATCAATATTAATGGTACGGGACGTGATGGAATCCTTACATCGCGGTTCACATCACCGCATCCAGGTGCGGCAATTTACACCTATACGGGGAATGGATCAGCAACGTTCAACAACCTGACGACTAGCAATATCGCTCATCCCAACACGAATTACATCCAGAATGGATTTGGTTTGATCATTCAGTAACAGATTGATCATTCAGTAACAATAAGAAATGGCTGTGTGGGGGAGTTCTTCGGAACTCCTCCACTTTTTTTATGTTTATCAAAGCGATACAACCAAAATGGCGAAACACAAAATACATATTAAATATATACGATTTTAGAAAATGAATGAGAAAAAGGAACAATTGTATGAGCAATTAGTTGAAAACATCGTTTATTAGATAACATAAAGCGATTAGTTAACCAAAATGTTCATGATTTAAATAAAAATAATCGGAATAATCCAAGCATTCTATGCATTAAATGAATTACCGTTCATATTTTATATATAAAAGAAGCAATTCACTCCAGAAAGCAGGAGGTTATCGCATGAATGCCGAGCACAGTCAAGGACTTAATGCCATTTCGCAACCCGGTGAATTCACAGAGCTTGACCGTTTCATGTTCGAATCTTGGGGTTATTTGATCATTCCAAATGTATTAACCGCTGACCAAGCACAGCATTGTTTGGAGGCATCTATTCGCCTGCATGAGAGAGAAGGGAAAACCGGATGGGCTCAGGTTGGCCGAGGATTTGAAAGTGAACCCACGCTGGACCAGTTGATTGATCACCCTGCAGTGCTCCCAAAAGTGAGAGCATTATATGGCGATCGTTTTATTCTTCAATCCGCTTGGTGCACGAAGCAGCCGGCATTTGGAGGAGCAGGCGGCTGGCATCAGGATGGCTCAGGAGCCTACGATTTTAATCAACTAGCTTATCCGATTCCTCTGCTGCAGCTGCGCGCTTCCTATTTGCTTACTGACCAATCGCTGCCTAGGATGGGCAACATGGAGATGATTCCAGGCAGCCACAGAGCCCAAGTTCCACTCCCGGCAGACATCCGCCGCGATAAAGGTGATTTGCCTGTAGGACATGTCATTTGTGCGCCTGCCGGATCTGTATTGCTCTTCCATAACGCGGTTTGGCATCGTACATATTATCATGACGGAGATTACGACCGTTATACCGCACATTATATTTATAGTCCGCCTTGGGTTCGATTCTCCGATCGCTTTGCAAACAACAAGGACTATTTGGAGCGTACAACGCCTATGCGCCGTTATTTAGCAGGAGAATATGAGCGGCCAGACGCGCCATTTGGCGCCGGGTACCCCGCAACGGCTTTTAAAGATTAGCAATTCGCCGCTTAAACAAATATTTGAATAATGGAGGGATTTTCGAATGTTAAATGTCGCGATGATTAGCAAATGGCATGTTCATGCTGATGGATATGCAAAACACCTGCAATCACTTGGAAACGTAAACATAACAGCAGTTTGGGATGAAATAACAGAGAGAGGGCGAACGTGGGCAGCAGAGCTAGGAGCTGCTTTTGAATCTGATCTGGATACGCTGCTTCAAAGGGCAGACGTAGATGCTGTCGTCATCGATGCCCCTACCAGCATGCACGCGGAAGTCATGGTTGCTGCTGCGCAAGCTGGAAAACATATTTTCACCGAGAAATCGATGGCGCTTACGGTAGCCGAATGCGACAAAATTACGGCTGCTGTACAAAAATCCGGCGTGAAGTTTTGTATATCTTTTCCCGCTCGAACAAGGCCTCACCATTTATTCGCTAAACAGCTTCTGGACGATGGGCTGCTTGGCGCCATTACGCTGCTGCGTATCCGAAATGGTCACGACGGAGCATTAAACAATTGGCTGCCTGAATACTGGTACGATGAGAAACAGGAAGGCGGCGGAGCTATGATGGATCTTGGTTGCCATCCGATGTTCTTGGCAAGCTGGCTGCTTGGTGAGCCGAGACGAATTACATCTATGTTTAATTATTTTACGGGCCGGGCTGTTGAAGATAATGCACAATGCTCGATTGAGTTTGCTAACAACGCGGTTGCGCTGCTGGAAACTAGCCTTGTTACTTACTCGACGCCATCTGCGTTTGAACTATACGGTACGGAAGGGACACTGATCATATCCGGGGAAGATGTTAAATTTGTTTCCAAACATACCGATTCACCGCTCCAAGGCTGGATTTCACCTCGACAGCTTCCAAAGGAGCAGCCGCTTCCACTAACACAATGGGTAGATGGCATTCTGAACGACAAGCCGATGCCATTTGGACTCGAAGACGGAACAAAGCTGACGGAACTTCTTGAAACGGCATATATCGCTCATCGCGAGAGAAGAACGGTAGATTTTAAACGGCAAGGAGGAAATTAATGAGATGCGAACAGTAAAGGTCGGTATTATCGGATGCGGCATGATTGCAGGCGGCAAACATATGCCAAGCTTAGCCAAGGTGGGTAATGTAGAGATGGTCGCATTCTGCGATCTAATCGAAGAAAGAGCGCTCGAAGCTGCTGAGCAGTATGGAGTTCCCGGCGCGAAGGTTTTTACCGATTATAAGCAGCTATTAGCGATGGAGGATATTGAAGTCATTCATGTATTGACGCCAAATATTTCGCATGCCGTCATTTCAATCGATGCCATGGAAACAGGCAAACACGTTATGTGTGAGAAGCCGATGGCCAAGACCAGTGCCGAAGCGAAAGCGATGTACGAAGCTCATGTTAGAACCGGTAAGAAGCTGACGGTCGGCTACCAGAACCGAAGCAAAGCTCAGTCGTTGCTCTTAAAAAAAATGATCGAGAATGATGAGCTTGGCGAGATCTATTATGCCAAAGCGGTTGCAACAAGGCGTAGAGGGGTTCCTACATGGGGAGTATTTCTGGATAAAGAGAAACAAGGCGGCGGACCTTTGATCGATATTGGCACCCATTCACTGGATCTCATCCTATGGCTGATGAACAATTATGAACCTCACAGTGTAGTAGGCAGTGTGTTCCAGAAGCTGAAGGATACAGAAAATGCAGCAAATGAATGGGGATCATGGGACCCAGAGGAGTTTGAAGTAGAAGATTCCGCTTTTGGTTATGTAAAATTCAAAAACGGTGCTGTCGTTTCAATTGAAACCAGCTGGGCACTTAATATCGCCAAATCTGAAGGATCATATTTGTGCGGTACGAAGGGCGGTGCTGATTTTCACGACGGTCTGCGCATTAACGGCGAGAGGGACGGCAGCTTATTTCTAAACGTCATCGACGTGAAAGCGACCGAGAGAGAGCAATTCCATGGAGAAAACCTGACTGATTTTGAGTATGAAGCCAAGCAGTGGATCAGCAGTATTGTGAACGACACCGATCCGCTCGTTAAGCCTGAAGAGGCGATTGTGGTATCGGCTATTCTGGAAGCGGTTTACTTATCAGCCGAAACCGGTAAAACGATCTACTTCGATTAAAGGCTGCTCATGTACACGAGTAAGAGACGAATAATAATGTGAGTTACAATAAAGGACGGTATCCTGAGGTCATTAGACTTCTGGATATCGTCCTTTTCAATTGGTGTACCCTAATTTAAGATGAAGATTTAGTGCTTTTTGCAGAGCTGAGGCGATCAATTTGATTATCGAGTACTTTGCTGGCTCTCGCTAAAAACTGTGTAATCAGTTCCAGCTCAGCATCCGTATAGGAGGAAGCCAGCTTCACCATCTCGTTGTGAAGGGGAATATACGTATTGCTGACATCTTCTTTCTCCTCATAGAGAGGAACAATAATCACTTTGCGACGGTCATTGGGATCGTTTTGCCTGCGTACATAACCGAATTTTTCAAGGCGGTCAATTAATGCTGTCACACTTCCAGTAGCAAGCCCAGTTAGTTTGGACAACTCACCGGCTGTGATCGGACCTTTTTCACGTAAAATATCCACAGATAAAAAATCATTATTATATAAGCCGAGAGCAGCAGCTACATTTTGTTGGTACAAAACTGTTCGGCTTCCTAGTCCGCGCATACGTGCGACGAATTGTTCCTGCTGATTGGTCGCTTGCACTTGTTGCTCGCTTGACAAAGGACAAACCTCCTTTTAAGATATGGGTATCTCGGATTTCGAGATACTTTGTTATAAAGATATTAGATGAAATGAATTTAATCAAGTTCATTCTATCGAAATCATTCATAATTTGCAAAAATTTTAGTCATGATGGCTAAACAATTTAATCCATATTTGAGATCAGAATGCTATAAGACATAGAATAATTATTTATTATGAGGAGGATTTTTATGAAAGATACCATTTTTATTAAAGGTGCACGAGAAAACAACCTGAAAAATGTTTCCCTTTCAATTCCAAAGTACAAGCTGATCGTTCTTACAGGTCCATCAGGATCTGGCAAATCAACTTTGGCTATGGATACACTTCAAAGAGAATGCCAAAGGCAGTATTTGGACTCCATGGGCATGACCTCGGATTCGATAGGGAGGCCGAAGGTTGAGTCTATCGAAGGATTGTCACCGTCCATCAGTGTTGGACAGCATGTTACCAATCGAAATCCACGCTCAACAGTCGGAACAGTAACCGATATCTATACGTTTGTAAGGTTTATCTTTTCGCGACTAGGGGAGCGAATTTGCCCTTCTTGCAGCGGTCATATAGCTCCTTCATTAGAGCGCATAGGTGCAATGGCCGATGAAGATGAGGAAATGGATCATCAAATGATAGGCTGTCCTCACTGCGGAGCAGCGCTTGAGCAGTTAGGAATGTCGCACTTTTCCTTCAATAAGCCAGAAGGAGCCTGCGGAGCTTGCAGTGGGCTTGGACATGTGGCAAGCATTAATGAAGCAGCCGTTTTCAATTCAGAGCTCAGTCTGCGCGATGGGGGAGTGGCTTCTCTGAACGGGGTTCATCGCGATATTCAAATTCGTATTTTGTTGGCGGCAGGAAAGCATTACGGCTTGGCATTTGATCCGGATCAGCCTTTAAAGGATTTCGGAGAGGTACAGCGTGATTTGTTATATTATGGTGTCGAGAGTGAAGCCTTCAAGCGCCATTATCCAAATGTGAAGCCTGTCCAAGGTACAAAATTCGAAGGAGTCATCCCTGGTTTATGGCGGCGATACAAAGAAAAAGAAGGGGAAACAGGCGCATCGGAAAAAGAGGGAAGTTTTTTTCATGAACAGCTTTGCCCGGAATGCCTAGGCGCACGCCTTAAGAAAGAGGTTCGTCTTGTTCAAGTAGCCGGCTCAACCATCTCCGATGTATCGGAATGGTCGCTCAGTGATGTTTTTAAGTGGACAGAGGAATTACAAGAGACGCTCCCGCCTAAAGGTCATTATCTGCTGGAGCCCATTCTGAATGATATGCCTACTAGGCTAAAACGAATCATTGATGTTGGCCTAGGCTATCTTTCCCTGAATCGGCAAACCGTTTCGTTATCAGGCGGCGAAGCACAGCGGCTGCGGCTCGCTTCGCTGCTCGGGTCTGGCCTAACCGGTGTACTTTATATTTTGGATGAACCGACCACGGGTCTTCATCCCCGTGATACATCCGGTCTCATACGAGTACTTCAGCAGCTTCGTGATTTAGGCAATACAGTACTCGTAATCGAGCACGATGTTGAAATGATGCGTGCTGCAGACCATATCATCGATATAGGTCCTGGCGCTGGGTTGCACGGTGGAACCGTCGTAGGCGAAGGAAGTCTGGAGGATTTAATGTCGAGTAAGCTTTCAGTTACTGGCGCTTATTTGAGAGAAGAGAATGACTCGAATCCTTTACGCGTTCGCAGAACAGGCAACGGTCAGTTTATTACAATCGAGCAGGCTAAACTCCGCAATGTTGATATTCCAACTGCGTCATTCCCGCTTGGCTGTCTCGTTTCAGTTACAGGAGTATCTGGCTCCGGCAAATCCACGCTTGTTTTTGATATCCTTGCAGAAGGAAGTCAGAAGGAATTGGAGCGAATAGGGTGCAAGGAAATAACGGGCTTGGAGCATGTCGGAAATGTCGTTATATTTGACCAGACACCCATGGGACGAGTGCAGCGCTCCAACGTAGCAACGTATACGGATGTGTTTACGCAGCTGCGCCAGTTGTTCGCTGGTTTGCCTGAAGCTAAAAAAAGAAAACTGACAACCAAACATTTCTCATTTAACACCTCTGGTGGTCGTTGTGAGACCTGTCAGGGGCTAGGTGTGCTTTCCGTTGATATGAACTTCCTGCCTGATCTGGAGGTAAAGTGTCCTGACTGCAAAGGAAAACGATTTACGGATGAGGTTTTGCAGGTTCAGTATGAAGGCTGCTCTATATCGGATTTGCTGAATATGTCTGTGCAGGAGAGCCTAGCTATTCTCAAAAACGAAACTAAAATAACAGGTATTATCGAGATGCTTTGTGAAGTCGGACTAGGCTACTTGAAATGGGGGCAATCGGTCAAAACGTTATCTGGCGGCGAAGGACAGCGGATCAGACTGGCGAAAGAGCTGAGCAAGCCTTCCAAAAACCATACGCTTTATCTGCTGGATGAACCGACGACAGGCCTCCATCCATCTGACATTAAGCAGCTCCATACATTACTCAGCAAGCTGGTTGATACAGGCAATACGGTAATCGTTGTTGAGCATAGTCTGGAACTGATACGAGAATCCGATTGGGTTATCGATATCGGCCCAGAAGGGGGCGCAGCTGGCGGAAAATTAGTAGCAGAAGGCACGCCTGAGCGTGTAGCGGAAGTGGCAGAGTCGTATACGGGTATGTTCTTAAAGGAAATGTTGGCTAAAAGGCAGTAATTATAGCTTGCCAATCTATTGCTAAATCAATACGTAGTGCACGTACTGTCATGCTGACAGTACCTTTTTTTTGTTAACTATTCCAAATGGAGAGGAAAATTCAATTACTATTATAAGGAATCACTAATTTATGGTAAATTACAGTAGTGCAACATTTAAATCAAAGGAGGAGATCACCGTTTCTAATGCTCTAAATAAACATAATGAATACCCAATGGTAAGCATTCCAGCTGGAGTAATTGAATTAAGAGATGACCGGACGAAGCGAAAATGGAAGTCTGATATTAAACCCTTCTATCTTTCACCTTATCCCGTAACGATGGAGTTGTATTTAGCTGTAACCAGAAAATCTCCTCTTTCTTTGAGTGATGATCAAAGACCAGTGGTCAATATCTCTTGGAATGAAGCTATTTATTTTTGTAATTTACTGTCCCTGAATGCAGGACTAAAAGAGTGTTACTCATTCAGTCAGGATGGAGATCATATTGAATGTGATTGGGAATCTGATGGCTATCGCCTTCCGACAGAGGCAGAGTGGCAATATGCGTGTAAAGCAGGAACAGCTGGCTATCAATACGGAGAAATTGATAAAATCGCTTGGTACAATGGAAATTCGGGAGACAGCATTCATGAAGTAGGTAAAAAAGAACCCAACGCATGGGGTTTATATGATATGTTAGGAAATGTCTGGGAATGGTGCTGGGATTTATATGATGAGCAGGTATATGGCTCATATCGCATTTTTCGAGGCGGCAGCTGGGCTGAAGAAGCGAGAGGCTGCGGAGCTACTTGTCGTCGTCGCAGTCATCCGTCATTTTGTATTGACGACCTTGGGTTTCGCCTTGCCAAATCATGTTAACGAGTTGATAATAACCGCGGAGGCATAGACCTCGGCGGTTATTTCTAATTACTATATGGCTATTTGCTATTCATAAGCTCACGCAGCGCATCTGCAAATTTGGAGATTCCTAAACCAATTTCAGCTTCTTTTGCTCGAGCAAAAGTAAATCTTACGAAACCAGAATCCGATCCATACACACTACCAGGAACAAAAACAATCCCTCTTTTAATGGACTCCTCCAGGAGCTTTCCATCGTGAACATCCGGAACTAGCTTACACCATAGATGAAGTCCACCTTGTGGAGCAGTGAACGTAATCAATCCTGGAAGTTCCTTCTGCAATGCTTCAATAAGTAAATCTCGTTTATATTGAAGCTGCATACGCAAGCGGTCTAGATGAGGTTCAAAGTAATTGGACTTCAAAAATTGTGCCGCTACCTGCTGCGGTATAACGCTAAGTCCAAAATCCATTTGCTGCCTTGCGTCAGCAAGTCTCTCCACAATGGAGTTAGGGGCAACCATCCAACCAATTCGCATGCCAGAAGCAGCTATTTTGGAAAAAGAACCGATATAGAGGACAGACCCAATTGAATCCATTGATTTCAGCGGAGAAGGCGGTGAACCTTCATAGTCCGTTAAGCTAAATGGATCATCCTCGACAATCGGCAGCGCCAACTCGCTTGCAACATTAAGCAGCTGTTTGCGACGTTCAGTACCCAACACTGTACCTGTTGGGTTCTGATAGTTGGGGTTCATGAACACCATTTTGATCCGATGTTTTTTGTATAAGGCTCGAATATCCTCTGGACATACCCCTTGGTTGTCAACAGGAAGTCGGAACAACCTAAGCCCCGCTGATTGAAACATAGGCAGAGAATAGCAGTAGGAAGGATCTTCAATCGCAACCGCGTCGCCAGGCGACAACAAACACTGGGTTATTAAATATAATGATTGCTGAGATCCCGATGTGATTAAAATTGATGATTCCGTTGTCTTAATACCCCGATGTTGATCAAGATAGGATACCAACGCTTGTCTAAGCGGAATATACCCTTGAGGATTATCATAACCCAAATATGAAGTGTATTTATTTTCGCTCATCAACGTTGTAATTTCATCATTAGGAGCCAAATCAGCCGACAGCTCACCGCTAGCAAAATCGATGAGAGAGGGGTTTTGATTGAGCGCTTCACGAATTCTTCGCATAAAGGGCAAGTTAGGTAGAAAGCTTCCGCCTTCAGCGTACCGGCTCCAATTTGGCGTGTGCTTGGGAGTGGCTCCCCATTTTGTTTTGGATACACGCGTTCCACTGCCTGTCTGACTTTCAATAATCCCCATCGATCGAAGCTCGGCAAACGCCAAAATGACAGTACTGCGGTTTACGCCCAGTTGTTCAGCCAATTTTCTCTCAGATGGAAGCAAGCTGCCAGGAGGGAATTCACCGTAGGAAATCCGTCTTTCTAGATGATCGGTAATTTGTTTATAAATAGGAATTTTACTTTTCCTCTCAAGTTCCCACATCAAGTTCACATCCTTGCTTGTAAATAAAACATTATAGTCATGATTATCATAACACTGATTTTCAAACTGAAAGAGGCTGTTTTCAACCTAACTATGACAGTTAAATGAAAACCAATCGAATTGGATGGTAGTAATTCATCCGATTTGGATGGTTCGTTTTTTCGCTTTTTATTTTATGATAAACGTTAATTCACATTTCAATGAACTGCTCGTATTCGAAATCAAAAATATACTGCTAACATATAGGGGGAAATCATATGCAAGTACCTATCGGCGTATGGATCGTATCTTTTATAATCGTAGCCATTCTTTCATGGATTACATTTTGGATCACGAACAAAGCGTATTCAAGACGTTGGGAAGATCATGATGACAGCAACCTAAATAATTAAACGAAAAAGTCTGAGTTAAAACAACAAATAGCACAGGAAGTGGAAATCAGTGATGACAAAATCCTTGTTGTTACTGGTTTTTTTGTGTTCATCTGCTTGCATTGTTGCAGGTATTCGAAATCCTGTTCGGTCCATCATATTCGCCATTGATTATATAAGTAATTGGTTATATAATTATGAAATTGAAAGAAGCCAACGGGAGAAAACAGATGGAGGTACTACATATGGAGCAAAAGATACAGGAAATGGCCGAGGCTTATAAATTATTAGCCGATAAAACGAGGTTAACCATCGTAGCACTGCTCAAAGAAAAGGAACTATGTGTATGTGATATCACTGATATTATCGGGATGTCTCAGCCAAATGCCAGCCAGCATCTACGAAAGCTAAAATCAGCCGGACTTCTAAATGAAAAGAAAAAAGGGCAGTGGGTATATTACTCCCTTAATCCGGATGCGGAAGCCTATGTTCAGTGCGTGTATCCATATCTGCCTTCCATGAAAGAAAAAATAGCAGGCTTAAAAAATAACAGCTGTGATACACAGGGGGAAGCATGACACTTATTGCCATTTTAATCTTTTTACTTACGCTCACGTTTGTAATCTGGCAACCAAAAGGACTTAGTATTGGTTGGTCGGCAGCTGCCGGAGCTATTCTGGCACTTCTGTTTGGAGTCGTAACCTTTGCTGATGTTGGTACGGTTACGGGTATTGTTTGGAATGCTACGCTTGCCTTTGTAGCCATTATCGTAATATCGCTTCTTTTAGATGAAATCGGCTTTTTTGAATGGGCGGCGCTTCACATGGCGCGGCTCGCACAAGGCAATGGAAAGCTTATGTTTGTTTATGTTGTTCTTCTTGGTGCAGCAGTATCGGCATTCTTTGCCAATGACGGCGCCGCGCTTATTCTAACACCTATTGTGCTTGCGATGGTGCGTGCACTTAAATTTGATCAGAAAATGATTTTACCATTCATTATGGCCAGCGGTTTTATCGCAGACACGACTTCACTCCCGTTTGTAATCAGTAACCTCGTTAATATCGTTTCTGTTGATTTTTTTGGAATCGGCTTTATCGAATATGCTAGCCGGATGATTATTCCGAACTTTTTTTCGCTGCTGGCGAGCCTTCTGGTCTTGTATATGTTCTTCCATAAAAGCATTCCAGGTCACTACGATTTAAAACAGCTCAAGAAGCCGTCTGAAGCCATAAAAGATAAGAAGATGTTCCAAATTTCGTGGGTAATCTTAGCCTTGTTACTTCTCGCATATCTTGTAATTCAATACATTCATGTTCCAATTTCCGTCATAGCAGGCGTCGCTGCAATCTTGTTTATTTTAGCTGCTCGCCGCAGCCCGGCTATTCAAACTTGGAAGCTGGTCAAGGGCGCTCCTTGGGCAGTTGTCATCTTCTCCATTGGCATGTACGTGGTTGTTTACGGACTTCGTAATGTGGGACTGACAGATGAACTAGGAAAAGTCATTCAAGCCATCGCCGACAAGGGGCTATTCATCTCCACTATCGGTATGGGATTCCTTGCTGCGATATTGTCTTCGATCATGAACAATATGCCAACTGTGATGATCGATGCATTAGCCATAAAAGGAACAGCAACGCAAGGCGTCATTCGTGAATCTTTGGTGTATGCCAACGTTATAGGCAGTAATTTGGGACCTAAGATGACACCAATAGGCTCACTCGCGACACTTTTGTGGCTGCACGTATTATCACGTAAGGGTGTAAAAATCACATGGGGAAATTATTTTAAAACGGGTATCATTCTCACGATCCCAACACTCTTTATCACGTTAACAGGGTTGTATTTGTGGCTGCATTTCATCCATTCAACAAGCATTAATGTATGGGTGTTGATTGCCGTAATTACCGCAATATTGGTTCTAATCGCCATATGGATAAATGCTTGGATTAGCTCGAAAATGGGCAAAACGAAATTTCAAGAAGAGATCGTAAAAGTTAACTCGAGAATATAGGAGACCGATAATAATGAACAACAAACCACTCGTTTATTTTTTGTGTACTGGAAACTCTTGCAGAAGCCAGATCGCCGATGGATTTTTGAAGGCACTGGGCAGCGGCAAATATGAAGTGAGGAGTGCCGGTCTAGAAGCTCATGGCTTAAATCCCCGTGCGGTTCAAACCATGAAAGAAGCAGGCATTGATATCTCCAATCATACTTCGGATGTCATTGATCCTGAAATTTTAAAACAAGCAGATTATATCATCACGCTTTGCGGTCATGCTAACGATAACTGTCCGGTTGTAAGTAACGACAAAGCGCAAAGATGGCATTGGGGCTTCGACGACCCCGCAAAAGCGACAGGTACAGAAGAAGAAATCAATACTGCATTCGCAGAGGTCCGTGATTCGATAAAAAATCGAGTTGAGTTGTTTGTGAAGGAAGGGAAGTAACAAACAGTAATAATTATGTTCTTTCGAATATATTCGAGGATTTAGGAACTGTTTTTATGCCATTTATAGCTATAATACAAAAGAAGCAAGCCCTCAGGGCTTGCTTCTTTATCATTTAAAATTGCTAATTATTTGATCTTGCTGAATTTCGTCATCTCTAATGATACCTACTCCTGCGTATAAAATATAAATAATGCCGCCAACGAAGCACGCACATAAAGTTAAGAAGGAAATCATATGTTGTCATCCTTTCTAATCGTGATTACATCAATCGTACAGTGACCCTCAAACCTTGTGACCCTCCAATCCAATCTGATATCTCCCATCCAATAAAATTCAACTGACGGTAGTTATTGTTAGCTTGACAAAAAATAAAGCTCCTCTTACTATAATATTATCTCGATCATCAAGATACTTATAAATATAACTATATTTATTCAAGACAATCGATCGTCGAGATAAAAAAAGGGAGTGGCAATTACATTGTCAATTGAACAAAGTGGAGGGAACAAGAAACAATGGAAATGGCAAAAGGAAATAAAGTAGGTGTAATCATTGCAGCACTTCTGCTGGCTACACTTATGGCATCGATGGATAACACCATATTAGCAACGGCGATGGGGACAATCGTTGGGGATCTTGGCGGGTTTGACAAATTAATGTGGGTAACGTCTGCTTATATGATTGCAGAGATGGCTGGTATGCCAATATTCGGTAAATTATCGGATATGTATGGTCGCAAGCGTTTCTTTATTTTCGGAATTATCGTATTTATGATCGGTTCAGCTTTATGCGGTACAGCGGAATCTATTGTACAGCTGAGTATTTATCGCGCGATACAGGGTATTGGCGGCGGAGCTCTAGTACCTATTGCATTTACAATTATGTTCGATGTGGTAGCACCTGAAAAACGGGGGAAGATAGGCGGATTATTTGGCGCTGCATATGGTATTTCCAGCATATTTGGACCTCTAATTGGCGCTTATATTGCAGATTATGTTCATTGGTCATGGATATTCTACATCAATTTGCCAATAGGAATCATTGCATTTGTAATGATCGCATATTTTTACAAAGAGTCTGTTGAGCATTCTAAACAAAAAATCGACTACATGGGCGCAATAACGCTCGTAACCTCAATTCTTTGTCTCATGTTCGCGCTGGAGCTAGGAGGAAAAAAATACGATTGGGACTCCTTCACGATTATAGGTTTGTTTTTAGCTTTTGTCGTATTATTGGTCACTTTTATATTTATTGAACGCCGCGCAGAAGAACCGATCATCACCTTCAGCATGTTCAAAAATCGGCTTTATTCCACGAGCAATTTAATGGCTATTTTTAGCGGTGCAGCATTTATAACAGCTTCCGTTTACATCCCAATCTACGTTCAAGGGGTACTTGGAGGCTCAGCTACAAACTCGGGGCTCGTGTTGCTTCCTATGATGGTCGGATCTGTTGTCACCGCTGCTGGCGGCGGTATTCTGCTCTCCAAGTTTAGTTATCGCTCCATCATGATTTCGACGTTGTTTCTGCTAGTGGGCGGCATGGCTTTACTGACTACTTTAACACCCGATTCATCCCGATTTACGGTTACAATCTTTATGATTTTAGTTGGTCTTGGCATCGGCTCATCGTTTTCTGTTCTAAGCAATTCTGCCATACATGGATTTACTGCTAGGCAGCGAGGCTCTGCAAGCTCTACACTTAGCTTCACTCGGGAACTGGGAATGACGCTTGGAATTACGGTATTTGGTATTATTCAAAGTCACTTATTTGCAAATAAGCTTTCTTCATCGTTCGGCAGCGGCGGTCAAACGTCGGAGTTCATTGATCTAAGTGATCCAAGTAAAATTTTGACACCAGATACAAGGGAGAGCATTCCTTCTCAGATTCTTGATAAAATAACGGAAGCTCTTTCCTCGTCACTCGTTCATACTTTTGCTTGGGCCATCATTCCATCCGTCATTGCTCTTTTAGCTGCCTTTGCTATGAGCAAGGAGAAGTTTGATCCAACTTCCGAGCTAGAAGAATATTCAGCATCTCATTAAAAAATAAACCTCGCTATTCGTAGCGAGGTTTTTCTTATGTACATTAAACTTTGGCAAATAAATCTCTATGACGTTTGCGTTAGACTCATTCGTTTTTTTATAAGAATTAGCAGCATTTTTTGAAGCATTATAATTAAATACATTTAGAAAATGATAATCATAAAGTGTAATAACCAAGAGTCTACTTAGTTACATAATAATATTTCACAACTTGACATATTAGCGACTTCGTAGGTATTATAGACACAATAAGTCTGTAATTGAGGTGAGAACATGAAATTTTCCAAAGCAACCAATTATGCACTTCACACCATGCTCATGCTTGTAGAAGCTTCAAATTTGAAGCCCATAGGCGTCAAGCAGCTGGCGGAATCCCAAAACGTTTCACCTACTTATCTTTCCAAAATTTTAACGAGACTCGTCAAAGCTGGGATGATTGAATCCGTTTCTGGGGCAAACGGAGGTTACCGGCTATCACGCAAAAAGGACGACATTACGTTTTTGGATATTATCCACGCTATTGAAGGAACAACATCATTATTTGAATGTGATTTTGTTCATGGTGAAGAATGCTTGATTCAAGCTGCAATGAAAGAAGCGGAAGAGAAGATGGAACAACATCTGAAACAAACGAAATTAGCTGACATTGCAAAAAAACAAACCAAACTTGAAAGTTAAGAACATTTTTTCTGAAAAAGGAGAAGTACAATTAACATCGTATTAAATCCTTTTTTCGAATTAATTACAGATATAAAGAGTCTTTAATATCCCATTAGTAGGAGATGAGCTGCATGAATTATGATTGTGCCATTATTGGCGGAGGACCAGCAGGGTTAAATGCTGCACTTATGCTTGGCAGGGCAAGGAGAAGCGTTGCTTTGATCGACAACAATCGTCCAAGAAATGCTGTTACTCATTCATCGCATGGCTTTATAACAAGGGATGGCGTTAAACCAGCTGAGTTTCGCCGCATTGCTTATGAAGAGGTGCTGAGTTATCCAACAGTCGATCATATGCAAGCTGAGGTGATTTCGGTCAGCAAAATTGAAGCCGGATTTGAGCTTATTGATTCATCTGGATTTCGCATTCATACACGTAAATTGATCTTGGCAACAGGAGTAAAAGAAATATTTCCCGATATCGAAGGCTTTTACCCGCTTTATGGAAAAAGCTTGTTTAATTGTCCATATTGCGACGGCTGGGAGCTGCGCGATCAGCCCCTTGTCGTTGTTTCGGAATATCCGACTGTTTTTCATACAGCGAAGCTGCTTCTCAATTGGAGCAAGGATTTAGTTGTCTGTACAAACGGGAATGAAAACCTGTCGAACGAACAAAAAAAACAGCTCCAACGAAAGGGGGTCGCAATCATGGAGCAGCCCATTGAAGCATTCGTCGGACAAAATGGGCAGCTTGAGCATATTCGTTTCTCAGATGGAACAACCATTGAAAGAGCTGGTGGTTTCGTTTCTCCTAAGTTTATTTCAAGCACGCGGTTCGGAGAACAATTGGGCTGTGATAAAACGGAGTTGGGAGGAATTCAAACGGATGGAAAGGGGAAAACCTCAATACCCGGTCTTTATATCGCTGGTGATGCTTCCTATTTTATGCCATCCCAATTGGTTTTTGCTGCGGCAGACGGCAGTCGAATAGCGATGAGCGTAAATTTGGAGTTGGCAGAGGAAGACTTCATTTAACGAAACATAAATGAAATCACAATACGGAAGGCCTGAGCGCTATTTGCAAATAAAAAATCATTTGATTGGGTCTTCAAAATTTCGGGCAGCTTTATGTGTCATCTTGCTTCTTACAGAGCATGGTGGAACGTTGACTAGCTCAGAAATGGCGCAACAGCTGAATGTCCATGCGGCTTATTTACGAAAAATCATGTCCACATTGCTGAAAGCTGGGATGGTTGAAGCTAAGGAAGGACAAGACGGCGGATATAAACTAAAGCATCCTGAATCAGATATAACACTGGCTGATGTTTACGATGCAGTAAGAGAGGTAAAGAAAAGCCAAACCGTTACATTCTGTCATTGGACAACATCTATAAATGAAAACTTAGCGAAATTGATGCTAGAAGTTGATGAATGTACCATTTCATACTTAAAGGAAATTAAAGCAACTGACATGATAAGCAGCTTAAGCAATTCAAATTAGACAAAACTAATATCCAACTGGAGAGGAAGACATAACCATGACAATTATACATGCAACGGATACAACACTAAAAAATGAAATTCAAAAGAAGGGGCTAACCATAGTTAATTTCTGGGCACCTTGGTGTGGGCCATGTCTTATGTTTGCGCCCATTCTTGAAACATTTCGTTCGGCAGGAAGCCATAATGTAAAAATTGTGAAAGTAAATGTGGATGTTAGTGAAGAGATGGCTTCACAATTTGGAATTATGAGTATACCTACTACCATCCTCTTTAAAGATGGAATACCTGTTGACAAAAGGAGCGGAGTCCTATCAGTAGAAGGCTTGGAAAAATTTATTTCTGGTCATAATAATTAATAACCCGCATTATAGGCTTGATCGTTCATGATAGAGGAAAAGATGTGTAGTACACACGTATCAAAAGGTTAATATCATCGCAATGGAGGATTCAGATTCGATCTCCGCCCAGGTGGTTTATTTCTTTACAAACAGACTGCACCAGACGGAACCGAGATGTGGGTCAAGTTTATCTATCATGAAGTTAATTCCCCTGAGAAAATAGTGTATACCAATTCCTTTTCTGATGAGGAAGGTAATACCGTGCGTGCTCCCTTTGACGCTAATTGGCCTCTTGAATTTTCAGTCACTTTAACGACAAAGGTTAGTTTGATCTCACATTGTTGATGATCAGCCTAACCTTTGTTGTTTTTTATTAGAAGGTCTCAAATGGAACGGGGTCGAGCCTTTTTGCGTAATGTATCTCAGAACTTTGTACTTCATGTCCAGCTTGATATTCTCGCTACATATTTTTACCAAAAAATTGTTGAACCACCAGCAATCGTGTAAAATATAACTTATTTGCTCGACGCATATCGTTCCAAATTCCTCGGAGGAAGTGAGTAAACATAATATTTTAGTCTTATGTACTTCAGGAACTATACTAAGGCTTCAAATCAGTTATTTTGTTACATTTCCCAGTCATTTTATTTTAACTATAAGTCGAGGTTATGCGTCGTATGAATGATAAGTATACAGCTCAAGCAGATACTTGGTACCAGCTTGCAGAGCAAAAGGCAGCCCAATATTTTGAAACATTGAACGAACAAGTGAAGAATAAAACTTATGTAACCACACTAACCGAAGATATTCAATTGTGGAAAAAGAACCATATCCAACATTATTCATTGTTATCCTTTTTTTCGAGAGGAAAGAAAAAACCGGATTCTCGGGATTATCATAGATATATATGGTGGCTGAATTATTCAGGAAAACTGGATGATTATTTGGATCGAAGCGTTTCCTATATTTATATGAGGGATTTAGGAAAAGCTTTGGATGCTCCAGAGACACAAATGAGAATTCAACGAGTGATTGCTGACGTTAAAAGCCACTTTATTCAACCCTCATCAACAAACGGGGGAGAGCAGCCTGATTTTATGACCTTGGCGGGGCTGTATCGGTGGGCTCAGAAGGAAGGCATAGAAAACGGCATAATTTGGGTAATAAATAAACTAAAATCCGTATCCTCTAATATCCCAAAGGAAATGAGTTCCGAGCATGCGGTGCGCAAGCTGATCAAAATAATAATTGGCGTAATGCTGCATGTAATTGAAGAAATGGATGATCAAGTATTGCCTGTTGAACGTGCCAGGAGATTAGACGAAGCCATCAGACTTGGTTACTCCTATGGACTAACCTATCCTTTTATTGACGATCTGCTTGATTCTGGTGTCCTAAAGGCTGACGAGAAAGAACAATATTCCAATATGATCCGTACCTCACTTCTAAGCGGATCTGTTCCACAATTAGGTGAATGGTCCGGCAATAACTTTGAATTTGTCCAATACGTACATGCGGAGCTTAGTGACGCTTTTGAGTATATTAAAAAATACCAGCGACCTGAGACGCAACAAACCTTTTTCGAGCAATCCTACGTATTTTTTCATTCTCAGGATTTGGACCGTGTCAAGGACCTAACGAATGTAAATTACACTAACAAAGAACTTTACCTGCCTATCATTTTAAAATCCTCATCTTCAAGGCTTATCGTCCGTTCCGTCATTAGTGCTCCTTTGGACGAAGGCTTTGATATTCGAATATTTTATTATGGAATTTATAACCAGCTGGCAGATGATTTAGCAGATATGTTTGATGATATGGAAGACGGGGCGGTAACGCCCTATACCTATTATTTAAAATACCATGAGCAGCGCTCAGATCTAATCAATCCCTTTGAGTTATACTGGTCCATCATTTCTTATTTAATTCACAACGTATACGACTCCGATGCCAAAACCCGAGAAGTGATTCTTGATCGTGCCTTCAATGGTCTAAAAAGGTTGAAAGAACGTATAGGTACTGAGAAATATAACCAAATTATGGCGGTGTTTGCTTCAGGAGATCCAGATTTTAATCGCCTTATCCAACATGTGGTTCAAAAAGCGGATGACGTGGATTTCTTCGATAAACTGCTTCGGGATCAGATGGTAACGGTTTTAAAAAGCAATCGCAGTGAAAAGGAACAATTCCTTTCAACTGTCAAAACTGCTCGCGAGCAAATCAACAATCTATTGCCGATTCACAAAAGTAATGAAATACCTCCAATGAGAGAGCTGCTTATTGATGCTGCAAACTACAGTCTTGAAGGAGATGGCAAACGATTACGGCCAATATTGGCTTGGGTCATGGGTATTAATGAGTATGGACTGCATGCTTCGACGATCGTGCCGCTTCTAAAATCATTAGAGTACATGCATACCGCGTCTTTAATCTTCGATGATCTCCCAACGCAGGATAATGCCTCTACTCGCAGAGGCCGTCCTACGCTGCACGAGGTGCATAATAGTGCCACCGCGGAATTAACCGGCCTATTCCTTACCCAGAAGGCGATTGAAGAGCAATCATCCCTTGAACAGTTTGACCCTAAAATCGTGCTTGCTTTAATGCAATATTCGTCCCAAAGAGCTGGAGATATGTGCATGGGGCAGGCGATGGATTTGCATTCCAAAGGAAAAGCATTAACATTGGAGCAGCTAAATATGATGTGCTTTTACAAAACCGGAATTGCATTTGAAGCTTCACTTGTAATGCCTGCTATTCTCGCTCAGGTTAAGCCTTCTGAGATTGCGATTCTGAAAAAGTACGCCTATCATGCAGGCATAGCCTTTCAAATTAAAGATGATTTACTCGATTCGGAAGGAGATTTACATTTACTCGGTAAACCTATTGGCCAGGATGTGGAGAACAACAACTCGACTTTTGTGACCATCCTTGGTCTAGATGGAGCTAGAAAAGAGATGTGGGAACACTTCTGCCTTGCAATGGAAGCATTAAAGGAGATGCCACGTAGTCCAGCTTTTCTAAAGCAACTGCTGAATTATATTATAAGTCGGGATTTTTAAATTACATTCGAACGCCTTGAGGAAGACTCGAGCGATCATGTTAGATAATGAGACAATTTGAATAAGCAAACAGCAGTCCATCGGTGACATATGGTCACTGTGAGACTGCTTTTACTTTTTAATGGTGTTTGAAGCAGTCTGCAAAAGTTGATGAGAATGAAGGGGAGAAGTAAAGTGAGCGAGGTTAATATGACTAATTACCAATTCATAAATGACTATAAAGATATTTCAACCTACAAAGAAAGCTTTAATGAATTGGCTAAAATGGTATTTGGACTTGATTTCGAAAAATGGTATGAAAAAGGGGGCTGGAACGAAAATTATATGTGTTATTCCTTTATCGATAAAGGTAAAGTCATTGCCAATGCCTCAGCAAGCAAAATGACGGTTATATGTAACAGTGAAGAGTACAAAGCCATTCAAATCGGTACCGTTATGACGCATCCCGACTATCGAAATCAAGGATTATCAGGCAAACTGATGAACCATATTATCGAGAAATATGAACAAGAATATGACTTTATCTACTTGTTCGCTAATGATTCGGTTCTAGACTATTATCCTAGATTTGGGTTTAGAAAAACGCAAGAAAGTAGTTTTACGCTAAACATTTCAGGTTTAGAATTAAAACCAGAAGCAATCCGTTCCTACCGCAAGCTACATACGAATAACGCCAATGATTATCGGTTGATGGAGCAGTTTGCTAAGGAAAGAATATCTGTATCCCCTGTAATGGGTGTGAAAAACAATGAACATCTATTGCTGTTTTATTTTATCTTAGCATTCAATGATGCGATTTATTATGTCGAGGAAGTTGATGCCATTGTTATTTTTAAGCACGAGGATAAACAACTTCATCTTTATGATATCATCAGCGTTCAAAAAGTTGATTATGATGTTATTTTGAACAGCCTTGTTACTGCCGATACGGAGATTATTCATTTTTACTTTATACCCGATTACGATAATGAAAACATTCATGTCGAGTTATTAGCACAGAGTGAGGACACATTGTTTGTTCGTCCTTCATTTGAAGATAGAGCAGAACATATTTTGTTTCCATTAACTTCTCATTCATAATGAAACACTTTTTTCAAACATTATCAGTACAAGGTAAATATCATGCTCTACATCCTGCAGGAACAGCATAGGCCATCGTCTTCCATGTCAATCGTACAGGTCGTTTTGTCTTCTTGAGAATACAATATGGTGTATTCCAAAACAGGAAGGAGATAATTCTGTGAACCGTAACGATTATAATAACATGAGTAATAACATGAACATGGGTAGTAATATGGGTAGTAACATGGGTAGTAACATGGGTATGGTAGAAGGTGCGAATTCGGCTAACTTTTGTCCGGATTGTCCGACGCAAACGATTTATGATCCTCCAATTACGCAATATGAGGACATCTACCATCCGCAGCTTGTAAATGTTATTCAAAATATTGAAACGGTGAAGAAGCATCATTGTTGTCCTGTCTATCAGCATTATTACACGCAATCAGAAAAAAATGTCATGGTTTCAGGCTTAAAACGCAGAAAACGTGCTAAAATATCTTCCAAAAAACGTTCCAAAAAATAGTCCTTAAATATTAAAAAAGACCCGTAAGTACCAACGCTTCGCAAATGAAGCGGTCGCCTTACGGGTCTTTCGCTTGTTTTCAAGATTACTTTAACTGATACAAGAGATGATTTCTTCTTAAATACATATACGATACATACAGAATACGGCCGACAGGCAAAAAAACAGAAAATTACCTTAACTGTTGTCAAAAAGGCTCCTGCCTCAATAAGATATGAATATAAATTGTTGAAATTCTAAAGGAATTTAATGGGTAAGCTGAACAACTTTGTGAAATATATCTACTCCTTCATATAAACGTTGCAGATTATTCACAATTTGTATACTTGAAAATCTCAGAAGCAGAGAAGTAGCAACGTTTAGATTGAAACTAATAGAAGATTAGTTTAACATCAAATACAGTGAACCATACCGCAAGTATCGGAAAAAATGTAATGATGCTAGTAACACATGGCGGCAAACAAAAGCTTCAATCGATCCATTAAGCTTTGTTATTGCCTTTGCTTTATGTGTTCCTAGAGCCTTGTAAACGGACTTTTCACTTTTCACCAGCTTTCAAATAGCTTATAATTATCTGATAATCGCAGATCATTTAATCTATAATCAATTACAAAACAATATGATATGGTTTTAATTGAAACAGAAAAGGTGTGTGACTGGGTCGAGCATTGGCTTAGTGTAACGCCTATACAGAAGCGCCTACATGCTTTATGCAAATTTTAGGATATAAGGATGGTAAAAATGAGCAACGGAGAAAATAAAACAGACGTCATCTTGATTGGTGCCGGAATCATGAGTGCGACTTTAGGGACACTTCTGAAAGAATTGGTACCGGAATGGAAAATTACCGTGTTTGAAAAGCTCGAAAGTGCTGGAGAAGAAAGCTCTAACGAGTGGAATAATGCAGGAACAGGGCATGCAGCACTGTGCGAGCTTAACTACACTGTAAATAAGCCAGACGGATCTGTAGATATTAGCAAAGCTATTCAAATTAATGAACAGTTCCAGCTTTCCATGCAGTTTTGGTCTTACCTTGTAAATAGCAAGCTAATTCGTAATCCGCAAGACTTTATTATGCCATTACCTCATATGAGTATGGTCCAAGGAGAACAAAATGTAACGTTTCTAAAGAAACGTTTTGAAGCCATGTCTACTAATCCATTGTTTAAAGGGATGGAATTTTCCGATGACCCTGCAAAATTGATGGAATGGATCCCACTTATTATAAAAGATCGTAAATCAAATGAAGCTATAGCAGCAACCAAAATTGACTCTGGTACGGATGTCAACTTTGGTGCTTTAACGCGCATTCTGTTTGACCATTTAAAAAGTAAAAACGTTGATCTCAAATATAAACATAGCGTTGACAATATTAAACGTGCTAGCGACGGCTCGTGGGAATTGAAAGTACGTACTGGCAGCGGCAACGTCGAACGGCATACTGCAAAATTTGTTTTTATCGGAGGCGGAGGCGGAAGCCTGCATTTATTGCAAAAATCCGGTATTCCTGAAGGTAAACATATTGGCGGATTCCCAGTAAGCGGAATATTTATGGTTTGTAATAATCCGAATGTTGTGGCACAACATCATGCAAAAGTTTACGGCAAAGCCAAAGTTGGAGCTCCTCCGATGTCGGTCCCACATCTGGATACAAGATTTATCGACAATAAAAAATCTTTGCTGTTTGGTCCATTTGCCGGATTCTCACCTAAGTTTTTGAAAACCGGTTCAATGTTTGATTTGGTTACTTCCGTAAAACCGGATAATCTCATCACAATGTTATCCGCAGGTGCAAAAAACATGTCATTGACAAAATACCTAATTGAACAAGTTATGCTATCCAAAGAAAAGCGCATGGATGAGTTGCGCGAGTTTATCCCTAACGCCAAAACGGAAGACTGGGATTTAGTAGCAGCTGGTCAGCGTGTGCAAGTTATCAAAGATACTGAAGCTGGCGGCAGAGGAACACTTCAATTTGGTACGGAAGTTATAACGGCTGCTGATGGTTCGATTGCAGCATTGCTAGGCGCATCGCCAGGTGCTTCAACTGCTGTTCACGTTATGCTTGAAGTATTTAAAAAATGTTTCCCTCAACATATCAAGGAGTGGGAACCCAAAATTAAAGAAATGATTCCTTCTTATGGCGTTTCACTAATGCAAAATCCAGAGCTTCTGCACGAAATTCATACTTCTACAGCTGACTCGCTAGGCCTGAGTGAAAAAGAGCTGGCTTTTAGTTAGTTTTTCTGATGTGAATTATTTAATATCATTAAAATAAATATTGAACCTTTGATCTAGTTATAGATTGAAGGTTCTTTTTTTATTGAATTTATAGGTGCTGCAGTTAATATTGCTTGCATGTTACCGTTTTTGGTGAGAGGACATACTAATAAAAACCTTGTTGCTCCCTTTTAAAGCAATTGTCCCAAATTTTTTTTACAGCTTGAAAAATAACGGGCTGCTCGATTGTATTACTAGTGAAAGGGGGACATCAAGTGAACGATTCATATGAGCTCAATGAATCCGTCCGCAAAGCCGTGGTCAACTATTCCGACAGCCTGGTCAAGATAGCTTTTGCTTATCTCAAAAATATTGCTGACGCGGAGGAAGTAGCGCAAGAAGTATTTCTAGCCTATCTCCAAAAATCCCCCGTCTTTGATAGTGGTGAACATGAGAAAGCCTGGTTAATCCGTACAACGATCAATAAATGTAAAAACTTGCTCAAGACGGGGTGGTTTAAGAGTCGAAACCCCATACCGGACAACCTGTCTAACCTGCCGAAGGATGAATACATGGTCATGCAGGCTGTATTATCATTGGATAAAAAATATCGGGTCCCGATCCATTTGCATTATTACGAAGGTTATTCCTTGGAAGAAATAGCGGATATACTTCATGCCAAACCTGCGACGGTAGGTACTTGGCTCGCTCGAGGGCGTAAACAGCTTAAAGAAGTGATAGGCGGTGATTTGTGAGAATGAAAAAATCAAGTTATAAATCGGCCATGTCCAAAGTGAAAATAAGTGAAGACTTTCAAGAACGTACACTTGAACGCTTAAGCCAGGAGAAGCACAAACAAATTGACAACAATAATAACAGCATACGAAATGGAGAGATTCCTATGAAAACAATTAATTCTAAAGTAAAGAAAAACAAAGTGATGATCTGGGCAACCAGCATTGCGGCTTGTGCGGTATTGACTCTAAGCATTTATGCAGTAAACCAAGACGCAGGCAGTACTACTCCTGGTGCGGTCACGAAAAATCCAAGCGGCACCATTGAGAATAAAGGTCCTGGACCGGCGACCTCAGCAAAACACAGGGTAAACATTGATGGTGTGATTGATGAGGTAAGTACCGACGGCCAAAGCTTTCGAATTGGCGAATTGTGGGTGACAGTTACGGAACAAACGACTTACGGCATAACAGGCCCAACAGCTCCTGATATTTCAGAGCAGCTGGTAAGCAAGGAATTTAAAGTGGGCAACACGGTATCTGGCTTCACCTCGGGAGACGTCACGAGCGGTAAGGTAACAGCCGACGTCATTTTCAATAATTTTTGATCTAGCTGCTGTTAGCATACTAACCGCATCCTCCTATGGATGCGGTTTTTTGCAAGCTGCATTACATAAAATAGACGATCATAAATCAAAAAAAGACCGATCAAAAAAACTAATTTTTTTACAGTAGGAACTAAATTCTTACAGGTAAACGATTAAGAAACGTTTTGTTAAGATAATTATTGTAATCGCTTTCAATTTAATTTATGGAAGGGCGTGAGGCTTGAGTAGCCTATTGTAGGCTGTACAGCATCATGTGAGACTAATTGCAATTTTTAAAAAAGGAGGAATACAGATGAAATAATTGTAACCTCCGATGACGGGACATGGGACGCTTACCTAGACTATTTAGAAATTCAGTAAAAACCTCGAATCTAGTAGAGAGAGTTAAGCAGAACGGAGTGGCGCGAACAACCATACTCGTATTTTAATACGAGGAGGTACTACCATGTTCAAAGCAAAACTAATAAAAGGGGCAGCGGCCCTAGCACTCTTCAGTTCGTTGTTCTCCATCCCGATAATGCCTATTGCCAGTGCTGCCGATGCCAACTGCCCGAATGGATATGTAGGTCTGACATACGACGATGGCCCAAATGCCAGTAACACTACATCTCTGCTCAATGCTCTGAAGCAGGCTGGTTTGCGTGCAACGATGTTCAACCTTGGGCAAAACGCCCAAAATAACCCTTCACTCGTGCGGGACCAAGTGAATGCGGGCATGTGGGTCGGAAACCACTCTTATACACATCCTCACATGACCACATTGAGCAGCTCGCAGATGTCATCAGAAATTACTCGGACACAACAAGCGATCCAGTCAGCTACCGGAGCTGCACCAAAATTGTTCCGCCCGCCGTACGGCGAGACTAACGCAACTTTGAAGTCAATCGAGAGTCAAAATGGTCTAACCGAGGTGCTGTGGAACGTTGACTCACAAGACTGGAATGGCGCCACCACCGCACAGATCGTAGCCGCTGCGGGCAGACTGCAGAACGGCGATGTCATCCTGATGCATGATCAATACCAGACTACGCTTCAAGCGATCCCCCAGATTGCTCAGAACCTTAAGAGCCGAGGACTTTGCCCTGGAATGATTTCAACAAGCACCGGCCGAGCGGTTGCGCCTGACGGTGGCGGTACAACTACTCCTCCAAGCACAAGTACAAAAAAGGAAGCCGAAAGCATGACCAAAGCTGGTCAGTACACCGGGAATATCAGCTCGCCGTTCTCTGGTGTTGTTTTATACGCCAACAATGATTTGGTCAAATACACACAGAATTTCACGAGCGGAACTCATAGCTTCTCACTCCGTGGTGCTTCAAATAACTCCAATATGGCCAGAGTTGACTTGAAAATAGGCGGGGTGACGAAAGGGACCTTCTACTTCGGAGGCAGTAGTCCCGCGGTCTATACCCTAAGCAATGTCAGCCATGGAACCGGTAATCAAGAAATTGAGCTCGTTTGCACCTCCGATAACGGGACATGGGATGTTTACATTGATTATTTGGAAATTCAGTAAATAACTCGAACCAGTAAAGGATACGATTTAGTTATTGATTTAAATTCAAATCGTATGTTCCACTAAATCCCGGCGGGATCTTCTCCGTCGGGATTTTTGTGAGTAGCCCTGTTGAAAAAACTGAAGAAAACTTATCGTCATTTTTCAAGTTAAAAGATTGATCATTTATCATATTGGTTTAGTTCTTGACCTAAAGTAATGTCACCCCATATAATTATCCATTAATAACCAATAGAATGAGGTCAAGGAGAGTGAAGTTAATGGAACCTACCCTTACAGCCGATCTTGAAAGAATACTGCGAAAACTTGATCAAGCTGATTTAATTAATCTTTTAGTTGATCGGATATCCTCCAGTGACTTGAATTCACTTCTCTTAAAAGTATTCAGCGAGAAAACAAAAAAATCTTCTCCAAATGATCTTTTTAAAAGATACAAGAATAACCGTTTTGTACACCCAGCTGACGTCGATGTGCTATTGCTTAAGAGGATGGAGTTGGATGTTTTAGATATTGCTTCAAAACATTCTTTTTCATTAATTCAACTATCTCCCGTAGCACCATTGGGCTGTGCTTCTGTGCTAGGAACAGTTGATCAAAACAAAGCAATTTCCGCGTTAAGAGGAACGGAGGTTGTATCAGATGCAACCAACCTCTTAGCCCTGCATATCAGTAATTTACTTAAAACAATTGATTCAAATGATAAGAGAGATAATTTTATTCGCTTCTGTACCACCCATAGGCATGTCCGAACGCAATTCTTTGGAGATGCTCCAGGGATGCTGCCTCATTTCCATTTATTTTGTATGGTGTCGTCTGGATTAGATGAAGGTTCCTATAGCTTCGAAAAACAATCATTATGGGAGCATATAAAAGTATACCAAAGTATATTTAAAACGCTGTTTGGATCTGACATTGAGATCATTTTAAGTGAACGCAGTGGTTACAAAGATTCGGCTGGCTTAGTCTCAAGGATTATAAAACACGGAAATGAACTGTCAATGAATGTGTCGGTAAGTACAGGTGAGCCGAATATGGAAAACCAGTATTACAAAGGATTACAATTCACATTAAAGACAGTAATCGGCGAAACGGAGTATTTTATTGGCGATGGCGGTTTTGTAGATTGGACACAAAATATGTTAGGCAGCAGGAAAGAGCGGCTTTTAATTAGTGCAATTGGTCTGGATAGGCTCATTTTGTGAAGTTTCGGCCTTTCTCAAAGGACTCGAAATTATAGAATTCCTACTAAGCAGGTGATTATCATTTTTGAGAAGATGTATAATTATCCATCATTCATTTTAGGTAAATACAAATGCAACTCTGTAGATTTCTGGAATGAACAGATTTGCTTTTACAATAGAATTTATCAAAGTGACTTCATGAGTGATTGGAAATATTTGTTTTTTAAATATTATCCAAAGCATGAGCAATCACTGCTGCGCTAACCATCTAATAGGAATACATATTAATATTATAAAAATGGAGTGATAGAGTGTTTCCGATTCTAGAGTCAGAAAGATTGCAATTGAGAGAAATCGTTAAAGAAGATGCTCACAGCATCTTTCATTGCTTTTCCAATCATGATGTGACACGATATTATGGACAAGATACGTTAACAAATATCGAACAAGCAGAACAGTTCATTGCGTTTTTCGCGAAAAGCTACCAAGAAAATCGAGGCATTCGATGGGGAATAGAAATAAAAGGTAAAAAAGAAATGATCGGGACCATCGGTTTTAATGTTTTGTCTTTAAAACATAAAAGAGCTGAGATAGGCTATGAGCTTCATCCTGATTATTGGGGAAATGGATATGCAACAGAAGCCATTTCAAAAGTTATAGCATATGGTTTTAGCGAGCTTGGGTTAACAAGAATTGGCGCAATTGTTTTTATTGAAAATAAAAAATCCAATCAATTATTAACAAAACTAGGTTTTGAAAAAGAAGGGATTCTGAAAAACTATATGTATCAAAATGGTATTGCCCATGATACAAACATTTACTCTTTGATAAAGTGAAGTTAATGAAAGGATGGAATCAATGAAAACAATCCAAAAGATGTATGAACATCTAAACTGGGCAAATCAACGTATTCTAGAAACTTTGCAAAATGTAGAAGTCGAGGATCAACTCGTGCGGTTATTTTCTCATATTTTATATGCCGAACAAGTTTGGATTGCTAGAATACAAGGAATGGACAGTTCACAAATGCCTATCTGGTCAGATGGTGATCTAGAAACCTGTGCAACACTTATTAAACAGAATGAAGAAAGCTTCAAAAATATTCTCACTAAAATCACAAACGCTGACTTAGATAACTTAGTATCATATTCAAACAGTAAAGGTAAAGAGTTTATAACTTCCACAAGAGATATTTTAACTCATGTAGCACTACATGGTCAGTATCATCGAGGACAAATTAATTTACAAATTCGAGCAAATGCTTTTGAACCCGTCAACATTGATTATATTTCTTTTGTGAGATAGAAATATCAATAGTTACTATTTGAATTACGGGTAATCGATAGTTATACTTTAGTTCTGGAGCAGTTTGCCATGGCAGCTGCTCCTTATTATTTTTAAAATAAAGGACCGTATGGCTCTAATACTTGGTCATAGTGATGTATGATGAAGAAGGTCTGTACCACTCGTATTTGTAAGAGAAAGGTGTGTAAATCCTGTTTAAGCTTAATCATGTCTCTCGTCCTATGCGCACTACTTTATTCATTATTATCATTCTCGTTTTTTCGTTTAGCACCGCATCTGTTTTGTTGTATGGCGATCACTTTCTCATTGGGTCATATGATAAACAAAATAATGACGACGTCAAATATGTAAATAGCGCTAAAATTTTATTGAATAAGCACACGATTGCTTATAACAGCGGCGATGAGCCGTCTGCTTTCATCATGCCAGGAATGCCAGTTGTACTGGGTGGTCTCATGCTCATCTTCGGACAAGGAGATGGAGGGGTTGTGGCATTCCGAGTCCTAATGGCAGCCCTGCAGGCGTTCTCGATCTATTTGATTTTTATAGCGGCTAATCAACTGTTTAATAGTAGAGCCGCAATAATAGCCAGCATCGCATCCGCGCTTTATTTGCCCGATTATTTTTCTTCTGGCGCCATTTTGTCTGAGACAATGTTCCGCACGCTGTTCATATTGCTTATTTGCTTTAGCCTTCTTGCCTTAAGGAGACAGGAAACGAGGTATTACGTTATTTCAGCCGTTATTGTTGGGCTAGCATGTTATTTCAAACCACATGCGGTACTTTTTCCCGTTGTCTGGTTCATTTTATGGCTTGTGCAAAAGATATCTTGGAAAATTATAGTGAAGTATACAGGAGTTATTTCGCTAACGATGATCCTTTTGCTATCACCATGGTGGATACGGAATTACGTCACTTTTGATAAATTCATTCCATTCACGCAGTCAGCAGGCAATCCGATGTTATTAGGGGCACTTATTAACAACAAGGCACCTTCAAAGGCCTTCTTCGACACCCATCTAGAATACGAGGGCATCAGTAAAAATTTATTTGCAGGCTCTGACACTGCTCAAGCCGAAACAGCACAAAAGATTGTAAGCTTCGGCTTTAAAAATCAACCATTAAAATACTTGAAATGGTATACGATTGATAAAGTATTTGGATTATATGCGGCTCCTTATTATTGGAAAACGGTATTTGGTGTGAATATTTGGATCGCGGGCATCTATCATGTCGTATTTATTCTATTTGGAGCAGCAGGTTTACTGCTTACACTTAAACGAGCTTTCCGGCAAAAGAAAATTGCCTATTTATTTTTATTGCTTTCATTGGCTTACTTTACTGTGATCTATATTCCCTTTGTCGCATTCAATAGGTATGGTTACCCGAATGTGTTTCTTTTCTTTATGAGCGCAGGTTTTTTTATCGACTGGGCGATTGCAAAGTATCAAAGTACGAGTGTGAAAAATAATGTTACTGCCAACCTTTAAAGGCTTCAACTTACACGGGAATCGAAATAGATCGGAGGATTTATGAAAAAAAGATATGCTTTCTTGCTATTTTTAGCAATCAGTATTTTATTATTAATAGGTTATAATAGATACTTTTATAGTTTTCAAGCTCTTAATAATAATGCTGTCATATTTAGTGGTCCGACCAAATCTCCGAACGGTGAATATAATGCAAGTGCATATTATATCCCTTATGGTGGCGCAGCAGGTGGCGTTTTGTATCTTGTCGAGGTTGAAGAAACCCAAACGGGCAAGAAAAAAACGATTTATTCAAGCAATCATAAAGACATTTTTTCTATGAATTGGAAATCCGCAGAAGTACTTAAAATTAAAAATGAAAGTCCGGAATATAATGACCATCGGAATATAGAGATGAATGTGAAGTCCGATATTTATGAAGAATCTGGAGCTGCTTGTCGAAGTCTATTGTTAAAAGGCAAGTTTGAAAATTGTTATAAGGCCGATGACATTCAGGTGCCATTTATTCTTAAAATGATTGGTTTCTGATAAGAGACACGAAATTCCACAATTTGGAATTACGAATGTTAAGATACATTGGCTTAATTAATTATGGTGTTAGCATTTAGCATACTTCATGTTGCAAACGGTACACCAAAGCTTAATGCTCAAATTATTCTGAGAAAAGGTATAGCCCCTCTAAAAATATGAGGAGTTGTACCTTTAGTTTTTTCTATAGCTGCTTTTAAGCATAAGAGACAGCATAAGAGACCTAAGGGTCATTGCAGTGGTATTTGATGTAATGTTCACCAGAACTACTCTCCGTGCAGGATACTTCCAAAATGTATAGAATGTTTTTATAACATATCGATATTTTTGACAAATCTTTCATCAGATGTAGTGGGGGTATATGTTTATGGAAAATAATCAAAATTGGGCAGGTAACTATAGGTATAGCGCATCGGAACTCCATGTTCCGGAAACATTGGAGCAAATACAAGAGTTAGTAGCACGTAGCAATCGAATTAAGACACTTGGCACTCGTCATTCGTTCAATGGAATCGCTGATTGTAACGAGAACCTCATCTCTCTTCAAAAGTTTAACCGAATCCTTGCATTAGACACTAAACACAATAAGGTTACAGTCGAGGGAGGTATTAGATACGGAGATCTGTGTCAATATCTGTATGAATTCGGTTATGCTTTGCACAACTTGGCGTCGTTGCCCCATATTACTATTGCAGGCGCATGCCAAACGGCCACACATGGTTCCGGTGACCAGAACGCTAATCTTGCTTCGGCGATTCAATCCATGGAAGTTGTCAAAGCGGATGGGAATAAGGTCGTATTCTCCCGTGAACAACAAGATGGATTCTTTGCCGGGGCGGTAGTGGGGCTTGGAGGGCTCGGGGTGATTACGAAAATCACTCTAGATATAATCCCCACATTCCAGATGAGTCAATATGTATTTGATCATTTGCCTTTAGTTCATCTTAAAGACCATTTTGACGAAATATTCTCTAGCGCTTATAGTGTTAGTCTTTTTACGGATTGGAAAACTTCTACATTCAATCAAGTCTGGCAAAAGCATAAGTTACTAGGTTTTGAACACGCTGAAGTGGAATCTGAATTTTTTGGCGCCAAGCTCGCAAGAGTACCACGACATCCAGTGCCAGGTTATTCTGCAGAGAATTGCAGTGAGCAGCTTGGTATTCCCGGGCCATGGCATGAAAGGCTACCGCACTTCCGCATGGATTTCACGCCAAGTGCTGGTGAGGAACTACAGAGTGAATATTTTGTGCCGCGCAAAGATGCCTATCAAGCACTATGTGCGATTGACCGGATACGTGATTTCATATCGCCACATCTTTATGTGTCAGAGGTCCGTACGATTGCGGAAGACAATTTGTGGATGAGTCCTTGTTATAAGCAGGAATCCGTTGCTTTTCACTTTACATGGAAGGCGGATTGGGAGGCAGTCAGACAAATTCTACCGATGATCGAGGAACAGATTGCGCCTTACCATGCTCGTCCACATTGGGCAAAGCTGTTTGCCACGCCGCCAGCCCATCTTCAATCACTATATGAGAAGTTGCCTGACTTTCGGCAATTACTACTTCAAAACGATCCTCAAGGAAAGTTTTGCAACGACTTCTTGAAAAACTACATTATGGAGAAATATTAATTCCTTTACAGTTATATAACCATATGGTAATGTATATAATATAATATGTAAATTATAGCTCTGGAGGGGATTGAATGGACGGTAAACTTCTACAATATGAAGGAAGAAGTGTAGTTCGGTTCGAGCGTTTTCTGAATCATCCGATAGAAAAAGTATGGAGGGCGATAACAAGTCCTAATCAGATTGCCAATTGGTTAACTGCGCATGCTGAATTTGATCTGATTGTTAACGGAAAGATTACATTTCGTTGGGAGAATGGGGATCTGGTTCATGGAAAGTTCACTATGGTCAATCCCCCAAATGAGCTCGAGTACACTTGGATAGAGAAATCTTCAGGAGAATCAGTTGTTCGATGGGAGCTGCATGACGATGATAAAGGATGCCATCTTCACCTGACTCATACGTTTTACGAGTCCGCTGAAGTTGCTGATTTTCTGGCAGGCTGGCATGTGCATCTAGACATGATTGATATGATTCTTCATGTAAAGCATGTCGACTTCTCTTCGGATCTTTTTAAAGAGTTGCGCGAGAAATATGCTTCGATAATGAATTGAGTTGTAGAGGAAGACAATGCTAATGCTTTTGGAGCGATTAGAACATCAAATTAAAATCCATTGTCGGTTGCGCATTCGAGTGGAGAGGACCAAATGATGAGTAATAATATATTTGAAGTTTTGTCGGAACCGCACAGACGGTCTATGCTGGATCTATTGCGCATTCGCGAGCGATCAGTTGGGGAGCTTGTAGATAAGTGTCAATTGAGTCAACCGGGCGTTTCTAAGCATCTAAGAGTATTGCGAGAAGCTGGATTGGTTGAGGTACGATCTGTATCCCAAAAAAACATCTATTCCTTACGCCCAGAGCCGCTTCAAGAAGTCGATAAGTGGCTGGAGTCATATCGTCATTTCTGGTCCAGCAAGCTTGACGATCTCCAGTCCTTCCTTGACCAAGAGGAAGAATAGATACTCGATTAGAACTTACATTGACCATGATAAAGTCAGGAGATTATCCTGGCTTTTTCTGTGTTACACCATAGAAGAAGACAGAGATTCGAAAATCGATTCTTATTGAACAAACGGAAAGCTAAAACAATGATAATTGTAGATGAGCAGACGCTTCGGCGGGCTGCTTATTTTTTTATTTTTAAAGAATAGAGAGAGAAAAATGACAGGGTACTATTAATGATAGAACTATTCATTACGATGGGAATGGGGATATAATTCAGGAAACAATAACACTTTTTTAGCAATTTTCGCTTCTTGTCCTTAAGAATTAGAATAATTCATGAGGCTAACAAATAACACAAAGTAAATTTTTCATATTGAAAATTTCAATTGGGATGAAAGGGGGAGTACAGTTGGAGAGAGTTCATGATGCTGCATTACATAGTTTCTGGGTTGCAGTGGTTGTTTCGTTAATCCTTATGTGTATTTATCCGTTGAGCTTCTTAATTGAGGTCCATATAATGTTCTTTGTGTACGTGCTGCCATTTTTGATATTGTCACTGTGGATATTAATTCTTTTGTGCTTATGCCCTGCTTTTTATTTAATTGATCTGTTACTCAGAATTAAAAAAAGGAGATTAATTTCGTCCATGCTTGCTCACGCATTTACCGGGTTGATGATTTCCACGATGATTTATTCCCTCTGTGTCGGCAAATTAGAATGGAATTACTTCTACTGCGTACCCGGAATTCTAAGCGGCTTTCTGTTCCCAGTAATGGAGCGTTGGAATTAGAGTCTCATTTCTTGATTTTGCAGAAAGGATTGAACTACATGAAGCCTATGATCATATTATGTATATTTCTTCTGTTCATAATGGGATGTCAAAGCAAAGAGGACAAGTCAATAATTAAGGAGGTTTCGTCCGATTCCATTACAGTTCGAGTCAAAATAGAAAGAGAAGAAGCATCGAAAATTAAAATTCATACCGAATTGGAGAATACAGGCGATAATTCCATTGGGATCATCCATGGTGACCCTTTGACTGGAGCAGTCGTCGGAGAGCGATCTAATCGCCCAGATATTATTTATAGTTTTGTTGGTATCTCAAAGTCATTAGCTAAGAAAGAAGTATACAATTTCGATAAGGACAAAATGATTAGTATTACACCTGAAGATCAAATTCTTTACACTCAAACCATATTTTCCATTAATGGTGAAAGTAAGACCATAGAATTAAATATTAGTTTAGATGAAGTTGATTGAAAGGTATCTTTGAATTCCTAATTCAAAACTTTAATATTGGAGGCGTGTATTTTTGAATTATTTTATAATAACCGGCACATCAAGAGGAATTGGACAAGAACTCAAGACCAAGCAACCTTCCCGTCTGCACAACTATTCGGAATGGCCAAAGATGCCGGCATGCTGACGACACCAGAAGAAACCGCACAACAAATAATAGCGTTTTTGTTTACAGAGCATTTTGAACATGGTGCTATCGTTGATATTTATGACTATTCGAAGCTTCAACAATATGTTGACACTCCAAACAAAAACAATTAACAAAGGCGGCTGAAATAATGTTTAGTATAATTAACGGTTCTGAAACTTTAATCATAGTCATTCATGAAATCTATGGCATTAACCGTCATATGCAAAATATTTGTCAATCACTAGCGAATCATGGTTTTGATGTTATTTGTCCAAATCTTTTGGAACAAGAAGTACCTTACGACTATGCCGAAGAGGAAACTGCATATCGTCATTTCGTAGAAAATGTAGGCTTCATTAAGGCTTCGAACCAAATTAAGCATCTCGTATCCGACAAGAGGGCTAATTATAAAAAAGTTTTTCTTGCCGGATTTAGCGTAGGAGCAACAACTGCATGGTTATGTTCAGAGGAACCAGAGGTTGATGGGATAGCAGCATACTATGGTTCACGCATTAGAAACTACACGGAATTATTGCCTAAATGTCCAACGATACTATTTTTCCCACAAGAAGAATTGTCGTTTCATGTAGATGATTTAATTTCGATTTTAAGCAAAAACGATGCGAATGAAATCCATAAATTCAGCGGACAACACGGCTTCAGTGACCCGTATTCTAGCAAATACAATGAACAATCAGCACAAAAGGCCTTTTCTGAGATGGTAGGCTTTTTCCATAACATAGAATGATTTTGATCCTATCGTAGGAAGCAATACACTTGGTTGCTTGTACACTGCCTGTTAACGGAGTTTAACTTTAAGAGGGCTATCATCGGTAATTTTACAATAACTTTTTTATTATTGTGGCGATAGAGTGGAAGAGAACAATTCATATCCTATTAGGACAAGAAGGTGATATGAAGTGACGGAGCTCGGCACGAACTCTGCTTTTTAATACGATAATGTTAGAGGGAAATCAAAAAAGAACCTGGATAATATTATCAGGTTCTAAACATTTGCATATAAACAAACACGATGATATAATCATTGCACGTCTTTCAAAATAAATGTGAACATAAATGTTACATCTTACAATTTTATTGTATCATGCAGGTAAGCTCTTGTCAAATGTTTTTCTCAGTTTATTGGATAGGGGAGATATTGAATGAGTAATTTAGTTCTCGGTTTTCAGGAAATGGAAAAAACGCAATTTTCACTCGTTGGAGGAAAAGGGTTGAATTTAGGGGAATTATCAAAAATCGAAGAAATTCAAGTACCCGAGGGATTTTGCGTTACAACTGAAGTTTATCAAAAAGCCTTTGAACATAACGAAACGTACCATGCATTGTTGGATCAACTGACAACGTTAAAAGTAGTAGATCGAGACCAGATTGGTGAAATCAGCAGGAAGATTCGACAAATCATTATGGAGTTAGAAATTCCTTCTGAAGTTGTGAAAGCAATCACACACTATCTCTCACCATTTGGTGATGAACATGCTTATGCCGTACGTTCTAGTGCGACTGCTGAAGATTTACCACATGCTTCTTTTGCTGGTCAGCATGACACCTATTTAAATATCATCGGCAAAGAAGCAATCATTCAGCATATCAGTAAATGTTGGGCATCTCTATTTACGGATCGCGCGGTAATCTACCGTATGCAAAATGGATTAGACCACAGTCAAGTTTATTTATCCGTTATCGTTCAAAGAATGGTTTTCCCAAAGGTTTCGGGAATATTATTTACCGCTGATCCGATCACCTCTAACCGAAAGCTGCTATCTATCGATGCCAGCTTTGGACTTGGAGAAGCGTTGGTTTCTGGCCTAGTTTCTGCCGATTGTTATATCGTACAGGGAGGGGAAATCGTCAACAAAAGGATAGCAACCAAAAAAGTGGCTATCTATGGATTAAAAGAAGGAGGAACAGAGACAAAGCAAATCGATCCTGAACTACAGAAGACACAAACACTTACTGAACAACAAATTTTACGATTGGCACTCATCGGAAGAAAGATCGAAGCTTATTTTGGTTGTCCACAAGATATCGAATGGTGTTTGGCCCATGATACATTTTATATTGTACAGAGTCGTCCAATCACAACTTTATACCCGATCCCTGAAGCGAAGGATAAAGAAAATCATGTCTATGTTTCAGTTGGTCATCAACAAATGATGACCGACCCCATGAAACCACTAGGACTGTCTTTCTACCTGTTAACGACCCCTGCAACCATGCGAACAGCTGGTGGAAGATTGTTTGTTGATATCACACATAGCCTGGCTTCCCCTGTCAGTAGCAGTATTGTAATAGATGCCTTGGGAAAATCCGATCCCCTCATAAAAGACGCGCTTATGACTATCGTAGAGCGAGAAGATTTTATAAAATCAACTCCTGATGTTAAACAAGTACCTAGTCCCATTAAAAGCAGTAAAGGTAAGACGTTTTCCGATATTCAAGCACAAATCGAAAATAACCCGACAATCGTTTCTGATTTAATTAAAAGTAGTCAAACATCGATAGAAGAGTTAAAACAAAACATCCAAACGAAATCAAGATCAGATTTATTTGATTATATTTTAGAAGATATCCAGCAATTAAAGAAAATTCTATTTAACCCACAAAGTTCTGCTGTAATTATGACTGGGATGGATGCTTCATCATGGATTAATGAAAAAATGAACAAGTGGTTAGGTGAAAAAAATGCAGCAGATACGCTTTCGCAATCTGTACCAAACAATATTACTTCGACAATGGGTCTGGCGCTATTGGATGTCGCTGATGTGATTCGTCCTTATCCAGAAATAATTGATTATTTGCAACATGTAAAAGAAGATAACTTTTTGGATGATCTGGTTAAGCTTAACGGTGGGAAGGACACCCAAGACGCTATCTATGCTTATCTCGACAAATATGGGATGCGATGTGCCGGTGAAATCGATATGACTAAAACTCGTTGGAGTGAAAAACCAATTACACTTGTCCCGATGATTCTAGGCAACATCAAAAACTTTGAGCCTAATGCCGGCAAGCGAAAATTCGAACAAAGGCGACAGGAAGCTTTGGAAAAAGAACAAGAGTTATTAGACCGATTAAAACAATTACCGGATGGTAATCAAAAAGCCGCAGAGACCAAACAAATGATCAGCTTAATCCAAAATTTCAGCGGATATCGTGAATATCCGAAGTACGGCATGATTAGTCGATACTTCGTATATAAGCAAGCTTTATTGAAAGAAGCCGAACAGCTCGTACAAGCGGGCATTATTCATGAAAAAGATGATGTATACTATCTTACTTTTGAAGAATTTCGCGATGTCGTAGCCACAAATATACTGGATTACCAGATCATCAACAATCGAAAAGACGAATATAAACGATATGAAAAACTGACTCCCCCACGTGTTATTACATCTGATGGCGAAATCATTGCAGGGAAGTATGAACGGGAAAATCTCCCAACCGACGCTATTGCAGGTCTGCCTGTTTCTTCTGGAGTAATCGAGGGACGAGCACGTGTTATCTTAAGTATGGAGGATGCTGACTTAGAAGATGGAGATATTTTAGTCACTTCCTTTACTGACCCTGGCTGGACACCTTTGTTTGTATCCATTAAAGGTCTAGTTACCGAAGTTGGTGGGCTGATGACTCATGGGGCAGTTATCGCGCGTGAGTATGGCTTACCAGCAGTGGTTGGAGTTGAGAATGCTACCACTTTGATAAAAGATGGACAACGAATACGCGTGCATGGAACAGAAGGGTATATCGAAATATTGTAATGACTATCAAGATAACATTTAATTTAARACATTAAGGAGATAGAGATATGACGGAATTTTGGGAATCAAGTTTTATAGAAAAACAAACGATGTGGGGATTTGAACCTACAGACTCCGCAATCGTAACAAAGGACTTTTTCCTTGAAAAGAATGTTAAGGACATACTGATACCAGGTATTGGTTATGGCAGAAATGCAAGGGTTTTTATTGATAATGGAATAAATGTAACAGGTATAGAAATTTCAAAAACAGCGATTGATTTGGCGAAGGAAAACGGGCTTGATATTAGTATTTTACATGGCTCAGTAACGGATATGCCCTTTGATAACAAGCTCTATGATGGTATATTCAGTCATGCGCTTATTCACTTATTGGATAATCGAGAGAGAGAAAAATTTATTCAAGATTGTTATGATCAGTTAAAGCCAAATGGATATTTGGTTTTTACAACGGTTTCACAAAAAGCCCCAATGTTTGGAAAGGGCAAACAATTGGCTAAAGACTATTTCGAGATAATGGAAGGCGTGAAAATGTATTTTTATGATGCTGACTCCATAAAACAGGATTTTGAAAAATATGGACTGGTAGAGATTTCAGAAATTGACGAGCCAAATAAGAACACAAAAAATGCACCTCCAATCCATTTTTTAATTATAAAGTGCAAGAAAACATCGTAATGATAATCTTGTATTTTCAATCAAACAGTGACAGTCTAGGACATTATTTATAGGTCCATGACTGTCACTGTTTTTAGTTTGGAACAGTAACAAGAACAGCAACAACTTGTAAAGTAACAAATAATGAAAACAATGATCATTCGAGATCTGCTTTATATATACTTTATCAGCTGTAGTCTATACCAACCGGTTAAACCCATCATACGATACATGGCAACTGTCTAAATTGCGGGAGAAATGAACAAAGGAGTTGGATACATGAAATCAATAACGAAACTTACGGGGCGAGTGATTTTCAAGGGAAACCCTGGTTATGAAGCGGCTCGTAAGAATTGGGATCCTCATACCGACAGATTTCCAAAAGTTTTTGTTTTTGCCCAAAGAACACAGGATGTTGCAAACGCTATAAGATGGGCTCGCAAAAATAATGTTCCGATTCGCCCGAGAAGTGGACGTCACGCCTTGGAGACCAATCTTTCTCAAGTTAACGGAGGCATTGTCATCGATGTTAGCGAAATGAAGAAAATTAAATTAAATAAAAAATGCAGAACTGTTGTGGTTGAGTCGGGCAATCGGGTAGGAAGAGTCGTAAACAAACTGGCACAGCAAGGATTTATTGCACCGTTTGGTGATAGTCCCTCGGTTGGTATCGGCGGAATTACACTTGGTGGAGGGATTGGTCCGCTCCAAAGAACGACTGGCCTCATTAGCGACAATCTAATCGGACTAGAAATGGTTGACGCTAAGGGAAGAGTAATCCGTGCAAACAAAAAACGCAATTCCGATCTCCTATGGGCTTCCCGCGGTGGAGGAGGCGGTAACTTTGGCGTATACACAAAATACAAGTTCAAAGTACTGCGTGCTCCAGCCACAGCTACCGTCTTCAGCGTAACGTGGCCATGGGAGCAGTTCGAAAAAGTCGTAAAGAAATGGCAAGTCTGGGCTCCTCATGCCAGCACCAGATTGGGCAGCGAACTAAGTGTCGGTCCAAAAAAAGGTGGAAATGTTAGCATGCTCGGTCTATTTCTTGGATCTAAAACGGAAGCCCTGCGTCAATTAGAGCCTATTCTAAGCGTGGGGACGCCTACGAAAAAAACCATCCGATTGTTGCCATATATTGAAGCTACAAAGTTTTTGTTAGCTCCCGATCCAGTGCTGACACAAAAGTTCAGCAACCAGTTTTCCAGCGGCTTCGGCAGACGTCCTTTTCCAGATAAAGCCTATAAAGTTATGCGCGAGTTTCTAGAAAACGCTGAGGGAGGGACTCCGGCCGGCTTCTTCTTCCTTAACTGGGGTGGTGCTATAAGCCGTATCGCACCTAAAGCCACAGCGTTCTACTGGCGTAAAGCTCAATTTTATGTCGAATGGAACAGCTCATGGGTTAAGCCATCTCATGCCGCTAAAAATATTGCCTTAGCACGGAACACGAGGCATAAGCTGCAGCCATATATCGTAGGCTCGTATATCAATGTGCCTGACCAAGGCATCAAATGTTCTGGTCCTGTTTATTATGGTAAAAACTTTCCTAGGCTGCGTAGAGTAAAAGCTAAGTATGATCCAAATAATGTGTTCAACAATCCTCAAAGTATTCCACCGGCTTGAATGAGAATGAATTGAAATAAGATACTTTCTCACAGTTAAGTTGTGGGGGGTACCATGTCACATGCCATGCTGCAAAGACACACAAGGTAACTAATCGCGTGAACCCAAGGGGAGCCTTGGGTTCATTTTTCATTTTACAACTGCTATCGATATGGCTAGAGGCATTCATTATCTTAAGAACACACAATATTCCCTCTCCAAACTTCCCAAATCACAGAAACAGTATTTTGATTAAAATAGTACCTTGACAGTCACAGTAGTATATCGTATTATACAGTTGCGGGGTGATTAAATGAGTGAGAACAAAATTACATCCGACCTGCTGCGCGGACATACCGATACGATGATATTGCGACTATTATCCGAAGCTGATCGCTATGGATACGAAATTGTCAAATTGATTGCGGAGCGCTCAGGCGGGGAGTATGAACTAAAAGAAGCGACCATGTATTCCAGTGTCAGACGTCTTGAGACAGACGGTGATATCGAGTGGTATTGGGGCGATGAATCACAGGGCGGACGGCGCAAATATTTTAGAATTACCGAGAAGGGCAAGGAAACATATGCCCGCAACAACAGCAACTGGGAGTATGCAAAACGCGTGCTTGAAAACTTATTATAGGAGGTTTGATGTGATGAATCAGAAATTGACGAATTATTTGAACGACGTTTTTACACCATACGATGGGGTGAAAAGCGTCACCGAATTAAAAGCAGACCTGCTCTCCGATTTACAGGAGAGGTACCGTGAACTTAAAGCCGAGGGCAAAGACGATGAAACAGCGTTTAATATGACCATTGAGAGCATCGGCGACATCGAGGAAACGATACTGGAAGTCGCCAATCTCTCCCGCTCCCTGGAGAGGCAAGTACTGACAAACTTTAGCGCGAGCAATTTGCCAAAGAGTGACTTTGCAGGTGTTATTGCGCATAAAGGAAATTTCACCTCGAGTGCATTACACGGCTCTGACTTTGCAGGTGCAGATTTGACCGGAAGCACATTTAAGAGCAGCGACATACGTGAAGCCAATTTTAACGGTGCAAATCTAACCGACTGTACCCTATCTGTCAATGATCTTTCCAATGCGAGCTTCAATAAATCGATCCTTGTACGTACCAACTTCAGCATTTCGGGGATGGAAGGAGTAAAATTTACAGGTGTAAAACTAACCGACGTTACGCTAAACAAGATCGACCTTAAAAAAACAATTTTTGAAGGTTGTATCTTTGACGGCGTGGACTTCAAATATTGTGACCTGAGTGGGCTATGTCTTGACGGGCAAACCTTTATCGGCGTTAAGTTTGATAAGTCTGCTATAAATGAAGTTTCATTTAAGGGCGCTACACTCAAGAATGTTTCTTTTCAAGCATTTTTTTCCTTGACTAATAAGTATTACCGCTCCATTAAAACCATCTGCTTTGACGATGCAGTCATGGATAAACTTACCTATGCTGCGCTTAAAGGTATGGGAGCCGAATTGTCTAAGGTTACAGTTCGATAAGGAGGGGAAAAAACATGAAAAAGAAATCAATTCAAGTTATAGGTCTGCAAAAGTCTTACAAAGAGCTTGCCGTCCTTCAGGGAGTAGATTTCGAAGTGGAACAGGGCAGTATATTTGCACTGCTCGGTTCAAACGGTGCAGGTAAAACGACGGTTGTCAAAATCCTCACCACGCTGCTCAAACAAGACAGTGGAACCGCCGTCGTTGAGGGGTTCGATGTGGCGTCCAAACCTGATCATGTGAGGCAGGCGATTAGTTTAACCGGACAATTTGCCTCCGTAGACGAACTAATGACCGGACGAGAAAACCTAATCATGATTGCCAAACTACGATACCTGAGTAATCCGCGGCAAGTTGCGGACGACTTGCTTAAACGCTTTGGCCTGACAGAAGCCGCCAACCGCAGGGTATCTACTTATTCGGGTGGGATGCGCCGCAGGCTCGACATCGCATTGAGCTTTGTAGGGAAACCGCAGGTTATTTTCCTCGACGAGCCGACCACTGGCCTTGATCCCGAGGCACGCATCGAGGTTTGGAAGATCGTGAAGGAGCTTGCAGACAGCGGCACTACGGTATTTCTAACTACGCAGTATTTGGAAGAGGCAGAACAGCTCGCTGACCGAATAGCTATTCTGCACAAGGGTAAAATCATCGCCAGCGGTACGCTTTTGGAGCTAAAAAAGATGTTTCCATCAACGAAAGTGGAGTATATTGAGAAGCAGCCGACATTGGAAGAGATATTCCTCTCCATTATTGGCAAGAAGGAGGGAGCATAAATGGAGACGGTAAAAAAACATTTTTTAAACGATTTGGGTGTTATGCTCGGACGTTCCATGCGCCATATTTCCCGCAGTATGGACACCATCGTCACGGTCTGCATCACTCCGATTGCGATGATGCTGCTGTTTGTCTATGTGTTTGGCGGTGCAATTCAAACTGGTACGGATAACTACGTAAATTATCTATTGCCCGGAATACTGCTCATTGCGATTGCTAGCGGGATATCCTACACGGCTTTTCGTCTGTTTACCGATGTGCAGCGAGGTATTTTCGAGCGGTTTCATTCCATGCCGATATCGCGTTCTACCTTACTATGGGGGCATGTGCTGACCTCACTGGTATCCAATGCTATCTCGGTTGTCGTTATCATTCTCGTAGCGTTGATTATGGGTTTTCGTTCTTCGGCCGGGATACTAGACTGGCTAGCAGTAGCTGGCATACTCATGCTGTTTACGCTGGCATTAACCTGGGTCGCTGCCATTGCAGGATTGTTGGCAAAATCGGTGGATGGGGCAAGCGCTTTTTCCTACCCGATCATCTTCCTTCCGTTTATTAGCTCGGCATTTGTGCCTACCGAATCGATGCCTTCGGTCGTTCGTGCCTTTGCCGAAAACCAGCCGGTAACTTCCATCGTTGAAGCCATTCGAGCGTTGCTGTCAAACCAGCCGGTGGGCAATGATCTGTGGATTGCGCTTGCATGGTGCGTTGGGATCTTGTTTGTAGCTTACTTCTTTGCGATGAGGGTTTATAAAAAACGGTTTTAAATGAAGAAGTGCGACCCAGTACTGTATCGGTACTGGGTTTAATTTACGATTTGACTCGAAGAAAGGCAAGATCAAGGAGTGCCCTTATCCTGCCTCATGCGTATTATTCGTTACTAGTGCACTAGACTTTCCAAATCCGGCTGCAATTTATTCCGTAAGACATACAGCATGATGGCTCCAACAAGGAACGCGACGGCATCCGCTATAACAAGCGACCAGACCACCCCATGAAAGCCATTCAAGCGATTAGCTATAAACAACACAGGAATCAGAGTAATTCCTTGAATAATTGACATAATAAACGCGGCGGTTCCTTGCGCTGTTGCTTGGAAAATTCCCGTAAACAACGAGGTCATTCCTGTAATAAACAAGGATAAGAACGTCACATGCAGAATGTAGCTGCCCATTTCAATTAATTGCGGGTCATTCGTAAATATACCAATTAAATGGTCGGAAATCAGATAGACGATAACACCGAACACGACTGCTAACGCAACAACCACTTTAATTGTGAATGTAATGGTATGCTTCATGCGTAATTTATTCGCTGTAAAAGAGAAAGCAATCATCGGCACTACTCCCTCACATAATCCCATCAGAATAAACTCTGGAAATTGCAGCAATCGCGATGAAATACCGAACCCCGCTATAGCTTGCTCCCCATATTCGACAAGAAAATGGTTAAAGATGAGCGACATTGCACCCATGAAGATACTCATAACAAAAACGGGAACTCCGATTTTGAATACATTGCTTAGAATGTCCTTGGTAGCCTTAAACCATTTTATCGAAATGGTCAAAAATTGGCTTTTATATCTAATATGAAAGGCGTAGTATATACTCGCAACCAAATTAGAAATGACTGTAGCAGACGCAACGCCGATTACGTCCCAATGGAAAACGAAGATGACTAGGGCATCTAGAATAATATTTACGACAACACTGATAATCATACCGATCATCGACGTGGTAGCTGATCCTTCCGAGCGCACAATATTCTCCAGCGTGAAAAATAATACGACGATAGGTGAACCAATAAGCATAATCGTGACATAGTCTTTTGTAAATCCAAAGGAGTCAGGCGTTGCCCCGAGGCCATGAACGATTTGATCAATCAACGGGAGGCTAACGGCCATCACGATAAAACCGAGAACTAAACTGCTGTAAAAGGCGAATGAAGACACATGCTTAACATCATCATATTTTTTCTCTCCCAGCAATCGAGAGATGAATGCACCGCTACCGATGCCAATCAAGTTACCTAGTGCCATAATGGCCGCGAATAACGGCAAGGTGAGTGCGAGTGCAGTCAACATAGCTGTATTGTGGAGTGTACCAAGGAAATAGGCATTCAAGATGGAGTATAAGACACTCATTGACATGCCTAGCATCATCGGTACAGCGAAGTGAGCTACAGCTTTTGAGACGGGTGCTTTTTCAAAATAATGGAGGTTTTCTGTATCCATGTGTATCACTACTTTCTTTATTTATTTCGATCTTCAATCTAACAGTGTTAGTTTGTGTCTTACAGTGTTAGATGATATCATGAACCTATAAACCTGTAAAGCAAAAACTTACACTGTTAGATAAAAAGGACGGATACCGATGAAAAAAAAGCAGCCTCAGATTTCGGAGGATAAAATTTTGGAAACCTCGTGGGAGCTTCTTGGAGAGGAAGGCATTGAGAAATTCAGCATGAGACGCTTGGCCGATCGTCTGGGCATTCAGGCTCCCTCTCTGTACTGGTATTTCAAGAGCAAGCAGAATCTCTATCAGCGCCTGGCCAACTATGTATCGAAGATCATTTTGGAGGAGTTTCACTCTGAGGGGGATTGGAGGGAGCAGCTAGTAGAATTTGCGGTAACCGTACGGAGTGTGCTCAGACGATATCCCTGCTCCACGCAGCTCATGATGCTGACGCTGCCACACGAACCAGACATGATCCGGTTCACCAACCGAATGCTGCTCTGCATGGAATCGACGCCACTTGAGCAAGAGCAAAAATTACAAGCCGTGCTTACGCTGGTAAACTATGTCTTCTACTTCGTTTTGGACAATTATCAGCATGAGCGCGTTGTATCCACTATGCTAGAGGAGCAGGGAGGGCTACGCGATGGAGAGATAACCAGTCTTCTGGACTCCATGAGCGAGACAGATGCGGGAATGTTTCGAGGGATGTACAAAAATGGGCTATTCAATCTGATAGGGACCGATGGAGCGTTTGAATTCGGCATGCAGCTGATTCTGAAGGGGATTGAGCAGGTGATAAAGGAACAGGATAGGTAGTATAGTATTGTAAAACACACTCATCTGGATATTGGATGGGCGGATTCATTGAACTTTATATATAACTCTACGGCAGCCCGTTAAGCTAACAGGCAAGACAGTCGAACAATAGTGACTAATAAAAGGTTTTATTAGGTACGATTCCATTTTGAGGAAAGGTGATATAAAGGTGATCTACAAAGGGATATTCTTGGCTTACGTAATCATCCAAAATATTTATTTTCTCATTATACAACCGGAAAAATATAAACTATGGATATCAGTATTTAATATATTTATAGGTGCGATAATGACAATAATGGCTGTTTTTTATTATTTTGATGCTTATAAACCTAAAGTTGGTCCAGTAGGAAATGGTCCCAATCCTGATTTAATTTTGACTAATTTTCTAGGCATGATATTTACGGGAGGTTGCTTTATAATTATCGGTTTAATTGGTGTTCACATTAAAAGAAAGCTGAAGCACAAGAAATAATAGGAGTAGCTATTCCTAGAGATTAATAGTGGGATAGAAGTGGTCGATTCATTTGTAGGCGGGACATTTCCAGCACTGACTGCTCTGAATGGGGAAAGTGTGAATCCATTGCAGATTTACATACAAATTGGATCATATCTTTGGTTCATCTGTATGATGGCATTGCTTATTTATAGCCTGGCATCTGTATTTCTCTTAAAAAACAGCTCAAAATGCACAATGGACAGAGCAGAATATTTACGAGGTTTAGAATTTGAAAACACCTTTTGTACTTGGCTTTTTACGACCAAAGATTTTTTTACCTAATGGGCTACATGATGAGGAGCGCAGCTATATTCTGTTGCACGAACAGACTCATATTAAACGATATGATCATATTATTAAGCCAGCAGCCTTCTTGATATTATCCCTGCACTGGTTTAATCCTCTTGTATGGGTAGCATTCATGTTAATGAGTAGGGATATGGAATTCTCCTGTGATGAACATGTACTGAAAAAGATGAATTCTGATATGGATATAAAAAAATCTTATGCGTCATCATTATTATCGCTTGCTACTGATAGACATATTTTGAATGGAAGTCCGCTTGCATTTGGTGAGGGGAATGTAAAAGGGAGGATTAAAAACGTGTTGAATTACAGAAAACCGAGGTTTTGGTTACTTTTTTTCTCAATTGTCATTATGATAGCAGTTGGGATTGGATTGCTATCAAATCCTGTAATAAAGGGGAAAGATGCATTAGGACAAATTGCTGACTCAAATAATATACCATTAAGTGAAGAAGCTTCTTTGGAACTACCAGAGACATCAGCAGCGGAAATATTAAGTGACCTATCCAATCTGCAATTTTCAATTAAAAGAGATCAAATTAGTGATGACGATCGAGAAACCGTTGTCACATTTGGAAAAGCTTTTGTGAATTTGTATACCGGTGCTATCGCAGAACAAAAAGCAGTCACATTTAGAAATTACATATCTAACGATAATCTTCTAAAATACACAAATAAAATGCTAGAGCTAGAACAAAGAAAAGAATTAAAGGGAGAGTTTAGTGTTATTTTCGGTCTGGAAAATGAATTTACGGAAGCAGAATTCAAACAACTTGATAAAAATCTTTACTACGTAAATTTACCTTTTTCGAACCAAGGATCTGGTATGAGCTTTAAGATGTTAGTTCAAACAGAAAATAAAATATTAAAAATCGTTGATTTGTACTTTGGAAACAAAGACGGTGTAGATACGATTGTAACTGGACACCCCGCTGTTAGAAAACTTCATGATTCAAAACGATGGGATGACCAAGAATGGGTTGATAGTGTTTTTGATAAGCTTGAAAAAATAGAAATCTAAAGGGAATTCTTGAGCATGCCTAAATAGGAGAAAAGCTATTAAAAACCGCGTATATCGTGGTTTTTTTGTTTTTTCGGTACATATACTTAGCAATGTGCTATGTCAAGAATTTGTACCGAATAACGAAAAAGGCAATTATGATTGACAATCATTTTACCAAGTGTTACCATTAGTATATCAGTTGTACTGACTAGTCAGTTTATTACGAAAAGGAGAGACAGTTCGCATTGAGCAAAACGAAAATCATGTCAGCAGCTATAGACGTTTTCTCGGAGAATGGATACCACCGAGCTAGTATGGACGATATCGCACTTAGAGCAAAGGTTGCCAAAGGGACGTTGTATTATCATTTTCCAGGAAAAGCACAGCTGTTTAAGACGATCGTAATGGATGGACTGCAGGTAATTACCGATCGAATACGGAATGAGCTGCGAACTGATCTTTCGTTGGAAGAACAAATCAGGCGAATCATCCAGCACAATCTCGACTTGTTTCTGGATTCCAGCGGATTCGCACATATCGTGTTCAACGAATTGTCGAACGGAATCGATCAGGAAGTACTAGAGGAATTGAATGAGTTGAAGCTCGGCTATATTCGTTTTATAGCAGAGGTGCTAGAAGGAAGCCGGGAAGAGGGGCTAATGATCAATGTCAATTGCAGTTTAGCTGCTGCAGGGATTGTCGGATTGCTCAACAGTTCCTGCGATTACTTCCTAACCTATGGCAGTAGTATGAACCGCGACGATCTTGAACATTTTCTTTATCAGATTATTACGACCGGGTTGTTTTTGACACCCGGCGGCAAGCCAGATGGTATGTTGAACTGATTTCATTCTAAGCGGAAAGCGGCGATGCGACGTATGAATTGGAAAACTGACAGCGAACTGATACCTTTGTCTTGGTTTAAAGAAATGCGAATCTCTTCCCCTGTCGTGTTCAATTCGGAGAAAAATACTTGGGACGTGTACAAGTACGAAGATGTAAAGAAGATATTTGCCGATCATGAGCATTATTCTTCAAAAGGGACGGAAAGCGCCATGGAGCCGATCAACTCAAGCATTCTTAGGCAGGATCCACCTAAACACCGACAGCTGCGTATGCTCGTTTCACAAGCTTTCACGCCTCGGGCTATCGAAGCGCTCGCACCGAAAATTGAATCGATTGCGCAGCAATTGTGCGATCAAGCAGAAGAGACGGGGGAGATGGATGCCCTTCTCGATTATGCGAGCCCTCTGCCGATCATCGTCATCGTCGAAATGCTGGGCATTCCGTCCGTGGATCGTGACCGGTTCAAGGAATGGTCGGATTCGCTAGTTGGGAATGACGGAGAACGTTATTTTCAATGCCAGAAGGAAATGAGCGACTATTTCTCCGACATCATGAATCGAAGACGGCTTGACCCGCAGGATGATCTCATCAGCAATCTCGTTCATGCAAAGGTCGAAGGCGAACAATTAAGTGACTTGGAGATCATCGGATTCTGCATTCTGCTGCTGGTGGCGGGGAATGAAACGACGACCAATCTTATAACGTCAGCCTTACTGTGCCTAGATAGCGACAGAGAGGCAAGGAAAAGTCTAATCGAGGAACCTTCCATGATTCCGCAAGCCATCGAAGAGGTGCTACGGTATTGCTCTCCCGTTCAAACGATGATTCGAATCGTTAAAAAGACGACTGTTCTTCACGGCCAAACGCTTTCGCCCGGACAAATGGTCAACCTCTGGATCGGGTCGGCCAATCATGATGGAGACCAATTTGATACTCCAGAACAATTCGATATCCATCGCAACCCGAATCCGCATCTGGCATTGGGACACGGCATTCACTTCTGCTTGGGCTCTCAGCTTGCCCGCTTGGAGAGCAAGATCGCCATTCAAACACTACTTAGCAGGTTTCCTGACTATACAAGAGATCGTTCGCACACGCTGGAGCGGCTGGACAGCTGGATGATGTTCGGGGTCAATCGTTTGCCGCTGGTTCTGACGAAATAACCTTACATTAAAAGGCGCTTTATTGCATATTCAACGCCAAGAGGAAGTTGTATAAGCTTATGTAATCATTGGTTCCACAATCGAACAATACTATAGCGTAAGAATCAACAAAACGAGGCTGCCGATATTATGAACTGCACCCCGTCAAGTAGACATTACAAATAATAAAACCTGTTAAACGGTCTTAGTCCTAAACTCCATTGGACTGAGGCCGTTTAGTTTTGCCTATTCCGGCTGATATCGGTCCGATAATATTGCCCAGGCTCGTAAAGGCAGAGTTAAGTCCTGCCACATATCCCTGCTGTTCATTCGCAACCATGGACATTTGCGTGCTAATAGTGGGGCGTAAAATATCAATGGACAAAAATATAACAAAAGTAACTGCAAAAATCAGCCAATATTAATGAACGAACAACGTCAGCTGGACGAACACCCCTGAAGCGAGCAGACAAAGTGTAATGACTTGCTTATCGCCGAAACGGTTGATGAGCCAGCCGAAAATGGATAACTGAATGAGTGCGCCTCCAATGGATGCAAAGGTGAAAATGAAAGCAATATCCTTCGGTGTGAAGCCGAGCTTATGGTCGACGAAGAGGCCAAATACTGATTTTTACATCTGGGTGAAGAGAGCTTTCATTTACTGTTACAATCCAATGATATAGCAGCGGCTAAACATTATTTGAAGGCATTGCAGGAAAAGTACGGAACAGAAAAGCGATGGACTATATTCGAAAATAAATATAAGGCCATCTTCAATAAATACGATGTGGAATTTGATAAACACCTCTGATCTGATACGAACAGATGAATAGTGCAAATAGAAGTTTTGCCRCCTATAAGGCGGTTTTTTTTATTTTTAAGGGATAAATAATCGATTGGCGCCTTCACCTTCGTTGTAAAGCACAGTAGAGAATTACTTTATTTGGCAGATCTCAGTAGAAATCTTTTACTTAGAACTATCGAAAGCCAACTTACTTAATATCTTATAAGAAATTCTTGAAATGACAGAAATTTATCAGATAGGGGGGTGCTATTATACTAATATAAATAAAGAAGAGGTGATGACATGCAATCGAAATTGGCAGCGGAAGCTATTCCCCTCTCCAAAAAGCGGAATTCGTGGTTAAGGACCATACAAAAGTATAAAGTGATGTACCTTCTATTAATTCCGGCATTGGTTTACTTTGCCGTATTCAAATACATCCCATTAGCCGGAATCATTATTGCTTTTAAAAACTACAATCTGGCTTTGGGGTTATGGGATAGCCCGTGGGTCGGATTTAAAAATTTTACAGATTTTATTAACGGCGTTTATTTCTGGGACATCATGAGAAACACGATAATTATATCGTTGTATAAGCTATTGTTCGGTTTCTCCGCTCCCATCGCACTTGCTTTGCTTCTTAATGAAGTTCATACCCAATGGTTTAAGAAAATCGTACAAACCATCACTTATTTACCCCATTTTCTGTCTTGGGTCATTGTTTATGGATTGATGGTTGCATTATTGGCTCCGGGTGATGGCCTTTTCAATATGATTTTGAAGGAAAACGGTTTTGATCCCATCTCCTTCTTAACGGAGCCTGCTTGGGGAAGACTGCTGGTCATCTCGTCTGAAATATGGAAGGACATCGGTTGGGGAGCGATACTATACCTTGCCGCATTATCAGGGATTGACCCAAGCTTATATGAAGCAGCTCGAATGGATGGCGCTTCCAAATCGAGACAGCTCTGGCATGTAACGTTGCCCGGCATTCGAGGAGTCATTATTCTGATGCTCATTCTTAAATTAAGCCATATTCTGGACGCTGGTTTTGACCAAATCTTCATGTTTGCCAATACTTTTAACCAGGAAAAAATCGATATTATCGACACATGGGTATACCGCGAGGGGCTGGAGCGTCTTAAGATTGGCCTCGCAACTGCTGTGGGATTGTTTAAAGCTGTCATCGGATTTATTTTAGTATTGGCTGCAAACAAGATTGCCAAAAAATTCGATGGTCAAATTTGGTGAGGTGGTATGAGATATGGTTAAGCTGACGATCGGGGAAAAGGCATGGCAATCAACCGTTTATTTTATTCTTATTGTGCTATCGCTGCTTTGCTTGCTTCCCTTTTTATATGTGGTCGCTGTTTCGGTAACACCGGAATCGGAAGTTTTAAGAAGAGGGATTGTGATTATACCAGAATCCTTTACCTTTGCAGCCTATAAGGAAGTATTCATTTCTAATGGTATAGGGCAGGCGTATAAAATAACGCTGTTCCGAACGATTGTAGGCACGGCGTTAAATGTGTTTTTTACGGTAATCGCGGCGTACCCGTTATCCAAAAAATATTTGCCGGGACGCAGTCCGTTTTTATTATTCATTGTGTTTACCATGATGTTTAGCGGGGGGTTAATTCCGACTTATTTGTTAATCCGCTCTTTGGGGATGTTAAATAGTCCATGGGTTTTAATTATTCCACATCTCATTAGTGCATTTAATCTGGTGATCATTAAAGGCTTTTTTGAACAATTGCCTGCTGAAATTGAGGAATCGGCGAGAGTTGACGGCGCAAGTGAACTTCAGTCGCTATGGAAAATCATTTTACCGCTTTCCATGCCTGTCCTCGCCACGATTTCCCTATTTTACGCAGTAGGGCATTGGAATAGTTATTTCGATGCGATTGTGTATATCAATGATGCGAATTTAATGCCGCTTCAAGTTGTCTTGCGCAACATTCTGCTTAACATTGCAAATCAAAGTGCTGAGTCGATGGCCAATACCGGAACGGTTAGCCAGTTCGCTGTTCAAATGGCTGCTGTTGTCGTGACTACGGTCCCCATTTTGATCGTGTATCCATTTATGCAAAAGCATTTTACCAAGGGTATGCTCATGGGATCGATTAAAGGTTAAAAAGCAAATCTTATCTAGGTTGTTACGGGAAACCGTGATAATATACAAGCAAAGGAGAGGTCAATATGCAAAGAACAAAGATATCATTTGCCATTCTGGCTGCTATTGTAGGGCTCGGAACGCTATTGTCGGGATGTGGGGATCAAGAAGAGGAGGTTAAGCCTACAGCTTCGAGCAGTTCACCATCTACGGATAACCCGTTTGCGAAAAAAATGAAAATCACGATGTTTAACCAAGGCACGTTCAACGCTGCCGCTCCGATTCCTCCACGCGATGAAGACATTCAACGGCAAATGCTGGAGAAGGCAATGAACATCGACTTGGATATGACGATTCCTCAGGCTGGGCAATCAACAACCAAACTAAATACGCTTATTGCAGGCGGTGATATCCCGGATTTGCTTTTCTTGAAGAGTCGGTCCGATCTCGCGCAATATTATGACCAAGGCGTTCTTGCGGATTTGACACCGTATCTGGATCAATTCCCTGAACTTCAGAAACGTTTTAGCAGCGACTCCTGGGAGGCGATGTCCTATCAAGGGAAAACCATTGGAGTTCCAGGTTATGATAATGTAAACGGTATCAGCCGAAGCTTCTTCATCCGCAATGATTGGTTGAAAAAGCTGAATATGGAAGTGCCAACGACACCTGACGAGCTGTTTGAAGTCATGAAAGCCTTTACAGAGAAAGACCCGGACGGAAACGGCAAAAACGATACGTACGGATTCATCGGCGGCATGAATAAAGAGGGCAGTTTGCAAACTTACGGCTTTGATAGCTTGATGTGGATGTTTGGCGTCAATCCTCCATCAGCCATTGAAGTAAAAGATAATGAACCGGTATTTCTATTTATCGATCCCAAAATGAAAGAAGCGCTTGCTTACATTAATAAAATGATGGCAGCCAATGTGGTAGACCCCGATTGGGTGACGATGACCTCGCCTGATTTGTTGGACCAAAAGCTATTTAAAGGGAAAGTCGGCTTCATGATCAGGGATCCGCGCAGGCTGGAGCCGGATTATCAGCAGAAAATGAAAGAAATCAGCGGAGAGGTGCCGGAATGGATCGTAATTCCTCCAATGGTAGGTCCTTACGGCGATCAAATCGTAGAGAGAAAATCGTTCCAAGGCAATTCATGGGCCATCTCCAAGAAAGCGGATAAGGACAAAATCATTCGGATCTTGTCCATGCTGAATTATCTCTTTACGGACGAAGAAGCCTATCCGAATTTTGCATACGGAATCAAAGGAATTCATTGGGATGTAGTGGACGGCAAGATCAAAAATAAAACGTCCGAATTATCGAAGGAAATGAAAGAAAAGTACTTATGGGTCGATCATTACAGAATGCCGCGCCGTGGTGACGATGCCGAGTACTTCAGTTTCCAGAATCCTAAGACGGCAGAAGCTTTCGTGAACAATCAGCAATATGTGGGGCCAACGTTGCCTGGAAACTTATTGACCGCAGACCCTAGCGATACCTTGGCAACTGACCGTTCGCGTTTCATTAATGAAAGCTTAGTCAAATTTATGACAGGCAAAGATCCCCTATCCAATTGGGACAATTTCCTCCAAACGTTGGATACCAAGTTTGACATGAAGAAATATAAGGAAACAGCAATCAAGCAATTTAAAGAAGCAGGCTTAATCAAGTAAATGAACGAAGAGAGTGGCTATTCGCAGCCCCTCTCTTTATTGTCATTTTAATACAGACTCAAAAAGGAAGATGCGCAATGCGAAGAAGAATCAGCTTGCCTTTAAAATTATTTTTTATCGTGTTTGCGTTTGTATTAGGCTGCATAATCTTGATAAGCCAATTGTCCTATCGCTATGTCCAAAAGGAAATAAGAACCAATGACATCTTCTACACCAACCAAATACTTGACAAGGTCGATCAGTATTTCACCGTTAATTTTTCCTCCTTCCAGACGATCCTGTTCTCGGTCGAAACATCGGTGAAAGCCAACATAGACAATACGGAAGTAATCAAAAAGCAATTAAGAGAGCTATATGAACTCAACAGCAATTACGTCAGTAATATTTATTTGATCAAAAGCGATTTATCCATTGTAGGCGGAAGCACGCCTACCCGTATTTTTGATGAACCGTTAGCGGAAAGAGAGCCTTTATTTCATGCGGCCGACAAGAACAGAAGGACGACCTTCGTCAGTGATCCTTACAAATCAAAGTATTCCGGCTGGACAGTTACGATGGTTCGATATCTGAATGGCGCTCCATTTCCGATGGCCATTGCCGTAGATTTGGATCTAAATGCTATTGAAGAAACCTTGTTCAAGATTAATAAGCAGGAACAAATGAATTTGGCTCTGATCACCGCATCGGGTAAGATCATTGCCGGATTTTCGGAAAATAGAGGACCGCTGAATGTTCAAGATCATACTTTTTCAATCGGGGAAACGTCAGCAGAACAAATTCTGGATACGGCAGAAACAACCCTTCAACTGCATACCAAGGATGGCCTGCCGGTCTCCCTATTGAAAAAACCGACGGAGAAATTCAATTGGACCATTATCTCGATCAATGATGAATCACGCTTGAAAGCCGCCTTGTCCAGATTGGAAACCTATTATATCGAGCTTCTAGCCGCAGGTCTTCTCTTAAGTTTGTTCGTTTCTTTTTTTATTGCCAAGTATATAAGGACTCCGCTCTTTGCGCTCAAATCAAAAATGAAACGAGTGGAACAAGGCATCCTTACAACGACAATAACGATTAACCGAAACGATGAGTTCGGAGATCTCTCCCGAGCCTTCGACCGTATGCTGCAGCAAATTGTGGAATTGATACGACGAGCGGAGGTTCATAATGAGCTTGAGAGGAAATTGGAGATTCAAGTGCTGCAGTCTCAAATCAACCCTCATTTTCTGTATAACACGCTTGGTTCGATCAGCAATGTTATTCGTCTCGGACAAATAGAGAAAGTAGATGTGGTGATCGGATCGCTCATTTCATTATTGGAATACGGGATTGATGACGCTTCAGAGAAGGTTTCGCTACACCAGGAGTTACGAAATGTAGCGGACTATATCGAAATCCAGAACATCCGCTATAACAGAAACTTCCACTTGATTGAAAATATCGAAGCAGGGTTAATAGATTTCCCCGTTTTTCGAATGCTGCTGCAGCCCCTTGTGGAGAATAGCATCTTCCATGGCTATAACGGAGGAGGGATCGAAGGCCCGATAACGATTCATGCGTACAGGGAGGGCAGCATCGTCATCATCGAAGTCATTGATCAAGGCGAGGGAATTCCACCTGATAAAATAAAGCGTATTTTAGTTTCAGAACCGAGTGATGTGGAAGTGAAAAGGAAAAGAATCGGGTTAAATAATATTCATGGCCGAATTAGACTTCACTATGGAGAACAATACGGGCTCCAAATCGTTAGCATACCTAAGAAAATAACCCGTGTACGCGCCATATTCCCAGCAGACTTGCTAAAAGGAGAAACATAATGGTGAGAAACTATACCTGCTTCATTGTTGACGATGAAGACCTAATCATTCAAAGATTGGAATTGTTTTTTAACGAGCTCTCCCATAGGGATAAGCGATTTGTTCTAGTGGGAAAAGCGAATAATGGGCTGAATGGGATCGAGGAAATTTTAAAGCTTAAGCCGGATATCGTAATATCCGATATCGTTATGCCGAAAATGGATGGAATCTCCATGATTGAGCAGCTAAAGCCGGAGCTCCCCCATACCCAATACATCCTTTTGACCGCCTATTCATCCTTTGAATACGCTCAGCGAGCTATTCATGCCAACGTATTGGAGTACATTGTTAAAGTTCCGCTGAGGGAAGCGGATTTGGATCGGGCCTTATCTAAGGCGGCTGGGATTTTAAATGAGGTGAAGAAAAAAGAAGCGGAATTTCAATCGTTAAACGTATCCGTGCTTGAAAATAAATATAGAGTCCGCAAGCAATTTTTTAACGAACTGATCAGAGGCGAAATTCCTTCCCATCGGGCATCGGATTTTGCCAATCGCATGCAGTTCCATTTCTTTCAAGCCAACTATTGCTGCTTCATTGTTGAAATGAATACGTATGAAAGTTTCCGGAACGAATACTCAGCAGCTGATCAAAACATCTTGAAATATGCGATGACGAATGTAATCGAGGAAACGGTGATGAATGGTGGAAGCGGCGTAGCTGCGGATCTGTCCGATAATCGTTTTATTGGCTTTCTTTCCTGGGAAAATAACCGCAGTGATATGGAAACGGAATATGTTTGCCAATCATTAGGAGGGCAGATCGTCTCTCATTTGCAACAATATTTGAATCAAAGGGTATCCGTCGCTTTCGGAGGTCCGCATCGAGGATGGGAATCAATCAAACAAGCGTACACGGAAGCTAAAAATGTGAGTGAGGATTTCTACTATCATACTGAGAAAGTCGTAAAAACACCCATGCATCGGTTCCATTACCATAATGACAAAAAAGCAGAATTTCAGCAGAAGCTGGCTGATTTTCTTATATGGGTGAAAAGGAAGATTTCCAAGGAAGAGCTGGATAAAGAACTTGCTGATTTGAACCAATTTGTTTCAGACCATAAAATCCAAAAGTCTATCATGGCACCCATGCTTCGAGACTTGTATAGAGACATTACGTTGAAGTTTAAATCAGGGAACAAGCTGGCCACAGAAGCAGCTGAATTCCCCATGGAATTTATGGCATTTCAGGACCAGCTTGCCTATATTGGCGACTTCACATTCGAATATGTACATGCTGGACAACTATTACATCGTGCAGAAATCATGAGTGCTATGCAGTTTATAGAGAAAAATCTGAAACAGCGTTTAACGCTGGAGGCTATTGCCGAGGATGTGAATTTGGCTCCGTCGTATTTTAGCAGCTTATTCAAAAAAACGATGAACGAAGGCGTGATCAGCTACATCAACCGTAAAAAAATCCAATTAGCTCTCGAGCTGTTAAATGTTCAGGATTATTCTTTATTGGAATTGTGCGAGGAAGTAGGAATCGTAAATGAAGGTTACTTTTGCAAACTATTTAAAGAATATACGGGTGAGACTCCTAAGCAATATCGGATAAAAATAACGCGGTATGAATCCAAATAAGGTTGCAAAAAATGTATGATTTTTTCGCGAAATCATGTAAAAAAAAAGGGATCAAAACAATTACCATGATAGAAGGATCTAATCATGGAGGTTATCAAAATGGAGCTTATAAAAGCAGATGTAACCGTCGTAGGCGGAGGTATTGCTGGAATTTGTGCTGCTATTGCTGCCGCACGCCAAGGGCTGCAGGTTTCACTAATTAATGATCGGCCGGTTCTTGGGGGAAATGCGAGCAGCGAGGTCCGGGTTCATATCAACGGGTCGGCATATCTCGGAAACAGTCCATCCTATTATGCTCGTGAGGGCGGGTTGGTAGAAGAACTCAAGCTGAAGATCTTTCATTATAATCCGTTATACAACAAGAAGCTTATGCTTTCGCTTTCGGATACGGTCTTGCTCGACATGGTTTATGCTGAGCCTAATATTTCTCTATTCCTCAATACATGCGTGCATGAAACGGGGATGGAAAACGACAGAATTAAATGGGTGGAAGGCCTTCAACTCGCTTCTGAAAGAAAATTTCGTTTTGAAAGCCGAACCTATATCGATTGCTCCGGCGATGGCATTGTTGGATATCAAGCAGGTGCTCACTTCCGATGGGGAAGAGAGGCGAAGCATGAATACAACGAGGATTTGGCTCCCGAAGTGGCGGACCATTACACCATGGGCGATACGATTCTATTTCAAGCCCGTAACGTAGACTATTCCGTTCCTTACAAAAGACCTGGCTTTGCGTATGATATTACGAAGTTGCCCTTTTTCGATAGTATCAGAAAAGGCTTAAACCATCGCTCTTTTCCAAGGAAAATCAACGGACTTGGCGGATTGTGGTGGCTCGAATACGGCGGGCATATGGATATTATAAAGAATAACGAAGACATCGCATTGGAACTACGGAAATTGGTATACGGGATTTGGGATTATATAAAAAATAGCGGCGAGTTTGATGATGTGGACAATCTCATCTTGGATTATGTATGCCCGATTCCGGGAAAGCGGGAGTCGAGGCGGTTCATAGGGGAGCATATGCTGTCTCAGAACGATCTTACAGCAAAACCTCATTTCGAGGATGCAGTATCCGTTGGAGGCTGGTATATGGATCTGCATGCGAATAAAGGCATCTACGATGATGGGCCGGCTACAGCGTGGAATTTCGTGCCGGGATTGTATAATATTCCTTTCCGCAGCTTATTTTCACGCAATATTCCAAATCTCATGTTCGCTGGCCGCAATATAAGCGCTACCCATGTCGCTTTCGGGTCTACAAGGGTTATGGCAACCTGCGGTTGTATGGGGCAGGCGGTAGGAACGGCTGCTGCGTTATGCTTAAAATACGAGGCAGACCCCGCGGAAATAGTCACAGCCCATATGGGTGAGCTTCAAGCGCAGCTGCTTCGAGACGGGCAAACGATTGTAGGGCTTCAAGAGGAGTTGGATCCTTATTTCGCTGACGGATTAACGATTCATGCCTCGTCTCAGCGTAGCTATGATAATCTTCATTCAACCGAAGAGATTTCCTTGGAGAACGCGTTATGTTTGGTCTTGCCGATTCAGACATCCGTAGCTGAAAGCGTACGGATTAAAATTAAAAATAGGTCCGAGCATCCGGAGACTTTGCAAGTCAAGCTGTTTGGCGGAGATCGGAAGGAAAACTATATTCCCACAAGCGAGCTGAAAGATTACCGATTAGTGATAGCAGCAGGTCACGATGATTGGATTACGCTGGACCTCAGCTGCAAGAAGCCGGCTGACGACAAAATCTACATTGTACTGGAAGGTGCGGCGAGCCTTGCTGTATACGGAAATGAAGAAAAGTTGACAGGAGCGGTCAGCTTCCATTATAGGCCAGAAGTTCCGTCAAAGCTGAAGAAGCTTAATAAAAGCATTTGCTTCAAAGACCTGGTGCCATCCCAAAATATGTATAGCCCAGAGAATGTCGTCAATGGCTTCTCCAGACCTTATGGCCAGCCGAACGGTTGGATATCTGAACGTACAGAAGGACAGGAATGGTTGGAATTATGCTTTGCAAGCCCCAAAAATGTGGAGGAAATCCATCTTGTGTTCAATTCACGGCTGGATTTGGAGCATTTCGACGATCCGATCGAGCTCCTTATCCAAGATTATGATGTGACCTTGACCTTCGAAGACGGAACCGAGAGTGAAATCACCATCCGCGGTAATTATCTCACGCTGAATAAACATAAGGTGGATGCGAAACGCGTAACCCGAATCCGGATTCATTTCTGCGCAACCTACGGTTCTCCTTACTATGAAGTGTTTGCTGTAAAATGTTTTGCTCCGAAATTAATAAGTGAGGGCAGGTGAAGTCGCGATGAACGAACTATTCCCTCGAAGAGGGCTGCCTAATATCATTTCGAAGTTGGAAAATGGGGAAACCGTGACCATCGTCTATTTTGGCGGCAGCAATACGCGTTCACAAGGATATAGGGTCATGACGGGAGATTGGCTTCGAGGTAAATATCCTAATGCGGAAATCCGCACTGTGAATGCAGGTATTGATGGGACAGGATCAGACCTCGGCTGCGCACGTTTGGAGACGGATGTACTGCGTCATCAGCCTGATCTTGTGTTTGTCGAATTTGTTGGCAACGATGGCGGAGTCCCTGAATCCAAGGCGCGGATCGAAGGAATTGTCCGACAGATCCGCAAGCGAAGCCCTTTCACTGACATTTTGTTCGTTTATACGATAAAGGAGCGAGATGTGGCCTTATTTCAAGCCGGCGAATACCAGAAAGGGGCTATTATGCAAGAGGAGGTGGCCGATTATTACGGTATTCCTTCCATTCATCTGGGCGTAGCAGTCAGTCAATTGGTATCCGATGGAAAGCTCATTTTCACCTCAAGGGCAGATCAGTCCAATCCAGGAGCCGTTATTTTTACCCATGATTCGGTCCATCCGACAATTCCCGAAGGGCATCAGATTTATACGGATACGATTACCCGGTCATTTGAGAAAATAAGGGAGCTTCGCGATCATCAGGGAAGACTCGAATATCACTTGCCTCGGAATCCGTTGGTCCCGGCTAATCCTTGGGAGTATGCAGCCATGCTGCCGCTGGATAATCTTACTCTTTTTTCGGAAGGATGGTCTTACATGACCCCCGATGATTTTGCGTTAGTGCGCGAATACAATTGGTTGTTCCCTGGCCTATGGCGAGCTGTCGATCCTGGAGAGGCTATCACGGTGCAATTCGAGGGGACCCATATCGGGTTATTCGATATCGGGGGGCCAGATTCTGGCCGATTGAAGGTGTCAGTTGATGGAGGCGAACCCTTCCTTATCGATCGATTCACACCCTATAACGATCATAATCGAAATCAATATGTTTTCTTGCCGGAGCTGCCGAATGGGAAACATACGGTTCGCTTCGAAGTCGATCACGAGAAGACAGACAAAGCGGCCGTGTTTGAGGAAAGCGGCAATGCTAAAAGTATGGAGCATGTTCGACAGCATCCAGCTTGGTATGATCAAACGGTCATTCAGCTTGGGAAGCTGTTAGTGGTGCAGCCGCCATTATAATAGATTTGTCCACTTGGAAAACCTACATTCTATCTGACTGCGATTGAGCGGTCAATTAGGATGTAGGTTTTTTTTGAAATATAGGACAGGATATCATTTCCTTAAAATCTTATAAAAAATTGTTAAAATGAAAGAAATTTCATGGTGATATGACCTGCTATGATAAAAACGAAGGAGCTGGATTAGCTCATGGATTAGGCTAATTGCTTTTTTACGATCATTCAAGCAAAGGGGGCATTATTATTTTGGAAGCGTTATCATTTATAGGAAAGGCTGTGAGTGGTTTGGTCAAAAGGAAGCTGTTTTTCTTCATCGTTTTCATGTTGACGATAGTAGTTCCTTTCAGCCTGGTTGGAATAACGACCGCTTATGCGGAGACCTTACCTTATCAGACGATTATCATCGATGACGGAAGCATCACGATCAATGATGTTGTGACACCTGATGCGGGTAACGAGAACAATGGATATTTGGCACCAAATTGGACCACAAGCACAGGGGTGAAGGGGTATGATCATTCCAGCTCCAAATATACGAGTACAGCAGGCAGATCGATAACATGGAATCCGCGCTTGGAAGCAGGAACGGCGAAAATATCGTTATACAAGCTTAACTGGGAGGATAAGGCTGATAGCAATGTAAAAATCGAAATCGTTCATAATGGAACGACGGATGTACTCTTTCTGGATCTGAGACCCTCATCTGGCCATCCTGTGGGATGGGTTGATTTGGGAGAGTACTATTTTTCCGGGGTTGGTGAAGAATTCGTTAAATTGACACGGTCTACCAGCACCACGAGCACGATACTTACGCGAGCTGATGCGGTCAGGTTCGAAGGGAATATTCAGCAGAAAGAGCCGCATAAAACGATCATTATTGATGATGGAAGCCTCACGATTGATCATATCATCACCGTAGATGCAGGTAACGCGAGTAACGGGTACTCCGCTCCTTATTGGACCACAAGTGCGGGAGTGAAAGGATACAATAATTCCAGTTCCAAATATACGGACGCGGTAGGTAGAAGCATCACTTGGAATCCACGCTTGGAGGCAGGAACGGCGAAAATATCGCTCTATAAGCTTGATTGGGCGGATAAAGCAGACAGTAATGTAAAGATTGAGATTATTCACAACGGGATTACGGATGTTTTATTTATGGATCTTAGACCTACGTCAGGTCCATCGGTCGGATGGGTGGATTTGGGTGAGTATTATTTTAGTGGTGATGATACCGAATTTGTCAGGCTGACTCGAATGCAACCTACGACGGGTACGATTATTACTCGGGCCGATGCAGTCAAATTTGAAGGGAATATCCGTCAGCAAGCTCCGCCGTTGCCCGCGCTGCGGAGCCGTACATTAGCGAATCTCAGTTACACAGAAAAAGGCAGCATCGAAAATGCAAATTATAAGGCGACCTTCTATGAGGCAGCATGGGATGGAGGCAAATCCATCGTTCGTGACATGTTCTACAAGAACACGGACACGGGGAACTGGATGCCAATAAATAATTTATCGGAAAGACTTGAGGAGCAATGGGTTTTATTGGATGGGAATGCGGGGAGCCGAACCAATTACTACGATACGATGAACAAACGCTGGATTACGTTCGACGGAATCCATTTTCCAGACAGCCACACGGCGGTTTTAACCGATTCTATGCATGGCAGTGATTACGATTTTGAAGTGAACTGGTCCATGGCAGGGGATAAACCAGATGTTTCCTTCGCCTTCACGCCTCGCCGCGATGGCAATTATGTGATTGGATATCAGTCCTTCACAACAGAGCAAATCTCTGGCGTCAATGAAGTGTTAAATGGATTTAGGGCGCATGCAAAAATGGTTGGCACGGTGGAATCCACAAGCCTTAGGGAGCTTAGCGCTCCAATGAGTCTGGTGGAGAAGAATGACGGCGCGGGGAATCCTTTGACGTATGGGGTATTTGTACCTCCGGATGAGCTTCCGGTTGAATTTGAACCGACGGGAGGCGTTACGAAACAACGGCTTGGCATGAGCCTTGTCAATAATGAAGGCAGCGTGCAGCCAATCCTCTATGCTCCTCAGTTAGGGAATTATTCGCAAATGAGCGCAGAAAACACCTATCAATTTCATTTGGGACTAATCGCACAAAAAAGCAATCTTTACGAGTCCTACGCGGATATTCTTCGCAATGAGTACGGTTATTCGGCATACCGGGAAAATGTATCAGATCAGTCGCTTACTGACGCCATGTTCAATATGATTGATCTGCTTAAGATAGAGCCGCAAGGGGACGACTCTGTTCAGTATGTCCCGTCACCCAGCGGGTGGTGGAGCCGTGCCAAGGGCTTTATTGATATCGAAAACGAGGATAGCGTTCGAACAAGCTCGAATGCCGTTCTTTTGGGGGCTTATTATTTGACTGGGGATGACCAGCTTTACGATACGAGAGCATTGCCGTCCGTCCAGTATGGCGTATCGCGAAATGGCATCGGCTGGTCGCCGACGCAGATGAAAGTGTACGGCGTGCCTTCGTTATGGAAAATGGCCACCCTGCCGTTCGATGTTTCAAGCGTAGCCGCTGTCAATCAGATGATGGGCACTTCGGCAGGAATTGGGGCGCTGGCACAGGAAGAATACCTCGTGCGTGATCCTGACCAGAAAGACCGAGGTCCTGTCATTCAGCCTCTGATGATGTATCGGATGACGGGAGATATGCAGTATTTACAGGCTGCCAAGGATGCAGCCGACAGCTATATCATTCAGCATATCGAAACTCCTGAATCCATCAATGTGAGTAAAAATGAATTCATTTATTATTATAGCAAGCTGTGGATGGAGATTTTGGAGCTTTACGAGGAAACTCAGGATCCCAAATACTTGAATGCCGCTTATAAGGAAGCCAAACGGTATGCCACCATGTTCGTTGCTCGACCAGTTCCTGAAGGTACCGTTACAATTCCACAGCCCGAGACGTATAATTACGCGGAGTCGTTCCATTGGCCGGAAAGCGGTAAATACCAATATCCTAGGAGCAAGCTCCCAGAAGATGTAGCAGGAGGCGTACAAGCGGATAGTTGGCTTGTTTCACCGAACGGGTTGACGTTTGAAGCAGGAAGCACAACCGGCTATTATCGGATGAATGCACAGGAAGCTCCATTCATGCTGCGATTGTCGCTCTATACAGGCGATAAACTGCTGCAGGATATCGCTCATAATTCGGTTATTGGTCGATATTCCAGCTATCCAGGTTATTACTATAAGGGCTTTGCCATTAGCCAACTTGAACCGGATTTTCCTCTGGAAGGACCAAGCGGGGCTACATCCATCTACTATCACCATATTCCGGGGCAGCTCGGGCAAACGATGGATTATTTGATCAGCGAACAATCATTAAAATCGAACGGGAGCATTACCTTTCCTTCCGTATTCGAAACGAATTTTTTATGGTTCAAATATCACCTTTATGGCAATAATCCAGGTCATTTCTACGGTAATTCCGACGTTTGGCTCTGGATGCCCAAGGGAATTATCCAGACTAACGATCCTCAATTGAACTGGATTACGGGAGAGAGCGGGGATAAATTCTATATCGGGCTAAGCAACGCATCGTCAGATGAAGTTCAGACTTCGATTGAACTGAATGCGCAAATCATTGGTTTCAATCCGTCACTAGATTATACCGTAACCATCATCCGCGATAATGGCACACCAGAACAAGCGGTTATGAGTGGCGGAATTATTCAAGCTACGGTTTCAAGCAAAGGGATAACCGCGATCATTGTAGAGGGACTCCAGATTGATGTGCCGCTGCATCAGGTTCGAACTGCTGATACATCGGATGCAAGCTACTTCTTCGATACCCACAGTCCAATCGATGCGGTTAAAGGGATGCTGATCGTGAAGCCCGACGAGACGGTTTATGATGCTTATGTACAGGCAAAAACGACGAAACCAGCGACAATCCATTATTCCTTGGATGGCGGGGCTACGTATACAACCATCCCAGATACGATCTATCCGATGGAATGGTCAATACGGGTAAACGACTTATCTCAAACCTTCACTTATTACGTGGAATCGGACGGGAAACAGACCCGCAAACGGACACTTTATCTGCCTGATAAGGTATCCGAAACTCCAGTTCAACCCGATTGGCAGGAGGGTTCATCTATTATTGTAGATAATACCGAGGCGGAGACAGAAGGGGTCTGGATAAGGGATACAACGGCTAACGACTATTACTACGATAACTATGTGTATGCCAAATCGACGACCGGCACAGCAACAAGCAAAATTATATGGCGGCCGGAGCTGCCGGATACTGTTACTTACAGTGTGTATTACAAGCTTCCGCAAATAACGGCTGCGAGTGAAAGCTGGGCAACGAATGCCTCATTTACCGTTTATTATAGCGGGGGCTCCGAGACGGTTGCCGTTGATGAGACAACGGCAAATGGAACTTGGGTGCACTTAGGCGATTATCCTTTTGCAGCAGGCGATAGCGGGTACGTGGAACTAACCAATAAGACCAATAAGTCTCGTGTAGTTGCCGATGCAATAATGTGGGTAGACCCGAACAGGATGCCGCAATTGGAGTCTGCGGTGATCCTATCCGATCGGAACGAGCTGCAAATGACTCAAACCGCACAACTGAGCGTAACCGGTTATTTGGATAATGGTTTGATCGGTGATCTTACACAGGCCAATGTGCAGTATTTCGTTGATCGTACGGATCTGGCTGAAGTGGATAGCAGCGGTAGGTTGACCCTTCTAAATCTCGATGGAGACACAGATCACATTGAGGTATGGGCCACTGTAACGATTGACGGAGTGAGCTTAACAACACCGCCTTTGACCATCGCGATCAAGGACCTAACGGTTATCGTCGACAGTACAAATACAACGGGGTTATACACGACAGAAGGGTCTTGGAGCCAAAGCAACTTAGCCGGATACAAAATTGGGGTTAAGTCCCGTTACTCTACCGTTCAAGGATCATCAGCAACGTGGAAAGGCCAGTTTCCAGAGGGGAAATATACGGTCTCCATCTACAAGATCGTCCATACGACGGCAAACGATAATAATGTCAAAGTGGAAGTGAAGCATCAGTCAGGTACCGAGGTCACCTATATCGATGCAACAGTTGGCTCATCGGGCTGGGTTAATCTAGGAACGTTCGACTTCACAGGTGACGGCAGCGAGTATGTTCGTCTAACCAGGGAAACTCCTACAACAGTAGACCCGCCCACACTTCCTGCCGATATGATCTATACGAGGGTTGATGCAGTCAAATTTGAACGGCATTCCGTTAATCCGGAGCTGATTGTGAATGAGGCTCCAGGCAAACCGACTCTTTCGAATAATAGCGGGGCTGCGACAGGCTTACATGATGGCAATTATGATATTGAGATGAATATGTGGTGGGGAACCAATGGCTCACTATATAAGTTGTACGAGGATGGCCATTTGATCCAAACGAAGTCATTGCCCGTTGATTCGCCAGCTGCCCAAATTTCCATTATTCCAATTCAAGGCAAGCCAAATGGAACCTATGTGTATACATGTGAGTTATCGAATTTGTATGGAACGACTTCATGTGAACCACATACCGTCACCGTTATTGATGCGAATCCTGGCAAACCTGTGTTATCCAGTGACAACTGGGATCAAGATGGGAACTATACCATTACTGCAAATATGTGGTGGGGCACGAACGCAGCACAGTATCGATTATATGAAAATGCCGAACTTATTGATACGCAATCTTTATCTACACACTCACCAAATGCCCAATCGGCAAATACACAAATTTCGGGAAAAGCTCCTGGCATTTATCAATATCGCGGTGAGTTTATGAACGGAAGCGGAACAACGGTAAGTGATGTTATACAAATTATTGTAAAATAGCTCTAAGAGCTGAGTGGATGAGAACGATCCACTCAGCTTTTTTTTATTGAAATCAAGTATTGAGCTATGCAAAATGCTTGTAAAACGATGATATAAGAAATTTATTCTTCAAAAAGTATGACGGATTTCTGGCGTGCTTTTCGTTTTTGTTTTTATCAACGCCTAGATTCAAGACAAGTTATTTGCTTAGATGGTTGACTTTATTTTGTGTATTAAATAACCCGTCTACAAAACCGATAATAGCAAAAGTAGGAAATTATTGAAAAAAAGGGAGAGACTTAAAATGTCCAAATGGGTTAAAAAGAGCGTATACATCATTCTGTGCTTAGTCACGATGGTAGTATTTGCAGGTTGCGGAAAAGAGAAAACCGAAGAAGAGAAATTGCAAGAACAAGTACAGCAAGCTTTCAAAGATGCGGGGATACAACTAGATAACTCGTCTCAGTCAGATGAAAAACCTACTGTAGAGTCAGAACTAGCGGAGATCAACAACTTCGTCACCAGAGATATTTGGAACGATGGTCTTGTTAACATCGGTCACTTTGCCCACAGTGGTACTTCTGCAACAGGAGAAACCATAGATATGGAATTCATGATCCAGCAACTCGGCAAGGCAATGGAAAAGAAAGCAGAATACGATAAGTATATCCAAGAAATAGATTCAAAATATGATGAAGTGAAACAATTATGGACGAAGGTTTCAGGCGAGATTGATACTTTGTATAAAAAACTTCAAGATAATCCTCCAAAGCCTAATGACGCAGACTACGAGTTTGATACCGGATTGTATCAGCAATACAAAGATGCTTTTTCGGAAGAAATAGAAACACTAAACCAAAAGTAATAAACTACGTAATTCAGATGTTGAGCAGCTTTGTAAGATGACATAAGTGCTATTTATTTAGAGGCCGCAAAATTGCGGCTTTTTTATTTAAGTTATCAAGTTCATGTTTGGTCTAGTATAGTCGTCATCGAAAGATTAAACAAAGTCATTTACAAAAATGTGCTGAATAATATGACATACTGTTTTTAGCATTCTCGCCCTATAAAAAAGGTTGAGAATAATTAAACGGGTGGAGATATTACCATGATCCCATCAAACAAAGTAATTCTTAATCGCTCCTGAAAATGAAATTGAACCCTCAAAAAAGCGAAGACGATCAAGTGTGCTCGTGTTGTACAGGAAAACTGCATGATATGAGCACGGGAGTAGGCGGAAGTGAAGCTCGTGGAGAGTGCACCGGCCAAAGCTTCAGTCGGTCGGTGCGGCGTACTTCGTCACGTCCGGCTCAAATGTCGCTCCATTGGACAGGTCCACCTCCACGTGGGTAGTTCCGCGATCGTCGGTCAGCACGAGCATGCGCGAGCCTACGAGGGGAACGCGGTCGGCACTGGTGCGCATGTGCGCTGAGACGACCCGAGGAGTACCGGCGACGATGTAACCTACCTCGACCTTGAATACCGGGAGACCTAAGAGCCAGCAGTTCGTGAAGCTCACCGTGGTCAGTGTCCCGATGAATGAGTTGCCCTCTACTCGGAGGCGCTCGATGTCACTCTGACGTTGCCGGGCATGTGTGATCGATCCGGGCAACCGTAGAAGTGAAATGGCGGCCCAGAGGGCGAAGCAGGCTCCGATGACAGCGCCAAGCTCTAGCGGGATCGTCGGCGACGTCCCAATGGCCTCAAGGTTGAAGGGGCGCGACGGATCGCTCGCCAGCGTCCAGATCAGTAAGACTCCAGCGATTACGACGAGTCCTCCTGCAATCGCTAGCGATACGAAGAGGCCGGCGACCCTGGTCTGTCCGAACTGTTCTACCGCTCGCGAGTACACTCCGCCAGTCACACCGATTGCGACGAACAGCAACACCACGGCGACGCCCACCGTGACCGGATGACCGAGGAACATGCTGATCGCCGGTGTTGGCGCAAGACCGAGTAGAGCACCAAACGGCACGGAGCCTGTCAGCGCCCACAGTGCAGCAGCTGCGAACAGCCACGGCAGCAGCGGAGTCGCGCGTCCGACGCCACGTCCCGGCAGCAGCGCAGTCATTCGTCCGCCTCTATCCGTAGTGGAGAACAACGGCAGCATCTCACTGTGCTCATGTTGTCCCTCTGTAGCTTCCCTCATAGGTATCCTTCACCCCCATAACTTTTTAGCTATATTTTACCACTTATTGACTACTATATTGACTCATTCCCGTAGACTTTACAATAGGAAATAAACTCACGAACATGCATTAGAAGGCATGAAGAGAGCTGGATTTCACATAAAATATGGGCCTGTTGATGAGCCTTGGGGTGTTCGAAGATTGTATGTACACGACTCGATTGGTAAGCTTACCAACATTCTTGCTCATGAACATTGATACTCTAACAGCCAATCGTAAAGGGACCCTGATTTCTACATCTAATGCGAAAGGATAGTTCAATTAATCAGTAGCGAAGCTATGGGTTTGAAACTATCGTGGGAGTGACAGCAACTTTATAATTAGGGTGTGTTATGGAGCCAGTTATAGGATTAGATGGGGCTAAAGGAGCCAGCGTCGTTCAGGCTTTTCTACGAAGGAACGAACCGTACGGGATATTTGAGAATATTGCGCACGAGTAGAACAGTTTTGAACGACTGGGAGAAGCTTGATGAATCGAAGGTAATCTTGGGCAAGGTGCCGGTCATTAATTTGGAATATTGTTTCTATTGGATGAAAATTGGTGGGCAATTTCTCCAGAGTTATTAGAGGAAATCGAAAAAAACTGTTCGAAATATGAGAAAACGCCGGTGACCTTGAGCAGGTGACCAGCGTTTCCATATTAGCGTTTCGGCATTTTGCTCTCATCCATGTACAGCAGATTCCAACGGTGACCGTCCAAGTCGGCAAATCCTGCGCCGTACATCCAGCCTTCATTTTCACTCGGCTTGCCAAAGATGCTTCCTCCGGCAAACTCTACCTTTTGAATAAAGGCATCTACTTCTTCTCTGCTTCCAGCACCAATGGAAAATATTACTTCTGCGCAACGGGAAGTATCTGCGGTTTTTGAACCGGTAAATTTCTCAAACGCCTCATCCGGGAACAGCAGAATCGTTGTTTGGCCTATGGCAAGCTTGGCTCTCTCGTTTCCAACGCTCACCGCATGGAATCCAATCTCATTGAAAAAGGCAGTTGACTTCTCAACATCTTTGACCGGTAGGTTAATCCAAATCTCCTGTGACATGTCTGTAGCCTCCTGGAATAAATTTTTAACTTCTCCTACTATACTCTACTTCTGGCTGTAGAAGCGAATCCTATAAAAGAAACAGCAAAGTATGACATTCCTGTCATGCATCCAGCGATTTACTTTGTAAATGCCCGTTCCATAATCAGGGGTAAACGTTCGACAGTATGAAGCAGCCATTGTCAGAATAAAATAAAGAATTAGACTGACGTTACTTCATAAAGCCAACAAGCAGGATAGCTTAATCGCATCTAGAATAATAATAGAAAAATACGAATGTCGTTTATAAGTCGAAGGAAGAGTGGGGGATGTTTCTTGGATGAGATTCCAAAAATCGCAAAAGAATTATTAAAGAATATTGAAGAAAATAAACGGAATCTTTTAAGCAGAAATGCTGATAAGAAGGTAATCAATTTTTATGAAATAAATAAGCCATATGGTTGTTTCTCGAATTTTTCGAAACATTCAATTACGTTACAAAACAAAGAATGGCCAACAACGGAACACTATTTTCAAGCTCAAAAGTTTGTAGGTACCGTTCATGAAGATGAAATACGTTTTGCAAGTACACCAATGAATGCCGCCCGATTAGGCCGAGATAAAAATAAACCACTCCGTAAAGATTGGGAAGAGTGTAAAGTTAACATTATGCGGGAAGCTATCGTCGCTAAAATAGAACAACATCCAAATGTTAAGTCAATTCTCTTATCAACTGGTGATTGTGCCATTGTTGAACATACAACCAATGATTCATATTGGGGAGATGGCGGTGACGGGCAAGGAAAAAACATGTTAGGCAATTTGTTGATGAACATCAGAAATAATATAGAGAACTATGAGCCAGAGTTCTTTCTTCCTCAATGGATTACGTTTCTAGACATTCATCCATTTAGCATTGGATGGAGAATGGGTATTGGTGAAACATATTTAACTTATTTGTGGGAGTGGAGAATGAAACAATCTCCTGAAGCTTTAAAAGAATACGATGATTACTTTACGCCACCTGAGATTTGGGCTGACTCTAAAAAAATGCAAGAAGCAATGAGAAATAAATCGAACGAAGAATAATAAATCATTGAAACTTAATGGTTACGTATTAAAAGATTAAGCAAGGTCCTAGGGTGATAGGTCGAAGAGAAATCTAAAACGTAATTTTGAAATTGTTGTTCAAATATCGACGATTGTGACAAAAGCCATAGAAAAAATATACATAAATATGTACAAAATAGTATGTTGTCTTCATATGCATAAATTCGCATAAAAGACTTGATTTAACTTAGGTTTGATGGTTAGAGTCACAATGAGTAATCCGCTTAGGGTGAGAAGATCCCAAAGAAAATTCTGGTTGCAACGACCTCAGTGCTATAATGTATGACATGTGCGAGTGGAGATATTATGCAGGTGGAGCAGCCACTTTTCATATGGTAGATGGTGGACACTTTTTTATTACAGAGAATTATGAACCTGTGTGGATATTATCAATCAAAGATTGATAAAAATTTACAATGTGGGATAAAATTCTAGAAAGCCAATGATAGATCGTTTTATTGTGAACTAATCTTCATTTATCTTAATTGGAAAAGAGGTTTTGAATCAATGAATAGCAAAATGATTTGGGGGATAGCATTATTAGCGCTGAGTTTGTTTTTTAAGCCATTATTGGCGATTGTGGGGCTGAATGAAACGTTGTTCGGATTGCAATGGCAAGGTGAAACTGTGTTTTCATTGCGTCCATTCTTAGTTCGGATCATTCTAGCAATAATTGGTATTATCATGCTTATCATTGGCGGTAAGCAAGTTACAAAGCAGAAGAATAAATAGTTGAAAGGTTCGAGAGCACAACAATTAATCTTGCTACAGTATTAAACGTTTATATCAAGGTATTGAAGACCGAAAAAGATTATGATAATCCCCAAAAGGGGATTTTTTAATATTCAAAGAACAAAAGGAGCCAGTGAGGCTCCTTTTGTTTGTAATTATCACGATTTACGAAATGTGACACATCACGAACTTTAATATTGTCAGATGACAAGAATATGAGCCGACTAATTACCGCGTAATTAACGAAAATATACGCTAAGCCCTGAATCCGGCTTGGCGTTTTTTCTTACTTTAACCTGAAACGGTACGATCATTCAACAAGCCGAGTATTAAAGTTCCAATTAATAGAATAGAAGCAAAGGGGCTAAGAATAGTACGATGTAGCCATAATGACTTATCATTGTCATAATATGATCCACGTATGTTCCCCATTTTTGAAAATGACTTGTGTTCGCCCCGATAAGGACAACAACACCTAAGCTTTTTTAAAGTAAGAAATGCTCGCCTAATTCATAGGCGAGCATTTCTTTTAGATTATTTAATTAACCTTTAGAATTCCTGTAAATTGATTAGGTGCAACTCTATTTTTCAATTATAAGACTAATTGAAAAAAGTATATGTTCAACTAGTGGATTAACTCCATGTTACAACATATTAGAATTCATCATCTGCAAACGTATTAAAGATAACCATGTCATTTAATAAAATAATCTAGTGTTCCGTGGATTTTATGGAAATTGAACTACTGGACGTAATCATGGGGTTCGATGTCAAACTGTTCTTCCGCGAGGAAATGCGCATGGTTAGCGAAATCCGTCTTAAAGATACAGCGAGCTACTCGTTCTATGGATCTGCTCATCCTCCATGTCTCATAGGTTCATGACGAGCCCCAGCTGTTTAATCCTTCTTGTCCAGAGAGATGTACTGATCCTCGGAAGCGCCGAAAGGAGTGTGCAGTAGCGCGCTCATTAAGCCGAAAGCGACCTCGGACTTGGAACGAGTGAAAACAAACTTTGTGACCTGCTCGGGAAGGAGTTCCGGGCATTCCGAGGTGCAGACGACGACAAGGTTCTCCGGGCTCAGGTACTTCAGTACCTGCAAGGCCAAAAATTCGTTGAAGACGACGAGAGGCTTGTTCTCGTGCTGCTGGATAAATTGCTTGAGCGACTCTTCGTCGCTGGTGGCCGCAAATACGAGCGATTCGTCCAATCCCGAAGCGGATCGAATGATTTCGTGATACCGCTCGTTCGACATGTGTTCGTGAATGAGTGCATAAGGCTGTCCGGCCGGCAATGACGAATTCAGATCACTGAACAATCGTTGGAAATCAGGATTGACTTGCCGGAACAAGGAATCGTCGATCAAGCTGTCCACGATAACCAGCGGCGAGCCGTATTGCAGATTCCTCGATATCGCATGGAAGGATTGGGCCATAGCGTCAATCAGAAAGACGCCATCCAGCTTGCGCTCGGCAATGATCTCGAAATTGGGTTTGGCCGGATCAATTTGGGATACAAGGAGATGATAGCTCTTCTCCCGGCATCGGCGCTCTAATCCGTCAAGGAAAGCTCCGTAGCTGACCAGCTTTGGAATGCGGGCGTCTCCGGTGCTGACGAACAGCACGCCGAGGACGTTGGTTTTACCGAGTGAGAGCGACTTCGCCGTCAAATTTTGAACGTAATGAAGCTTGCTCGCTGCCGTAAAGACCCGCTGCCGCGTCTCTTCTGGAATCGTCTGGGTGCTCACGTAATTAAGGACATAGCTTACCGTGGCGACGGAGACGCCGGCTTCTTTGGCTACGTCGCGAAGTGTCGTTTTTTTCATCGTATCAGTAACCGCCTCGTTAGAATCAAAAGTTTAGATAATCATAAGTCCGAACTTGGAAGGATGTCAAACTTGCCGTTGACAAGCCTCGGGAAACGCCCTATACTGAAGCAACTTAACCGGTTAAGTTAAAACATGAAGAATGAAGTTCTCAGGAGGGGCTATGCAATATGGAAAATTCGGCTCAATCGAAGCTGATCGTATTACCCGGGGTGCACGCATCCCGGCTGGGGAACGAAAGAGACATCTACATTTATTTGCCTGCGGGCTATGACGATGATCCGTCCGTAAGGTATCCCGTGTTGTACATGCACGTAGGCCAGCACGTATTCGAGCCGAGCAAGCCATCCGGAGAGTCCTGGGGTATGCACCGCGTAGCGGACCGACTATTGGCGGAAGGGCTGATTCGGCCAATTATTATCGTAGCGGTCGAACATAAGTACGAGGACGGAACCAGTGAATATTTCCACGACCTGTGCGCGTATCCTATTCGCTGCGTCGGCGAGCTTTACGAGCATTTTCTAATCGAAGAGCTGAAGCCAATCGTAGATCGCGGATTCAGGACACTGCCGGATGCGGAGCATACGGCGTTAATGGGCTCCTCGGCGGCCGGCATTGCAACGTACAACATCGGGCTCCGCCGTCCGGACGTATTCGGCATGCTGGGCATCCTGTCGCCTTTTTTCGTCCAGGTAGATCCCGGCACGCTGGAAGAAACGCCGCAGTATCGGCTGTATCCTTATAACGATGGGCAGAAAATATGGATGGATATAGGTGGGGCTGAGGGGTTCTTCATGCCATCCCACGTGCGGAGCGTCGCGGAGAATATGCAGCAAGCTGGCTGGAAGCAAGGTGAGGAGCTTTATTATTATCTGGACATGGAAGCCGCGCATTCCGAATGGGACTGGAGCCGCCGGGCGCACATGCCGCTGCTGCACTTCTTTGGCGAAGCCGCCGATGTGTCGGTTCTCGCGCTTGAAGGGGACGGTATCGTCGGTGTCGACGGGCCTGTTGTGGTCGTTAATGCGGTTGCCGCTCTTCACAACGGCATACGCTTCAGTTTGCTCAGAGCCGATTACCAGACGGATAATCCGGATGTCCTCGGGATTTCGCCAGACGGAAGGCTGCTTCCACGGAAACCCGGCACTGCGACGATCGTCTGCCGCTATGGTGGCCAAGAAGCAGCCAGAATGTATACTGTCGTGGAACGGCTATCCGAGACCGTCGCTGTTGAGCTTGAAATTCGCGTGCCGGATACAACGCCGGAAGATGCCGAGATTTATGCGACGTTTGGCGTTCCGAAGCTCGGCAAAGGATTGTATGGCGGAACGGTCAGTTTGCCTAGAGGATTAACGTTCGATTTTCTCATCACCCGGGGCTACGATAAGGAAGAGGTCGATCGGGATTTCGGGCGGATGCCTTACAGAAGGCTTGTCACGGACGAGGACAAGAGAGTCGTTTACACGGTTCATAATTGGATAGACTTAAGGCCAGTTACGGGAAGAGAGGAGTGATTTGAATGACGCAGCCTTCGCGAGTGGAAACCATCGCGAATTTCCGATCGGAAATTATGCGCAACGAAAGGGACATTTTCGTTTATTTGCCGCCCGGCTACGGGCAGGAAGCGGACAGGACGTATCCGGTACTTTACGTCCATGACGGGCAGAACGTATTCCATGAAGCATTTAACGGGCAGTCATGGAACCTGCACCGCGTATGCGACCGTCTGATTGCGGAAGGACGCATCGAAAAATTGATCGTCGTGGCGGTTTCGAATATGGGGCTGGAGCGAAACAGCGAGTTCGCGCATCAAGGCTCGTTCGCGGAGGAGCTCGACTACCCTTGCCGGGGAGAGTTCTATGAACGTTTCCTGACGGAGGAAGTTAAACCCTACATCGACCGTACTTACCGGACGAAGCATGTGAGCCGCCATACCGCACTGATGGGTTCGTCCAGAGGCGGGCTCGCGACTTACCATATCGGGTTCCGCCGTTCCGACGTTTTTGGCAAGCTGGCCATGGTTTCGCCTTATTTTGCCCAATACAATGAGGAGACGATGACGCATCTGCCCATCGTTCAGACTTTCGATGGGAAAGGACCGTTTCAATTATGGATAGATGCTGGCGGCATGGAAGGCATGACTGTGCGTGTCGATCACGTCAGGCACATGGCAGAGCATTTCGTGAAGCTAGGCTACCGGTCTGGAGACGACCTCGTGTTCTGCTACGAACCGATGGCAGAGCATAACGAGGCAGCTTGGGAGCAGAGGGCGTTCGCGCCACTTGTCTTCTTCTTCGGAGACAAAGGATCGCCAGTCTCAGCCGAGTTAATCGGTGATCCTGTTGCCGGGATCGAGGGAGCCGAGGCATGGGTATACCCGCTTGTCACATATGAAAGCGGTTTAGTGTCGGTCGACCTGGACGCAAGCTTCCGCGTAACGCCCGAAGGTGCAGCGGTGGTCGATGCGACAGGCTTGATCCGGGCAGTCAAGACGGGGGAATGTGAGATCGCGTACAGCGGACATGCGCTGACCGCATCGACAACAATCAGGATCGTGCCGGAATTGTCCGAGGAGGTCGAAGTGGAGCTGGAAGTTGTCGTACCAGACGATACCTCGGCAACGGCGAGAGTATACGCGGGGGCGGAACTGGAGAAGTCCGGACCTCGCTCCTACCGAAGGCGGCTTTTCCTGCCGAGAAATACGGGATTTTCTTTTCACATCTCAGAGCATTCTGGTCTAAGGGAAGCAGGACCGGAGGGGTCGGACGTCTCGAAGCGTCGGTTCGTCGCCGACAGCAACAAGACGTTGCATTATGAAGTCCAAAGTTGGATACAAAGTCAAACGATATGAATACGGGGGAATTTCCGACGAAAACACTGACTGATTTTGTTTGGCTTGAGCTTTACAATTTAAGATAGAGCGACCTCCTTAAGATGGCTAAAGGCTATGAGCCGTGACTACCCCATCGTACTGGAGTCGCACGTTTCAATGCAAAGCGCAAAATTAACGCTCTACAGGAATCCTAAACGGGGAACTATAGCACAATAAATAAAGCGGTAGCCGACTCATAATAACCGGCTGCCGCTTTATTAAGCAAGCTTCTTATTTTTCACAGCAGAAGAATGGTGTGTATTACGAGAATAGAAGATGTTGTAGATGTAACTTATTATTTTAAAACTGAATAACTAAACTACTTAGTGTATGACAATAAACTTTAAGGATTAACTCTAAAATTAACTCTAAGGATAATTACGACAGCAGAATTTAAGCATTACTAATGGAAATTGAACTTAGATTTTATTAGTTTCAATTATAAAGCGCAAATCATTTGATCTGGAGCTGAATGAATTTTAGCATTATAATGAAGTACATAAAATGAAGACGTGAGAAAGTGAAGTAACAGCAATTTAAAGATGGATCAGTCAGTAGATCAGTCAGTAATATTAATTCCCTTAATACTTCTTCACAAAACTCGTATTTTGTACATATGTATATAAATCGTTTTAATGCCTAGTAATACTGAATTTTCGTATAGCTCGATTTTCGTTTTGTTTTTTTATAAGTTCCCCTTTCTTGCAGAAAAAAAGCAATTCGGATTAAATCCGAATTGCTTTTTCTTTGAATACTGTGCTCCGGTATCGCCAACGGAAAGGCCAAGCGATGTCAAGCCACTTCGATTGCCGGATTTATCATTCATCATGGATTCCCGGCAACTCATAACGTTTTTACAAATGGCAATCCTAAAACATCAGCTATTGTTCCGCGCTCTGGAAATATTTATTAATTACTCCTTTAATCCTTCTAACTCCAGCAGCAGAAGATTGTTCTTTTTTAATACTGAACTTTCCTAAGTTTGTCGTATCTTCTACATGAGGTCCTCCACATACTTCTCGGCTCCAAACTTTCCCTTCATTATCTTTGATTGTATACACCTTAACGATATCCGGATATTTATCCCAAAAATTCCCTTCAACATTACTTTCTTTTGCTTCAATCTTAGGCAGCTCTGAAATATAGGTAACTGCTTTTGATGAAATCGCATCATTCACATACTTTTCCACCTCAGCTATTTGCTCTGGCGTAAGTTTTTCATCATGGTTGAAGTCAAACCGTAATCGTTCTGAAGTAATATTACTTCCTTGTTGATGAACATGATCACCTAAAACTTCCCTTAAGCCAGCAAGTAATAAATGAGACACCGTGTGCAGCGCTGTTGTTTCTGTTGAATGTTCAGCTAATCCACCTTTAAATTTACCCGCAGAAGCAGTTCTGCTCTTTTCAGCATGTTTCTTTGCCGCCTCTATATAAGACACCTTGTCCTCCATGCTATATCCACTTTCAGTTAGAAACTCTTCCGTCAACTCCAAGGGAAACCCATATGTTTCGTAAAAATAAAAGGCATCTGCACCTGTAACTTTACCCTTATTCTTAAGATGTTTTTGTATTTCAAATTCTCCTTGCTGTAAAGTTCTATAGAAAAGATTTTCTTCCTTATTTACTATTTCGATAACTTTCTTTTTATTACCGATCAAATCTTCATAAGCTGTTGCTTCATCTATATAAACTTCAGACAACTCACCCACAAAACTTCCTTGTATACCTATTTTTTTACCTGCACGAATCGCCCTTCTTAATAACCTTCTTGTTATATACCCTGCATCACTATTAGCTGGCTCAGCACCATCATTAATTAGAAAAGTAGCCGCTCTCACATGATCAAGTATGATTCTAAACGACTTTAAATCGTCAGTATATTGTTTACCACTTAACTCCATCAATTTTTTCTTGGGATTAAGGAAGAAAGCCGTATTATAAATATCCTTGTCACCATTAAGGGCTGTTGCAACCCTTTCTAATCCGCCTCCATAATCAATATTGGGATTTTGCATTTTTACAAATCCTGTGTCTTCTTTTTTGTAACACATAAATACGTTGTTCCCAATTTCTAAAAACCTCTCGCTTACAGAAGCAGGATGATCCAGTGAATCACCGTCTGGTTCAAGATCATAGAACATTTCACTATCAGGCCCACCCGGTTCACCAACAGGCATATCCAATGGATTTCCGGTTCGACTCCACCAATTTTCTTTTTCATCGTATAAGAATATTTTCCCACCTCTAGATGCCCCATATTGATAGGGATCATCTTCAATGATAGGTTCTATGCCAACTGATTTAAATTTTTCTGACCAGATTTGAATGGCTTCCGTATCTCTCTGTATATTCAAATCATCACTTCCTATAAAAGCACTGATATACAGCCTGCCAGGATCAATTCCTAATTCGATAATATGCCAATTCCAAATGGCATCGATTTGCTTTTTCTTATAGTTATTTTCATTTGCTTTAAACTCCCATCGACCTATCATTTCAAAAAATGTCAGATGCGACGTATCTCCTACTTCATCAATATCCACTGTCCTTAAACACTTCTGAATATTAGCAATCTCATTACCTATCGGATGCTTTTCCCCCAATAAATATGGAACCATAGGTTGCATTCCACTTCCTGTAAACAACGTTGAGGGATCATTTTCTGGTAACAAGCTAGAAGAGGGCACTTGGCTAGCCCCTATTCCTTTCATAAAATCAATATATGATTTTCTTAACTCATCTGGTGTCATTTTCACCATGCTCAATACCTCCATTTCAATTATTAGTTATGCTCGGAAAATTATTTTGCAAATATTCGAACGAGAAGAAATAAAACAAAAAAGCCCTAAGCTGACATATTTCTTGTCAACTTAGGGCGAACTATTATGTCCGTGTTACCACCTAATTTCAGATTTCTCTGCACTCTATCAATACGGGATATCTCCGATATTGTTTCCTGAATAACGGTGGAACTCCGTTGAAGCCTACTAAGATTCCTCTGTTCGGTTCACAGCTCCGAGACTGCTTCACTATTAGATCAATGAAGATTCGCACCAACCATCTTCTCTCTGTGAGATCCCTAATAGTTACTATTTCTCATCATAGCCTTTTCGTTTTAAGTTAAAGCAATGCTATCACACTCAACTTGCTCTGTCAATTAATTCCACTATTTTTAATAAGGTATACGGCTTTGTATAGAAGTTCTTGACTTGAGCTCACGACAAGAACTTCTATACAAAAAATAAAAAAACCGCTGTTTAGGCGACTACCGTTGTATATATGTTCTTGTCGTCCGACATATAGAGTTTAATATGAAGTATTTAGAATTTGTGGGAAATAATACACTTGGCTTGATATGATCGAGCATTTGAAGGAGACGCCAGAATTCGCGTTTCGCCCGCTTTAATGAATGAGAAAGACGCTCAACATCTCTTGGTGATGATGAGCGTTTTCTTTATTCATGCCTTTGAAAATGCTTTCAATAAGACAGTGATCGATTCGGCGCGTGTTGTCGATGCATTCGGCGCAAATTGATTGCTGCCACGCCCTTGAATCCAGGCTTGCTGCACAGCTGCATCAATGGCTCCGATCGCCCATGCCGGGATTTGCTTGTCATCTGCGAAGCTCGTTCTTGCGCTTGCGTCGTTAGACAGCTTCAATGCTCTCGCGACCATCGTCACCATCTCTGCGCGACTGATCGGCTGATTCGGCATGAACCGTTGATCTGCATAGCCTTGAATGAGTCCGAGCTCTACAGCTTGCGCCACGGCCTCACTCGCCCATATCGGGATCGAGGCTTGATCTACGAACGCCTTCGTACGGCTTTCGCCGCTTAGCTGCATCGCCTTCGCGAGCCATACCGTGAACTCCGCGCGTGTCACGGACTGATCCGGTCTGAATGTTCCGTCCGGATATCCGTTCGTCATTCCTCGCTGCACGGCTGCTTGAATATCCTTGGCAGCCCAGTGGTCTGCGATGTCTTTGAAGGCCGGCTTCGGCTCGGTTGACTTACGATTGACGGCAAAGACGGCGAATATACCGACATTATGCGTATCCGCTTGAATCGTACTGCCCGTTACCGTGCCTTTGAGTTCCACCCAACGCGCTGTTGCTTTATCGTATTGGAACACAGATGCTTGTTGATCTTTGCCAAGCTTACTGTCATCGAACGTCAAGCTGATCTGAATCAGATTATCGAAGCCGCCCTTCACATCCTTTGACAATTCAAACACTGGGCTTATTGCATTCGGCTGCTGCTTCAGCAAGTCAGCGGAATTGTCGATTTTCTTCAGATGCAGCATCATCGTTTCTTTCGCTGCGCCTACCGGAACAGAGACTGTGATCTGCTTGCCTAAGCTGACCGTTCCCGCTTCGCCGGCTTTGATCGTCGCTTCGCCTTCCTTCACGCCAGGTCTAGGATTATCAGTGTCGATTGGAGGTTTCGGTTCCGGTTTATCGATAGAATCCTTCAACCTCGCGTTCAGATCGCGCAGCGTATCCACTACTGTCTCAAAATGATACGGGTATCGATCCAACAGGAACATCAATTGTTTGCGAAGCTCCTCGTTCCCTTTGTTCAAATTGATCAATTTCTCGGCTGCATCAATTAATTCTTTGTAGGGTTCCATTAGATCTTCGCCGTAGACTTCGAACTCATAGATGGAATATCCGTAGTATTCGCCATAGACCGGCATTCGCTCAATTCCTTGGAATTTCACGTATCTGGCCTGCTTCGGAGCGAATTCCACCGTACTCGTCTCTCGTTTATCGCTGGCCGTAAGAATTCGATCGTCTGCCATCACGTTTTTCCATGTTACGTTATCAGTGGAATATAGAATCTTAAACCTTTTCGCGGCCGTCTCCCATCCGATGACGACCTTGCTAATATTTTGCGTTTTGTCCAAGTCAACGGTGAACCACGAATCGTCTTTGTACGTACTCGCCCAGCGCGTGATCATATTTCCATCGACGGCTTGGCTTGAAGGTACCCATGCCGCCTCTAATCCCGAGGCATCGGTTCCCTGATGCAGCGCATAGTTGTTCACATCGAGCAGCGGAATGAAGCGATTATAGACTTGTAGATTATCGATCGTTCCTTTGAACGCGTTGGTTGTGCCGCCGATTTTCGCGACAGGCAGGACAAGCGTCTGAATGCGCTGCACTGGCTGCGCCAGCTTCTCGACGTATTCATTCCCGTTCACATAGAGCGAGACGCCATTGCTGTCCCCCGTGATGAGAAGATGAGTCCATTGGCCAGCCGGCACTTTGTAATTGAATGCGCTATCATATCCTTCTTTAGAAAATCCTAATTTACCCTTGGTGCCGTGTTGCTTTAATTTTACCGTTCCCGCAGGCGATTCCATTAATATGGTATCGTCCGGATTGTCCGCATCCGGGTTAATCCACATGGAGACGGTCCAACCAAAGTTTAAGCTGTTGAGCGGTGTATCCAAATAACTAGTACCGCCGTTGAAGTGGGCACCTTGCCCATATTTTCCTTTGACAAAATCGACGTTATTGCTCCTTGCATTGTATCCGTTACCGGATGCGTCGATGAAATTGTTTTCGAACGAATAATCAAGGACGCTTCCTTCCGTATTTTTGACTTTCACATCATAGGAAAGGTGGGTATTCGGCGCATCGCCCATCTTCGCAGCCGTCTTCACAAAGGTATCGTAGTCTACATCGCTTCTCGCGCCGTGCCACATTTTCTCGGAAAGGACCTGCATGGCAGGGACCAAGCGGACATGGGTATCATCCATCGATAGCCCCGCTTCATACGAAATATCGTTCCAAATTGCGAACATGCCGCCTTTTAATTGCGGATGGCCGAAAGGCAGCGTCGCACCGTACCATTTTACAGGCTCCCATTCCTGATATAAAAGTGACGTATTTAAATAATCGGCATATAGTCGGGGTACGAGATATAAATAGCTATTATTGATGTTAATGATGTTATAACCAAGATCTATTGCTTGCTGCGGTCCTCCATACGGTAAGTGCCAGATCGCCATGGTCGCTTCATTGCTGATCGGTGTCTTACCGGCGTACTCTTGCAATCCGCCCCACAACAAAGGATGTTTCCCTTTGCTATTGATGAATTTGATCATGGTATCCATATATTTTCTGAAATCTTCCGTGTTTCCTTTGTATTCATCGGTTCCAATTTGAACATCAGGACCGAGAAATGTAGGGTCTCCGCCTCTCCAGCCATCAAGATATTCACTCCACAAATTCTTGACAAACTCGACGGTCTCGGGTTTTGAGACGTCGAGATGCGAATCATTCCCCAGAGAAGGATCTAATGTCGTAAAAGCACGCGAATGCCCCGGCGTATCGATTTCAGGGATAATATTAATACCATAATCTTGGCCTAACCGCTGCAAATCTCGGAACTCTTCTTTCGTATAAAAGCCATCTATACTTGCTAAATTCGGATACCTCTCGCTTTCTAACCGAAACGCACCGCGATTGCCAATATCATCATTCAAATGGATTTGCAAATCCGTCATCTTATACCAAGCCATCATCTTCACGTAATCCCGCAAGAAATCAATCGTATAGAATTTGCGAGCCACGTCGATCATAAATCCGCGTGTCTCGTATTTCGGATAGTCGCGGGACTGCCCCTTCGGAATCTGGTCATGACCTTCATCCTGCTTCAGAATTTGCAGCACGGAACGCGTTCCGCTGAAGACACCCTTTACCGTCGGCGCCGTAATGGCTACATAATCACCGATATCGAGTATGTAACCTTCTTGACCTAAGAACTTATCCGTCGGATTTAAGGACAAGTACAGATCTCCGATGGATGGTGTCCCTTGGGTAACAGTCAATTCCCGTCCCGTAATCGCATTCATATCTTCTTGGACGATAGCTGCTGATTTGGCTAACGATGGGTCATTATAAACAATCTTCGCTGCAGACGATAATGTATATTGATCTGTTCTCCCAATCCATTCTTGCAGGGACGGAATTACTTTCGGTTCCTCATTCAGCCCTTCGATCTGTTGATTTAATCCTGTGACCGTAACTTCGAAAGACGGCGTTATCGCTTTCTGCGCTTTGTCCTCCAGGCTTTGTACTTGCAGCATCACATGAACCTTTTTATCCACCAATGGGGGGACAATGACGCCTTCCTTGTCAATGACAGGCAGCGCATCCGATCCGTAGATGGAGATTTGATAGCCTTCTGGTACAGCCGGGAATGGGAACTCGGTCTGTCCTTGACTGATCGGTTCAATGCCGTGAATCCCTTTGATGATTTTCGCTAGTGGATCTTCGCTGTATACCTCGAACTCATAAAATGAATACCCATACAGAATGCCATCAGCCGGTTTCCGCTCAACCCCTACAAACTTGACGTATCTTGCTTCTCTTGACGTGAAATTCAGGACTTCCGTTCCACCTTGGCAATTAATAATGCCATTATTCTCAAGTGTAATGTTCTCCCAATTATCACCATAGACCGATGTCAGCACGCGGTAGGAAGTAGCTGGCGTCTGCCAACGAATGATAACTTGACCGATCTCCTTCTTTTCGCCTAAATCTACTTCAAACCATTGATCGTCGTATTTATCGGAAGACCAGCGCGTTGAAGAGTCTCCATCGACCGCATATTTAGGAAAAAGTCCGTCCGGAACTTCATTGCCGGATACTTTCACATCCTTCTTCAAAGCATAGTTCTCCCGGACGCTAGCTAAAGCCGTTGGTGCTCCATCCATACCTGGCTGCTGCACAGCGAATGGCTCTTCGAGGTTGGCATCTGGGACAGCTTCAGGATCCGAAACTACTTCCGAATCAGGCACTGTTTCCGGTACTGAGTTATCCGGTGCTTGTTGCGTGATTTCTTCTGCCTTTGATGTTCCGTCTGCGTACGTTATCGATGGATGAACAGAAAATATGATAGAAAAAAATAAGACCAACGTTAACAATAACGAACATCTTTGTTGATTCCTTCGGCTTGACTGCATTTCCTCATCCTCATTTCCTCGTATGAAATGATATATTCGGTTTTTCGTACTGCTAACTTGAGTACTCGCTATTCCCGGGCACCCATTCCTTACCAAGAGGCCTCCTCACAGTTAATAGTATGAGACGTGTTAGCCATAGGAAAACAGATAAGTTCTTACTTTCATATACATTTGTTTACTTTTTCATCATTTTAATAAATAAAATCTCATCAAATATGCTTGATGGAATTCGGTACTCTATGAAAAATACTCACAAATGAGTCTCACAATGAGGGAATTTTGGGAATATTAACTACACTAACCTACACTTTAGCTTAATGAAAAAAGGAGCAGCTGCCCGATCGCAATCTGCTCCCTGTTGTATTCAACTAAAGTCTCCCGTTAGCAAAATGGAACTTTTATTTCTTTACTTCAATTAATTCTTCATCATTGCCAACTATCTCAAGAATTTACTTTTTGAACGCTCCCTTTAGTAATGAATGAATCTTATCCTCTAAATGTTTTTTACTATCGCCGCTAAGTACATTTTTAACACGTTCATGTCATATCATCTTGGCAGGTGAAACGATCACTTCCAAACTGGTGGCGGGACTCTTTCTAATTATCGGAGGCATTGCACTGGTGAACCTCAAACTGAAATTTCTGCAAAAGGGGAACAAATGACACTTGCGAAATTAAAAGGAGGGAAAAAAGCGCGTATGTCGGCCTGTTGTCGGTAGAGAATAAAGGATTAGACTGTCGCTGTTTCAGTGACGTTAAACTGCTCATTAGCTTAATGATAGTTCCTAATCTCAAGATTAATCGGTTATGAGTATGTGTTCTTTTCAATCTCGGCTAAGTATATATGTACTTGTCTTCAGGCTTGGACAAGTACATATATCCTTACAACAAAAAAACCGCTGTTTAGGCGGTTTCCAATATATTTATGTTGTTGTCCTATGACATCGGATGACAAGAATGTGTATCGATAACCGTTTCTGAACTTATGTTCCCTGACCTCTTATAACAAAATGTTGATCTTTATTATTGAAGATCAACATTTTGAGGTGATTCTTTTTTTTCTTGCATATGACATTTCGGACGTTATATTTGATTCAATCTAGTTTTAAATCCAAAAATTTTGATAAACTGCAACAACCTTTTTAGAATACTGGTCAATAAGCCTTTATATTTGCATGATCTTTATTTTGACCATTACGGTTCATGTATTACACAAAATTATTCAAACAATTACTTTCTCCAATCGGATTCCAACCACATAATCCCCTGTGTCATTTTGCCTACCAAACAGATCAACAGGAAAGTATCCATGTTTATTATAAAAAATGAGTACTCTTGTATTAGTGTTTTGACAGATCAGTTTAAGCCTATTCGTCAAAGACTCGTCTGGGAATTTTCAGCTAAATGACTTTAGTCAACTTGATCTCCATCCAATGTACCCAATTCTTTCAGTCAGTTGACACCTCCCAACTAACTGTAAACGTAGTGTTATCATCACTTGCGATAAACACGCCTGAATATTAATTATGACAAAAAATGCAATACATTATTGATCGTTTTATCTGATTCGAATTGATTTGCTTTACTTGGATATTCCATCAATCAACTTCTCGAGATTTTCCCTATCCAAAAAAGGTGCGAGGCTTATGATCCGGTTCGCATCGATGGTTCCGTCTACAACCTGGTCTACCAAACGACTTAATGTCTCTCTGCTAATAAAGGGCGCCAGTCCATTCACGGCATTCCAGCTCAGGCTTCCTTCTTCGGCTTCTTGTACCAACCGATCCACCTGTTCCCTACCCAGAAAAGGTGCGAGGCTTACGATCCGGTTCGAATCGATGGTGCCGTCTACAACCCGGTCTACCAAACGACTTAATGTATCTCTGCTAATAAAGGGTGCCAGCCCTTGAACGGAATGCCAGCTCAAGCTGCCCTCATCTGCATGTTGTACCAATCGATCTACTTGTTCTCTTTCAAGAAACGGCGCAATTCCAACAAGATTGTGCACTTCTAAGGAACCGTCAATCGATTTATCTACCAGTCGGTTTAATGTGTCACTGCTGACGAACGGAGCGAGTCCGGTAATAACATTCCACACAATCTCGCCTTCTTCTGCCTGACGAACCAGTTCATCCAATGTATCTGTTCCAAGGAACGGAGCCAGCCTCATGATCACGTCTAACGTAAAGACGTTGCTGTCTAATCGTTCAGTAACCTTATGCAGAACGCTTGCCTTTACAAACGGCGCTACTTCTACAAGTTCTTCCACCTCCACCTCTCCGTTATTGACCATCTCTGCAACTTGTTCTGGCCTGTTCCCTGCGATCTCCTCAACGATCGTTCCTAGGTGCTGGTGCTCCCGATTTTCTGCGTTTTCTCCTGCATTAATAATGTCGTCTACCGTTTTTCCGAATATCCTCGCAAGCTGCGGAAGCGTTCCGATATCCGGTATCGAGTCGCCCCGTTCCCATTTCGATACCGCTTGATGACTTAAATTCAGTTGATCGGCAAGTTCCAATTGGGTCAGATCCTGATCTTTGCGAAGCTTCGAAATATAAGCTCCAATTTTACGTAAGTCGAGCATCGTATTACCTCCGTAAAAAAAATGTACAGTGCGCACCGTCGAATAAAGCATAGCATTTCCGCAAACGTGATTCTATCAAGCGTTGGTTGAATTGTCACATCCGCTTTATTCAACTGCCGGTAGAATTGTCCAGAATGAAAATCGCCAGAGAGGGTAGCCAGAAAATCCCGCAGCATGTACGAAATCTAGAATCCTCCCGACCTACACTACTTTTGTTGCTTTCATCTATAGGTTTTTTCTACAAATCATTTCCATTAAACTGTCCGTAAGTTTAATGGAAATGAGCAGGTCACTACAGCGCCTGCTCATCGTTGTATGCTATTAAACTAAACTTACCCGTTAGTACAATGCAACTTAGTAAACATCCTCATCGATACAACAAACAATACCCTCAATCTGTTCTTATCTCACGTAAAAATGAGAAGTATGTGATATGAATTTTGTTGCTCCTGTCATATCAAAAGTATAATTAATATGAACCAGATATCTTGTCGCTTGTATAAACTTTGCAGAACCATCAATGGAAGACAATATGACTTTGTTCGATAGAGGTACCATAATTTATTGCTCCATTCTTAAATCCTCCGTGTATCATACCTTCAAGCTAAACTACTCGTCAGCTCAACGAGGCTGCCGGTTTATGTCGGCAGCCTCATTCTTTTGATAGTTAATTAAGCTATTGTTCCCCGTTTGTACAATCATTTATGTTGTGAGAAATTACATTCAAATCGCTCAACTCCAGGGTACTTTTCTCCCAGGCTCTTAATCATAAACCCAAGTCTACTTGAGTGATTTTAAGTAAAACATTATTCCTGCTCTGTCTACATTAGAAAATTGCAAAGGTTCAACATCCATCAAACGTCTTAATTCGTCTACTGAAATCCATCGTGGGTTCTTAGTATCATCACCTGAAGATAATAACTCCCCTTGCACCTTGCAACGGAAATAAACTCCAACTGAATCGAAAGGGCCCTTTATTGTTTGATAAGCTCCAAACGGTCTTATACATTCCACTTGGAATTCTGGGTCGATTCCTGTTGTATCGACCCGTGTATCCTCGCCTTCAATTTCAACTACATCCAGTCCAGTCTCTTCCTTAACTTCCCTTATTAGAGCTTGTGTTAATGATTCATATTGCTCAATTCTGCCACCAGGAAGTTCAATTTTTTTCGTTTCTCCCGCTTTATCCCTTGTCTGTACTACTATTTCTAATATTCCGTTTACTATTCTTTCAATTATGGCACGAGAATTTACTAAAAACATTTGTATCAACCCCATTTCACATTATCGAATTAACCAAAATATGGATTTGTTATATAGGATTATTCTACGCAAGCTTCAAACTATCCTGCCCCATTTCAATGAAAAAAGTAGGCTGCCGTAGCACCTGCTCATCAATGTGTATCATTCAACTATCATTACCCGTTAGTTCAATGATTTATGGCTACTTACTCTTTCTTATTTGTCTCGTCAAAATATACTTTAATGAACTTAGACTCTGTTGAAAATGACTTATTGAATGACATAAAAAAAGAATTGGCGAATAAAGAGCTATCGATGCATACGGTTCAAGATACGCTCAATTGTCTGGACAAAAGAGAACATCTTCTGGTTCTTAATGCCCTTTTGGGTGATTATGGAAGTGCCCGTTTTTTAAAACGATTAAAAAATGAAATCACTTTGGATCAATTAGAATTAAACGTTCCGCAAAACCATTCCTTAACGCCATACTTAATTGAGTTTTACCTGACAACTTCCCTTTCTTTATTTCGTCTTTGGCTCCAGCGTCAAAAGGATTTATCCTCAGAACAATTTTTCAAGTTAGTGGAGAACCTATATTCAAGCGGGATTACGCCCTATTTTAAAGAATGAGTCTGTCATTAAAACAAAAAGAACGAGAAAAAATCTAATGTAATTTCACATGAAAAAAAGCCCACTACGCGTATACGGGCATTGTGGGCTTCTCTGCTTAATCTTACTTGTAAATTGAAGTATCTAGCGGAATAATGAACCCGCCGTCAACAGCTTGTGTCACATTTATTGCGATGTTCTTTACTCCAGAAATATCTACCTCAATCGTCTGGAGATCACTATTAGGGGAAATCTTCTCTACTTTTTTAAGGAGCACATTCTTGTCATTATCCCTAATTTCAAGAGACTCCACTTCCTTGCCGACTGCAGCGAATTGCAGAACAAGCTTCTGATATTTGCCGTTAGGGCTGAGCGCGGTATATTTAATATTGGAATTAGGTGCGCTGTACAGAACTTCCTTATAATTCTTGCCGCCGTATTTGGTCAGTGCAGGGTCCTTGGTATGCAGACTGGTGTTAAAATCCTCCTGATTCACGGGAATGCCTGCCCGCTGTTCGCCAATAATCACCTCTTTGGCTGTCCCGTCATATTTCACCGGAACATCCAACAGCTCAGAAACAGATCGTACCGGAAGATATGTAGTTCCTTTATAAGTAATAGGAAGTACTGCTTTGCCATTGCCATCTTTGAGAGGGGTAATCTCCCCGTTCACTCTGATTTTTAAATCTCCGTTTAACAACGCTTTAATTTCTTGAAGATTGGAGCTCGCGAAAGCACCTGTACCCATGCCCACCAAAAGTATCATGGTACCGCATAAAGTCGTAACAACCTTCTTCTTCATTTCTGTTTTCCTCCTCTTGGGATGTCTTCAAATCTAGGAACTCCGGAAACTACGGTTATTGAGAGATAATTTCTCTGAAAGATGACGCTACATGTGGGATAGTCTCTACGTTTATGGAGTTGAAGATTTTACCATATTATATCACAAAGCCATTTCTATTTCTCCCTTCTTCCAAGCTGCTGATTATCCCAACCCTTTCTAAAAGCATAAGCTCCGGAAGGATCACGCTGTCAGTTTATTCCCCTACTTCTCTCATTCCGGCTGTTCACTCTTGTATAGAAAGGTAGATGATGATTTCAGAGTTTTCAAATCCAAGCTTTAGGAAACAAAATCGGGGTTTCTTCTATGTATTATCATACTTAACACGAAAAAAGGCGCTCCCGGCAGTAGTCCAGGAGCGCCTGCTTTATATTCAATTGTATATGGCCAGAACTTTCTACTGGCCTTTATTTACATCCTCCATAAAGCTCCTATAGTTTTCCACGATTTCTTTGGACCTTGTATGGTGTAGATAATGCGTGCCTTCAAATGTCATCAATTTTCCATGAACTAGATCTTTTATCTGTTCTTCATGCAATTGTTCCCAGCCTTCAACATCCGTATTATTCGCTTCTAAAAAGAAAATAACAGGAAGGTCTTTCGGGAATTTCGAATTCTCAACAGCGGCAAAATTAGGCTTGAAATTTTCCCCTTCACTAATGATATTGGGATTCATCATATTTCTGAGAGAGATTATTCTAATCTGCTCTCTCATTTCATCATTAACTTCTGGAGCAATAAGCTGATCTTCGGTTAGTTTCGATAACAATCGCAAGAAACCAGTCTTTTTGAGTACTTTATAAACATCTGATGGAAATGGTTCATCCAAACCGCCTTGTGTTGGAACACTGCTGTCTATCCCAACAAATGCTGTAACTTCATTCTCATATTTGTTCACATAATCTAGACCGTAAATACCGGCTATAGAGTGACCCATTAACGTGTAGCGGTTAATATTTAGCTGTTGCAGCGCTTCATGAATTTCTTTCACTATATTTTCAGTAGTACGTTCTTTTTCTGTAACATCGCTTAAGCCATATCCAAATGGCTCAATCACGACTACTTTGTAAAATGGTGCCAACTCATCAACTAGTGGTTTAAAATCAAGTGCTGGCGCTCCTGTTCCGTAACCAGGCAGCAGCACAACCGTTTCTTTGCCATCTCCTTCAATCAAAACATTCATATTTTTCCCGTCTACAGGTACAAGCTGACCATAAGGTACGATTTTATCTTTGTCCGTTTTATTGCTGATGATATTAACGATAAAAACGACGGCTAGAAAAACTACAATAGCTATAATAATGAAAATTACAGCTTTAAGTAAAAATCTAAATATTTTTTTCAACATTCATTTTCTCCCCTTATGCTACATTCTTTGTTTTAACCAATTCAGCTGAATTCCGATAAATCACCTGCTTATTTATTTAGCTTTGCTTTTGTCTTCCTCATTCTAACAAACCATTCTTAGATCTTGTGTAACTCAGCTTTAACTAGACCTTAACTCTTATTCATTATTGGGCCGACAATTAAGCTTCCATTAAGATTACAGCATTAAGGTTCGTCCTTCTTCATATTCGGCAAAATTGATACCTGTTTAAACATGTAAAGACCGCCTTTAATCAAGGGCGGTCTCATCAAGAGCTGCAACGCTATTGGTTCATTTTCAACATGAATCATTCTTTTGGAGAAGAACTGCTTAAATCCTTAAACGCTTCTATAAAAGACGCTGGATCTGTGGATATCATATACGAGAAAACACCCTGCAGCGTGTGCAAATAGAAAATACCGCCATCCCCGCCAATCGGTTTAAAAGATAGATCGAATACTTCCGTTATCGGAAACTCACGGTACTTAGTAACAATTTTCTCTTTGTATAAATACATGAGACGTTCATCCACTACTGTTTTTTGTTCTACACTTGTGATTTCTCTCTTCACTTTATAATAATGCTGGATAGCAATACAATTCATATTTACTCCTCAATGCTTCGTCATTATCGTTACCTTCTCAATTTGCGATGCCTTCTATCGAGTACATACTGATACAAACCAATCGATACAGCAAGCCAAGTCCCACTAGCCAAATATCCACCTACAATATCACTTGGAAAATGGACCCCTAAATAAATCCGGCTAATCCCTATCCCCAGTATCATAACTGAACCAACTAAGATCAAAATGACACGCCAGTACGCCTTCGGAATATGCTTCCATAATAGAAAAATGATAATCCCGTAAAAAGTGAAAGCGGCCATGGAATGTCCACTCGGAAAACTATAGCCATTTTCTTCAATAATGCGGTAAATCGTTGGCCTGACACGTTGAAAACTCAATTTTAGCACACTATTTAAAATGGTTGATCCAATTAAGATTCCTGCAAAGAAGTACAGTTCTCTTCTATATTGCAATTTTGCTAATACGACTAACATAATGATAGCAAGAATAGAAACCATCAATCCTGATCCAATAAAAGAAAAAAACTTCATTATCGCTGTAAGAGTATCAGATTCCGCTCCTTGAACTATACTGATGATACTCTGATCGAAATTTGCAATTCGCTGATCGCCAATCCAAATGGATATCCATATGAACCCGATTGCACCCATTAAACTTAACAAAAATGCACGTGTAAAAACGAAAGTAAAATTCATCCTGCAGCACTCTCCATACTCTGAATAATTAGACTGAAAAAATGATGTACATACACTACTACGTATAATTGGACAAACAGGCTCAATTCATCGATTATTTGTGGGTATGAAATGGACAATTACTGCTCACCCTATAATGCTGGAGGTGATGACATTGACAGGAAGAAACAATAAACCTGATAATGATGGACCAGCTTCAAGTCCATCCAGGCTCGATCAATTTGGCGATAAGCAAAGCAGAAACGACGAAGCTATACCGAAGAAAAAGGACAAAAGCTGCTAATCTAATGTTTAGGCAGCTCTGATAAAAAGAGCTGCCTTTACTATCTGAGCGCTAAAACATAAAAAGGGAACAAATGTTCCCTTCTCGCAAAATGAGCATATTGGGGATAAAAACCATTAATTTTAGTCAATTCACCCAATTTTTAATGCAATATCTCCTTTCAGATCAGCATTTAAGTCAATTTTGCCCAAGATGATGAAAAATATCATCTAATTAGGCTGAATTATATGAGAACATTTGTTCTACACCCGTATTTCGGATCATTTTTATGCATAAATCGATACAAATACGCTGTATTTTCTCTCATTCCCCACAAAAAACAGCGAGCGATTCAACAAATATGATGCTAAACATTAAATTTCATCAAAAAAAAGACCACGACAGCAATTTTTATGCTGTCGCAGTCTCTTGAGAAATCAAAAGTTAATCCCAAGGATAAGTAACCGTCAAAAATCCAGCAAACTTTTTGCTTTCATCTCTTCTCACCTTGCGCATGTCCGCTCGGTGTTCAGCTGTCTCGAACAGTTTTATCTCCTCATCCGATTCCGGTACAACAATTGGTACAGGAACGGGCTTCCGATTCTCGTCCAGTGCAACAAAGGTTAAAAAAGAGGTTGCTGCAATTTTACGTTCGCCGCTTAACAAATCCTCTTTGATCACCTTCACAAAAACCTCTACTGAGGTTCGGCCTGTCCACGTTACGAATGCTTCTAAGCATACCGAATCTGAAGGCCTGATGGGATGCAAAAAATCAACAGAGTCTGTGGAGGCGGTCACGACTGAACGCCGGCAATGCTTGGTTGCTGCAATCGAAGCAATATCGTCGATGTAAGCCATTAGTTTCCCGCCAAACAATGTATTGTGGTTGTTGACGTCCGGCGGAAATACTCTTGCCGTTTTGTAACATCTGGACTCGCGTGAATGCCTCTGCTCCATTGATGATTATTCCCCTTTTTTAAATACGGATAATAGCTGGGAGATCGCTCTCTCCTGCTCAACTTCCAAACAGAAATCAACAGGACGGCCTACAACCGAACGTACTCTGCGATCCGTAATGATCATCCCTGCCGTTAAACCTTCACCGCAGTCAATAACCGCATTCATCGTTTCTATTTTCACGAGAGAAGGATTAATAGCTACAATAACAGCTAAGGGATCATGCATTGCGCATTCGCCGTCAAAGTGATTAGAAAATGCATAAAATTCAAAATAACGCTCTAAAGCGACATTTAGGAAATCAAGGATTTCATGTTTATCATCAGCAATCTCGCGTGATAATTGCTCCATATGTGTTTTTGTAAGACGAGTCTTCTGTGTTACATCCAAGCCGACAATTGTAATTGGAAGCTCTGATTCGAATACTAGCGCTGCTGCCTCTGGATCACCGTACAGATTTGCTTCGCTCACGGGTGTAATGTTGCCTGGTGCGAATACTGTTCCACCCATAATAACGACCTTTTTGAATTTCGTTACAATGGAAGGATCTAGCTGTAGAGCAAGTGCTAGATTCGTTTGTCTGCCAACGGTTACAAGAATAAGCTCTCCTGGGCTCTCATTCACTTTCTGAACGATGAATTCCGCAGCAGATATACCCTCCAGAGGCTTCTGATGAGTTGGCTGCAATTCTGCATCGCCGATGCCATTATGTCCATGAATATGAGCGACAGCGCCTGGGAACACACGCTTGAGCGGACCTGATGCACCCTTCGCAACGGGAACCTCATAACCGCAATTTGCAACTTGAATGACACGCAGCGTGTTTTCCGTAGCTTGTTCAACGTCGATATTCCCAAAACCCGTCGTAATACCCTCTACCTTAATCTCTGGTGAAAGCAGTGCATATAAGATGGCTAAAGCATCATCAATGCCTGTATCAACGTCAAGCAACATCCTGTTTACCTTCGACATATTATGATACCTCCCTTTTCTATCGTTCATTGTAAACGAATAAAGCTTGAAAAACCAATTAAAATATAATGTTTGTGCTTCCTGTCAAAATTACATCTTGATTTTGGAATGATTAACCAAAGAAATGACTAATATACACCATAACAAGCAGTCCTATGATAAAGGAATAGGTTGCAGAACGTTCATAACCATGTCCATGTGTCTCAGGAATTAGCTCCTTATAGACGATGAACAACATAGCACCAGATGCAAACGCAAGTCCATAGCCAATAAGCCCAGCCACATAACTTGCGGCAAAATAACCGACTATCGCAGAAACAACCTCCATTAGACCCGTCAAGGTTACGATTAGCATAAGCTTCAGCTTGCTTACCTTGGAATGAATAAGGAAGATGGCAAGGACGAGCCCTTCCGGCATGTTCTGAGCCCCGATTGCAATAGCTACCATAGGTCCAAGTCCGCCATTCGCACTTGCATAACTAAAGCCGGTGCTTAAGCCCTCCGGAATGTTATGGATGATTAATGCAAATATGACGAGCAGCGATTTGCTGTCAAAGGATGAGATCCCTCTTTTTTGCTCAATATCGATATGGGGTAGATTTTTTTCAATGAGGTCAAGCGCAATCACGCCAATTAAAAGACCTAGCGTCAGCGGGATTAGCCCAGATTCCTTGAGAGCTTGCGGCAGCAAGCCAAAGGTAGACGCAGAAACCATGATGCCAGCTGTAAAAGCAATCAATATGTCCTTCCATTTTTCCGAAAGACTTTTGACGAAGAGCAGCGGAACCGCGCCTAGCACGGTAGCCATTGCAGAAATAAAGCTTCCTATGAGTGCTTCTACCATGTTGTCTCTCCTTAGCGGGTCGATCACTACCCAAAAACTGTTTCCTTATTTTATACGAATAAAGCGATATCCATCCTTTTCTTACGTTGCCAGTCCTTCTTTAACAAGGTTCATAAAATAGGTCTGATGATCAGGGTGGCATGCAATTAAATAAGGCTCTTCATTTACGCCCTTAAAAGGATTGCCATCGTAATCAATAACAACGCCGCCCGCTTCCTGAACCATGACAATACCTGAATATAGATCCTCGCCCTCCGAGTTGTAAACGATGATTGCATCCAAATCCCCTCTGGCAAGCATCGTCCATTGCAGCGTTGGCGCCCACAGCCGCATCATCCGCTTCGTGTTAACGTCTATGTAATGTCTAAGCGTTACGGCACGCTGTTCATTTTGCACCGCATGACCTTGTATCCAGCCAACTCTCGCTTTTGCAAAAGCCTTTGATTGTTTCATATGTATTGGCCTAGCATTGCATAAAATGCCTTTGCCTGAGCTTGCCACGTACAAACGATCTGTCATCGGCTCATAAATGACCGCCAAAACCGGTTTAAAGTTATAAGAGAGCGTGATCGAGATGCCGAACAACGGCAATCCTACCGCAAAATTATTAGTTCCATCAAGAGGATCGACCAACCACAGCCATTCGCTGGTCAGATCATTCTCGCCATATTCCTCTGATCGAATGCGATGATCGGGGAATACGCTACTAATTTTATTTAGTATGATGCTCTCTGCCAAATAATCGACTTCCGTAACGATATCGCCATGGTCGCCTTTCTCTTCATAATGATCCAATGTTCCAAACTTCTCACGTGTAAGCCGGCCCGCTTCATAAGCTGCAGCAATAGCAACCTCTCTAGCCGTATTTAATATCAATTGATCCAATATTTCAGCCCCTTCACATGTTTCTTATTCAACCGTATTTAACTAATTTCCTTAGGCTTAGCAGAATAAAAGTGCAGACGATTGCCAAATGGATCTGTAATGCTCACTTGATTCCATTCTTCATCAAAGCCAGGTCTAGCGAAATTATATTTTTTGGCTAACAAATGCTCTTGAAGCGCCTTGGCATTGTCGACTTCAATGCGGATTGCTGAACCAGGCGTACTATCGCCATAATGCTCCGATAAATGGATGACACAATCGCCATTAGAGATTTGCATATAGAGCGGCAAGTCTGGCTCAAAACGATGCTCCCAATCGTATTTAAATTCCAAAAAATCGAAATAAAAGTCTCGTGCTTTCGCTTCGTCAAAAATGCGAAGAATCGGTACGGTTGATTTCATATGAAAATTCATCATTATACAACTCCTTGTCCAGTGTCCTATCTTCCATGATTATACATGGATTTCAAAAGGTACGGAAGGCTTGCCACAGAGAAAAGGACTGTACCCCAATGCACAATTCGCACGGAGGTACAGCCCTTTGTTCAACTCTACTGCTATTATTTCACAATGCTTTCCAATACATCATCAATGACTTGTGAGTAAGCAATCGTACCTGCGTACAACCAGCTTGATGTGCTTGGGTACTCATAAATTTTACCGTTTTTCACAGCAGGGATGTTTTTCCAGATTGGATCGCTTAATGCTTGGGAATCCGCATCTGTGCCGCTGTTAACGAGGAACAAATGGTCAGCATCAAGTTCTGCTAGTTTTTCTAGCGAAATGGCGTTCCAGTTGCCCGTTCCTGTTGCAGAAACTTCTTTTACAACCTCTGGAACAGTCAAACCTAATTGATTGTAAAGAAGATCACCGCTCGATAGCTTTTCACTTACGATATAAAAGTTGCCTTGTACAAACCAAAGAGCTGCAGCTGATTCACCCGGGATTGCGCTTTGCAGTTTTTCTTTAGCAGCTTTCGCTTTTGCATCATACTCATCCAAAGCTTTTTGCGCTTCTGCACTCTTTCCAAAAACCTCTCCGACTTTCAGCAAAGTAGCACGCCAGTCAGCAATCAATTTATCGCCAATGGTGAAGGTTGGAGCAATTTTTGAGTATTGCGCAAATTTATCGCCTTCCACATTCGCATCATATGCCATAAGAATTAGGTCTGGTTCAAAGCTTGTTACGGCTTCGAATGGGAGATCATACGGTATAGTTGGAACATCAGCAAGCGAATCATGCAAGTAATCTTGAATACCGTTAGGAACGGACCACTGAGCAACTGGCTTAATGCCTATAGCTACCAAGTGATCTTCTAAATAAGAAGCGATGACGCGCTGAGGATTAGCTGGAATGGTAACCTCGTTACCTAATGCATCTGTTAGTTTTCTTTCTGCTGGCACATCTGTTGGAGCCACTGTAGCAGCAGGTGTATTATTTGTTTTATTACCTCCGCAAGCTGCTAGACAAATGGATAGGACAATCAAACTCATAAATACAAGTACAAATCTCTTGTTGCGGTTAATCACGATAGTTCCCCCTGTAAGACGATATATGGCTGTGAAGTAAAAATAATTTCACCTCAAAAGTCACCTAATGATAACAATTATCATTTTCATTGTCAACTGGGTTTTCAAGTTGAACCCCAAACGTCCTACTTTTTCTAACGATGCTTGATAAACTGCTCGATTGTTTGATAGAGCTCTTCCTTTTCGGTACCGCGAATATTATGAGCGGACTCAAAGAACTCTTTAACTGTTATATTGCTGAACAGCTGCTTGTAATGAATTAGTTCCGCATCGCTAAGCAAAGATCCCTCTAGCATCCCTCTCATAACAAGAACAGGCAGCTTAAGCTTCACATCCAGCTGCAGTTGTGAAGAGTCCCGCTCAATGCCGATAACCGCTTGTTCTCTTATTTTCTCTTCCCGCTTCATCGGCTTCAAATAATTAAAAATGTAATCGTGACGCCATTCAGCCGACATTTGTTTATGCTCTGCAGGATAATCTTCTAAAATAAGTGATTCTAAGTTATGCTCGTTCGTTTGAGCATAACCAAGCGCATAAGATACACCCCGAGAGTATCCCATCAGATGAAAGCGATCCACGGCTGCAGCTTCAACAACAGCTGAAAGATCTGCTATGTGATCTTTTAGATCGTAATGATTAAACGGCGTATCGCTTTGCCCTCGCCCGCGGAACGAGAGAACGATTGCTCTTCGAGGCAATAAATATAACAATAAATCCTCATATTCTTCAGCTGTTTCCGATAACCCTGGGCATATGATTAATGGGGTTAATTTTTGATCTGCATCTGGTTTTGAATCTAAGTAATGAATTTGAACATCTTGATTACTAGCAATTTTCGACTCGATCACAGACTCTCCCCTCTCTACGTTTCTAATTAGACTTAACGTTCTCTTGCTATAACAAAGCCTTTATCCGTAGAAGCAAATCCAATTCTCGGGTAATAGTCGACAGCTGAAGGCGCAGACAACAAGACAAGCGAAACTTCCGCACCAAGTGTTTGCCTAAGTCGCTCTACCAGCTCCTTGCCGATGCCTAATCTTTGGTAGTCGTGATCAATTGCCAAATCAGACAGATAGCAGCAATAGGAATAGTCTGTAATCGCCCGCGCTATTCCGACCAGTTTATTGCCGTCCCATGCACTAATAATGATATCTGCATGATCGATCATTTTTTGCAAGCGTTCTAAATCTTGATAGGGTCTTTTAATCCCAGAGCCCGCAAATACTTGCGACAAGTCTTGCGCGGACAAATTTTTATCGTTCTGATAATGTATCATAACTATTCCTCTCTCCTTAGCTTATTGATTCCCATGATTATACATCTTAAGTTGATTATAGGGTAGATTGTTTTTATAATTCCTTTTACCATTCAAATCATTTTTGAAAACTATGAAAATAAGCCTATCTATCCTCTTCACTAGCATAATTGGGGTAATCACTAGTCCCTTTTCTGGCAAAAAGAAATACATATATAGGAGCAATAGCTTTATAGGAGGGATTATATTTTGATAGCTTCTGCAAAATCACCCACAGTGCAGCTTCAGACTGTGAGCAAGAAACGGAAAAAAATAGTGAGTAAAAAGAGAAATGTCGTTATTCATGGCAAGCTGCACTTACATCATAGCAATGGCAGTCTGAGCAATACGGAATGTAAACCTAAAGTTGTGCGGAAACACAAAAAAAGAAAGAGCGATCGCTGCCACCTTAAAGTACAGAAAAAGGGATGTCCAAGTGGGCAAAGAGGTTTGCAAGGCCCTGCCGGTCCAACCGGTCTTACAGGTCCTCAAGGCGCAGCAGGAGCACAAGGAGCGGCTGGAGCTGTTGGTCCTCAAGGCATTCAAGGACCACAAGGCGTCCCCGGTCCTTTAGGACCGCAGGGCCTTCAGGGTCTTCAAGGTCCTCAAGGTCCTCAAGGTCTTCAAGGTCTTCAAGGCGTTCAGGGTCCCCCGGGACCGTCAAGCGGGTTTGACTTTACTGAGCTCATTACATTGCTTAACGGCTACCTTATTGTTGGTACTCTCATTAATGTCATGACACCGGGACAGCCGACCGGGTTCACAGGAACAGTAATCAGCGTACAATCAACATTAGTCCAATTAAACACGGTCGCAGGCACTTTGATGTTTATCCCGTTTTCCTTCATCACGAACATTGAAACAATTTCATAACTCCCTATGAGAAGAGGTTTGTGCTCATGTCAACAACGCTTTCGGGCGATTTGATCGCTTTACTCGGCAAAGAAGTGTTTGTCATGACGAATGGCTTTGGTCAGCTTGCTGTAATCGGAAGACTCGATCAGGTTGGTAACGACTTTATACTCGTTTCCTTCGATCAAGATCGTTTTCTTTACGAGCTGCGAATCTTTTATGCAAACATTATTTATGTCCACGAGAATCCAGCAGTTTCATAAACAAGATTCTAAGGAGAGTAGGCTTGCGATGTCTATTATTTCAAATGGAAATCAGATTCTTCCAGGTACTGCTATTTATAGTTTACTCAAGCGCCATATTGGCAGCATTATTTATATAACGACCTCAACAGGAAATGAAGAAGGCCAGTTGATGGCATTTAACGCTAACTTTTTGACCATTACGACAACTGCCTTAGAAACCAAATATGTACTAACAGCTGAGCTAGTCTCTTTCACATTTCGTTCTTAATACAAAAGCAGGCTGAATCTAAAGGTTCTTGACCATTAGATACAGCCTGCTTTATATTAAAGAGCCCCATTCTCTAGTTCAACAGCATGTCTAGCAATCGCTCTTAAAATATCATCGAACATTTCTTCTTGTTCCCAAATGACTTTGAAGCCTTGCACTAACAAGTCACCCAATCCCTGCTCCAAAGGTCTATGCAGCCACTCGGTATCTGCAACACCAAAGTCAGCTTCGATTCCACTTGCATACTCTATTTTTAGAGAGGTTAGCAAAGCATATTCCTCTTTCGTCGCTTGCTCTATAGCCTCGTATTGGAACTGATATAAAATGGCATCTACTGTTTTTTGCTTCTTATCGGTAACGAGAAGAAAGCTTAAATTCGAATCCTCTTCACTCTCATCGTCCGCACAAGGCCCAACCAACGCAATTCCAGTAATATGCGAATGTCCGCCTGCCCATTTTACAAATTCGTACATAAGCTTATAATGATCCGGTCTCATATTCTTGAACCTCCAAATACCATCGTGGAACTATGCTGTCAAAATAATGATGATCCTCTAACACTCGCTCCAGCTTCTCTGCCATAATAGGCAGCTCTACTGGCCGCACCTTCAATATCCAAACGATTGAGGAGATAATCGTCATCGCAAGATAAAGACAATATAAGGTCCAGAACTTCTCATCAGGCTCTTGATCTCCATGATATCCTTTAATCGTACCCATCGTAAATGGAATGCTGATTTCACTGCTGAACATCCCGGCCTTCAGAAATTCATGTAATATAGCTATTATGCTTCGCAAGCTTACGATCATGCCATGACAAAACTGAAGCAGGAGCATGCCACTTATGCATCTTAGCAAGCTCTTGTCCCGCTTCCAATCCAATTGTATATATAACCTTTATTTATTTTTGAAATTCGACTGCTGCCATGAAGTGTGTCTATACCTTTGACAATGTTGTCGATGAGCTCCTGCTCATTCATAACCTCACCTCGCAAATCCAAATAAAATCGATCTATTCATCACGTATTTCTTAACCAAACGTTTTTATAATCGATTTTACCCCAAGCGTTTAACGAAATTCCTTGCAGCGTTTGATGATGTCCTACAATCTGCAGGCTATGATATAAGAACAATAAGCTGAAATTTCGTTTGAGCTCCTCTTGTATGCTTATTAAATAACCCATTCTAATATCTGAATTCTCATACCGCAAACAGTTCGAAATTTGTTGATTGATATTCATCTTGTCAACCAGGCCTAGATGGTTCGTAATAAAACTGTTCTTTGACATATACATCTCAATAAGCGAAATATCGGGCTGTTCTCCGAGTACTTCCCCACTAAGGATCATATCCGCTTTCATTATGATTTCGGGATTAGCAAGCTCTTCGAGCGAAAGCTTTACGATTTCCAGTGAAATGCCTAAATGCTTGTATACCCTTTGCAGCCATTTCGAAGTTTGATCATTCGCAGGCATTTCATAAGTATATAACGTAATGGTCTCGCCCTTATATCCTGACTCTTCAAGCAATGTTGCCGCTAGTTGTGTATCATAATCGTTATAGAAAGCCTTATCCGTATCCTCTAAATTAAAGCCGGTTGAAGGCTGGTGCCTAATCCCGCCTAATTCGTGGATCATTTGCTGCCGATCTATTCCGTAGTGCAAAGCCTGGCGGAACTTCATTTGCTGCGTGATGCCTTTTTTCGCTGTATTGATAGTAATAAAAGTGCTGCCTTTCTCCAATTGGGCCAGCGCTGGTCTTAAACTCTCCTTGATTTGCGCTTCAAAATAAACCAGTTGATCTTCACCGTCTGACTGGAGCTGCTCTTGATTTTCCTCATAGTTTGGCCACACCCACATTTCAATGCGATCCAGATGAGGACAACCTTCCAAATAAAACTCATTGGCTTCTGCAACGAGCATAGACTCATTGTTTTTGGTAATCTTGAACGGTCCAGTCCCAATAGGCATGACGGCAAACTGCTCATCAGAACCAGTACCATCGAGCATTTCAGGTACAATGGAATAACGTTCCGTACAAAGGAAATGAAGAAACAGCGCGTTAGGCTCGTTTAGCTCAAAGGTAATGCTGTATTTGCTCGTTTCTTTTATTTCCTTAATCTTGGACGTTAACCACTCCGCAGGCGAGCTTGTGAGCAGTCTTTGAAAAGTAAATGCGACGTCTCTCGAGGTCATTATCTTATCATTGTGAAAACGAACGCCCTTGCGCAAAAAAAACGTCCAGCTCGTTTTCATAACATTGCTTTCCCAGTAATGAGCAAGCTGAGGGTGGAATTTACCATCCTGATTTGAATATCTGACCAATGTATTAAAAACCTGCTCTATCCAATGCGTTTCCATGCGGCGACAGACGAAAGCAGGATCTAAGCGCAAGAGAGGACGATAAAAGGGAAACCTCAGTACATCCTTCTCCTCCATATCCCGCTTCACACCAAATAATTCAGACAACCATGTCATAATTTCGGATTTCACAGCTGGATCCTGAAGCATCTCAAGCATGCTCCAAGCCTCGTTGATCTTCCCTTTCTCGACTAGCCCCTTCGCTTTGCCGAGTACGATATCACGGTATGAAACAAGAAATACGATTTGCGAGAGATTGCCGCGGCCACGACCGGGCAACCATTCGATATAGCTCTTTTCCATCATTTTTGTCAAAAGTATTTGTACATTTCTGCGTGTACAAGACAATATGTCGCAGATCCGTTCCATGGATAAAAAAATAGGCTCGCGTTCTGGGTTTGCTGGAAAAGTGTTTCTTAACCTGCAATAATATTCTTCCACATCCATCCTTAACACCACCTAGGAAACGAAGTCTCAGTTAGCCAGCTTCGTTGCTGTTTTCTCTCTAAGCCTTGTTACTGTAGGCAACAACTTCCTCATAGGATAACTGCCCGCCAAAAATATCAAGCGCACTGCCGATTGTAATATCCAGCTTGCCATTTGAAAGATCATTAAATTGATCCATATCCGCAATCGACCTTGCCCCGCCGGCATAGGTTGTCGGAATCGTTACCCAATCAGCTAACGAACGAACGAGACTTTGCTGAATGCCGCTCTGCTTGCCTTCCACATCAACAGCATGAACAAGAAACTCATTGCAATATTGCTCAAGGAATGAAATGTTTTGTTGGTTAACAACGAACTCGCTGAATTGCTTCCATTGATTCGTCACAACAAACCATTGCCCGTCCTTCTCCTTGCAGCTTAGATCGATTACTAAACGGTCTTTCCCCACTTCAGCGACGATCTTCGCAAGATGATCCTCATTCAGCTGACCATCTTTAAAAATATATGAGGTTACAATAATATGCGATGCGCCCTTCTCCAAATAATAGGCAGCGTTATCCGCAGTAATACCACCGCCAATTTGCAAACCGCCGGGATATGCCGCAAGAGCCCGAACTGCCGCTTCCTCGTTTCCGCCGCCGAGCATAATCACGTGACCGCCCGTAAGCGCGTCTTTCTYGAACAGTTCTGCATAATAAGCAGAATCTTGTTTGGATACAAAGTTCTCTATAATTTCGGCATTCAACGTTTCACCGACGATTTGTTTCACTTTACCGTCATGCAAATCGATACAAGGTCTAAATTTCAATTTTCATTCCTCAATTCTGTATGTTGTAAGTATGAATATTCTCTATATGAAAAATAACCTAATCCTCTATGTAAATCAACAATGCTGCGCAATCTTGATGGTTTTATTACTTAACGCTTCTCCACTGTACGTGTTTTCTTTAATTCTATCGTTTCAATAAGCTCAGACAAGCTTCGATCTGCCATTGAAGGAATGAGTAAATCATAATCCATGAAAGCAAAATCTTTCGTCAGCTCGTTTGGAACGATCACTGTATGTAATCCTGCTGCTTTAGCTGCCAAAAAGCCATTTAGAGAATCCTCGAATGAAATCGCTTCACTCGCTTCAACTCCTAGCTTCTGCAGCGCCAGTAAATACAGCTCCGGATTAGGTTTGACCCGTTCGACCTCATCAGCCGTACTGAATTTGTCAAAATAATGATCCAATTGATGTTTAACCAAATATGGCTTTATCCAAGAAAGCTGAGAGCTGGATGCAAGACCAACTTTGAGATTCATGCGCTTCGCCTCATTCAAGTAGTCAATCACGCCTGGGCGAAGATCAGCTGACTTAAGGAGCTCTGCATAGACTTCTTTGAATTTTGCTTTAACAGCTGCTAAATCTATCGTTTCAGTTACACAATCGGCAATATAAGTATAAGGGTTAAATTGATCCAGCGACGTCCCTACACATTTGGCATACAGCGTCACAGGCAGCTCTACTCCATACTCCTCATAAACTTGACGAAAAGCATAATAGGATGGCGTTTCCGTATCAATAATAAGACCGTCAAAATCAAAGACCAACGCTTTAATCAATCGACTCATCCTCTCTACTGTACATTCATTATCTATGCGATTCTTGTTTAATCGCGTAACCGCTTAAATATAGCTCTCTACTAGAAGTATCTGATTCGATGCTGGAAGAAATCTGTTTATGTTTAATATCGATTAAATTCTCGTTTTTATAGACGCAATGATGATCGTAACTATGGGCTTCATTCAGCATCATAGGCAGTGTGGTTGGAATATTGGACACGATGCCGACATTGTTTTTATCCATAATCCATTCGAATGTTTTCCAATCCAAAATCCCTTCATCTGTTTTCTTAGGTGTCGCATATTCAAAGGAAGCCGGCACTTCTGCTATATACGCATACATGCCGCCAAAATCAAAATTATCGCCAGACCAGGTAACTAATCCTTTAAAATGCAAATCGTAATGACGAATACCCGTTTCTTCTTCAAGCTCTCTAATCATTGCTTCCCTAGGAGACTCCTGCGCTTCGAGCTTGCCGCCAATCCCATTCCAGCAGCCCATCCAGCTGGATTTCTCTCGATTAAGCAACAATATTTCATTAGCGCGTTTAATAAAACAAATATTATATTTCAGCATCATCGTTCTCCTATGTTCGTGTTCTTATATAAAATTTGTACTATTCCTATCTATCAGCATAGCTATACTTTACCACATTGCTGTTTTAGAAGAGAACCTGTCCACAAAATTAAGAAGATTTCCCAAAAAGCATGAAATCACTTTTTAGAAAATCTTCATTATCATCATATCTGCTTACTTCGGTTTATAGGAGAAGTTTGGATATTTTACAACAGGCCATTTCTCTTTGCGCAGGGCATCTATCAGCTCCGGACCGACATGCAAATTACTTTCAACCAGTTCACACGGAGTTAGCGCCATCCACTGGTTCAATGACACATCAACAAAGCGATCACTTTTGAACATCTCCAAAAACCAAAGTGATTGGCTGCCCGTATTTTGGATATAATGTCCATAAGCAAATGGTACGTATCCAACGTCACCTGCACGATAATCAAAGGTTCGAGCGACACCGTTTCCAGCAAACACGGTCATACGACCCTGTCCAGCAAGATAATATTGCCACTCATCGTTGTTTGGATGCCAGTGAAGCTCTCGCATTCCTCCCGGCAGTATCTCTACGAGAGCAGCAGCAATCGTTTTCGAGATGGGAAAGTTTGAGGAATCCACAATCCGCACACTTCCGCCAGGAGTTTTAAGTGGTGGTTGCGCCAACAAGCGATGTGTAAAAGGAGATGGAACCTCCCCATATGGTGATTGCACCTTTTGGCTTTCAATCGACCCTGGCACCTCATCCTGATAAATATAAACCTGATCGGAAGGAATATGTTGAAAAGCACTTTCGGGAACGCCAAAATTTGCAGACAACACATCTTTTGGGGTATGTGCAAACCAATCGGATATGGATAATGTATTCAGATCAGAGAAGGTGCCATCATCAAAAACAAGCAAAAATTCGCAGCCGCCCTCAAGCCCTTGAATGGAATGAGGGATGCCAGCCGGAAAATACCAAAGATCTCCTTCACCGATGTCAGCGATCATATTGCGTCCAGCTTGATCAACTGAAGTAATTCGTGCTTTACCAAACAGCATATAAGCCCATTCGGCTTGCTGATGCCAGTGCATCTCCCGAACGCCGCCTGCTGTGAGACTCATATTGACTGCCGCGAGAGTTGTTGCGATCGGTAAGTCTCGAACGGTTACCTCGCGTGACCAGCCGCCTTTGTTTAATTGCATATGTGTATCCGAGAATGAAAATTTCAAATTAGGAAGCAAACCCGAATCGGTAACGGGAGGGACGAGCATGTTCGGGTTTTCAATATCACGCATAATATCACGCGGACCTTGGTCTATATTTCCCGTTCCATCACTTGCTCGAATGGGCTGAGGGATAACTGAGCCGCTATTTGGATCTTGAGGATGATCCTCCATCATAGTCCTCCTCGACTTTAAAATAAGTGTAGTAGCTTTCATAACCTATACAGCTTATGATGGGAAAATGATGAATATTCAAATTGTCAGCAGGCATAAGTCGTGCCAATAAAGGTGATCATGCAACGAGGGAGGAATTTATGATGATAAAAAAAGCAGTTACACTACTAACCCTTTTAATCATTTGTTCAAGTTGCAGTACGGGTAACACTTCAACATCTCCATCACCAACAATAAGTCCAAGTGACCAGCCAACGATTATGCCTAGCCCGAAACCGACTGACAAATCGACTGACAAGCCAGCGGAACAAAATGATCCGCTCAAACAAAAAATCGCCAACATGACTTTAGATGAGAAAATCGGCCAAATGGTCATCGTAGGTCTTGAAGGTACTTCAATGGATAAGCAGGCAAAAGAGCTAATTGAAAAATACCGGGTTGGCGGATTTATTTTGTATAAGGACAATATGAACGATGCAGCACAAATATTAAAACTGCTTAATCAGCTAAAAGAAACCAATCAAAAAAACCTAACACCTCTATGGCTAAGTGTCGATCAAGAGGGCGGGAAAGTGAATCGTATGCCCGAAGAGTACATTAAGCTTCCTCCCCCCGCTGAGGTTGGTAAAGCTGGCAATACCGATTACACATTTCAAATTGGACAAGCGCTTGGTGAAGAAGTTCGCTCCATCGGATTTAACATGGATTTTGCGCCTGTATTAGATATTAACAGCAACCCAAAAAATCCTGTCATCGGCAATCGATCCTATGGGTCGAGCGCAGAAGTAGTCATTACACATGGCCTGGAAACGATGAAAGCCATTCAATCTAAGCAAGTGGCTGCAGTCGTCAAGCATTTTCCAGGACACGGCGATACTTCAGTAGATTCTCACCTCGATCTGCCTGTCGTGAATAAATCCTTGGCAGAGCTGAAGGCATTTGAGCTGCTTCCATTCGTCGAAGCGATCCAGCAGGATACCGATGCGATTATGATTGCTCATTTGTTAATTCCGAAGATCGATAAAGACTACCCTGCTTCCCTTTCCAAAAAGATGATTTCGAAATTATTGCGCGAGGAACTCGGTTATGAAGGAGTCGTTATGACTGATGATATGACGATGGGCGGCATAACGGAGCATTTTGATGTTGGGAAAGCTGCAGTCACCTCGATTTTGGCTGGAAGTGATATCATCCTCATCGGACATGATTACAAAACGCAGCTATCCGTCCTCCAATCGCTCAAAAAAAATGCACGCGACGGCGTTATTTCAAGGGATATGCTGGATAAAAGCGTTTATCGCATTTTAAGCTTAAAAGAAAAGTATAAGCTTGAAGATAAAACACTACCTTCTATAGATGTAAAAGCTGTCAATCTTCAAATCAAAGCCGCTATTCAATCAAAATAAAGTGAATTGCAAAAGACAAATCTACCTAAACTTCGAATCGACTCTACCGTATAGGTTAAAACATCCATAAAAAAAGCTCAGACCTCGTTATGAGATCTGAGCCATTTTTTATTTGAACGAATTACAAAGCAAGAATGTGATAACCGGCATCCACGTGAAGAACTTCCCCTGTAATGCCTCTCGACAACTGGCTAAGCAAAAACATCGTTGCATCTCCAACTTCATCCTGATCTATATTGCGACGAAGCGGCGCTCTTTCTTCGATCGTGGACATAATGTCATTAAAGCCTGAAACGCCTTTTGCAGCAAGCGTCCGAATTGGACCAGCAGATACCGCGTTAACACGAATGCCATATTTACCCAAATCCTCAGCTAAGTACATTACACTGGCTTCAAGCGCGGCTTTCGCAACGCCCATAACATTATAGTTTTTTACCACACGTTCTGCGCCGATATACGTTTGCGTAACGATGCTTCCGCCTTCGGTCATAAGCTTCTTCGCTTCACGCGCAACGGCAACTAACGAGTAGGAGCTGGAGTTTTGCGCAAGCAGATAACCTTCTCTTGTTGTGTCTACATATTCCCCTTGCAGCTCATCCTTCTCAGCAAACGCGACGGAATGAACTACGCCATGAATAACGCCAACCTTCTGCTCCAATTGCTTAAATGCCTCAATAACACTATTGTCATCAAGCACATCGCAGGAAACGGTTTCCAACGCTTCTATTTGATGCTGCTCGAGCAGTTTTTTGAGTTTTTCCAATGATCTTTCCTTACGGTAAGTGAAAACCAGCTTAGCACCTTGATTGTGCAGTGATTTAGCTACTCCCCATGCTATGCTGCGTTCATTGGCTACACCCATAATTACGATTACCTTGTTGTTCATTAAGTTAGACATGATGTTCCTCCCAGTTTCCTAAGTTCTTTTTCTTAAAATCGAATGTGCTTCATCTGCGTGATCACGCGGTCAAACGATTTTTTTAACGAGCTTCTTTGGTCCGGCAGCAATTGAATATTCGAAAGCGCAGCAATATGCTCCACATTATCCATGATGGACGAATGATCCGTTTGCAGATGGTGACCAAACCTTTCATCCGAAAGAGCTGCCACACATCTCTTTATTTGCTGTATCGGCCAAGAGTTTTTCCGCTCGCCTCTGCCCCGAAGTCGTTTCATTAAAGTCTCTTCTGTTGCACACAGAGCATAGTGAATAATTTCCACTCCATCTCCCCGTAAGCGACCAATGATCTCCTCAAAATATTGCGGATTAACGACTGTCATCGGTACGATTATGATGCCATCATAGGTTTCATCGAGATGCTTCAGCATCGCATAATTAAAGTCACGCCACATCGGATTTTGTTGAAAATCACTCGTATGAGTTGAAGGCGGCGTATTTTTACGAATAAAATAACCAACATTCTCTGGATCGTATACAAATGAATGTTCCGCTCTTTTATGCAGTTCATACGCAGTTTGTGTCTTCCCAGCGCCAAACGCGCCATTAATCCATATAATCATGACTGTCACCTCGACATCATTGTCATATCATTGTTCTATACTAACGATTCGCTTCGTCATATTCAACTTCTATTTCGAAATTGGCATACTTTTTTCTATTAAAGCTGCCTGTCGCTCATAGATAATATAATCTGTAAGTATCGGTTCTGCTCCAGCTTGCCTAAGCAATAAAGCGATTTGTCCGCGGTGGTAGCTGCCATGCAAAACAACCTGCGTAAGGATATCGCTTATTTTTGTAGTAAACGGATTTCCTTTACTGTCTGAGTAATTACTTTCATTCCGATAGTCCGATTCAACCAGCTTGGAGAACAAAACTTCATAGTCCGCTTTATTTTGCTCAGCGAAACGTTCACATTGCTCTAAGGTGTGCGTCGGCCAAATCGCCATCCCCGCACTATCTTCTCCATTAATACGGGTTAGCCATACCTTCTCGGCAGCAAGGACATGACTAAGCAAGCTTAATGACTTCTCCATTGGAAGGTCACTCAATTTGAGCGCCATAATAACTTGAGCATTCGCCCACGCGATATGTTGGAAACACTTCACAAAATGGTTATGTAAATGCCCTTCATTAGATTTGCCAACTGTAACAATATGAAGCGGCATCGAGAGAGTCGATGACAATGTGATTTCGAGCTGCTGCCCAGGAACTAACTCATTTAAAATTTCAGGGTAGATGATTCTAATTCGTTTCACTTTGCCGTTTTCGTTTAAAACATAAATAATATTTTTATGCTTGCTAACCATTTTGGCATGGATAATTTGGTAGTTTTTGTTGAATACATCCACGACGTATACTATAAAAAAAACAATCATTACAAATGTTACAAGAAAGAAAAAGAATCCTAGAGCTTCAGGACCATCATTCAAATAAATGTTTATAAATTGAATAACGGCATTCAAAACAAATACAAAGCTTGCCAGAAGACCCGTGTAGATGGACTTCATCGGTTTAAGATTCATATGCTCAACCCCCTCAATTTTGTTGTCAACGTACAATTTATCCTATCTTTCGGACGACAAAAGTGATGCAATCACTGCTCAGCAAAATATCCCTTTCATTTCTAACGATTGCAAATTCCAGCTGTTTAACGTGGTGGTCAATGACTTCCCAGCTCGTATATGCTTTGCTTAACAAATGCTCCATCGATTGTGTTTCCATATTTACTTCAATAAGAACTTCTAGACTTTTGCCGCTTCGTATATCTGTTTCGCGAATATTGGTGTTTATGATGATACAATTGATTCCATTATCTTTTGTACCCGCAGTCATACGATGCAGTGTATGACGCAGCATCGCTTCAGTATTCACATGTTCCAGGGAGGATACTGCTACAATATAATCATATTCTTTCTCTGAAATTGTAAAATTGCCTATATCGCTTGCAACCGGCTTTAGTAAATGATGCACTCCAAATTGCTCGCCATAACTCATTAGCTTAAGCAGGGCTGACTCCAAGAGATCCACGCATACCACTTGTCCCTGAATATGAAGTTCTTGCAAAACCTTCGCTATCGGTATGCTATTTCTACCTACTCCGCAGCCTAAATCAAGGACAGATAGTGGGCCTGATTGATCAAGTAAGTCTAGGTTATTCATAACCGTCAGCACAGGCTTATGCAGCCACGAGCCTTCCTCAAACAATTTATAATCATCATAGCAGGCTTCGTGATATTTTTTCTCTTCCTCTCTAATTCTCGCTACCCTCTCATCCATAAAATAACCCTCTCTCTTTTTATGTGGCGTACTGGGTAATATTGATAGGTCTACTTAAATCCTGACATAACGATGAGGTGGAAGCAACAAAATTTTACGCAGGTATCGCATAATTAATGGGTAAATAAAAAAAAGGATTTGCTGACTCGCGCCGAGCAATCCCTTTAGATTTATTATGGCTCAATGGAAATGAGTGTAGGTCTTTCCCATTTTCGATGTTCATATTTAATATAATAATCATGATCCACTTCAATTAGTTTATAGATGCCTTTAGGAATTTGAATCATGTCTTGCTGTCCGCTCAAGTCCTGAATTTTAATGGCTGTTTCATGAACCTCAATCACTTTCACCTGTGCTCCTGTTACATTCGAGTAAGAATTCCATACCGCTAATGCAAACAAAAGCAATATGATCATTCCGATGGCAGCAAGCCTGTTAGTCTTATTCATATCTACCTCCAAAATTAAGCTTGTTGATCCTCAGCAAGCATTTCTTTTATTATCTCAATATTTATTGCTGCTCTATGATTCAAGGACTTTTTGTCCTTTAGGTTTAACGATTTTAAATCATGACCCGGATCGATGATCAACGCACTCGACATAACGTCATCCAGAAGCTGAGCGGCTGATTTATACGCTTGATGAAGCAGCTCGGTACTCGCTTTACTTCTAAGTAGTTTAATTATTTCGATCATACTTTCAGCATACATCAGCTTTACGATACTATCGGAGGACTTGACGTGACGATTAGCGAAAGCCATAACATGATCTACTATTATTGGATCTGGATTGTTTTTGGCGATCGACAGCAGCTCAAGAACAGCGTCCCAGTTTCTAATGGACAGCTCACTGGCGTTTTTGGCAATCATAACATCGTACCATGCCGTTTCCGTTTCTTTTGCAATCTCGTAGGACTTGTACTCCTCTAACTCTCCCGCGCGATGCATCTGAAAATAATTGCCGTAGTAGGCAGTGAATAACTCTTGTGCACGACTATTCGTGTCTACCATTCTATCTCCACCTTCAAATTATACCTATAAACAAATGTCCAACTAGTATAGCAACTATACGATGATTTCGATACCTCATTCTTGCTTCTTATCATTAATTGTTTTCTTCGTTTGTCCAAGCATGCGAAATTGCGACGGCGTAAGCCCCGTTACTTCCTTAAATTGATGGCTGAAATAATGTATGCTTTTGAATCCGAGCCTTATCGAAAGCGACTCCATCTTCTCCCCTAGAAGAAGAGCCTGCTTCGCCCTCTTAATCCGTTCTCTAATCATAAAATGCTTCGGTGTAAGACCCGCTTCTTCCTTGAACAATTTAGAGAAATGGATAGGATGATAACCGCATAATGCAGCAAGCTCCGCTACCGACCAGTTGTAATCGGGCTGCAGCTGCATCGCTTGAATAGCAGGTTCTATTTTATGATTGGCATTAGCCGACAAACTGCCTTCCAGCATATGGCGATACATAACCGTGATTGCTTGGATCATTAAGGCACGCAGTGCCATGGTATACCCCGGCTGCTCCCCTTTATACTCCTTAACCATACGCGTCCATATCGCTTCCAGCCCAGGCACTTCAAACAATGTGGGCATAAGAAGCTGGCTTGCCGTCCCGCACACAAGTACCGGATTGTTAGAAACACCCTGTGGCGGCCATGAATTGAAAAACCGAATGCCAAGTCCAGGATGCACAGGCTCTGGAGAATCATGCTGCCAACTGAAATGAATGCTGTAAAAGTCCGTTTTCTCCGTTGCTTTCAAATAGGACTGACAATCAGGACCGTAGTACACGCATTCTCCAGGTCCGATCGTATAGGTCTGATTATTGATATATAGCTCGGCACAGCCCGTAATGACGTTCATGATTTGGCAGTCGGGAATGACTCGAACTCCCCAATTCTCCCCTGCTTCCGCCGTTTGTCTAACGGCGAAGTTGACTGTTGGTGCTATTTTCTCAAGCTCGATAGTAGACATATGCGCTCCTTTTCTCCACATTATAAGAAAAACACAAATGATTCATTGATTTAGGAAAATACAATGCTTCACGCTTTCATTATGATTAGGTTATCAACAATCATAATCAAGCTTGAGGAGAGGTGCAAGAGTATGTTGAATGCTGCACAGTTAGCTGAATTCGAGAAAAATGGTTTTTTGAAAGGCGATGTGGTCTTAAACGATGCTGAGGTTGAACGTTTACGCGAGGAACTAGATTTGGTTATGGAAGGAAAAGCGGTCAAGAAACCCATTCTTAACCACAATATGCGTGAGGAAGAGGCTGACTCCTTATACAAGGGCATGAAGATGAGCGTCAGTGAAAAGGTAGTCCAAATCGTAAATATATGGATGGCTAGCGATGCTTATTTGCAGCATGCCGGACATTCTGTTATTTGCGAAGAGATCGCACAATTATGCAAAACCGATACCCTTCGTGTCTGGCATGATCAGATCCAGTATAAACCACCAGTAACGGGAGGACCGACGCCATGGCATCAGGATCATCCGTTGTGGCCGGTTATTCAGCCAGCTGACCTCGTCAGTGCATGGGTTGCCCTTGACGATGCAGTCATCGAAAACGGCTGCATGTGGATGGTACCCGGCAGTCATAGATGGGGCGATCATCAGAAATATCTCGCAAGTACGCCTGACTTTATGCCTTTTCACCGCAAACCCGAATTACTGCCTGAAGGCGCAGTCGTTGAAGCTGTACCGTTCGAGATTAAGAAAGGGCAGGTCGGCTACCATCACAGCCTCACTTGGCATGGCAGCCCGCACAACCGTTCCGAGCTTAAACGTAGAGCAATCGCTGTTCATTACATGCCTGGCCACACCATTTATTCGCCAACAAGCAATCATCCCATGGTGCCTTATGTAACGGTTAATGAGGGAGATATTTTATCAGGCGAGCACTTCCCTGTAGTTTACAGCGCAGCTGCTGCAATGAAATAATCTACTGATATTTTAAAATATATCTAAAGTGATAAAGGCGAATTTCCATTCTATTAGGAATGAAAGTTCGCCTTTTTTATGCTTTTCTATATGTAAGCTGTTTCAATCGTATTCATAGTTAAATCACTTTTTTTGCAATTTGGCTGTCTTTGCTGGGTTTTTCAGTAAAAAGAGATTTTTCTCCTATCCAAAGTCCTAGAATTTCTTCCAAAATCAATGTAAAAATGATAATAATACCTTACACCATTCAACGAAAAAGCCTTTATCCATGCGGCATAAGCGTCATTTTATAATCGTTTTAATCCTTTATTTGTGATATTCAATCAAAAGTTTGATTAAATGCTCCAAAATACACTCATAATTGTCGCGAAAATGTAGTACACTGAGTTCAGCGACAAAGACATTATACATTTGTCCCCCCTAAACACTCGTAATGACCTCCTAAAATGATTTAGCCATTCATCAATCTAGAGCCAATTGCCCTTTTGAACAGCGCAGAATACACAAACTAAACTGGATATGAACTCTTCAGAGTTTATATATACAATCTCTATGAACAGGAGGTTTGTTCCCGCACGTTTGCTCAAATGCAACACGAAACGAATAAGCGTTGGTCATTCCAGCTCTTAGACGTGACGGCAATTCCATCTTCCCCAAATTTGAAGGAGGCTACTGCATTGTCAACTATTCGTTCATCACATTTTAAGGTAAAACATCTTCGTACTTACATTGGCATTCTGCTTATTACTGCTCTAGGATTGACGCTGTTCTCACAACAGCTTTTTGCACATGGTTATGTTGAAGGGCCTGCCAGCCGTGCTGCACTTTGTAAATCTGGTCAAAATACTGATTGTGGTCCAATCGTTTATGAGCCTCAAAGCCTTGAAGCACCTAAGGGTTTCCCCGCAGCAGGTCCTGCTGACGGTAAAATAGCTAGCGCTAATGGCGCTTTCCCTAAACTTGATGAGCAATCCGCTACTCGCTGGTCGAAAGTGAATATGTCTTCCGGTCCAAATACATTTACTTGGAAGCTGACTGCTAATCATGCAACAGCTAGCTGGAAATACTATATAACGAAACCAAATTGGAATCCAAATGCTGCACTAACTCGGGACTCCTTTGATTTAACGCCATTCTGTTCTGTAAATTATGGCGGCACGCAGCCTCCATTCTCCTATTCGAACAGCTGCAACGTACCTGAACGCAGCGGATATCATATCATTTTGGCGGTTTGGGAAGTCGCTGACACACCGAACGCTTTCTACAATGTCATTGATGCAAACTTCAGCGGCAGCAACCCTGTTGATACGCAAGCACCTACAGCACCTTCCGCTTTAACGACTACAGCGAAAACAACGAACAGCGTGTCCTTGGCATGGAATGCTTCGACGGACAATGTAAGCGTTACCGGATACCGGATATATAACGGCAGCACTTTAACTGGTTCCGTTTCCGGAACAACTCTTGCTTACAATGTAACGGGATTAGCTGCGAATACAGCTTATACATTCAGCGTCAAAGCAATCGACAATGCTGGCAATGAATCGAGTGCAAGCAACTCGCTGTCAGTTACAACAAACGCTCCAGTCGGCAATGATACACAAGCGCCAACTGCACCAGRCGCCCTTCATGTAATGGGTGCGCCAACATCCAGCAGCATAATGCTTATGTGGAATCCATCGACTGATAATGTAGGGGTATCAGGTTACCGCATTTATAACGGAACAACGTTAGTTACAACAGTAGCCGGCACTGCAACTTTTTACACGGTTACAGGACTTAGCGCAAGCACAGCTTATACATTTAATGTTCAAGCGATCGATGCTGCCGGCAATGTTTCCGCTGCAAGCACGGTTACTGGAACAACCGCTGCCGCTTCCTCGGCTGCACCTTGGGCAGCCAATACAGCATACACAACAGGTACACTTGTTTCGTACAATGGCTCCACATACGAGTGTCGTCAATCTCATACCTCGCTTGTAGGCTGGGAACCTTCCAATGTTCCTTCGCTATGGCTTTTGAAATAATTTAGGCTGCTCTGAGCCAATTGCTTTCAAACCTCGAATGAGTACAATAAATGCCTCGTAACAAAAAAGGCTGTCCCTCAAGGTCAATGTAGATCTAGACCTTGAAAGGCAGCCTCTTCTTATGTTCTTTATTGCGCCAGTCCTGTCATCTCTTCAGGCTTCATTGCCTTCAATTGCTGTTCATACAATTTGCGATAAAGCCCGCCTTCCCGAAGCAGCGTGCGATGGCTTCCTCTTTGTACAATTTCTCCATCATCGATAACCAATATCTGATTGGCGCGAACAACAGTAGCTAAACGATGCGCAATGACAAATGTTGTCCTTCCAACCATGAGGCGTTCAAGCGCTTCTGTCACCATAGCTTCCGATTCGGAATCAAGAGCAGATGTCGCTTCGTCCAAAATTAATATTTTTGGATCCTTCAAAATCGCTCTCGCAATGGCCAGCCTTTGCTTTTGTCCGCCCGACAATCGCATGCCTCGTTCGCCAATGACAGCTTCATAACCGTCCTTAAACGCGATAATGAAATCATGGGCATTTGCTGCTTTGGCAGCTGCGACAACCTCGTCATCCGTAGCATCGGGTCGACCATAAACCAGATTATCCCTGATCGTGCCCGAGAAAAGAATGTTTTCCTGTAAAACCAATGCAATATGCTTTCGCAAATCATCCAGATTGTATTCACGCACATCGACGCCGTCAATAAACACCGTACCCTCTACAGGCTCATAAAATCGCGGAATAAGGTTGATTAACGTCGATTTGCCTGCGCCGCTTGGCCCCACAAGCGCAATCACTTCGCCGGAGCGCGCTTCAAACGTAATGTCCTTTATGCCCTGTCTTTCTTCAATTGTAACTTCCGGCGGGAATGGATGTACATTCGTTGGTTTCCAATAAAACCGTTTCGTCGCCTTCTCACGTTCGATGATATCCGTGTCTTCAGTACCGTTAACGGTTTGTGCAGGTATTACATTTCGTGTCTTATAGTTATAGGTAACATTAACGAAAACGACATGCCCCTCACACGTTGGCATAGGAAGCGCATCCTCTGACTCCTTAATCGAAGGTTTCTCATCCAGCATTTCAAACACTCGTTCGATATTTGTAATCGAATTTTGAATGGTGACATTAACATCTGCGAATCGCTGTATCGGTCCATAAAGATTGCCCAGCAGCAATTGAAAAGCGATGATTTCACCTGCTGTCATTTTACCGGCAAGCACTAAGCTGCCTCCGCCGAGCCAAATGATAATGCCGCCAATATGGGCAAACGATTCACTAAGCCTGCCAAGCACATTTGAGAATAAATGAGCGTACACCGTATGGTTATAATGCTGCTTTGTCTGCTTGCCAAACCGGGCCCTCTCCTGTCTTTCGCCGTTGAATGCTTGCACGATCCGTATTCCCGCCATACGCTCGACGAGAGTGCCTGAGATCCGCTCCATCTGCCGATGAACGGAACGCCATGCAAGCCGAATATGCACATTCATGTTCGTAAATGACAAGTAATAAAAAGGCAAAATAATAAGTGAAAGCGATGCTAAGTACACATTCATCCGAAATAACAGAAACCCCGCAAAAAGCACCATAAACAAATCGAGAACAAGGTTAATGATGCCCCCGCCAATCAAGTTTTGAGCCCCTCCGATGTCATGAATGACTCTAGAGGATATTCCTCCCACTTGCCTTTGATCATAGAAGCTGACAGGCATCTTTTGCAGATGATGATACAGCTGCTCGCGAAGATCCTTCATCATCCGATTGCCAAGCATCGCTGAGAAATAATTTCTTAAAAAGCTGACAATAACACCAAAAAATAAAATAATAGCCATGATGCCTACAATTTGATAAAGCCCCCAGTTCCCTTTGCCTGCAAGTACATCGTCGAGCAAAATTTGCGTGTAGATGGGTGTTGATAGAGGTGCAACGAATTGAACCATACCTAACAAAATGATAAGTCCTATCGACCACCAATAAGGTTTTGCCCATAGTAAATATCGTTTAACTGGACTAATGTGAATCCCTCCCGAAACACAATTAATAACTTTTTCCATCTTAGTTCATGATGTAAGGGATTACAAAGCCCAAGGTGCACAGGATATAGCAGAAAATGGTTGCGATTGGGAGTAATGTCTATCTGTCAATGCTCAGATGAAACATTTTCAATAAATTCAAGGATTTAGGAGCAAAAACAAAGGCTCCACGTCAATATCCGACGTGAAGCCTTTTATCTTATATTTTGTTAAACCTTAAATCCTTTTGCTGCCCATTCATTTTCCAGCTTAGCAATCAATAATTGTTTCTCTGCTTCCTCTAAGAAAGCAGCCTTTGCGCCGTTTAGCACGATTTTGGCGATATCATTCATCGTTAAGCCGCAATGCTCAGCCAGCTGCTCATATTCCTTCTGAATCGTCGTATTCGAAACCGTTCGGTTGTCTGTATTTACTGTAACAATGATCCCATCCTCCAAATAACGGCGGATCGGATACGCGTCCCAGTTTGGAACAGCTTTTGTCTGGATGTTGCTGAGCGGGCACATCTCCAAAGGTATTTGTCGTTCCCTCACGAGAGCAACGACCTCCGGGTCTTCCTGCATCCGAATGCCGTGGCCGATACGTACAGCACCTAAGCCCGTGACAGCGACTCGGACGTTTTCCGCACCTGCCGCTTCTCCCGCGTGGATCGTAATCGGCAGCCCTAGCTGCTGTGCTTCTTCAAAGAGCTGAATGAACAACTTGGCGGGAAATCCTGCCTCGTCACCAGCCAAATCGACGGCAACGACTCCTTTATGATAAAATCGCGCTGCTTCTTCAACAACGTCCTTATTAAGCGCATAGGAATGATGCCTCATACAAATAATGATGGCTCTAGCTACCGTGCCAAATGCTTGCTCACCGCGCTTTAAGCCAATTATCACATGCTGGATGACATCCTGAATGCTTAAGCCTTGTGTGCGATGCAGCTGAGGAGCAAAGCGAACCTCAATATAGCTTACCTTATCGATTGCAGCCTGCTCAACAAGCTCATAAGCAACTCTCTCTAACGCTGATCCCGTTTGCAAGTATGGCAAGACAAAACCAAACCTGTCTAAATACTCCTTTAAGCTCTCGCAAGTTTCTCCAACCTGCATATGAGACAGAAGCTCCTTTTCCGAGTCTATTTGTAAAGGATTTCCTTGCTCGATAGCAAGCTCTCTAATGGTCTCCGGCTTTACACTCCCATCCAAATGCACATGCAAATCAACCTTAGGCAGCTGCGACAATAACGTTGTCATAGCTGCAGTTTTTTCATTCATTAACGCCATCGTCAAATCCCCTTTCGGTATATTCATACACTATCCTGATAGTTTGTATACATGAACGCAGAATGGGCTAGCTTCCACGATAGGTGCTGTAGCCGCCAGGAGCAACTAATAATGGAACGTGATAATGCGAGTTTTTATCGCGAATGCGGAACCTAATCGGAATTTCATCAAATATGCTCTCTTCTATCGCTGACAAATGTTCCGATCGCCGAAAAAATTCTCCTGCTGCAAAAACGATCTCATAGGTTCCGCACTGAATATTTTCACCCAGAAGCAATGGCTCATCAACGCGTCCATCTTCATTGGTCTGATAAGAACCAATGAGCCTAGGCTGCTTTGCGGCTTCCGCACTCTCCTCACCCAAATACCATAGCTCTATGGTTATGCCAACAACCGGTTTGCCTCCAGCAAGATCAAGAACATGCGTCGTAACTTTTCCGTTCACTCCGGATCACTCCCCCTCAATCAGGTCAGCTCTTGTAAGAGTGAATCCTTGGAAACCATAAGGCGGACGTGGTTCAGTAAACACGCCTGCTGCTGCGGAATGCTCAGGCTCCATTACCGTTTCCCATGTCCGATTGTTCGACTCGAATCGAACCTCAGACAGCTGTGGGAAGGTTGTAAGAATGCTTTTTCCAATTTGATAGATTAAATACTGAATGGAAGGTGAGTTTGCAACATGGAACAACGTGTGGGCTAAATCATGAATCTGCTCGGATGGAACATAATTGCCGTGCCGACTGTCCAATGCATCCTCTGCATGCTCATAAGTCCAAAAGATATGAAGGAAAATAAATAAAGGACGATCATAACTTTCAGGCAAAGTTGTATATTCATCGCGAACGAATCCATAAAACGAGCTGCCCCTCACCTTAATGAGCTGAATGTGGGACAAAGCACTCTCTTGCTCAGCGAGTTGCAAGCTATTGGCTGTACGAATCCATTTTTGCGAAGCGCTCGCATGCTCGTTGTGCGATCTACGAAACACAAGCTGGCTATCGTTCCAGCTGCTGCCTTCGGCAATCGTGACGGAGTTAAAAGGCAGCCGATCCGCTCGAATCTCAATCGCATCGATATGCGAATAACGCTCCATAAATCGCTCGCTTATGAAAGCTAGCAGTCCCTCAGTTGTACTTCCTTCATAATGAGCAGTTTGCCGTAATATAAAATTTTTCATCGAGTCAGTAGCTACGACCTGAGCATTGTCACCCTCCGTAAAGGAGGTAAGCAGCACCTCGCTGCTCACGGAGAAGGTTATGTTATGAGCAAAAATAATATTAGGATCACCCGTATAAGTTGATTGAGGTATCGATTTAACAGAAAGCGGTATTGCGTATGTCCGGTAGCTCAGCACATCGCCTTTGCCATAATATAATGTTCGTCCGCTGCGTAATTTTAGCATAATGATCGTTCCTTTCTCTACTCCATGATGAGATCTCTTAATCGAAATCCGGATATTTTCTCAATTTCTCGCAATGCTTGCTCTATTTCTTCAGCAGCAGAATGCCATAATCTAGCTTCCATCGCTGCGAGTATATCCTCTTTCTGTTTTCCTCTTACTGCGAAAATAAAGGGAAACCCAAAAGATTTTACATACGTTTGATTTAATCCGAGGAAGAGCTCGTATTCATCTGCCGTCAATTGATCCAAACCAGCACCTTGCTGCTCCATCGCGGAATACTCGGCAACCGCAAGCCTTGTTCCAAGATCGGGATGGGCGCGGAACAAATCAATAATCGTCTCTACCCTTGATTCCCGCACAACGTTCATCATCGCGTCATGAAGCGCTTCGACCGAAGCAAACGGACGCGCTGCACTTGCCGAAGCGGCCACCCAAGGCGAATGCTCAAATATCGTTCCAAGCCATGTTATGAACTGCTCGCGGGAGCATTCATTGATTTCATCCATATTTATTTTCATTTCCAGTACCCCTCGTGAATCGTAATCACTGCATCCTCTACCTCCGGGAAAGGACCAAAGACCTGAATAGGCTTGCGTCCCTGTGCGAATACGACACGGCAAGGTAAATCCAGCGTTAAGTTTTGTTCATCATCCCCGGTCAGCTCAGCCAAACGTTTCTCAGAAATGCCAAATACGACAGTTCCAACATTCCCCCAATAGATCGAACCTGCACACATCGCACAAGGTTCTACCGTCGTATAAAGGGTATAATGCCAAAGCTCATCTTTATGAAATTGTTTGGAAGCTGCCTCCATCAACGTTCGTTCAGCGTGACCTGTACAGTTGGATTGTGTGATTTCCACATTGCCTTGCTCTAGGACAATCTCGCCTTCCATATTGACTAGAATAGCTCCAAACGGTGTATTGCCGGATGCTCTCGCTTTCTTAGATACTTCAATACTTTCTAACAAATAATAGATATGATTATGCCTATCCCTCATATCGCTTGACGCCTCCTTTCTATGGCTCGTTTCACAGCTCTCCATATTCCGCCATATCCAGTGCAGCGACACAAATTACCAGACAAAGCTTCTGCAATTTCATCATCTGACGGCTCTGGCTGGGAGTCGAGCAGCGCCTTAACGGATACAATCATTCCCGGTGTGCAATAGCCGCATTGAAAGCCGCCTTCCTCTAGAAAGGCTTGCCCGATCGGATCGATCCCCTCTGCAGAAACACCTTCTATCGTCGTAATCTGCTTGCCAGTGCATTGATAAGCCATCGTTAAACAAGAATTGACAGCCTGACCATCAATCAGAACCATACATGCGCCGCATCTGCCGATATCACATGAACGCTTCGTCCCAGTAAGCTCCAAATCATCTCGCAAAATGTTCAGCAATCTGGTGGAAGCTGCCGTTTCAATCCTAAACTCCTTTTCATTAATGAAGCATTGGAGTGCAAACGGTGATTGGACTTTTGCAGTATGATCGGTCATCTCTGTTCACCCCTTCATAAGAAAAAATGGCTTTTCTTGCAAAAAAGCAGGATCTACCGGCAGTTTAGTCACCCATTTCCCGCAAGCTTGCCTTATAGCAGCTGCGATAGCTGGTGCTAGAGTAACCGAACCGACCTCGCCAATACCGCGTGGCCCATAATCATCCCCCTCAGGCAAATGCTCAATGGCTTCCACTTCTACTAACCCTTTTTGGTCGATGATCGTCGGAACAAGATACGTATCCAAATTTCGCGTAATATATTGTCCTTTTTCCATAATCGCATCTTCCATAAGTGTAAAACCAAGAGCCATACTGCTGCCTCCTTCGATTTGACCGAGGAAGCCTTGCGGATTTATGACAGGTCCTGCTGCTACCGCATGATACTGCCGCAGCACCTTGACTCGCCCTGTCAGGGTATTAATCTCAACCTTTACAACTACGGCCGAATAGGTATACATAAAATGTGCGCCTACACGTTCTGTAGGTGAGGTTGGAAATGAAAACGAAGTTTCACAGCGAATTGGGGAATCGCAAGTTTCGGCAAGCTCTTGGTAGGTAAGCAGCAGTGCGTTGCTCGACGTCTCTCTTATGCCGCCTTCACCCAATTGCAGCTCCTGAGCAGGCTGTCTTAACGCTGCTTCAGCTCGTTTTAGCAACTGCTCTGTAAATGGCTGCTTTAACTTTTGAAGTGATTTCCACATCATTGCTGTTGCACGTGAAGCCGTAGTTGAACCGCTGTTTGGCACGACATCGGTATCGCCGATAATGATCCTCAAATCATCTGCTCCTAACTTGAACTGCTCGATGAGCATCTGCTCCAGCGATGCAATGAGACCTTGCCCAAACTCCTCATAACCGAATACGGCTTCAATCTTCCCGTCTTTCGCAAGCTCTAAGCGACCGCCTGCAGGGTCAGGAATACCAACCCCAAGTCCTGCGCCATGCATCGTAAAAGCTGCTCCGATTCCCGTTTTCACCCAAGGTTCTGCACCATTTTTGCTTAGTGACTTGTTTTGTAACTTCTCCTGCATTAAATCGCTTTTTACTATAGCGCTCCATACTCGCTCAGCACCTTCAGACGTCGCGATCGGTTGATCAAATGGTCCTAGATCATCCATTTGGCGCATATTTAATTTACGAAAAGCCCAAGGCTCAATGCCAAGCTGCTCAGATAGTCGATCCAATTGTCCCTCAAGCGCGAAGATAGCTTGATTGCCGCCAAAACCTCGGAATTCACCAGACATGCCATTGTTCGTAAATACGGATACGCCCTCAACGTCCAAATGCTCGTATTTATAAGGGCCAACAACATGCTCTACTGCAAAATTGAGCACCTCCGCTCCAAGTGTTGAATAGGGACCAGTATCAGAAATGAGCCTGACTTGGTGGGCGATTAATTTCCCCGCTGCGTCAGCACCTGTTTTCATCGTAATTTTCATCGGATGCCGCTTTAAGCCTGCACGAACCGATTCCTGCCTGGAATTATGCATCTTGACAGGTTTTCCTGTGTAGGTGGCGAGTAATGCCCCGTAAGGCTGTACATTCAACTCGTCCTTGCCGCCAAATGAGCCTCCAATGGGGCTGGATACGATTCGAATATCCTCTTGTGGTATAGCTAAAATACGTGATAATTGCATACGATCCATAAAGCCATGCTGCGTTGGTGAATACACCGTTAATCGATGATTCGCCTCCGGCACGAACATGCCGCCTTCCGTTTCCATATACGTGTGCATTTGGCGCGGCGTGTAATAGGTTTCCTCTACGATATAAGCACATTGCTCGAATCCAGCCGCTGCATTCCCTCTATAAAAGGATGCCCGGTGCATCGCATTTCCTTTTGGATGAAGCAAAGGTGCATCACTCAGCAGCGCTTGCTCAGGATCATCCACAACTTGCAAAACTTCATATTCAACTTCAATAAGTTCAATAGCTCTTTGTGCAATGGCAAGGGATTCAGCAGCTACTGTCGCTATTGCATCTCCCACATATCTCACCCGCTCCTCACATAAAACGGGCTGGTCAGGGTGTGCAATACCAAAAGCATTTAATCCGGGGACATCTTCATAGGTAAGAACGGCGTGAACGCCTGACAATTGCTTGGCTTTATCGGTATGAATGGACAGAATACGCGCATGAGGATATTCACTTCGTAGTACAAGGCCAAAAAGCATATGCTCCCTTGTCATATCGGTTAAATAAGCAAGACTGCCAGTTACTTTACCTGGACCATCAGGACGAATTCGCCATCTTCCTCCACTGCTTGTGCGGTTTAAGAGCATACGCTCACTCCTTCCTGTCACTCCTTAATCTCTGGTTGCCTTCCAAAGCTCCGCTGTAATTACGTTAGCTGCTGTAATCTTCCGATACGACGCGGTTGCGAACAAATCTTCCCTTGGTTCGTACTCTTGCAAAATACGATCATAGGCTTGCTGAAGAAGCTGATGTTCCACGGCCGCTCCTATGATTTCTTCTTCTAATCGTTCTAGTCTTTGCGGAACCGTTTGTCCTCCTCCAAGCGCGATCACAAGTTCCGTGAGCACGCCAGCAGGCGAAATTGCACCCAATATTGCTGCTGTTACAATAGAAGGAGTAAATGCTTCACGACGTCCTACTTTATGGTAAGCGCCAAAACGCTTGATTGTCGAAATGGCATTTTCCTCTTCATCCATACACGCTGAGCTCTCTTCCCTTAATTGCGTGAACGGTAGGACGATGCTGAGGAGCAATCTCTCATGTCCTTGGTTCGGATCGTTGGCTTGAAGCAGATAACTGGATAAAGAAACTCGCTGCTCTAGTTCACCGTTAAACCAAATCACTTCAGCGTCATAGGCAAGGAGCGCGGGAATAGCGTCACCAATGAAGGAGGATACATTGCCGCCAATCGTTGCTAAATGCCGTATGGACGGCGCTGCTATTGTGCGTACTGCATCGGTGACTAGCGGGAAATTACGCTGCAGGAATGCATTCGTCCGACAAGCCTGCAAAGTCACTTGGCCGCCAATAATGACGCCAGATTCGCCGATTTTAACCTCATTTAATCCACGAATAGCACTTAAATCGATCAAATGTTTCGGGATAGCGGAAACCCCTGATTCCCACTGTGTTCGAAGTAAGGTTCCACCTGAAATATATATTCCTTCAAGCCCATAGCTTTGTTTAAGCAGCCATGCCTCCGCGGCTGACTGAGGATGCCATACAAGAGGAGACGACATGATCTCCTGAGCCTTCATGTTCATTGTTCTCCCCCCAATTATCGTTAGAATCGTTGCTCCCGAATGTAAGGAACACCCAGTGCTTCGGGTGAGCCTGATGGTTTATTACGATTGCGCCAGCCAAGAAACATAAGAATAAGTATCGTAACGACATAAGGAATCATTTTAAGAAAATAGGATGGTATTTCACTGCCGATTAATTGGATGCGGAAGCCTAACATGTCTAACGCACCGAAGAAATAAGCACATAAGAGAGCCCTTATTGGATTCCATCTCGCAAAAATAACTAAAGCTACTGCGATCCAGCCACGTCCCGTCGTCATCCCCTCGGTCCATGTTGGCGAATAAACAAGGAGCAAATCTGCTCCCGCCAAGCCGATCAATACAGAGCCTGCGATAATATAGCCATATCGAAAGGCCTGAACTTGAATACCCATGACATCCGCCGTTGCCGGATTATCCCCCATCGCCCGCAGATGCAATCCCCATGAGGTACGATGAATAAAGAGATGCAGTACAATGACGAGCAGGAAGCTAAACCATGTCAACAGATCAAGATGAGCAAAGATACGGCCAATAAACGGAACACCTTCTAGCCACGCCATATCCAGCTTTGGCACTGCTCTTGGTACAGGAAGTCCACTAACCGATTTGCCTAGATAAGCGCTTAACCCCGCTCCAAACAAGGTCATTGCAAGGCCGCATACAATTTGATTTGCCCGAAGGGATACACTAAGAAAGGCATGAATGCCGCCTAACAAAATACTAATTCCGCATACGGCGAGCAGCGTGATCGTTAAACTGCCCGTTTGCAGAAAGGTCAGACAGGCCGTAACAGCGCCCATCAGCATGAGCCCCTCGGCACCTAGCTGAATAATGCCCGATCTCTCAATCAAGATGCCGCCTAGTGTCGCAAATAGTAACGGAGTACCGGAGGAAATGGCGGCAAGCAGCATTTGATATACAATTTCCATGGCTCAGACTCTCCTTTTCAGCGGATTTTTCGTAGGCGAAATTTACTGATTGTGCCCCCTGCAATGAGAAAAAACAAGATAGCGCCCTGCAGCATTTCGGATATCGAGGAAGGAAGTCCAATCGTTTGCACGCTGTACCCCCCTACAATAAGCCCTCCAAACAAAAACGCGGAGACGACAAGACCAATGGGATGTAATTTAGCAAGCCATGCCACGATAATTGCGGTATAGCCATAACCAGGCGAAATGCCATACATAAGGCGATGCGTTACTCCTGAGACCTCGGCCATTCCAGCAAGTCCAGCCAGTCCACCGCTTATAAGCATGACGAGCAAAATATGTCTGCTGAGTTTAATGCCCGCATTTTTAGCAGCTTCGGGATTAGCACCAATTAGCCTAAGCTCGTAGCCCCAGCGTGTATATTTAATGAAGAAGCCATACAGCACAATAGCGATTATGCCAAACAATAAACCGAGATGCAGCCTTGTATCACCTAGAACTGGCAGCGACTGTGCTTCTGTAAACATCGGCGTTCCTGGGAAATTCATGCCCTTCGGATCTTTCCAAGGTCCAAACACAAAATAATCCATAGCAAGCAGCGCAACGTAATTGAGCATTAGCGAAGTGACCAATTCATTCACTTGAAAAAAAGTCCGAGGAATAGCGGTTAACAACCCCCAAATACCGCCGGCAATGATACTGAATACGATCATAACGGGAATAACGAGAATACTTGGCATATTCGGAAAATAAATCGTCACCGCAGTAGCGGCCATTGCCCCTGCAGCAAACTGTCCTTCTGCACCGATATTCCACACGGATATTCGGTAAGCTATCGCTACGCCAAGCCCGCATAGCAGCAGCGGAATCGTTTTGACAAGCGTTTCTGTCAAACCGTAAGAGGTGCCGAAAGCGCCTGTGAACATTTTTTTGTAGACAGGAAGCGGGTTTATCCCATTTGCTGCAATGAATATGCCGCATACGACTAAAGCAAGCAGCACCGACACGAGTGGTATCCACCACGAGCCGCCTTTTTTGGTGCTGTCAATTTCAATGCGATATGATTGCAAGCTCCAGCGGTTTGGCTCCCGAACAGCTTCAACAGCAAGCGTTCCGTCTTTGAGTAAACTTGTTTTTTGTTTGCTCACCCCGCTTCCTCCTCTGCACTCAGGAGCCCCGCCATATACATGCCGATTTTCTCTCGATCCGCTTCAGCACGCGCCATTTCACCAATGATCTGTCCGTTGTAAATGACGAGAATACGATCAGAAAGCTGCATAACCTCATCTAAATCCTCTGAAATGAGCAACACACTTTTGCCATCATCGCGCATTTCAGTCAACAGTCGATGAACGCCTTCTGTTGCGCCAACGTCGAGTCCTTGCGTTGGATGGACAGCTACCATAAGCAGTGGCTGCTGATGTACCTCTCGTGCAAATAACAGTTTTTGCTGATTGCCGCCTGACAAATGCTGAACCGGCGTATCGAGTCCAGGCGTTTTAACATCAAATTGCTCGACCAAATCTTGCGACCACTTTCGATTCACACCAATTCGCAGAAATCCGAATCGGGAACGCTCCTTGGTTCGATACGATTTGAACAGCAAATTATCAACGATGCCAAGGCTTCCGGCTAAGCCGCTCTTCATTCGGTTCTCCGGAACATGAGCGATACCCGACTCAATAGCTCCCCTTACTGAACCATTTTGCAATTCTTTACCGTTAAAATGGATCATTCCACGCTTCCACGCTCGAAGACCGCTAAGCACTTCGGCGAGTTCCTTCTGACCATTACCAGCTACGCCAGCCACTCCGACGATTTCTCCTTCATTAACATGCAGCTTAATATGATCAAGCACCTTTTTTCCATGATCTGCGTATACGTCAACCTGCTGCAGGTCAAGCAATCGTTTCCCTTGCGGCCTAGGAAGGAATGGACGGCTTTCGCGGATATCTTTGCCGACCATAAGCTTCGCAAGATCGTGTTCATTCGTCGCGGATTTCTCCATCGAATGAATAAGCTTTCCTTTGCGCATAACGGATATATGGTCGGAAGCAGCCATAACCTCCTTCAGTTTGTGCGTTGTCAGTATGACCGTTTTGCCTTCAGCCTTCATATGCTGCAGCGTTGCGAACAGCTGCTCCGCTTCACCAGGCGTAAGCACTGAGGTTGGCTCATCCAAAATAATAAGGTTCGCGCCGCGATAAAGCGTCTTAACGATTTCGACTCTTTGCTGCTCGCCAACGGATAGCTGCCAGATTGGACGATTGACCGGAAATGACAATCCAAATTGTGCAGCAATCGCTTCAATTTCTTGCTGTTTTGCGTTCAACCATTTAGCGCCTCTCCAAAACGATGACTTCTCGCCCAGCACGATATTTTCAGCCGCAGTCAAGTTTTGAACAAGTCGAAAGTTTTGAAAGACCATGCCTATGCCAAGCTTCATCGCATCCTTAGGGGAACGAATTCTCGTGAGCTCCCCATTTAAGAAGATTTCTCCGCTGGTCGGCCTGTATACCCCCGAGAGCATACACATCATCGTGCTTTTGCCCGCACCGTTCTCACCTAAGAGCGCATGAATTTGTCCGGGCTTTGCACGGAAATCAACTCCATCATTTGCAACGACCGTACCAAAATGCTTCACGATTTGGCGCATCTCCACCGAATACTTCTTATGCATAACATCACTTCCTTCAACGTTTGTGAAGCAAACTTGAAATGCGTTGAATAAATCAACAAATCCCTTAATTCAGGGATTTGTTGACTTCTCTATATTTGCAAAGATGTTTATTTCGGGATCGTGCCGTCGACGCCTTTTACGAACCAATCCATAACCAAAATGTCTTCAAGCGTCAGCGTCTTTCCAGCTTCAACCTTCACTGCACCGGAAGCATCCGTAATCGGTCCTGTAAATACATTAAGCTCTCCGCTTATCAGCTTTGCTTTCGCATCACTTACTAACGTTTTAACATCCTCTGGCACACTAGGACCAAGTGGCGCTATATCGACCATTCCGTCAGATAATGATCCAGAATATTGCTCGCTTTTCCAAGTACCGTCGATAATCGATTGAACCGTTTTTGTATAATAAGGTCCCCAGTTCCATATCGGGTTCGTCAAATACGCTTCAGGCGCAAACCTTGTCATATCAGAGTCATTACCACCAGCCATTGCACCACGTTCTGCTGCTGCTTGCAGTGTTGCCGGCGAATCTTGATATGCGAGCAGCACATCTGCGCCTTTATCAAGGAGACTTACTGCTGCTTGACGCTCCGTTGTTGGATCAAACCAAGTATTCGTCCACACAACGCTTACTTTAGCATCTGGATTTACGCTTTGTACGCCAAGCGTGAAGGCGTTTATGTTATAAATGACCTCTGGAATCGGGAATGCGCCAACATATCCGATTACATTTTTTTTCGTCATTTTGCCGGCTGCAATGCCACTTAAGTAACTCGCATCAAAATTTTTACCGAAAAATGTGCCCATATTGTCATTGGTTTTGTAGCCTGCGGTATGAAGGAACTTCACGTTCGGAAATTTCTTCGCTACATTTAAGGTGTAATCCATATAACCGAAGCTAGTCGTGAAGATGACATCATGGTTTTGCGCCAGCTCTGTAATGATTCGTTCCGCATCTGCACTCTCAGGTACGTTCTCAACCGTATCTGCTTTTATGCCAAGCTTTTCCTCCATGTACAATCTTCCCTTGTCATGCTCGAACGTCCAACCGCCATCACCAGGGGGGCCGATATATACGAATGCAACCCGTGGCAGCTTAGCAGGTTCATCCGTTGCTGCATCACTCTTTGGCGCTTCCGTCGCTTTCCCTGCACCTTCATCAACCTTGTTTGTTTTGTTGCTTGAACAGCCACTAATGATCAATACGAGCGTTAAAAAAAGTGCTAAACTTGAGAAAAATGCTTTTTTAGACGATTTCATACTGTTCCTCCCCGACTCTCTATTTTTTTAAAAAAAGAGGACAAGGTGCCTTATTGCTTCTGTATTTACCGCCTCTTGCTGCGAAATGTTCTGTGATGCCTGCCATGATCAGCTGCTGTCACTTTCGCTCGTTACAGTTGAGATTAATAACGTAATTTCAATATATGTCCACGTTAACTACGTGTCAATATATATAACATATATTTTTTAATCGGGTTTATTCATCTCTTTTTGTGCAATTCGCACAATTCTAATGAATTTAATGTTATATATACTCACATATTTACTTCTAACACTCTTTTGACAAACCCAAATATCGTTTTTTAGCTAAAGCAAAATCAGCTGGCGTATCTACGTCAAATAATGTCTCACGATCTAACGCCAGCAGCCCATAGCCTTGAAAATCAGTTGATCTGAACAGCTTACGAGCTCCAGCATCGCCCTTTAATTGGAATAAAGAATCGAACATGGAGCGGGATAATATCGCCGGAGGCATTAGAACAATTTCCCCTTCATTCGCTTCATGCACAGCGGTTGCGACAAAGTCCAGCTCCGGACGCTCACTCCAGCAGCGGATAAGCCTATTAATCATTCCGGAAGTAATAAAGGGTTGATCAGCGAGTACAACCACAACTGCATCAAGCGCAGCTCCCTCTCTCAGAAGCGCTTCAAGGCCGCAGCGGATCGAATAGGACATTCCCTTCTGCGCATCAACACATTCAATCATAGTGACGCCGCTAGACTGAAAATGATGAGCAGCACTCACAGCACTGTCCTCTGCCCCGATCCAATCATTTGAATCTTCGGGATTAACAACAACCTTGATCTCATGAAGATCGCTGGACAACAGAGCCAGCAGCCCCATCCGTGCCAGCGGCTTGTTCTTCGACAGCTCGAGCGATTGCTTTCGAACTCCCATACGCATGCTCTGTCCTGCTGCTAAATAAAGGGCTGATATTCGCATGTTTGCTCCCCTCCTGGCTCAGGCTCCCTTTCCTTGCTGCACGTATGGCAATTAATTCAGCCGCAACGCTGACAGCTATTTCATACGGTCCATCTGCATGAATCGAGAGACCTATCGGAGCGTGTACATTGGATGGAATGAGAAAGGTCTCAAACAGCATCCGTATCCGCTTCTTTGAACCAAGAACGCCGATGTAAACAAGCTTTAGAGGCAATGCAAGCCTAATCATGTCCTTATCCTGAGACAAATTATGGCTGCATACGATTAAATAATCATCTGGACGGAGTTGCACCTGCTCCATTATTTGTACGGGAGATCCAATCACACATTCGGCGTGTGGAAACCTTTCCTTCGTACATAACGCCAGCCGCCAATCAGCTGCTATAACACGAAAGCCAATTTGTATCGCTAACGAATAGATAGCTTCAGCGTCTTTTCCTAGCCCGAATAACACCAAACGAGGTCTAGGCGTAATTACGAGCGTCATTTGATTGGAATTGTTGTTCAGTTCATCTTCATAGTCCACCAGTGAGTGATCGCCAAGGTTATCAATAAGCGCGTAGCTGATTTCTTTCTCATCCCAGCTTCGCATTAGCTTAACGGAAATACCGGCATCATTTTTTGCTTTCGCTTCAAGCAAAATCGCCCGAAATCGTCCTTCCACAGGCTCCAGCAACATGCGAATCTCGCCGCCGCAGCCCACACTCCCACCCCATATAGCATCCTCTTCAGGCTTCATATTATAATCGACACAAATGAATTGACCGGAATCCCATACCCCCGCCGCCCTTTCCAACAAATCTTGCTCCAAGCAGCCAGGACTAACCGATCCAATCTGATCACCGCTGAAGCTGAACAACATCGACGCTCCGGTCTTACGATAGGAATGACCCTCAACACATACAATGGTAGCGAGCACACTCGGCTCGTCGCTTGCCTTCAACGATTCCAATACATCATGCATATCCATCCGCTATCCCTCCATTAGCATTAGTGCATTTAACCCTCGCAGCGTAATCATTAGCTTAGCCTTCAACCTATCAGCTACAATCGAGCGATCAATTTTTTGAGCGAGCGATCCGCTTCCTTTAAGACAACTTTTTTATCAACCGTTCTCACGATCTTGTTTTTCATGACCACTTGCCCATCAATAAGAACGGTATCAACATCGCCTCTTGTCGCCGCATAAACAACTCTTGAATACCAATCCGCATCAAATGATGGATACACATGGAAATCCTCCAAATCAAGCAGCTGCAAATCTGCGAGTTTACCAATCTCAATACTGCCAATCTCATTTTCTAAGCCAAGCACCTTCGCTCCGCCCATCGTCGCCATCCGCAGCACCGTTTTTGCATTCATAATCGTAGGACCATGCTTCACCTTTTGCATATAAGCGGTTAAGCGCATCTCCTGAAACATATCCAAATTATTGTTGCAAGGCGCGCCATCCGCACCAATGCCAATATCAATCCCTTGCTCAAGAAGATGCGGAATTTCTGCAACGCCTGACGCAAGCTTCATATTAGAGCCCGGACAATGAGTAATCTTGACTCCCCTCTCCCGTATAATTCTTTTTTCCTCCTCATCTAACCAAACGCTATGTGCCAAAATGAGATTCGGCTTCGCAAGCCCAATATGATCGAGATAGACGACATTTCTCATTCCGCGTTCCGCCTCAACCATTGCAATTTCGCCTTGGTTTTCCGATGCATGCGTGTGCACCATTACACCATACTTGGCAGACAAGTCACGAACCCCAATAAGCAATTCCTCGGTACATGAAACAACAAAACGCGGGCAAAAGGCATATTGAATTCTCCCATTTTCAGCACCATGCCATTTTTCGAGAAGATCCACACTGTCCTGCAGCGATTTTTGAGTATTTTCCTGCAGAGCAAGCGGCACCTCCGTACCATGATCCATCATCACTTTTCCAGAGAGTGCTCGAATGCCGCTTTCTTTAATGGCTTGGAAAGCCGATTCTGTATAATGAACCGTCTCCATATCCAGAATAGTCGTTGTACCGCTGCGAATCAGTTCGCCAATCCCGAGCATGGCTGAGTAGTAAACAGAATCCTCACTATGAGCAGCCTCAAGTGGCCAGATTTTTTCCTTCAACCATTCAATGAGCGATAAATCATCAGCCCTCCCTCGAAACAGCGTTTGGCATAAATGGATATGCGTTTGTACAAACCCGGGCAGCAGCACTTTTCCGCCTGCTTCAATAACACGATCAACATTCTGTGTGTCCAACCGTTCGCCCATTTGGGCAATTCGGCTTCCCTCTATTAAGACATCACCTGTGAAAATCTGATTGTCGTGGTTCATAGTCATAACTACTGCGTTCCGAATAAGTATAGTTGTCATTCAAAAATTCCCCCTCATGCCTCAAGTGCTAGTATGTTAAATTTACCAAATATTCTGCCTTTATAAATTGCAGCATCACCGTCATCCTACAAACGGAAAGACAATGCAGGCATTTACTTTCTTTGTGTAAGGTTATCTAACATAATAATGCAGATTTGATCGTTAGGCAATACGTTTCTTTAAATATTTATATGCTTTACTACGAATTCGTGGAACTACTTAACATTAATGTGACATTATTGTTCCATCTAAAAAATTCAATTCAGCAAAAAGAACAAAAACCGCTCCAAGCACGAAAAAATCGCGTTTGGAGCGGCTTTTGATTTATTCACATACCGTTTATTGTTTATTTGTTCCTAAACAAGACGGAATAATATGTTCAAATATAAGGCGTCTTGACCATATTGCCTCATTTCGTTTCGTTATTTGTTTTCGAACGACGATCACAAGCTCATGCTCTGGCGCGATGAGCAAATATTGACCGCCATGGCCAAAAGCAAAATAACAATCGCATTGGCCGTTGTGACTCTCCGGCGAGTACCACCAGTGATAGCCATAGCCGCCATAGATCGGCGGTTCATACTGCATCAATCCGCGATGATGGAGCTGCGTCGATTCTGCTATCCATGAAGCTGACAGCAGCTGCTCGTTGTCAAACTGTCCACTGCCTACAAATAAACTGCCTATCTTCGCAAGATCTCTGCCATACAGTTGAAGTCCGGTTCCGCCTTCATTAATACCTGCCCGTTCCATCCATCTCGCACTGCGAAAGCCAAGCGGACCAAACAAATAATCTTTGGCAAACGAAAGAGCAGGCATCCCAGTCGCTGAAGTCAATATCGCAGACAACAGATGGGATCCACCCGAGTTATAAGCAAAAGCTGTTCCAGGCTCAGAAATCAGCGGCTGATTGAATACAAATTGTATGGGATCTTTCGCTGCTTTCAAGGCTTTATATGGCTTGTCAAAGTCAGGCCAATCAAACCCAGGCGTCATGGTAAGCAAATGCTTGATTGAGATTTGGCTAAGCGCTTCGCTTATTTCCCGCGGATGGCCCAAATAATTCGTAATAGGCTCGTCCACACTCTTAAGGAAATGTTTATCAATCGCGATTCCAATCAACGCGGATAAGATGCTTTTTGTACAAGAATAGAGCGGACCGATTGAATCCTGTCCGCTCTCATACCATTCGCCAAGCAGCTTTTGTCCTTGAAGCACGATAACAGATTTCATTTTCCATTCGGTTAACAGGTTGTTACTTGCTTCCAAATCTATCGGATTCATCTGTTTAATCGACCTTTCTAAGAAGCATTTCTTTGCTGCTGTTCAGGCTGCTTAATCTTAGGCATGCCAATGGATACAAATACAACAAAAACAGATAATACTGCTACCCATATGAATATCGTATGCAAGCTTCCTGCAAGAACCGTTGCTTCAATTCGATCAGCTTGACCGGTATGAAGCAGCAAACCAAACACAGTAATCCCAATTGTCTGGCCGAGTGTACGAATGAAATTGTTGCTGGCCACAGCAGATCCACGAAGCTCCCAGCCGACAGCTGAAGATACAGCTACCGTTATGGATGTAAGAGAAAGGCCAAACGAAAGCCCTGCCAAAAACGTATAAATGATAAATAATACAATGGATGTAGAAGCTGTCATAAAAGCGAAACCAATGCTGCTGACGAACAAGAAGCAAGAGCCCGCGACACTAATGAAGCGCAATCCTTTTTTGGCTATCCAGTTTCCTGCTAATATTGAGCCCAGCGGCCATGCTACGGATAGTGGAATCATGGCAAGTCCAGAATAGGTAGCCGGTTTGCCGTATACGCCTTGTATCCATAAAGGCAAATAAAATATTATGACGACATTGATCACACACAATAAGAAACTGCTAAGATTCGCCATGCTAATAATCGGATTCCGAAATAGCTGGAATGGAATGATCGGTTCTGGAGAACGTTTTTCGATACGAGCAAAAATGACGAAAAATAGTACTGCTATACCGAATAATACGCTAATCGTTAGTTTTCCGCCGTTGCCACCATCGGCATCGCGAATTAGCGTCATCGCATACAAGAAGCTGAACATAGCGATCGTAAAGGTAATGATGCCAGGATAATCGATATGTCTCTTTTTCTTCTCCAATGTCTCCCGCAGTGAAGTGGAGAGTAAATAAATAGCAACGATTCCAAACGGCAAATTCATATAGAAGATGGCCCGCCAGGATATGTAATCGACCAACAGACCGCCAAACAATGGGCCTGAAATACCCGCTATCCCCCATATGCTTGACATCCAGCCCTGTACCTTCGCTCGTTGTTCATAGGGATATAAATCACCAATGATCGTATAAGGTATCGTCGTGAGCGCACCTGCTCCGAGTCCTTGCAAAGCACGAAACATAATAAGCTGATTCATTGATTGCGCTACGCCAGATAGCATGGAGCCGGCAAGAAAAATCAATGCCCCGATAATAAAAATTTTCTTTCGACCGTAAAGATCAGATAGTTTGCCGTAAACAGGCGTAGTAATAACAGTTGCGAGCAAATAGATCGAAATAATCCAGCTGTACTGCTGGATTCCTTGAAGTTCTCCCGTAATGCTAGGCATGGCTGTACTAACGATCGTCCCCTCGATGGCAGCAAGAAATGTGGCGACGAATAATGCAATGGTTACTTTTTTCCGAGTCTGATTAGCGTTCATTGTTCATCCTTTCTGTGAATAACATGATAAATAAAAAAAGTATTCACACGACCTTTCTATTATGGTCGCTGGAAGCATGAAATATCAACGTATTTATTTCAATCAAGACGTTCGCGATAAACGAATCTCCTTCTTTTGCATGCATAATTTAGTACAAACCCGCAATATATATTGTGATCGATCAACTTCAGCTGTACGCCAAAATTCATGATCGCCAAAAAGCTGACATAAAGCCTGTTCAGCTGTTTTATATGAAGCATGTTCTTCTATTAAGATTGTGACGCATACCGTAAAACATAGCGATTCATATCGCCGTAACGCATCCACCTTTTTTTGGAAATCCAGCATGAGAATAGTCGCCCCTTCATACACATAAAACCTATTCCCTATTGTAACTGTTCCTGAAAAGCAATTAGTTACGAAATGGTTAAATTTGAATCCTTTCCTCTCACCAATCGTATGTATGGTATCCTTTCGGATTCGGATATGTTAACATGTTTGAAGTGGAATAATAAAAATTCTATTTTTTGGTAGGTTAGGATGTTGCCGAGTGTATGATTTATTATTGAACATAATAGATGATTTTGGTTATTTCGCTTTATTCCTCGTTTTATGTCTCGGCTTAATCGGATTGCCTATACCTAATGAAGCAGTCGTGATGACTGGCGGAGCCTTAGCGGAATCTGGTGTGTTATCGCCAATACCCGCTTTTATTATGACATGTCTTGGTATTTGCTCCGCGATGACCTTTGGATACAGCATCGGTAGATTTGCAGGAAGCAAGTTGTCCAACTGGTTCAGCCAGAAGAAAAACATAAGTAAATTTGTCGCTAAATCCGAACAGTTAAGTGAAAAGTACGGCGGCTACGCCATCAGCCTTAGCCTTTGCCTTCCTTTTTTAAGACATGTCACGCCTTATGTTATGGGGATGAATCGCATGCCTTACAAAAGATTCGCAATCTTCGCTTACCCATCCGCATTTGTATGGACACTCATCTACTTTATTATCGGTACGTTCGTAGGAGATCAAGTACAAGACCTCTCTGATCATATTTACAAATACTTAATATGGGTCATTTATGCCATCATTGTCATCGTTGTTGGTTTTATCATTTATAAATATTATAAAAGCAAACAACAAAAGGATCATATCGAACGGCCAATGTAGCCGTTAGTGATTTAAGAACCATCGCAAGCCGCGGTGGTTCTTTTCTATTCCTAGCTTAATGCCTGAAAATTAGATATTGCAAGATAACTGGCGAATTCACTGGATGTAATCGCTTTCTCAAGACATTGAGTCCCGTTGTTTTCACTTTATTTGTTGTATAATAACGAACAGTGTGCAACGGCCCCGACTTTTCTGCGAGAGGAAAGTCAATCAATGTCCTTGTTATGTTCTTGGTGTCAGTAAAATTAGACAAATGACTGCAATTTGGGAGGTTTATTTGCTTTGCTTGAACAACTAAAAAAATCATGGTTTTCAAATGTACGTGGTGATATTTTGGCGGGCATTACAGTGGCGTTAGCGCTCATACCGGAGTCTATCTCTTTTTCTTTAATGGTAGGTGTTGGGCCAATGGTTGGATTGTACGCCTCCTTCTGCATCGCTGTCATTATTTCCATTGTTGGCGGCAGGCCCGGAATGATTTCCGCTGCGACAGGAGCGATGGCGTTACTGATGGTCTCTCTAGTTAAAGATCATGGCATCGAGTATTTGTTCGCTGCTACAATTTTGGCGGGTGTATTGCAGTATATTATGGGCGTGCTCAAGCTAGGGCAGCTTATTCAATTCATTCCGCAATCCGTCATGCTCGGCTTTGTCAATGCATTAGGCATCCTCATCTTCACTACCCAGCTTGTTCATTTTGTGGGTGCTACTTGGATTATGTATGCTCTCGTTGCATTAACATTAGTCATTATCTATACACTGCCTAAATTCACAAAGGTTATACCTTCACCGCTGGCGGCAATTATTATCGTTTCCATTATAGCCGTTGCCATTGGCGCGGATCTCAAAACCGTTGGCGACAGAGGTTTAATCGAAAGTACATTGCCGCTGTTCCATATTCCGGATACGTTATTTTCGCTTCATACGTTGTGGATCATATTGCCGTATTCCTTCTCACTTTCCATCGTAGGAATTTTGGAGTCGCTTTTAACAGCTTCGGTCCTTGATGAAATGACAGATACCACAAGCAACAAAAACAAAGAGGTACGCGGTCAAGGCCTTGCAAACATGGTGACAGGCTTCTTTGGCGGAATGGCAGGCTGTGCATTAATTGGTCAATCGGTTATCAATGTGAAATCAGGCGGCCGAACTAGGCTTTCCACCTTCGTAGCTGGCTCGTTCCTGCTCTTTCTTATTATGGTATTAAGTGATGTCGTCAATAAAATTCCGATGGCTGCTTTAGTCGGCGTCATGATTATGGTGTCTATTAGCACGTTTGATTGGAAATCAGTATTTCATATTCATAAAGTTCCACGTACCGATGCGCTAATCATGATTGTTACAGTAGTTATTGTTCTTATCACACATGACTTGTCCAAAGGCGTATTTGCTGGAGTTGTGCTAAGTGCATTTGTATTCGTTGGTAAAATGGCGAAAATCCGTGTTTCCATCGCAGGTGAACGCTCGAAGAATCTTACGTATCATGTAAGCGGACAGTTGTTTTTTGGGACAACCAGTCGTTTTGTGACTCTTTTTAATTATAAAGACGATCCAACACATGTGACTATTAACTTTAGCGGCTCGCATGTATGGGATCAAACTGCTGTGACCGCCATAGCGAAGGTTAAAAGCAAATATGAGCAACTGAACAAGAAAGTTTCATTTACGGGGCTCAATGAGGAAAGCAAATTAATTATACGTCATTTGGGCTTAACTACATCTGGCGGTCATTAACAAATAAAGCTCATGCAAGTGCACCTGTCGGTGTGCTAGCATGAGCTTTTCTAATCATTTTTTATTCCTGTTTTTCTTCCTTAACTAGCTTTTCCTTGGCTGTATCGATGAAGAAATCAAACAGCTCGTCATCTTCCTCTAACAAATCCTCAAGTGCCAGCAGTTCTTCTTCCTTGCCTGATTCATGAAGGAAAAACAAGCCATAACCCCACTCTTTGCCTCGCTTGCTGTGCAGTGCAATTTCATACTCATTCTTATGCCCTTCTACCCCGAATTGAACATTGCCTACGTAACCGTCTTCTTTCGAATACGTCATAGTGGCCTGTAATACATTGATGTTAATCACTTCTGTTCTTCCTTTCTCATCGTTCATTACGGTGCGAGCTGATTGATTTGTTTTAACAGCTCGTTAATTTTGTTGATCGTATCTGGAATACCCGTCGATTCAAAAGCAGCTCTACCCTGCTCAATATTCGTTAGAGCTTGATCGATACCCTGCTGCAGTGTCGCGTTGTAATCGGCAATCGATTGATGGATATCTTTTGCGTAATCAGGTACCTGCAGTCCTTCATAATGGACAACCTGTTCCTTCAAAGCAAGAAGCTTCTCCTTTAAATCCGTTCTTTTGTCCAAATCCGTCACTGCTTGCTCTGCAAGTGTATTCATATCTTGTCCGAAATCCGTTAACGTTTGTAAGTAATCCGTCGTTTCTGTTGCAAAATTTACCGTTTGACCTACTTGATCAATAATACCACACCCAGATGTCATTAGCATTATGGAGAGCAATATTATCGAAACGCCCCGTTTAATCATAAGCAACCTCCTTGTCATAATCATCCTACTACCGAGATGAACGCCTATTCGAGTTGATGCATACATTACTGTACGATTAACAGCTCATGCTGGTTTCGTGTATGTCACAAGGAGATGATCGAGATGGATATTCATTTATCGGCGATTCACTGGGTTTATTTGACCTTTATTATCGCAATCATTGGATTTATGCTGATGCGACGCGATACAACGCTTATTTGTATTGCCGGAATCTTAGGAATTGGAATACTAGCAACCACATCGGCAAGCGGTTCTGTAAGCGGTATTTTTAACAGCTTTATCTTTGCCATAAAAGAATTGCTGGGAACGATTTTAATTATATCCATCATCGTTGCCATGAGTCGTATCCTTATTCGAACCGGTATAAACGAGATTATGATATCTCCGTTTACCCGTTTTCTTAGAACACCCGCGCTCGCCTTCTGGGGAATCGGCTTAATTATGATGGTAACCTCATTTTTCTTCTGGCCTTCGCCAGCGGTTGCACTCATCGGTGCCGTCTTACTCCCTGTAGCTTTACGTGTTGGGCTGCCTGCACTCGGAGCGGCAGTCGCGATGAATTTATTCGGACATGGCATCGCCTTGTCTGGTGATTATATCATCCAAGGCGCACCCAAGCTTACTGCGGATGCTGCTGGTATTCCTGTCAGCTCCGTCATGCAGGCCAGCATTCCGTTAGTTATTGTCATGGGGGTTGTCACAACCGTCGCTGCCTACTGGATAATGCGACGTGATCAGAAACTTGGTACATGGCGTGATGGACTTGTCCTTTCAGCCGCAGGGCCAGATCCATCAAACGACCCAAGCTTCGATGCCGACCGCAATGCTCTGTCACTGAGTACAAAGCGCTGGCTCGCAGCACTTATTCCTTTGTTATTCGCACTTGATGTGGCAGCCATGTTCGTGCTTAAGCTTCAAGGCGGTGATGCCACTGCGCTGATTGGCGGAACAGCCATACTCATTATGCTGTTCATTACAATGCTGACACACCGCGGCAAAGGGTTCGAGAAAACGACTAGTTATTTAATTGAAGGCTTCCTATTCGGCTTCAAAGTATTTGGACCGGTTATACCGATTGCGGCTTTCTTTTACTTGGGCGACTCTGGATTTCTAGCCATGTTCGGCGACAAGCTTCCTGAAGCGTCGCACGGAATAGTTAATGACCTCGGTATTGCCCTAGCTCACGTCGTTCCCGTTAATGGTGTTGTTGGCTCGATTACATTAACAGTAGTCGGAGCAGTAACAGGGCTTGATGGCTCAGGCTTCTCCGGCATTTCGCTTGCAGGCTCGATCGCACAGCTATTTGGCCACGCTATAGGCTCCGGGATTGCCACTTTGACGGCTCTTGGTCAAGTTGCTGCAATCTGGGTAGGCGGCGGTACAATCATACCATGGGCGCTCATTCCTGCTGCAGCTATTTGCGGAGTAGATCCTTTTGAACTCGCACGTCGCAATTTAAAGCCAGTGCTCATCGGTCTCTCTGTGACAACGATCGTTGCTATGTTCTTGATTTAGATCGTTTTCGTTGACGATAAAATACGGAGATGAGTGAAATAACAGCAACACCGCCAAGTCCTATGTACCAGCCTTGTGTTAATGAGCTTTCCGTTTTATGCAAGGGGATCTCCGGCTGCGGCGGCAATGAACCTATACCAAGCAGCTTGATATGTTCATTTGCTTCACTATGCAATAATGTTGCGCTGCAGAGTGCTTGTAGCGATTTTCCAGTTGTTTTTGCGTAAACCAAATAACGTTCTCCTTCTTTAAACGTATAGCCGCAGCTGTCTTCGCTTTCAGCCGTTTTCACTTCAAGCGTTGGAGCAACATGTCCTTTCCACACTTCATTGACTTGGAAGCTGGCTTTGACCGCTCTCTCAGAGGAACGAAACAAGGATTGTGAGGATGTTTTAACAGAAGTTGCCGTTCCTTCAAACACTGCGTCACTTTTGATTTTGCTCTCCTCCACCGTACCTGGTTGTACGCAAGAACAGGCTTGGACATTCGATGGCATAATCAATAAGCTGCTAATAAAAAATATGAAAATGAATCCAACTGAAAGTCTCTGTTTTTTATTGATCATATCTACTCCCCCAACCTTTTCTCTATAGCAGGCATTTATGCCTTTAGGTTAAGACGGTTTCTTTTGGGAAAATGTTTCATTTATAGCAATAAAAAAGCTGTTTCTCCCGTAGTGAAAGCTACGATCGAAACAGCTTTTTTAGTTGTTATCCTTTTGCCTTTTGCTTGGATTCCTCTACTAGCGATACTTTTGCTGGCCAGAACGCTCTCTTGCCTAGTAAAGTCGTAATAGCTGGTACGAGGAATGGACGAACGATAAAGGTATCCATTAACACCCCAATCGCTGTTATGAGGCCAAACTGGACAAGCACTTGGATAGGAAGCGTCGCAAGCACGGCAAACGTAGCTGCAAGAATAAGTCCTGCTGAAGTGATAACACCGCCCGTTTCGCTTACCCCTTCTTTGATGGCTTGCTTCAGCGGCAGCGTTTTGCTCTTTTTCCAAATGCTTGAGATCATAAATATATTGTAATCTTCGCCAAGCGCAATGAGGAAAACGAATGCATAAAGCGGAATTGCACCTTGAATGGCATCAACGCCCATGATGTAATGCAGGATCACCCAGCCTAAGCCTAGTGCGGCTGCATACGACAGCAATACAGTGCCGATTAAGTATAATGTTGCAGTAATGGATCTTAAATAAGCAAACAGCAGAATCATGATGAGTCCGATAACTAAAGGAATAATGACATTATTATCATGATCCGTCAGCACCTTAGAATCATATTGCGTAGCTGTCTGGCCAGCGATCCATACTTTTTGATCAGCCTCAGTAACGTTTCCATTCGTAAGCGCAGCTTCTGCTGCAGCTCGGAGTAACGGAATCGTCTCCATTGCTTCCTGGGAATATGGATTCGTATTCAAGATGACCGTATACGATAGTAAATTAGGGTCATTAACGCTCGGCTGCGGCTCCTGAACATGATCTACAAGCGGTACAGCAGCAAGCTTTTCTGCTAACTCAGGTACTGCACCATCCGTCGCAGCAACCACTGTAATCGGTGCTAAATCTCCTGGCGTAAATGACTTCGAAATCACTTCAAACCCTTCTCTTGAAGGCATATCCTCTGGAAAAGAAGACAGCAGATCATAGGTAAATTTAATTTGACTGGAGAAGCTTGCGAAAATTCCTAGTATCAATACAGAGGTGATAACGACCATCCACGGCTTCGTTATTACGAGATTTCCAATTTTGGAGCCGAGCTTCTTCTCCGTGTTCGGCTTACGGTACACTTTTCCTTTTTTGTCCGCATGTGCATGCGCCATTGCATCTGTACGCGGAATAAACGGGTAAAATGAGGCTCTTCCAATAATTGAAAGCAATGCCGGAACCAGCGTCAAACTTGCGATTCCCATAATAAGGATCGATAAGCTGAATGGAACTGCGAACCGATCATAAGCACCGTACTTAGCCGCAAGCAAAGCAAGCAAAGAAAGAACTACCGTAAAGCCGCTCATTGCAATAGCACCCGATGCGTCTTTGAACGATCGTTTTAGTGCTTTCATTTTGTCGCTTTCACGAGTAAGTTCTTGACGGAAATGCGAGATAAAAAATAAACAATAATCAGTACCTGCTCCGAATAAGAGCACAGTCATAATGGATACAGCTTGACCATCTACCGTTATCCATCCTTCACCTGCCATAAAGCCAAGCAATGGCCCCGTAACAGCATAAGCAAATCCAACACCAATGAGTGGAATGATGGCAAGAATCGGCGAACGGTAGATAAGGAGCAGCAAGACTAGTACGATAAGTACCGTTGCTATCATCAGTGATACATCCGCTCCTTTGAATAAATCGGTTGCATCAACCGAAATCCCAACAGGACCGCTGACGCGCACGCTTAATTCAGCTGCATCATGGATAGGTACGGAGAAAGGTTCTTTACCTGATGCTTCTCCGATGATAGCTTTTATGGACTCAATATTTTCCTTCAAAACTTCAGTTTCTGTTGCTTCACCGAACTGAATCGGCTGAACGAGTGTCGTTCCGTCTTCTGAAGCAAATTTTTGCAAAGCAGGTAAAGGCATTTGATGAAGAGGTATAACCTCGCCTTGCTCTTTCAACGGATTTTCAACAATCTTCTGCGTCGTTTTTTGAATAAGCGCATAATCCGCTTCTGTTAAGCCGCCTTCTCGATGCCAGACCACCAATGCTGGAATGCCAGAGGAGCTTGGAAACTTATCCTTTATTAATTGATCAGCGACAACGGACGGGCTGTCAGCCTCTAGGTTTGGAGCATTGCTTACTTCTTTGTCGCCCACAGCTGGCAGAAATACAGTTAGCAGCCCGGCTAATACAATCCACGCAACTAATGTTATCCACCTAGTACGTCGTCCAGCGACCATTCCTGCTAATCTTTCGATCATTTGACAAATCCTCCATTTCACATTACGACTAATATCGTTTAAAATTAACTCAAGCGATAATTTAATTATATATACCGAAAGGTTAATTAATCAATTCATATTTATTACAATTTGATGAATGGAGGGCATGTCGATGAGCGAGGACCAAATAAAACGCAAACCAGGCCGGCCCAAAGGCACAGGTTCAATTCAGACGATGCAGCAAATTTTGCGCACAGCAGCCTTTTTATTTATGGAGCAAGGTTTCGAAAAAGTTTCATTAGAAAGTGTAGCCCAAGCATGCGGGGTTACTAAAGCAAGCGTTTATTATTATTTTAATAATAAAAGCGTTTTGTTCACGGAATGTCTTCAATTTGTTCTAAAGATGGCTTATGATCAAACTTCAAAAATTGTTAGCAGCACCGGGTCGCTGAAGGAAAGAATGCTTGTTGTTGCTGAACGCCATATGAACAATGCTCATGTTGAGTTTGAAACGATGATGCGGGAAGCTTCCAGCGGTTTGACTGAGGAGCAAATTACGAGCATTCGTACGAGCGAGCAAGCGATACACGAATTAATTGGGAGTGTATTTCAGAAGGCAATGGACGAGAGCGAAATCAAACGGGGTGATTCGATGCTGCTTGCTCATGTCTTTACAGCTATGTTAACGGTACGAAACCGTAAAGAAATCATTAATAATGAAAAAACAGTGGAACAAGCCGCGTTCGAAATCGTAGAACTATTGTGGGCAGGATTAGAGCCTCGCTCGCCATCTTATTAATTGGAGGTTATTTAATGCTTAAAACCGCAATGGGTCGTCTGCGGGTCGTTGGTTTCATCGAAGGGTTATCTTTTCTATTACTGCTTTTAATAGCAATGCCCCTCAAATACTGGGCTGATATTCCAGAACCCGTGACTGTTGTAGGCGGACTTCATGGCCTCTTATTCGTTCTTTATATCCTTGCTGTCTTCCATGTATGGATTAAACACCGCTGGTCGATTCTCAAGGCAGCAGCAGCGTTTATCGCAGCTTTCCTTCCGTTTGGCACATTTATTCTTGATAAGAAGCTGCTTCGCGATCAATAAGTTAAAGAGGTTATTCCGAGCAATTGGAATAACCTCTTTTTGATAATAATGGAAGAAATGATGTGAGCTAGCCCTCAAAGCATGATAGAATAAATGTAAAATTAAAGGAGAGTGTTTCATGATGGGTATTATTATGAATAGAGTAGGAGCAATCTTTGTTACGGTTAGCGATATTGAAAAAGCTCGTGAATGGTATTGCTCCATTCTTGAATTGGAGCCAACCTATGATATCATTGCAGGTCATTTATGCTGTATTCCTTTAGATAACAACGGCCAAAACCTTGTTTTAGACAGTAAAATTTATACAGAAGATACTTATTCAAGAACACCTATTTTTCATTTTAATACGGATGACATCCATGCTGCTTTTCAGTTCATGCGTGATAAGAATGTAGAGCTTGTAAGCGAAATTGAACATGGTCACTTTTTCAGCTTTAAAGACCCTGACGGAAACCAGCTGATGATTTGCAAATGCTAGCAGAATTTTTCGTTGAAGATAAAGTATTAGACTGGAGTTGTTGGTTTAGCAGAGTTTTTGAATTGAAGAATCGTCAGCTTTTGAAAAATTTGATTTAGACTGCACCATTAATATAAAGCAGCGGCAGACCAAGACTTGATAAATAAAGTCTTAGACTGCCACTGTTGTCATTAAACTAACGTTACCCGATAGCTTAATGGAAAACTGTACCTAGGCTCACTACTTAACGCTTATATACTGACGTTCTTTCCACTCGAACTCATTCCCCAATCGAAATGTGGATAGTTCAATCACGAGATCGAGTTCTTTTTTAGGAGCATCCAAAAATCTCTCCTGTCCGTGCGCCCAACAGCAATACAGTTCTAAGTCTTCACCTATTTCCATATTACGGCGTAAATATTCGAAAAGCTCTACTAAGCACTTTTTGCTTGTCTGGTATAAAATGGGGTGAGAATGTTTAATTTTGTCATTGATCTCGAAGGAACCTCCTTCGGGGTTCACTTGGTAAACAAATGGATGACGGAAAAGATGCGAGGATTGTCTGGTTACGGGACCGGTTATATATAATCCTGCTGCATCCTCTTCAGTATAGTAGAGATCCATAAGTTTGTCCCCTTTTGGGTATTTCTCCAGTAGTATTTGCATATTGAGTTGATCCTTAGCGGCAGGGTTCACATTCGTTACGTAATCATTAATCGTCATAACTGTTTTTTTCTGTCCAAACGAGCCTGTTGGAAGCTCACGGCTTGCAGCAATATAATAAAATAGAGTCACAGTGTCAATCTCATCTCCTATCTGAAACTACCTTCCATAGCTTTGAATACCATTTATTCTACATAACCGTTCCATTAACCTGACCGTTAGCTTATTAATAAGGCTATGTTTAATTCTAATGTTGAAATTTAACCATAAGAAACCACCTTGCTAAAAAGGCGGTTCATTGAGCTATCGTGCCCTTTAGTTTAAAAGTCGCAATCTTAATATCATTAGGTCTTCATCGAAATACTGTTCATCAAACTTTAATGCATGTGGTTCTATACCGTAAACTTCAAACCCCAGCGAGACATATAAGCGTTTTGCTGATTTGTTATTAGACACAACCGTCAAATGAATCTGTTCCAACCCTTCACATTCTTTTGTTGCTCTTTCAATCAAGGCTAATAGAAGGGCTTTACCTACCCCCCGTCCTCGAAATAGAGGCTCTACATACATACCATAAATGTTTCCTTTATGTGCCGTCTTAAGCCTGTTTTCACGTGAAAAATTGACAATGCCAACTAATATGTTACTGTCGTCAAAACATCCCAATGTAAATTGATCTTTTGTATGGTGTATCCTTTCTATAATGTGCCCCAATGGTTTAGTTTCTTCTTGCTCATATGTTGATCCAAATGCATCGGGTTCATTTTTCAATGCACGCAACCTTACTTCTCTATACATTTGGGCATCAGAGCCATTCAACAAACGAATGTTCATTAGTCACTTCCGATCATTTATCAAATTGTTTTAAATAAAACTTGCGGATTGATGAAAACTTCCCGTTAGCTCAACGAGGCTGCCGATTCATACCGGCAGCCTCGTCATAGTGAATGTTAAGCTATAATTCCCCGTTAGTTGAGCAGCGTGGTGATGTTGTTAAATTTAACGAATAAAACTAATCAAGACTACCACCGCACCCATTAACACTAAAATTGAAAATACAAAGTAGCTGAAGATCTTTAGAGGACCCGGCATTGAATTTAGATCTATTTTTTTCATTGGTCCTCCACCCTCAATACTTTGAATAGAGCGAAGGTTCTCATCAACATAATTATCGTCACTGTACGAATGTTCCTTTTCGAGCTGGGTTTCATGGATGTTGTTTGTGCTCATTCCAAATCCCCTCTCAATTCGGTTTATATGGAATATTCTACCACGCTTATGAAACTCATGTAACCCATCGCCACGCTAACCAGTCCGTTAGTTTAACAAAGAAAGGAAGCAGCTGCCGAAGCAATCTACTCCATGTTTGTTCAACTATCGTTCCTCATTAGCTTAATGAAGAATCGAATATATATTAGTTATTTTAGATGCGGGTATACGCTAAACCATTATGAGTGAGATTAATACAAATTATATCCATATATTTGGAAATCCACTTCTTAATGAATATCTTACATTATCAACCTTCCATACCCCATCGGTATAAATAAGTTTAGTTAGCCGATCAACCACGTAAAGTTCTCTTCCATCTGCATATATATCAGATCCAACGACGATCGATTGTGTAAAACTTGCAGTTGTTTTGCTTGTATAGTAAGTAGAGCCTGTATGTTCTTCAAAATAAAGTTTTTCTTTCAATCCTTTGTTTGGAATAATCGATGAAATGATGAAATTCTCAGTAAAGTAAGGTTTGAAATGAGTTTGAATTTGCTTTATGGAAGACACATCGTTCGCTTCATTTAATATATTGGACAGAAGTTTTAGGYGGGCGCCTGTTAACGTTTGGGAGGCTGAAATCTTAATGGAAGGTTGTTCCATGTTTATAACGATTTTCTTTCCATTCAACTTAATAGTTGCTTGCTTAACCTGCTGGTTCCACTTTACCTCGGCTCCGAGCGTCTGGGAGACAAATCGCAACGGCACATAGGTGGTGCTTTTGATTAGCTCGGGCGGAGCATCCAAATCAACATTCAACTGATTGACTCGCACTTTTGTGAAGTTGACGGCAAGCAGTATTTCAGTATCGTCTTTGTTGATCGTGATTATTTTGTGCTCCTGATTCCAGTTTACAGCTGCGCCCATATGTTGAGATACGGCTCTTAAAGGTATAAGCACTCGGTTGTTTTTCAATTGGCCATTTTCAATAACCTCATCTTTTTCGTCCGCGAACCCTAGGGTTGGTACTGAGAGAAGAATCAGTATCGCAGAAGCCAATAAAGTCAAAGTCAGTTTTTTAATCATAATAACCTCCTTATACTGATAGAAAGCGTGTTTAACCCTTATTCCATTCAACACTCCACACTTCGTGCATATATTCAATACAAGTTGTGGACTGGTATCTAATTAACAAATAATACCATGTCACAATCCTATACGTTATAGAAAGTTAGTTTGTTGCGTAATACTGCTTATTTTATTTAATAAGAAGATCAAGCTATGCAACTCCTGCTCATCCATGTATTGTTCAACTATCGTGTCCCGTTAACTTAACGATTTTGGACTTCAGGCTTCAATCCTGTTTGCAGGACATGAAAATACTCAGCTAATATTTCGTCAAAATTGGGTTCGACAGGTAACTTCTCAATATATCTCCATAAAATCATTTCTTCCGATCCAATGTGAACAACCTCATACTCCATCTGCTTAGATTCCCAGACAGTAACTTGACCAATGCATCGATCAGATTCATTAATTATGCCGGTAGAAGGGTCGGGAACACTGCTTTCAGGAAGATCGTGCTTCACAAATTCCGTAGAAATGGATAAACTCGCCAGTTCACTCTTGTTAGATTCCACCCATAACTTAAATTTTTCCCGAATCATTTTACATCCCTCCCTCATGGAGTAATTATATCAACTCGAGATAAGAATTAAACTACTTTGACTGAAAATATGGCTTTGTTCCACGACGCTAAACTGCCCGTTAGCATAATAAGAAGAGCAGCCACCGTAGCGCCTGCTCATCATTTGCGTTATTCCACTATCGTTCTTCGTTAGTTCAATCATTTCCTACTTTCTTCTTCAAACTCCTTGATTAACCCTTGGGACCTTTTCATTGCTTCCTGGCTGTCTTTCGCTGGTGCTGTAATCATATATCCGTTTGATGAGGACCACTGGCCATCATCATTCATAACTTTAATTGTAAATTCAGAGAATTTATCATCAGTATATACCCAACCGTAAGTAAAAATATTAGGCTCTATTCTACCTTTATCATCTATGATTCGAAAAGCGGAAAAAATGGTTGTAAAATTATGACCATCGTAATGCAACTCTAATTTTGTTCTATCTTTAGGAATGTGAGGAACCTTACTTCCTTCAAAGTCAATTTCACCTTTAAAGCTTCTTTTTCCATTTATATGATTTTGCAATTTCCCATCAAGATGTACTTTTATACGTTCGGTTATTCCTTCCGTTCCTAATTGATAATATACACCATTGATGGTCTCTGAGTACTGCTTAGGTATCAAGTACCAAATAGAGAATACACTTAGAATTATTGCAAATGCAGTAAGTACAACAGTAATTTTCCGCTTCATTACACACCCCCTTTTTTTTAGGCTCTTCCTTTAATAAACGTAAACATACTCACTAATTTGCACTATCCTGCCCGTTCGCTTCATGAAGCATCGTCAGTCTAACACTTTATTTTCTCAGTCTAGAACTTTATTTTCTTCTGACAAGAATAGTTAGCTGCATTGATTATAGGTCTATCCAAAATCTCTTAATAATATTGCCATTTTCCTCTACGAATTCTGATTCCAATACGCCACCATTTTTTAAAATTGTTTTTTCTGAGCCGATATTCCCTTTATCACAAACAACTAGAACTTTTTGATGGCCCCAATCTTTTAACAGCTCCAACGTATTTGATAAAATGATATTGGCATACCCTTTTCTTCTCTCCGATGGACGAACGCCATATCCGATATGGCCGCCTTGATTGAGCAATTTTTCATTCAATCGATGCCGTATATTAACCGCTCCTACAATTAAGTTGTCCTCACTTAGGAGCCAATAAGTGGTATGAGGAACACGATCACTGCTTGATATTTTGGATTCCGTATCTTCAGCATACAAAAAATCTATCATGGCATTAAAATCTTCCGGTTCTCTCTCAATGACCCACGGTACCATATCTTCACCGCTCTTTATCCAGTCCTCATAAAAGGATATATACGCGTCGCGGTATTCGATCGTTGGTTTAATTAATATCGCTGATTTTGGCATAAGCACGCTCCACTCCGATGATTTTTACCAAATTAACACATTTCATGAATAGGGTCAATCTTATTTCATCGATGATTCAATGTGCTCTTCATAACAAAGAAGACTAAGGCAAATCGCCCTAGTCTTCTTTTGCTTAAATTATACTTAAATTAGTTATGGAATTGTTGACCATCATGAACAGCCTTTACATAACCCGCGCGGATTACGAAATCTCCGAAATGCTCGCCCGTTTCCCGTTCCTTTGCATACTGATTAATAATCGGTTTTAAAGTATCGAGAATTTCGGTCTCATCGATATTTTCACGGTAAAGCTTGTTTAGTCTATCACCTGCATAGCCTGCGCCCATATACATATTGTATTTGCCGAGTGCCTTGCCGATAAATGAGATTTCTCCAAGCGCTGGTCTTGCGCAGCCGTTCGGGCATCCAGTCATCCTAATGTTGATCTCCTGGTCACGCAGTCCTGCTTCATTAATAATCGGCTCCAGCTTATCGATCAGTGTTGGAAGGTAACGTTCTGCTTCCGCCATAGCAAGACCGCAAGTCGGCAACGAAACACAAGATAATGAGCTTCGGCGCAGCGCAGAGTGCTGCGTACCGTCCGTAAGTCCGTATTGCTCTGCTAGCTCCGTAATTTTGCGTTTCTTCTGGCTGCTGACATTACCGATAATAAGATTCTGATTCGGAGTAATGCGGAAGTCGCCTGTATGAACTTTGGCGATTTCGCGCAAACCCGTCATTTGCGGGTTGCCTTCTTGATCCTCAATACGTCCGCTCTGGATAAACAACGTCAAATTCCATTTGCCGTTGCTTCCCTTCAACCAGCCATAACGGTCTCCGTTATTTTGGAATTGATAAGGGCGTACCTCTTCAAGCTGCCAGCCAAGACGGTTTTGCAGCTCGGTTTTGAACCATTCAATCCCATGACGGTCAATCGTATACTTAAACCGAGCGTTTTTGCGAACCGAACGGTTGCCATAGTCACGTTGAATCATAACGGTCTTCTCGGCAAGCTCCACAACACGCTCGGGCGGACAGAAGCCAATCACTTTACCAAGCTGCGGATAAGTCGTTGTATCGCCGTGTGTCATCCCCATACCGCCGCCAACGGAAATGTTAAAGCCCTTCAGCTTGCCATCTTCCACGATTGCAATGTAGCCGATGTCTTGAGAGAATACATCTACATCATTAAATGGCGGAATCGCAAATCCAATTTTGAACTTACGCGGCAAATATACAGGTCCGTAAATAGGCTCTACTTCCGCTCCATCCTCTTTACCATCGATTACTTTTTCTCCGTCCAACCAAATTTCATGATAAGCGCGAGTACGCGGCGCCAAATGATCATTCACTTGACGTGCCCAGTAGCTTACTTCCTCATGATGGTTCGATTGAAAAGGATTAGGACTGCACATAACGTTTCGATTAACGTCACCGCAGGCAGCAAGTGTAGTCATCAGCTCGCTATTGATTTTTTGAAGCGTAGGCTTCAAATTCCATTTCAAAATGCCATGCATTTGGAACGTTTGACGTGTCGTGAGACGCAAAGTCCCGTTGCCGTACTTGTGAGCTAATTCATCCATGGCAAGCCATTGATCAGAGGTTGCTACACCGCTTGGCAGTACTACCCGGATCATGAATTGAAATGCAGGCTCCAGCTTCTGCTTTTCACGCTCGTTGCGCAAATCCCTGTCATCCTGCATATAACTTCCATGAAACTTCAACAACCGATTGTCATCCTCAGGCAAACCGCCTGTAATCGGATTGCTCATCGTTTCTACTAATGCGCCGCGCAAATAGTTGCTTTCGCTTTTGATATGCTCAACTTCACTTGGCGGTCCACCGATAGGTTTTACCAACTGCTCTTTCGCCATTGTTGCTGTCTCCTCTCGCAATCATTCAAGTACTCTTGTTGTTATCTATTTATTAATAAACATCACGTTGGTAGCGCTGTTGATCCTGCATATCATTCAAATAAGCTGCCGCTTGCTCAGCGCTTAATCCGCCCTCTTGCTCAATGACAGTTAATAGAGCCGTATGCACATCATGTGCCATATGTTTCTCATYACCGCAAATATAAACATAAGCGCCGGCTTGAAGCCATTCGAATAGCTCACGGCTCTTCTGCAGCAAACGATGCTGTACATATACCTTCTCTTCCGTATCGCGGGAGAAAGCCACATCAAGTTTGGTCAAGACGCCGTCTTTAAGCATTCTTTGCCAATCGGTCTGATATAGGAAATCCGTAACAAAGTGGCGATCACCATAAAACAGCCATGATTTTCCTTCTGCTCCAATTTCCTCGCGCTCTTCAAGGAATGCACGGAATGGAGCAACACCAGTACCTGGACCAATCATAATAATTGGAGTATTCGTATCCGCAGGCAGCTTGAAATTCGGATTTTGTTGGATATAGATCGGCAGACTGTCGCCTGGTTGTACACGCTCTGCACAATGTACGGAGCATACCCCATAACGCTCACGACCATGAGACTCATAACGAACAGCTCTCACGGTAAGATGAACCTCATCCTCATTCGCTTTAAAACTGCTGGCAATGGAATAAAGTCTTGCTGGCAGCTTACGCAAGATAGCAACAAATTGTTTTGCGCTTCCTTGCCAAGGCTCAAAATCCTGCAATAAATCAAGCAGATCCCGACCGTTAATGTAGCTTCTAAGCGCTTGCTCTTGCCCTTGAGCTAGCAGTTCACGAAGTGCTGGGTTCGAAGTCAGTTCGGCTGCTTGCGTGATCAGCGGTTTCGTTAGAGCTGTAATTTCATAATACTTAAGTAGAGCTTCACGCAATGAGCCTTGCTCACCGCTCTTATTGATCGGAACAACTTCTTCAGCGTTCCAATTCATTTGCTTAATAATCGCATCCACTAGCTCTGGATGATTTTCCGGATAAATCCCCAGGCTATCCCCTGGCTCATATTGTAAATTAGAGCCTTCAAGCGACAGCTCCAAATGACGAGTTTCCCGATCAGAGCCGCGGCCATTCAAGTTAATATTCGCAAGAACTTCAGCCTTAAAAGGGTTGTTTCGCGAATAGGCGGATTGTTCTGGTGTTGTTTCGCTGCTAGTTTGCGCTATAGCTGCAGTCGTTCCCGAGGCAGCATTCAAACGATCATTTAATGAGCTGATAACCTCTGCTGACCAGCCAGCAACAGCCTCATCATAATCGAGGTCACAATCTACACGAGGAACAAGACGTTTTGCGCCAAGCTCTTCAAGACGTTGATCAAAGTCTTTACCCGTTTGACAGAAAAATTCATACGACGTATCGCCAAGCGACAAGACAGAAAAGCTTACATTTTCTAGCTGTGGAGCTCGCTTGCTGTAAAGGAACTCGTGGAAGCTCTTCGCATTATCCGGCGGTTCCCCTTCACCATGAGTACTGACAACCAAAAAAAGGTTTTCGACTTTTTTCAAATTGTTCGTCTTAAACTTATTCATTGGCGCAAGTGTTACTTGCAGACCCTGTTCTTCCAGCTTGCGCGATAAGCTGGTAGCTACCCGCTGGCAATTGCCGGTTTGAGAGCCAAACAATACAGTTACCTCACGGGAAACCGCTGGTTGACTGATAGCCGAAATAACTTCCGCAACTGCTGCTCCCTCGGAGACAGCCTGCACATCCGCACTTATCGTTAACGGACCTGCTGATGCTTGACGAGCGAACAAATAACCTGTCAGCCAAATTTGCTGAGACTCCGTTAGTGATGGTACAAGGCGATTCAGAAGGTCAACTTGCTCTTGATTAAAAGGACTGTTCGTTACCTGAAGTTGCAACAATATCCACCTCTCATAAACATAAAATCATCATTAGTTTTCATAGTTAACTTAAAATTAGTGCTTCAGAAGTGCTTCAATAATTATTAACCTAACATAATCAGACAAATCCATCAACGATGATTTCACGCTCCTAAATTACAATTTTATGGAAAAAGATCGTTATTCATCCACAAAACAAAGAAATCAGGGCAATTTGCCCTGATTATCTCGGATATATTAGAAAAAATGATCGATTGGATATAAATTAATGATAGTTGATCCAAGCGAATTTTTGCTACATTATATGTAGTTGAAAATCATTCTCGATAATTTTGTCGAAAATCAGTGTTCTCTCCATTTATAAAATAATAAAATAAAATAGTGCTGCGAGCACAAAACGATAATAGGCAAACCATGAAAGCCTAATTTTTTTCATCATGTTTATGAACGTTACGACCGCAATCATCCCTACAACAAATGCAGCTATTAGTCCAATTAGAAACAGAGGCAAATCCGACATCGTGAGAAACTCTCGGCTTTTAAGTAGGTCTATTCCGCTCGCTCCAGCCATAATCGGAACGGATACTAAAAAAGTAAATTCGGCCGCAGCCTTCTGGCTTACACCAAACAGCATGCCGCCAGATATCGTCGAGCCTGAACGCGAGAAGCCCGGCCATAATGCGAGTATTTGAAAACATCCAACAGCAAAGGCCTGTTTGTAGGTAATGTCATCAAGCTCCTCTGCAGTCGGCTTCTTTCGTACACGATCGGCGATAATCATCAGAATTCCGCCCGCCACAAGACCAATCAGCACCTTCTCAGCAACGAACAACTCGCCTTTTATAAACGAATGAAGCAAAACAGCACAAGCTCCCGCCGGTGCCATTGCAATAATGATGTGAAGAGCATTCAAACCCGAATTTTTGCCTACCTTGAAATTAAGTAAACTCGCAAACCGATTTCGGTATAACACAAGCACAGCAAGCACAGCGCCAAATTGAATGACCACCTCAAAGGTTTTCGCTCGATCACCTGTGAAATTCAACAGCTCCGCTGTTAAAATCAAATGACCCGTTGATGAAACTGGTAAAAACTCAGTAAGGCCCTCCACGATACCCATAATAATCGCATTAATTAGATCACCCAACGCCCAATCTCCTCCTAGAAATAGACTGAAAATTACTCACTCTATACAAGCCTATGCATGTCCGTAGGTTCCCATTTCATTTTCGATCAAATCGGTATGAATTTCGATTTTCCGGATTCGATTGTCGTCACGTTCACGAATAATAAAGGTCATATTCCCATAGGTCCACGGCTCTCCGATAGGAAGTTCGGGCCTCTGATTAAAGAGCCAACCGCCTACAGAATCTACTTCTTCACTTTCAAGATCAGTTCCTGCAATCTCATTCCAATCACTGATCAGTGCCTTGCCGTTAACCAAATAACGCTGCTGCTCAATATATTCGATTTCTTTCACTTCATCCTCATCGAACTCATCACGGATTTCCCCTACAATTTCTTCTATGATGTCTTCGATGGTGATTAGCYCCGCCGTTCCACCATACTCGTCCAACAGAATTGCAATTTGAACGCGTTCCTGCTGCATTTTGCGGAGCAGCTTATTGATCGGCATGACTTCAGGAACCGACATAACGGGCTGAAGCAGAGATGTTACGTCGATATCTCGGTTTGTTTCATAGCGGAGAAAAAATTGCTTTGTATTTAATATCCCAATGATGTTGTCTTTGCTTCCTTTGGCCACAGGGAAACGCGTGTATTGCTCTCTTATTATAATTTCGAGGTTCTCCGCGCGCGTATGATCCACATACAAGCAGGCCATATCCGTCCGAGGAACCATAATTTCTCTCGCAAGCCGCTCATCAAACGCAAAAATCCGGTTGACATAGCCATACTCGCTTTTATTAATTTTCCCGCTCTCATAGCTTTCCGACAAAATAATGCGGATTTCCTCTTCGGAATGAGCCTCATGCTCATTCGCTGGCTTTAAGCCCAGCAATCTTACCAAGGAGTTCGCAGATCCGTTGAGAAGCCAAATAAACGGATACATCACCTTATAAAAAACGATGATAATTGGAGCTGTAAACTGACTGACTTCTTCCGATTTAATGATGGCTAACGTTTTGGGAGCAAGTTCTCCTAGGACGACATGCAAGTACGTTACAATGATGAAGGAAATGACAAACGAAAGCACCGAGCTTAGCTCGCCCTCGATATGTATCCGATCAAATAACGGGTGCAATATAAGCTCAATCGTTGGTTCTCCCAACCATCCGAGGCCAAGCGCCGTAATCGTAATGCCGAGCTGGCAGGCAGATAAATAACCGTCAAGCTTGCTCGTTACCTGCTCAACCGCTCTAGCATTTTTCATGCCCTCTGCTACCATCTGATTGACGCGGCTTGATCGCATGCGAATAATTGCAAATTCAGTCGCGACAAAAAAAGCTGTAAATACGAGCAATAATACGAATAGTGCAAGCTTTAAAACCATCGTCTTCTCCCTTTTGCAATGGAGATGCTACTAGTAGCCCACCTCAACCGATGCATTAACGATGTAAATCAAATCGTTTTTATCATCTTTGTCCGGCAGTACTACACCGCTAGTCGTCAGCATGCCGCCGTGTATGACTTCTACAGTCACTTGTCCATACGGCAGCACTGCTTTTACCTGCTCAACGTCAAGAAGCTCATGATCACAAGGAAGTGCAAGCCTTACCCGCACCTTCATGTTATCAAGCGTTCCTCCTGGCAGTACGGATCGCAGTCCGGGCATCGAGTTATGATGAATCGCGTTTTGTACCGCGCGCACCGATGCCTTTGTAATATTTTGACCGTGTAGATCGCATCCCATGCCTATTTCTATAAAAAATAAGTTGTCCACTTAAATATCCTCTCCTTCAAAGTGAAATTTCATACGTACTAGATGACTTACCATGGAACATCATCGTTATTGCCAGTGCCTTCTCCAGTAGGGGTGTAGCTATATCCGGAATCCGCATCCTCAGCAGGCTTCTTGCTTCCGATACGCGGCATAACATTAACCAGATCAAGCGGCTGGACGAGCTCAACCGGCGACATGCCCTTGTCGAATTGAAAGGAATCCCCTTCAATTACGACGACGTAACGTCCGTTATGCTTGGCAAAATGGATGCTGTCGCCAAAGTCAGCAAGCAGACCTTTTACTGTAACGTCGCCTAGTTTAAATGTAAAAGGTAAATCCGGCTTCTGCTCAACTAATGCCGCAGCTGCAACTTCTACCTGCTCCGGCGTCCACCACTCCTGAAGGTCGCGCTTCTCACTTGCCGCCCACACCTCGACCGCATTTTCTTCCTCGCGGCGCTCCGAGCTTTCATCCTCTTGCCACTTATCCGCAATATATTGATGAACCATCTCCACCACTTGCTCTCCCATGACCTCAGGCAAAGGCTTCTCATAAGAAACATATTTTAAGAAATCTTCAAAATATCGAGCGTGCGACGCCTGATGAATTTTTAGCTCCCAATGCTCTAGCATGCCCTCCTCCGGCATATGCGGATACTGAATCGATTTGATGCTGCGAGCAGATATCGCCATCTCCACCTGGGAGATTAAGCTTTTTTCATCCGAAATACGAGCAATCTTAGGCTCAAAATCACATTTCAGCAAAAATAAAAACGGCTCATCGAAATACGTATTAAGCTTGGATAACGCAATAATAAATGCGCCTCCCCTTACTGCACTCGTATCCATGTAGATTCGAACGAGCTCGTCGGCAATGCCGATAAAGCGCTCCTTGGAATCCGCGTCACGCAGCCGCTGAAATAAATTGTAGTTCTGATTGCTGCCGAGTTCATAACCGGGCTCGACCATAAATCGTCCAATCTTCGTTGGCGCGCTTGCTGAGTTAGGATTGCGCTCTACTTTTCTTTTGACGATCCGTTTAAATTCATCATCCAAAAACCTTTGAATTTCACTATCTTCATATGTGTCTTCTTCTAAAGTTTGATAATGTTTAAACCGTTTTCCTGATGATGTGGCACTCTCTTCACCATCGGTATGAATAACGAAAAAGGATAAATATTGCATATTAAAATCCACGTTTATAATTCCTCCAAACAAGCTGATGTCATCTACTTAGAATAGCATATCTCGCCCCTTCTCGACATCAGATGAGAGAACCAATCACATTAATCTCTCAAATGAATCTGATAGAATTTCAAACATGTTCCAAATGCGTTTCAAACCCTTGATAATAATATCTTGCACAACTTGTATAATGTTTGTAGAATGTTGTGAAGGCTATTTTTGCTTACTATAAGCATTCGAACGAATGAAGGAGAATCTCTACATGACAGAATCGAACACCGTGCTACATATGACTACCCAGGTATTGGACAAGAGAGCTGTTCTTACAGCTATTGAGCAGTCGCTCGCCATGATTGAATTCGATGTTCAAGGAAAGGTTTTATGGGCAAACGAAAATTTTGCGCAAGCCATGGGATATCACTACACAGAGATGCCAGGCATGCAGCATAAGCAATTTTGTTCGCAACAATTTGTGAATAGCACTGCGTATGCCAAACTCTGGGAAGACTTGCGCAATGGACTACCCTTTCAGAATAAAATTTTGCGGACTACAAAAACCGGAAATGCAATTTGGCTGGAGGCCACTTACATGCCGGTCAGAGACGAAGAAGGCAGAGTCATTGCAATTTTAAAAATGGCAACCGATATTAATGCCCGCGAGCAGGCTACTTCTCAGATGACAGAAAATTTGCTAAAAATGTCCGAGGAGCTGCTCGGCCGTGCCCAAGAAGGGATATCACACAGCCAAGAAGTGGAAGCGGCAATTGAAAGAGTGGCTGTAGGTGCAAGCGATAATATGACTGTCCTCCACCTGCTGGAACAACAAACAAGCTTTATTCGTAAAATCGTTCGTACCATTCGCGATATTGCATCGCAAACCAATATTTTATCATTAAATGCGGCAATCGAAGCTGCACATGCCGGTGAGCATGGCCGGGGCTTCAATGTGGTCGCGATAGAGGTCCGCAAGCTGGCTGGTCAAGTCCATGAAGCAACCAAAGAAGTAAATGGGTATGTAGAAGATATCGTAAACCATGTTCAAGAGGTCGTAAACGGCACCAAGCTCTCACAGGAAGTCGTTGCGGAAAGCCAGCAGCGCATTCAACGTGCTGTCGATGAATTCATGAGCATCGGAGAAGCGGCGCGGCAGCTGGATATACAGGCGAAAGAGCTTAAAAATACGATATAGCAATCTTCTTCAGCATGGCCCGAAATGAGATGCATACAATTCTCCTGTACGGCCTCTAGCTGTTTTATTCCCCTTGCACGAATATTTATGTAATATTTAGTAAACATTGGGTGCGAGATTTCGTTCCTTTATTTCTGCATGCTCTCTAAAATTTCACTAACACAATGTTCGATATCCTTATTTGAGCAATCAAAAGTTCTATCACTATACTTCATGTATAGCGGCACTCTTTCCTCATAAACGTCCTTCAGGCTATTTCCTTTCTTCATTACAATCCCTCTAGTTGCTATGTTTATGAGTCGCCTTTGAATCTCTTCATATGGGACATGCAAATAAACGATATGCCCAACCTGTTTCAAGGCATTCATAGCTTTATTTGAATAGATAACACTTCCACCTGTAGAAATAATACAATTTTCCAGTTCCAGTACAGAAACTATTTTCTCTTCGATTTCCATAAATTTGTCGATACCCTCATGATCAATTATTTCTTGCAGCAACCTACCTTCTTGTTGTTGAATAACAAGATCTGTATCGATGAAATCCATTCCTAAAGCTTTTGCAAGCAGCACACCTACAGTGCTTTTACCCGCTCCTGACATACCGATTAGTACGATATTTATATTTTTCCTCACCTTTGTAATGCCTCCATCTTCCCCTTAAAATAAATCGAACTAAACCTCAAAGTAGCACGGCAAGGCTGTCATCCTACCGGCTGCCTCGTTCAGTTAATTGTTCAGATCATTATCAGCCTAATCCTTTACACCGTTTGTCAGCCGCTTGTTGATTAACTCATCAATTTGATTGATCGCTTCTTCACTTAAGAAATATGACTTTTGTACTTCAAGATCTGTAATCATTTTTAGAGGTTTGCTATTCCAGTATCGAAATCGTTGCTCAGAGGATGCATATTTTACGATAATGTCGTAGTTTGGTCCGATAGCAACAACCTCCCCTGTAGCTCTAACCGCATCTTTTATTGCATCTGAAAATGCTTGAAATTCATTTTTCTCGGTAAGAGTCGCTAATGGTTTAGGCAATGGCTCTAAATCTATGCCATCAGGTTTTAAGATAACAATTTCCTTTATTTCATTCACTGGCAATTGTGCAAATGGCAAATTTTCTTCAAGTACAGTATTTTCGGAAGTTCGGTCTGACGCTGCGGGATCAGACTTTGTGGAACAACCAGATAGACAAACCGCAATAAACAATACCAAGCAGAAAAGCTTTTGCACAAGAACCCCTGCCTCTCTAACAGTCAAATTAAAAGTACACACATCTACTTCGACGTATATTAATAATTTTATGTTGCTTGATTTTTGAGGATCTCCTGCAAAGATTTGCTAGATGAAAGTTCTTATTAGAAATCGTTATGGCCAATAAAAAGAGCAGGCTGATTAGCGCCTGCTCATCCAAATGTATGATTCAAATATCATTTAACGTCAGCTAATAAAAGTCTATCAGTTGATTACAGTTTACCAAAATTAACATTCCTAGATAGTATGTGCGACCAACATATTGCCATCAGGATCAAAAAATTTCAAAAACCTTCTTCCTTCCTCACCTGGCGGTGCTTTTGGGTCACCATGTACCTTAACGCCAGCTTCAGATAGCTTTCTGCAAAGCTCATCCATATCCTCTACCTGAAAACCAATGCTCGGAAACGGTTCGCCGTTAACTGTAAACGTTGATGATTCCTTATCTGAAGACTTCCATAAAAAGATATGTGTTTTATCTTCCTTAAAGCCTATAATAGCAAATTCACCGAAATTAGCATGTAACGTACAATCGAGATTGGTAATATACCATAAAGCTGCATCCTCCAAGTTTTTCACTGGAATCTGTACATGGCTAATAAATTTTCCCATAAAGAGCCTCCTTATTTTTTTGTCTCCTATTAAAACAATCAGGCTTTCATCATTTTCTCTGCAAAAGCCAGTTCATCTCAAAATTCGACATCACATGCTTAAAATAAAAAAATAGAGGAGATTAGCCCAATTCATGAACTAACATTCCTCTATTTATCTTACTACATTTCATACATTATTTGCTTAATATGGAGCAGCTTGCGCTCGATAAGCAGGCGTTCGTTCCGTATCATCAAAGCTGCGATGCCATATGCCTGTGGTAGCGGGTGACATCGGGGGAATAAGCCATGACCAACGACCGGTCACTGCTCTCCCCTGCTCCTGCTCTTGCTTCTCAAAACGTAGAAACTGCTCCGATGCTGTATGATGGTCAACAATGCTGACGCCCTGCTTTTTAAATGAATACAGTACAGCTACATTTAGCTCCGTTAAAGCACGGTCCTTCCATAACGAAGTATTCGTTGACATATCAAATTGAAAAAGCTTTGCAACATTCGGCAGCTGATTATAGCGACTGGTGTCCGATAGGTTTCTCGCTCCGATTTCAGTACCCATGTACCATCCATTAAAAGGAGCAGCCTTATACAAAATTCCACCTATTTCAAGCTCCATATCAGATATAAAAGGAACGGCGTACCACTGCAATGCGAGCTGCTCGAACTCCTGATTCTCAGGATGCGTCAACGCAACCTCTAGCACGTTCTCCTTAGGCAGCTCATACCATTTAGGCGATTTCCCTGAAAGTGAAATGACTAGCGGAAGCACGTCAAATCGAGTACCTTCACCCTTCCAGCCCAGCTTCTCACAAACAGCTGTAAAGGCTGCGGAGGCAGGGTCGCCAATAATAGCTTCCCCCTCGCTGTAACCTGCATAACGTACGAGCTGATGATTCCAAATTCTTACGTTATTTTGGGAGTGGCTGGCCGGAAAAATCGTAATAGCTGGCCTAATCCTGCCTCCATTTGTTGCATAGCTCATATGTTGGAAGATTCGTTTTGCAGCATCTAGCTCATCCACTATATCGCGTGCGTCGAATACTTCCAGCGTCTGCCAAAACAATCGACCGATACAGCGGTTATTGTTCCGCCACGCCATCTTTGCACCATGCCTTAGCTCTTCATACGTATGTATATAATAACCAGTATCCTCTAATTGCTTCAGCACTTCATCAATTCGCCGCTTCGCTTCTTCTTCGGTTTTTCCAAGCTCATAATACGCTTCACCTAGAAAAGCAATCGCTTGCTCGGCTATGGTCTTTCTCATGCTGCTCGTCGTCATTATGCTTTCGCCTCGTTTTCCCCCAGCTTTATTAATACTCTGCGTTTCCGGTACAGCATGGTTGCTGCTTCTGCAACATCATTCAACATGCCCCGATTAATGAACGCTCCGAATAACATGCCTGCCACAGGTATCATTTGAAATAGCTTCTTCCAGCCAAAATTGTCCCGATAAACAGCAACCACTTCACTCCAGCCCTGCAGCTGCGACAGCATTTGATTGCTTCGGTTCACTTCCTCATAAGCACTGAGCTCATCAAGTATCGCATTTTTTCCTACAATATCTGAAGAAGCAAATTGCATTACTTTAACTGTAAATACACGTTCTTCCTTGCTTTTTGGATCAAACCCGTAGCAAATCGCAATTTCTTGAATGATCTTCAGCGATAAGCCGAGTATGGCTGGAATATCGATCGCTAATGTAAAAATGCCGCCAATTCCTGTCGTTGCCCCTTGAAGCGTGGCCATTTTCGAGCGACTGGATGCCAATTGCTCAGCAGTTAAGTTTAAAATAGACAACGGCATATTAGCCACATCGTCAATGGTCGTCTCTTCATGATCGGCTCCAAGAAGCACATCGTTCTGAGCCGCATTATGATGCAGTTTCTCAATAACCGAACGCTCCGAAATCAAATATTTCCCGCCATTTTGAATATAGCTTCCGATCTCATCCACTGCAAGTCCAAGTTTTTCCTGTATAAACTTTGGAGTAATTTTGTCGAGCAGCATAAATGGCAAACGCCCAAGCTTTTCCCAAAACCATAAATCCTTCTGTTCTTTTTCCCATTTCTCTATTTCAAGCAAAGCAGATTTCAAATTTTCTGGTGAATCCATGACAGTAGACATCTTCGGGCACGCTCCTTCTCCGCAAGTAATACGCAGAAAAACTGGATTCGGATTCGTCCTTCACATTATTGTTCCAATTTGCGTCCCGTAAACAGCAGCATGACAAAAGAGAACGAAATGATAGCTATCGTCCAAGCCCAAGCCATTCCCATTTCACCCGTCTCAACAGCGATGTAAATAGCAGTAGGTACTGTCTGCGTGCGACCTGGTATATTTCCTGCAATCATCAAGGTTGCGCCAAACTCGCCAAGGCCTCTAGCAAATCCTAGCAGGTATGCCGTAGTTAGTGATCGTTTAGCAAGCGGCAGCGTGATATATCTCAGTACCTGCAGCTCACTGGCTCCTGCTGAACGTGCAGACTCCTCAAGATGGCGATCGACGGAAAGAAAACCAACCTTCATCGTCTGATAAACGAGCGGAAACGCAACAATGACCGCCGCGATAACCGCGGCGATCCATGAGAAAACGATAGGTTGAGCAAATAACCACTCGTATGCTTTACCGATCCAGCTCCCTCGTCCAAGCGTAATGAGAAGAATGAACCCAACGACGGTTGGGGGCAGGACCAGCGGAAGCATGAAGAAGGTTTCTACAGTACTTTTGCCTTTAAAAGAATGCCGTGACATGAAGCTTGCTACGAGCATTCCAATAATGGCAACGATAATGCTAGCCATAATAGATACTCTCAAAGAGAGCCATACTGGCGGCAGCCATTCGTCCCAGTTCATAAATAAGTAGCCTCCGGATAGACGTTATGTTGCTGCCTATTATATCGAAATTAAGCTTCGTCGCCCAGCAGTGATGTGAGTTTTCCGCGATAAAACAGCTTAAGCTTATGCAAGGCGCGCGTGCATCCGACGTACAATAGCTTCGCATCAAGCTCAGAATAAGCTTCCTCGCTCGCATCTGCTACAAGAACAGCATCGAATTCCAAACCTTTGGACAAATAGACAGGTACGACAGACAGGCCGCCGCCATATGCAGGCTGCTTGCTCTGCACTAACGAAGCGTCCAAACCTTGCTTAATCAAGAAGTTATAAATTTCTTCGCATTCAATCGCTGTACGGCCAATGACAGAAATCGTCTCATATTCCGCCTTCGATTGCCATTCACGGATAGTGCCTTCAATGGAAGCTAACCAATTATCGTTTTCAACTGGCACTGCAAGAACGGCATCTCCGCTTCGGAAAACAGGCACTGCAGGTTTGACTTCGCCGATCATGCTTCCTAAAATTTTGTTGGCAAATTCGATAATTTCCATTGTCGAACGATAGCTTCGATTGAGCTCATAAAAGTCAATTTGCTCTTCATTAAACAAAGCGGTAAGCTCTGTCCAGCTTTGTACGCCTGCGTAGGCATGAATACCTTGCTGCAAATCGCCTAGCACGGTCATCGATGCTGTTCTTTGACACAGCCGAAGTACTTCCAGCTGAAACGGAGAATAATCCTGTGCTTCATCTATAACGATATGATCGAAAAACTGCTTCGGCAATCCAAATAGCTGAAGCTGGATATAGGCGAGCGGTGCCAAATCCTCCGCAGCAGCCATTTCTTTTTTTAATCGTTCGGCAGTTGCAGCTGCGATAACCTTAGGAATACGGCTCTCAAGCAGTTTTCCGCTGAACAACGAAGCATATAGCTGTAAAGAGGTATAGGCCGGAATTTTTTTGGTGTAGCTATTAAACTTAGTGAGCGCCTTCGCTCTTATTTTTTTATCAACAATCCGCTTCATCTTCAGCTCGGACTCCATCCAGCGACGAATCCGACTAACAAGTCGATCCCGTTTCTTCATGAGCGTCTCTTCGCCATAATCGGTATCATACCACTCGCGGATTTGCTCTGGCGACAGCTCAAGCCCATCAATTGGCATAAAAGATGTCGTTGGCACAATTCGTTGCTCAAAGTTAGCGATCCGCTCATCTATAATGGCTTTAAAATCGAGATTCCCTTTAAAGCGCCCGGATGCATTCTCCACTTCTGAAGCGGTTCTGCGTTCTTCGAACCAATAAGCCATCGTATCGGAAGGATCGCTGACGGTTACTGCTTTTTCCAGCAGCTCAAGAGACCAGTCACTGAATGTCGTTTGCTGAATATCACCCACACCTAGCTCTGGCAATACACCGGATATGTAGTCTAGGAACATTCGGTTAGGCGCAAAGATGATCATTCGCTCCGCTCGCATCCGATCGGCGTACTGATAAAGCAAGAAAGCAAGTCTATGCAGCGCAACGGTCGTTTTACCGCTTCCCGCGACGCCCTGTATAAACAACGCTTTGTTACGATCCGCACGAATAATACGGTCTTGCTCGCCTTGAATCGTAGAAACGATATCACGCAGCTTATTATCCTTGTTCTCTCCTAAGCGATACAAAAGGAATTCATCCGTTACCGAGCCTTCTTCTTGGCCGCGTACATAACTATCAACCAGACGAATGATTTCTCCCTGGCGGATCATGAAATTTCGCTTTAAATGGACATATCCTTCAATTTCTCCGTCAGGCGATTGATAGGAAGCTGGCGCTTCTCCGCCTGTGAAGGAATAAAACAAGCTTGCTGCTGGCGCACGCCAATCGATGACAAGCAGCTCATTGCTGCCTTGCTTTGCCACGCCGGCTTTTCCAATATATAAGGGCTTTGTTTCGCCCACTGGCAACTCTTGAAAATCAATGCGGCCGAAATAAGGCTCACGCTTCGATATTTCAAGTCTAAGTCTACGTTCCTCTTGCTGTAAATCGAGCATTTGCTCTGTGAAATCATCGCCTTTGTAGCGTGGACCAATTTCTTGAAGCTGATTTACAATATCATTCAGCGACTCGGTTAATCGATCCTGCTCTTCTTGATAGGCACTTTGAACGGTCATGTCAGTTACCTCCTAAGTTTGTGGTGTGCAAGAAAAAAAAGAGAAGCCCCAATATACCATAGGAAGGCTTCTCAAAGCAATCAAGAGTTTACAGTCATTCCAATAAGCTTGGCAGCTCCTAGAATGAGCAATATATTTAAGACAAACAGAAAAGGAATTCCTACTGTAAACGAGCGATGTTTTGTTTTATGACGCCATTTTTTCATCGCAAGCCATGTTCCGCCTGCACCGCCAATAGCACTCAGCAAAAACAATCGTTTTTCGGGAACACGCCTGCGCTGCTTCTTAGCGCTTTTCTTATCAAAGCCCATAAGCGCAAACGTGTAAATATTTATAAACAGCAAATATAGTATGACTAAATAAATGATCATTGCTTTGGCACACATCCTCTCAGAATAGGGAGATTTCTCATGCTTAGGCAGAAACAGCTGAGTCCCTTATGTGTTTCTCGGCTTCGCTCGATTCGTCGGCATCGCTGTGTAAGGATCATCCGGCCAATAATGCTTCGGATAACGTCCTTTCAAATCCTTCTTTACTTCGAAATACGTATTCTCCCAAAAGCTGCGCAAATCACGCGTCACTTGAACCGGTCGCTGCGACGGAGATAAAAGATGCAGTGTAACCGGCAATCTGCCCCTTGCTAGTCGTGGTGTATCCGTTAGACCGAATAGCTCCTGTAACCTTACGGCAAGCACTGGCGACTCCGGATCACTGTAGTCTATCGGTATACGAGAACCGCTAGGTACAACGATATGGGTAGGAACCTGCTCATCAAGCTCCTGTTTTTGCTTCCAGCTAAGCTTGCCTTCAAGCAGCTGATGCATGGAGAGCTTTTGTAAATCAGCACGGCTCTTCATCCCGAATAGATGCGGCTTCAGCCACTCATCAAGCGTGCCGAGAAGCTCTTCATCTGAAGCATCGGGCCAATCATCGCCAGCCTGCGCCATCAGCTTCATCCTTGCTTTCAACTGCTGCGCTTGCTTGCTCATTGGCAGCATTACAAATCCAGTTTCCTGAATCGCAGAAATCAAAGCATCCGCAACAAGTTGTTCATCCGGTTTCTGAAGAATGCTTTCTTTCATCACAATACTGCCAAGTCGCAATCGTTTCCTTGCACGAACAGCTTGTGCAGCAGCATCCCACTCTACGACCTCTTCAGCTGTTATATAGCCACTTAGATAATGCTCGATATCGCTTAGATGAAGTTCAGCCGCTAACCGTATCCGGCTTTCGGAGCCTGTATCATCGAGCTCGCAAGCAGCAAGATAAGCTGAACGCGATAGCGGCTGAAGTTCAGGCAATACAGCTCCTCTGCCGTTAGCTAATAAGTATCGGCCATCGCTGCGCCTTTGAGCGATTCGGTCCGGATACGCAAATGCCAGCAAAATGCCAATCGGAATAGGCGACTTGTGCTGAGCTTTCTTCTCAGAAGCTGTCTCGGCAGCGGTTTGCGCTGACAATTTCCGCTCCCATTGATCCGCTTGCGCGATAATTCGCCGTACTGCGCCTCTGCTGGGATGCTCGGAGCTGCCGCCCATCAGCAGTTTGCCATCTTTTCCGGACAGCTGATATAACAAATCCAACCGTAGCTGCACATCTACATTGCGCTCCTGTGGAAGTAAATCACGTTCGCTTAGCAAAGCTGCTGCATCACATGCGAGTCGTGCAGAACCTAGCTCTGAAGCCTGCAAAATCATGGAACCGAGCCGCGGATGCAAACCAAACTGTGCCATTTTCACTCCCGCGGCTGTTGGTTTACTGTAACCATCTATTGCGTTTAGCTCTTTCAGCAAAGCAACCGCTTGCTCATAAGCAGCTGCAGGCGGCGGCGTCAACCAATTAAGCTCCAGCGGATCTTTTATTCCCCAAATGGCTAGCTCAAGGGCAAGGGCAGCAAGATCTGCCTCAAGCAGCTCGGGTGTACTCTGTTTCGGCAAATAAACTTGCTCTTGCTCTGTCCATAACCGATAACAAGCACCTTTAGCCAACCGTCCAGCTCTCCCTCGGCGCTGATCCGCAGAAGCGATCGAAACCGGCAATGTTTCCAGCCGAGTCATGCCTGTTCTTGGAGAAAACCGGGGAACTCGCATTAAGCCGCTGTCTACCACAACCTTAACTCCTTCAACGGTCAGACTTGATTCTGCAATGGAAGTCGCAAGCACAACCTTGCGTTCGCCCTCAGCACATGGAGCAACAGCCGCATCTTGTTGCTCGAGCGGCAAGCTGCCATGCAGTTCCTCTACTCGAGCAAATGAAGATACGCCGCTCTCCATCAGCCATCTGGCTGTGCGGCGTATCTCAGCAACACCTGGCAAAAACGCTAATACATCTCCATCAAACGAACGGAGCGCTTCCATAATTGTTCGTGCCATGTGGGGCTCTATAGGTCCCGTAAGCCTTGCTCTCATGTATTGTGTCTCAACAGGGAAAACCCGGCCTTCACTTCTAATAATTGGTGCACCCTCAAGCAGCTCGGCAATCGGCTCTGCATCCAGCGTTGCTGACATAATAACGAGGCGTAAATCATCTCTCAGCAATTGCTGTGATTGCAAGCAAAGCGTTAAGCCAAGATCGCCATGCAAGTGCCGTTCATGGAACTCGTCGAACAAGATCGCCCCAACCTGCTCGAGTGCGGGGTCCTCCTGCAGCATGCGCGTTAATACACCTTCGGTCACCACTTCAATGCGTGTTTGCGAACTAACCCGAGAATCTAGTCTCACCCGGTAACCAACCGTTTCACCAGCCTGCTCGCCAAGTGATTTTGCCATAAACTGAGCGGCTGAACGTGCGGCGAGTCTGCGCGGCTCAAGCATTATTATTTTTTTGCTTCCCAGCCATGGCTGATCAAGCAGCGCAAGCGGAACTCGTGTTGTCTTTCCGGCCCCCGGCTCTGCGATCAGCACCGCATTCACACCGCTTTGCAGAGCCAATAGCAGTTCCGGCAATACCTGATCAATCGGCAATTGCTGTTGATTCATGCTGATTGCTCCTTATCTTATCTCAACTCATTTTACGATTCGAATCATTTGTACAATCGGTCTGTTATCCCCAGGCAACGATGCCTTGCTGCCAAAAAGCTGGGACGACCCGTCACCATCTAGAAATATGCCGTCAACCAGCTTTCCATCACCAACGGTTGATATAATCGCTTCTCTAAATACGGCAAGCGAGTTTTTCGTTTCGCTAACAATTAAATATAATGCCCCTGCTTGATCGTACACCGCTGCCGATCGCAAGCGATTGTCATCTGGGAACGGCGCATTCTCCTTAACCGACTGCTGGGTCCAATGCGCATCATCGCCTAAGCTCATGCTAATGCCGCCTTGTGCCCAGAAACGTGTGTGATCCTTCACTTTTATCTCGGACGCTTGGCTTGCAACCTGAACGCTTAATGAATCAGAAGCGCCATCCCAGACGAGTGTGCCTCGCGCATATTTTACGTTTTCGCTACCCGTTCCGAAATTGCCAATTTCCTTATTAACCGGAATACTATTTACGACTCCGATGCTTAACAGCTGATTGCCATAAAAAAATCCACCGTTAATTCCGACCTTCCCTGTAAGCGTAACATTCGTATTGATTGTTTCCAGCGTGACATAGGCGGGCTTTGTTTGCAGTACGTGCAGCTTTACTCCGCTAGGCGATGTCTCTGAAAAATAGGAGTAATGCAACGCTTGCTCAGACTTTGAGAGATTAACCGCATTGCGATTTTCGAGTGAAATAATCATCAAATAAAGCATGACCACGAGTACAAGCATAATGCCTGCCATAATGCCGACTATGGTGAACAACCGCTTTTTGCTCATCCGAGCAGGTTCTTTCATTTCCATTGCTCTCCAAGCTCCTTAACTTTCATTTAAACCAACCTTTGCTTCGGAACCAAGCATACATGCCAAGCCCGATGACGAGCATAATCGTTATGACAGCAAAATAACCCCACGTCCACTCCAGTTCAGGCATATTACGAAAGTTCATGCCATAAATACCAGCCAAAAAAGTGAGCGGCATGAAGATCGTCGTGATAACGGTAAGAGTTTTCATAATGGAGTTCATCCGATTGGAGTTAAAGGAAATGAAGCTGTCACGAAGATCTGCCGTCATCTCTCGACTTGAATCCATCATTTCAGTCAATTTGAGCAAATGATCATAAATATCATGATAAAAGGCCATATAAGGCTTCAGCCCGTCAATGCGATCGGAATTCGTTATACGATACAATAAATCACGCATGGGGACAATCGTTTTGCGCAAACGCAGCAGCCTAGAACGTATGTTGAATATATCACTCATAGCCGTTTGACTTTGTTCGTCGCCGCTTCCGATTTCCATGTCAAGAAGCTGGTCTTCCAGCTCATGAACCGCAGGAAAATATTGATCAACCAGCTTGTCTATTACGAGATATGCCGCATATAGCTGGCCTTTCTCGCCGATCTTCGTGCTAGATAATAGCTTAGTTTGAGCTTCCTCAATCTCTGGTGATTGCTCATAATGAAACGTAACAATAAACGATGGACCGATGAACATATTGATTTCATTTACGGTCAACGTCTTACGCTCAATTTCGTGCAGCACAAAAAAATGAATATCGTCGTAATGATCTACTTTCGGCCGCTGAAGCAAATGGTAGCAATCCTCGATAGCGAGCGGATGAAAATGAAAAAAGGTATCGAGCAGTCTGCACTCCTCTTCATTCGGGTTACTAAAGTCGACCCAATACCAGTCAAGCTCAGGCGAGTTTAGATCTTCTATCGTTAAATCAGTTAACCATTGCTTTTGTTTTGTATAGCCTACTATTTTAATCAAAAGATGTTCCTCCGTTCTAAGCGGCACACGATCGATCTTATGACCGATTGTTCAACTTTATCATTTTACACGATTTCACAATCGCTGTAATGTAACTCCGCTATTTTATTCCGCTGCTTCTTTTATATTTATCGATGAGCATTCCCTCTAATTGGCGCCTTGCTTCCAAATTTAAGTCTAGATTGCGGATAAATGCTTTTTTTCGCAGCAAATTGCGGATGTCCCAATCATTGTTCATGAACCAAGTAAAACGCGAATCTTTGTACAAATGCTCAAACCATTCGTATTCTTTTGCCCATTTTCGCAGCTTTCTCTCGTACTTTGTCTGTTTGAGCTTCTCCCATTTCCCGTTTCCGTCCGCTATAAATAAATCGGCAATAAACTCAAAGACAATTTCAATTAACATCCCCATTGTTATCTTGTCTCCCGGCATGGCGTAGTCGGTAGTCGGTAAAAGTCAAAGCAGTACGCTGCTTCATTGTTTAAGCTGCATGTTCGTATAATAGGGTTCAAAGCCACAACTCGTCCAAAATTGCTGCCCGCGCGGATTTGAGGCCAACACATCAATCGTCACTTTGGCACCGCTAGGAAATGAGTCGCGGACTAATTGTTTTAATACTGCGCTTCCATAACCATGGCTCCGTTGCTTTCGAGCGATGTAGTACTGTCTGAGATAAACATTTGACTCTTCTGGATAAAAAACATCTGCGCTGATTTGATATACCGCATAACCTAAAATAGCAGAATCCTTCTCAAACAATGAAATCTCCCAATCGCTTGACAGCCACCCAAGAAATCTGTCCTCAAGCTGCGCGAGAGTCATTGGATTACGGCTGCCTTCATCCTCGATAAGCTCTTTGTTCATTTGAGAGAGAAGCTTAAGATCATCGATCGTCGCTTTCCGTATCCAAAATTCCAATTCGCAAACCTCCATTTAGTCATTATAGCGAAGGTCATTAATCCTTAGTCATCATGCTGCGTTCGTGCTGCTTCTAACACGGTCTCATAGACCGCTTCTCCAATCGCGCACCCAATTGTCGTAGCTGCACCAGCATACGCATGTACCGCATTCCAGCTTGCTGCTTGACTAACCGCTATGACAATTGCGTCCGTTGTCGTCCCCGTAGCTGATTGTCCTGTTTCCATCTCAACGATGCCTAAATGCTGTAATGCTGCTGTTTTCGCTTCAGTTGCTGTTATGACCGCATTCACCATAGCTGATTCAGTCATTTGACCATCGATTAAAATAACAATATTGATCGTTCCCGGAGAATAAGCAGAGAAGGTACTTCGAGGCATACCAGATCTTGCTGCATTTCGTGTGCCTACCGTCGTACAGCAGATAAGCTTAAACCGATCGCCTTCCATTTCATTGATTGATGCATGTGTCAGCTTCGCTGCTGTTAATAATCCTACAGTAGCTTCTGATTCGCAGCCCCATTCCGTACATTGATTAATGATGTCGAGAACAGGATCTTCACATTGATAAGTAAGCGGAACTTTCCAATTCACAATACGATTGGTATAAGAAAAGCCGCCCGGATGAATCGCGCTGCTTAGCGCATACAAAGGAACATTGCTGCTTGCTTCAATGCGGTCCTCAAGAAGCTGCAAGCTTACGCCGCACCACAGCTGTGATTGATAATAATGCTGGTCTTTACGAAAGGGCTGTGTCACTCTTTTCCCTCCTTTGGCTGTCACAGAAGCTTATACATGAGTTTAATTTGGATGGATAGGATCTCTTTGCAATTCACTCAATTTCCCTTACCCGCCTTGGTTTTCATTCCATTGCAAGCAATGCTTAAAAGCAGCGATCAGCTGTTCATTTTGCTGCCGAAGTTTAATGGCAACCCGGATATACGTATGATCAAGCCCTGCAAATCTCGATGCATCGCGAATAAGCACCCCCTGCTTGCCCATCTCGAGCTGAAGCATGCTGGCACTGAGACCCGCATCGTTCGGAATCCGAATGAGCAAATAATTGGCCGCACTTGGGTTAACTTCAAAGCCGATCGCTTCAAGCTCAGACATGAGCCAAGGTCTTTCCTGCTCTAACCAAGCAAGTGTACGCTCTGCATAATCCTTCTCATCCAGCACCGCTTCGCCAATCAGCTGCGCTAAAGAATTAACGCTCCATGGTATTTGCAAGCGTCGCAAGCCGCTTATCGTTCTAGGCATGCCAACGATGTATCCAAGTCGAATGCCGGGTATCGCATAAAATTTTGTCATTGAGCGGATGACGAACAACCGTTCATGCTTAGTTGCTTCTTGAACAAGACTGTACCGTGCTTCATCAGGCACAAAATCCATAAACGCCTCGTCAACTACGACGTAGGCTCCTTTACTTAAGAGTGCACGTATAAGCTCTGGATCTACGAGCTGACCCGTCGGATTGTTTGGCGAACCGAGCATAACTAATGATCCTGTGGCAGCCGCTTCGCATAAATGCTCGGAATCGAGGCTAAGCTTAAATTGCATGTGAGATGATAATTTAATTTCATACACAGCTCCGCCAATTTTCCGAATGGCATCGCCATATTCATCAAAGCACGGAATGGCAAGCGTCGTTAACTTTGGTTGCAGCGTACGGACGATAAGATCGATTAGTTCTGCCGCTCCGTTTCCTACTACGATGGATTGAGCATCAATATTATGTAGTTCAGCAAGCTTCTTTCTTAGGCCGCGAACGGCTGGATCTGGATATTGCTCTATCATATCTGCATAGGTAAGAAGCGCTTGTTTAACGCTTAACGGCGCTCCTAGCGGATTCATATTCGAGCTGAAATCAACAAATTTATGCGCAGGTATATCGAACGCTTCTTCCGCGGTCCGCAAATCGCCGCCATGACCATATCTTTCTAACATTTAACAAAAACAACTCCTTTTCTATTGCGCATATAACCAGATGACCGCTGCAAGCAGCAATAACGCTTCAATCGCTTCGTTCATCGCACCATATGTATCCCCAGTTAATCCGCCAAGCTTCCGATTTAACCATGCTGCTATAAAACCACCGCAGCAAATCGTTAAGATGACGATAATAAGCAGCATTATTAATGCTACGTTTGTACCGGTGCCGGCGATCCAAAAAGTAAGGACAGAAAGAATGGCTGCCATCACAAAAGAAGCAGTCGCCTGCGGCCATTTGACCTCATTAAATAAAACAGCTATCCCTTCACCCTGACGGGCATTCGGCCACCCTGCAATAGCTGCACTCATCCAAGCGCGGCTCCAAATCGGCGCGATGACAAGCAGTGGTCCATGTTGCTCAAAATGGCCACCTTTCAGCAGTTCTGCTAATAACGATGCTTTGAGAAGAAGGAGCAATACTGCGGCAATGACGCCCATCGCTCCTACTCGGCTATCCTTCATAATTTCAAGCATACGCTCGCGAGAGCGGTGACTCAGCACGCCGTCTGCTGTATCCATCCAACCGTCCAAATGCAGCCCCCCGCTCAATGCAGTCCATATCGCAAGAATCAGTACAGCACTTGGCCAAGCAGGGACAAACAATGCTAGCAGCCACGTACATGCAAGGAGACAAATACCGATAAACGCACCAGCTACAGGGAAATAGACGACACTTCGCGAGAGAACAGATCCTTGGAAAGGAACCGTGATGGGAATTGGAAAACGAGTTAGAAATTGAAAAGCAGCAATAAGTGCTTGGAAATGCAGCTTTAATTCACGACGAACCATACGGCGATCACCCCCGCAAATAATATAAAACTAACGCTGTAAAGTAATCGCACGCTTAGTACAATATCGTTTGGTTCCAGTTGGCGAGTTGGCCATCCCATCCTTGCTCGTTCACTGATTACACCAAAATACGAGTTCAAACCGCCGAGCTCAATGCCTAGCGCCCCTGCAACCGCTGATTCCGGTATGCCGCTATTTGGACTAGGATGAAGATGTGCAAAAGTGCGAATGGCAAGCCACGCCTGCTTCGCCTTCATTCTCTGATCAAACAGCGAAGACAGCGTAAGCAAAACGCCAGTTATTCTTGCAGGGATATAATTTAACACATCATCCGTCCGTGCCGAGCACCAGCCAAAATACTTATATTTTTCATTGCGATATCCGACCATGGAATCCAGCGTATTCGTTGCACGGTAGAGCATTGCAAGCGGTGCGCCTCCAATTAAAGCGAACAATAACGGTGACACGAGCGCATCTATCGTATTTTCAGCAACCGTCTCAATTGCAGCGCGCGATGCCTCCCGCTCATCCAGCTTTGCAGTATCTCGGCCTACGATATAACCAACATATTTACGTGCTTCATCTAATCTGCCTTCCACTAATGGATGATAAACGAGCATGGCTGCTTCCTTTAAGCCCTTCACCGCTAGTGTTGTGGAAATAAACCATGCGCTCACCGCATAGCCTAGCCAAGTATGTATAGCATCTGCCGCCCAAATAATAAACCACATTGCGCCGCAGCTCACAACGAGTGTGACAACGGTCAACACTACACCTAAACCTCTTACAGCAGCCGGGTGTTCCTTTAATCGTTCAGGAGCAAGCAAACGTTCCAACAGTCGAATGAGCCTGCCTATCCATATGACGGGATGAGTTGGCCATTTCGGGTCACCAACGATCCAATCTATTGCAATGGCTGCCGCTGAGAGGAGCAGGAGCTCCTTTATTGAATAAATCATCATAATTGATCCCAGTTAAACGCTTGCGATTTCAATTCAACTGGAATGCCTGCGGTGACGAGAAAAACCCGCTCGCATATCGCAGCAATCTGTTGGTTGAACCTCCCCGCCTCGTCTCGAAAAAGCCTGCCTAGAGGATATGCCGGAACAATGCCATCTCCTACCTCATTGGTTACAATGATTAATGGGTATGGATAGTTGTTAATAGCTTCGAGAAGTTTCTGCTGCTCCATTTTCAGCCTCGTATCTTCATACGATTCTTGTTCTATTCGCATAAGCCAATTCGTCAGCCATAACGTTAAGCAATCGAGCAATACGACAGCAGGCTGCTGTCCGTTTGAAATTTCTTTATCCATTTGCTCTTTCAATCTGTAAAGCACATTTGCTGCTTCATGCGGATCTTCGATGGTCTGCCAGCGGAAGCCTGCATCTTCACGATCCTTGCGATGTTTTCCTATTCGCTCGCGCATCTCCGTATCATACGGCTGACAAGTCGCAATATAAAATCCACGGGCTGCAACCCTCATCGCATACTGCTCGGCAAATCCGCTCTTCCCGCTTCTTGCTCCGCCCGTTACTAGAATTGCCATTCACGCTCACCTAACCTTTGGATACGCCTGCACTCTCAAATGTTGCCATTTCATTCATGAGATGGAGCGCAGCGTCTATAAAATGAAAACATAATACAGCTCCAGTGCCTTCGCCAAGCCGCATCTCCAGCTGCATCATCGGAAGCAAACCTATTGATTCAAGCAGCTTCAAATGACCTTGCTCTTGAGAGAGGTGGGAAGCAATCATAAAGGGAAGCGTCTGCTCCGCTATCCGCGATGCGACAAGCGCCGCAGCAGAAGAAATATAACCGTCGATGACGACTGGGCAGCCGTTTGCTGCAGCTCCGATAATAACGCCGACAAGCCCTGCGATTTCTGCACCGCCAACCTTAGCCAACACATCGATTGGATCGACACTAGCGCGGTCCAATTCGTTGACAGCAATTGCGCGTTTGACTACCTGCACTTTATTTGTCCAGCTTTCATCATTTATGCCAGTTCCTCGGCCGACTGATTCCTCAGGAGATAGACCCGTCAATACGGTTGTTAACGCCGCACTGGCAGTCGTATTGCCAATACCCATTTCGCCTGTTGCAAACAAGCGGCAGCCGCGCTGAACCTGCTCATTAACCACTTCAATGCCAACAATAATAGCTTGGACGGCTTCTTCGCGAGTCATCGCTGGCTGCTTGGCCATATTGGCCGTCCCCCGCACCACTTTACGGCTTACTAGCTGCTCATGCTCCAAATCCTCATTTACACCGATATCCACACAAACAACATCTGCGCCAGCTTGCCTTGCCAGCACATTGACAGCTGCTCCTCCGCTGAGAAAGTTTAGCACCATTTGTGGTGTCACCGCTTGTGGAAAAGCACTGACTCCTTCATCACATACACCATGATCACCCGCCATGACAATAACGGCTTTATGTGACAAATCCGGCCACAGCTCGCCTGAAATGCCGGCAAGCTGCCTGGCGATTGTCTCTAGCTTGCCGAGGCTGCCTGGCGGTTTCGTCAATGAATCAGAATGCTTCACAGCTAATTCTGCTGCCTCTTCATTAAATGGTTTGATTTGTTTGATCGTCTCTGCAAGCTGAGTTTCCAATGCATGTTTCAATTTCATAACTCCTTCAAGCGTATTTTAAGCTTTTATATATTCATATCCGGTTGGAGCAATATTTGCGGAGCACCCGTAACAGGATGGGTGATCACAGTTGTATCCGCCTGATAAACCTGCTTGATAAGACCTGCAGTTATGACCGCCCTGGGTGTTCCAGCTGCTGCAACTTTGCCTTCATGAAGAACGACAAGCTCATCGCAATATAGCGAAGCCAAATTAAGATCATGCAGAACGGCAATAACGGTCAGTTCACGTTCACGCTGCCAAGCACGTACCGTATCCAAAAGCTGAATTTGGTAACCAATGTCTAAATAAGTCGTCGGCTCGTCCAATAATATAATAGATGGCTCCTGCGCCATAACCTTTGCCAATGCAACACGTTGACGTTCACCGCCGCTTAGTTGATCCATTTTGCGATGCGATAGCTCTTCGAGTCCCATGGTCATTATCGCTTTATCAATAATTTCCTCTGAATCATGTTTATCGCTGCCAAGCCAGTTTTGGAAAGGGTATCTTCCCATGCTAACAACCTCACGCACAGAGAATCCTACCTGAGGCAAACCGCTTTGCTGCAAAACCGCCATCATTTGTGCGATTTGCTTTCTTGGATATGCGGAGATGCTCTGCCCCTCGAATAAAACTTCACCTTCCACCGGCTGTTCAACGCCTGACAATACATGCAGCAGCGTTGATTTGCCGACACCATTAGGTCCAATAACACCGTACATCCGCCCTTTTTGAAATGAGCAGGAAAGCTTATTGAGCACAGTCCTCCCTTGCACCGTCTGAACGATGCTGCGCACCTCAATCATAACGCTCCTCCTTGCTTCAGCTTCCGCCGATGCAGCAAATACGCAAAAAATGGCGCACCAAGCAAAGCCGTAACAACGCCAAGCGGTATTTCCTTAGGCGTCAGCGCCATGCGCGCAAGCGTATCCGCCCATAAAATAAATATGCCTCCGCCGATAGCCRATAAAGGGGTAATTAATCGATAGTCGGGGCCAACGAGCAAACGAATGAGATGTGGAACCACGAGTCCAACAAAACCAATTACACCAGAAACAGAGACTGCTGCTGCCGTCAGCAAGGTCGAGCTGATTAAGACGATCAGCTTCGTTCTCTCGACATGGATGCCAAGATGCGCTGCATGGCGTTCCCCCAGTACAAATAAATTGAGGGATTGCCCATATGCAAGCAGAAGTGGAAAGCCTACCGCGAGAAAAGGTATAAGCATATATACATGTTCCCAGCTTCTCATCGCAAGCGATCCCATTAACCAGAACAAAATTTGATTCACGACGCCCTCAGAAACCGACACCATGAAGGATACAAAAGCGCCTAAAAAAGATTGGATGATAACCCCTGATAAAATAAGCGTTTCAATATGTATAACACCCTTGTTGCGAGACAACCAAAAAACACCAAGCAGTGTCAAGGTTCCTGTAGCAAAAGCAACTAGCGGTATCGTCCACATGCCAATCGCTGACTGCAAGCCGAATAAGATAATGAACGATGCACCAACTGAGCTCCCCGAAGATACTCCTAGAGTATAGGGATCAGCCAGCGGGTTTCGAAGAACCCCTTGAAAGCCCGTGCCAGCAAGTGCGAGACAAGCACCAACGAGGACAGCAAGCAAAATACGCGATAGACGTACTTGCGTGACGATCGCTATTTCGGCAGGTGTATAAGGGACTGAGTTGTCGGCAAGCCAAGGCAGCTGATGAAGCAAAATACCCCAAACATCTCGTATGGAAATACCAGCCGAGCCAATCGACAAACTTACAACGATAGAAACAGCAAGAAGGAGCATAGCTGCTCCTCCATACCAAACTAATTTATAGGTCATCATTATTTTACGAGATCCGGGTGAATCACTTTCGCAAGCTCCAGCAAACCATCTGCAAGTCTCGGCCCAACACGAACAAGCGGATCCTCTGTTACTGCATGCATTTGCTTATTTTTCACCGCATCAATGACATTCCAGCCAGGACGGCTCTCAATGCCAACAACAATCGGATTCGGCTCCTCCTTCAATGCAGGGTATATAATAAGCTCGGGATTCTGAGTAACAATCGACTCTGCACTCACCTCATACCAGCCTGGAGCAGCTCCAGCAACATTCTCGCCGCCAGCAAGTGCCAGCAATTCGTCAAGGAATGTGCCAGATCCAACGGTCCAGCCTGGGGAAAATTCTAAATACACTTTCTTTTTCACTGCATTCTTGACTGCATCCGAAACTTGTTGCTTCACTGAAAGCATGTGGCCTGCAACCTCAGCCGCTTCGGATTGTTTATTCATAATATGACCTAAATTTTCGATTTTGGCAATAACTGCATCATACGTGAGAGGGTCTGTCGCATAGACCGGAATTTTCAGTTCTCTGAGCTTCGTGATTGCCTCTCCGTTCATTGAAGAAGAAGCCAGTACGAGATCCGGATTGAGAGCTGCAACAGCTTCAATATTCGTCGTCATATCGCCAACCTTTGCCTTGCTTGCCGCCTCCTCAGGATAGTTGCTTGATTCATCAACACCTACAACGCGGTCACCTGAGCCGATTGCATAAATAGCTTCGGTTTCACTAGGAGCAAGCGAGACAATTTTAGTTGGCTCTTGCTCAAACGTAATTTCCGTACCTGTATCATCCTTTAATGTTAGTGGATAAACGGTCGATTCATTCGCCTTGGATGGCTCGTTAGTTGCAGCCTGACCAGCATTGTTCGTTGTTTTTCCCGGCTCGTTGACTGTGTCCTTATTTGTACCGCATGCTCCTGTGAATACAAGCATCATCACGAGCAGCAAACCTACTAGCGTTTTCATTGTACTTTTATGTAACCTTTTCATTTTCCTTACTCCTCCTGCGTCATATATCGTATTAAAAATAGCATCCCCGACCTTGAGTCAGAAATGCTAGTATACGCTTTTTCTAATTAGGCTAAGCGAACAGCTTCTCCAACAATATCGGATCATGCAGGTGAAGATATGGTGCATCTATCCCCGTCCATCATCTATAAAATGATCCGTTGTTACTATACAACGTCTTGTTCTATTTGTCTAATGACATCCATGCCATACTCATCGTAATTATCGACGTTCTGCTTCACTCATTTGCAGCATAGGTAACGTAATGGGTCTATTTCTTAGCGCGCGTTTTTTAACCATGATGAGTGCGATTAGCCTTGACCTTAACTGAGCAGCAAGATGTAACATTCAAGAATCGGAGCTTTTCGCAATAGTCACTTCAGACCTCCTAACGGACATACATTCCGCTATTTTCAAGAATTGGGCTCATATTTGAGTCTAACGGACATAGGATCCGCTATTTGTGCAAAAGGGAGCTAAAAACTTACTCTTGGAGCCAAATAAGGGCTTCTATGTCCGTTACGGTTGCGAAAACAGCGAAAATGAGCGCAATAGCGTATCTGATGTCCGTTAGCTTTTCGCAATAGTCACTTCAGATCCCCTTACGGACATACATTCCGCTATTTTCAAGAATTGGGCTCATATTTGAGTCTAACGGACATAGGATCCGCTATTTGGTCAAAAGCGAGCTAAAAACTAACTCGTGGAGCCAAATAAGGGCTTCTATGTCCGTTATGGTTGCGAAAACAGCCAAAATAAGCACAATAGCGTATCTGATGCCCTTTAGCTTTTCGCAATAGTCACTTCAGATCCCATTACGGACATACATTCCGCTATTTTCAAGAATTGGGCTCATATTTGAGGCTAACGGACATAGGATCCGCTATTTAGGCAAAAAGGAGCTAAAAACTAACTCGTGGAGCCAAATAAGGGCTTCTATGTCCTTTACCGTTGCGAAAACAGCCAAAATAAGCACAATAGCGTATCTGATGCCCTTTAGCTTTTCGCAATAGTCACTTCAGACCTCCTAACGGACATACATTCCGCTATTTTCAAGAATTGGGCTCATATTTGAGTCTAACGGACATAGGATCCGCTATTTGTGCAAAAGGGAGCTAAAAACTAACTCGTGGAGCAAAATAAGGGCTTCTATGTCCGTTACGGTTGCGAAAACAGCGAAAATGAGCGCAATAGCGTATCTGATGTCCGTTAGCTTTTCGCAATAGTCACTTCAGATCCCATAACGGACATACATTCCGCTATTTTCAAGAATTGGGCTCATATTTTATTCTAACGGACATAGGATCCGCTATTTGGTCAAAAGCGAGCTAAAAACTAACTTATGAAGCCAAATAAGGGCTTCTATGTCCGTTACCGTTGCGAAACAGCCAAAATGAGCACAATAGCGTATCTGATGTCCGTTACCTCTCCTTGTGACTTCTTCGCCCATGCTATGCTTTTTTTCTTACCATTCGTTCCGCAAGCGATAGAAAACAGCATTTAATACATCCCTTTACAACACTCATTCTTTTTATGAATCTAAAAAATGTATGCAACTCATAAAGGAGGTTCTTTCCTAAATATGAAAGCAGAACACAAACCAAATTATAATCTGCTAAAATTCACTATCATTTTATTGTTTGTGGCAATTGTCGTTGGCATAGTTTTCACATGGCTCCGAAAAGGCGAAGAATTATCACCGCCCATCACGGAACATCTCTTCGACAAAGGTGAAGCTAAGTGGTCCATCGATGGTTATCCAGCGAAGGTGCTACACAACAATTTATTTAAAATCGAGCTTACAGATCCATCGGGCGCCCCACTACAAGGAGCTGAGCTATCAGTCAAACTTGAGATGATGGATATGGTTTGCGGCGATTACGAATTTAAATTGACGGAAGCTGATCCTGGAACATATACAGGCGAAGGTGTACCCCTAATGGCTGGCACATGGAAAGCGACTCTAACACTCAAGACGCTTGACCAAACGTATACCATCGATAGATTACTGCGAGCGGTTCATTAGCAAATTACCAAAGCCATGGATTAATCGACGGTATAACACCATTCACCGCAAGCCCGCGCAAAATCGAGATGACACCCACAGCAATCGCCGTGACTACACTTGCTTTACGCATAAATCGCCGCCATTTCTTATTGGCAAAAGCAGCGATCGACGCGGCAGCCGCTAAAGCAGGGAAAGTCGATAGCCCAAACAAGGCCATGACAGCCGCTCCTTCAAGTCCTGAGCCAGTGGAGGCTGCCGTCATTTGCATCGCATAAGTTAAGCCGCATGGCAAAAATCCGAAGGCTATTCCAGTTGCGAGCAAATGGAACGTTTCCTGCTTAGCAGAGCGAGAAGCACCGCCTACTAATCTTTTGTGCAAAAACTTAGACAATCGGTTCATGAGCGGCAGCTGAAATCTCCGCCAAAGCCAGAGCAGCAAGAAACAGCCGCCGATAATGGATGCCAATCCTTGAACCCCTGCAAATTTACCTGCAACATCCACAAAAGAACCTACTGTTCCCATTACAGCCCCTAATAAGGAATAAGAGAGAATGCGGCCTGTATTATATAGAAGCATTGATTTCTTAACTGGCGCTGAGGAATTTAATGAGACAGTTGATACAATCCCCCCGCACATACCAATGCAATGAGGTGCGCTGAATAAGCCTGTTAAAATAATGAATCCAATCAGCTGCCAAGTCAGCGTCATCTGCTTGCACCAACCCGGCTCTTGCTTTGCAGCTGACCCGAAAGCCGAAGCGCATTGCTGACAACAGAAACAGAGCTAAGCGCCATCGCCGTTCCAGCCATCCAAGGCTCAAGCAAACCAAAAGCAGCAAAAGGGATGACGATAACATTGTATAGGAAAGCAAAGGTTAGATTTTGGCGCACATTTCGAATCGTTAATCGGCTTATTCGAATCGCTTCTGGAATAGCATGCAAACGTGAGAAAAGCAGCGTCATGTGGCCAGCGCTAAGCGCTGCATCTGTTCCTTCACCCATTGCTAAGCCAACATCGGCTGCGGCTAATGCCGGTGCGTCATTCCATCCATCCCCTGCCATTGCGACTCGTTTGCCGCGACGCTTTAATTGCTCCACCAACGCCAGCTTGCCCTCGGGAAGCATGGACGCATGGATACTTGTAATGCCAACCGCTTTTGCAGCAGCAAATGCCGGCGCCTTGTGATCACCTGTCGCTAGAACAGCGGAAACTCCTAATTTTTTAAGCTCTTTCACTGTCTCTCTCGCGTTTTCCTTTATCTTATCGCTAAATGCGATTGCACCAGCTATCTGATCGTCTATTGCTGCATATAGCACGGTTTCACCCAAATCCTCACGCTGCCTTGCGAATGCAATGATATCGACGCTCAAAGCCCATTGGCGTTCTGCTGCAAACCGAGCGTTCCCGATAGCGAAGCGCTGCTCCTCAATTATCGCTTCAACGCCTCCGCCTGGTGTGAAGACATGATGACTGGAAGCTGGAATAATAAGCCCTAGTCTGACCGCTTCCTTCTCAATTGCTCTTGAAAGCGGATGTGTGGAGTCCGCTTCAGCGGCTGCCGCCAATCTCAGCAAAGCATTGCGGCTTCCTTTAATAGCTAGTGAAGCACTTATATGAGGCTTGCCTTCCGTTAATGTTCCTGTTTTATCAAAAATGATCGTTTGAATACTTGCCAAACGTTCTAGCGCGCCCGCTTCCTTCGTAATAATGCCTTGTTTCGCAAGTCTGCTGGCTGCGATGACAAGTGAGATCGGTGCGGCTAGACCAAGCGCGCATGGACAGGCTGCTAATAAAACAGCAATGCTGCAGATGAATGCTCGGCTCCAATTCCCCGGCTCAAGAAATAATCCCCACATGAAAACCGTTGCTACGGCGAAGAGAAGCATAACAGGAACAAACCAGCTTGCAGCCGCATCTACATTCCGCTGAATGGCTGATTTAGAGCGTTGTGCTTGACGAACAAGCTCCTGTATGCGGTTCAGCATCGTATCGTGGCCTGCCGCCTTCGTACGAATGCGAAGCTGCGAGCTTTCATTCCAAGTTCCCGCCCACACTTGATCTCCTTCCCGCTTTGCAATCGGCAGACTCTCGCCTGTTAGCAATGATTCGTTGGTTGCGGAGTGACCGCCGCATACAATGCCATCGACCGGAATCGTTTCTCCAGCCTGTACGATGACAATATCGCCCGCTCGAACAAATTCGGTCTGAATATGTATCACTTCACCTGCCCGTTCAACCGCCGCCGTCTGACTTTGCAGCTTGCCGAAGCCGTCTGATCCGCGCTGCGCCCGCAGCGAGGCGGAAACTTCAATGTATTTACCCAGCAGGACAGCTGTGATTACAACAGCAGAAGTTTCAAAATACAATGGCGGTGCATGAGCAGCCACCTCTAAGAGCGGCCGAAACAAGCCGTTTTGAAATACAACATAATGGCTGTACAAATAGGCGGCTGTCGTTCCGATGACAACAAGCACATCCATATTGGCGCTTCGCTCGCGTACCGCATGATATGCGCCGAAATAAAAAGGCAAGCCTATAGCGAATTGAATAATCGTGGCAAGAATGAGCTGCAGCCATGGAATAGTGAGCCAAGCAGGCAAATAATCAAGCATCGGCCTTAAAAAAGGCAGATGCTGCATCATCCCAGTTAATAACGGCACCGTAAGTACCGCTGAAGCAATGAGTCGCAGCTTCAATATACGATGTTCCTTGTGCAAGCCTTCTTTAGCTGTCTCATTAAGCATCGCTTCAAAACCTAATTGCTTGACACGCTCAGCAATTTGTTTCGCTCCGAGCCGCTCAGGCTTAAACTGCACCCAAGCGGTTCGAAGCGGAAAGCTGACGGCAGCCATTTGAACACCATCCATTTTGCTGACTGCTTTCTCTATTCTTGCCGCACAAGCTGAACAGCTCATGCCTTGAACCGCAAAATCTATCGTAAGGTCGCTATCCTCTACCTGATTATCATGTACCTGCTCCATTTGCAGCACCCGCCCTTCGTTCATCGCTGTTAATGCCTGTACCTCTGCGTTAAACTATATGACGGGCAAGCCAATTGCATGATTGGAACATCTGTTTACATTCTATTTGGCGCAGGAAGCCCCAGTATGTGAAGTGCATCCTGCATCGTTTGCTTATAACGCTCGGTGAGCCAAATACGCAAGCTTTTCGCTGATCCTTCAGCCTTCAAAATAGGACATGTAGCGTAGAAATGGTTAAACAATGCGGAAAGCTCATATACATACGTGCAAAGCTGATTAGGAGATAGCTCCAAAGCGGCAGCTTCCAGCGTTTCAGGCCAATAAGCTAATTGTCTCAGCAATGAATGCTCTTGAATCTCAAGACCGCTAATCTCAGCTAGAGCTTGTGGGTTAAACGCAGTGTCTCCTGCTCTCTTCAAAATACTGCTTGAGCGAGCATACGTATACATCAGATAAACACCTGTATTGCCGGATATTTCGGTTGCTTGATCAAGATCAAACACAACCTCTGTTTGCAAATGAAAACGAAGCAAGTAATAACGAATCGATGCTGCTGCTATCGTACGACTTGCCAAGCCGCCTTTACGGGATCTTTTTGCGTCTATGATTTGTTCCATTCTTACTAAGAAATCCGCTATTTTTATGCCGATTCCTTGCCTGCCTGACATCGCATACGCATGCTTGCCGTCTGACGTATCGATACCTAAACCATTTGCCGTATTTGGGCTTAATGCAACAACACCATAACTGACATGCTTTAGCTGCTCTGCTTGCTCCTGAAAACCCAAAGCGAGCAATGCTTGTTTAACCATAGCCTGCGGATACTCTTGGCGCTGATCAATTACGTTAATGACCATATCTGCATGACCGATTTTTTTCCTTGCACCGCTCGTATGCGTTGACCACAGACCATCAGAAAACTTCTGGTAACGGAAATCGTTATCAAGCAATCCAAACTTCCACAGATGGTAAGCAATATCTTTGGCCGTATAAGTCAAAATACCGTTTGAGCGAACGAGCACTTTATCTGCTTGGAAATCCGAATGTTCCTCTTGTTCTCCGTTTTCATCAGAATGCTTCAGCACATAACAGCCCTTCAGCTTCCCTTCTGTTTCCTTGCGGAATATTCCCGTTGACTGCAGCAGCTCAAACGCGCGAGCCCAGAAGCCTTCACGCACAATATTGCTTTCCCACACCAGAACATCATAAGTGATGCCAAACTGCTTCATTTCCTCGACATGCTCGCGCACAATTCTTTCTGCGACCAACAAGCCCATCCATGCTACATTCGAATGCCCTTCTTCCAGCTCTTCAAGAACCTTGGTACGTTGTTCAAGCAATTCTGGCTGCTCTTTATAAGCACGATTAATGCTTGAATACGTATCCCAGCAAAAATCCCCAAAACGCTCATAAGGCAGCACCGACTTGGTCTGAAGAATGCCTACCACCGTATCCGCCAATTGGTTGCCTAGATCATCAATGTAGTTGTGCACCTCAACCTGATGACCCGTACTTCTGAGCATTCGCGCAATCGTATCGCCAACGCAGGAATTACGCAAATGACCAATATGCGCTGATTTATTTGGATTGATAGATGTATGCTCAACCAGCACTTTTTTGTTAACTGTAGTTTTCTGTGATTCAAGCTGTTCTGTATTGACTGCCCACCAAGACCAATTCACATAAAAGTTTAGAAACCCGGGTGAAGCAATTTCAATCTTTTTTATGGATGAGGAAAGACTTGGATGCTTGATTAATTTTTGTTTGAAGTCATCTGCAATCAATGAAGGTGCGCGTTTTAAAAGCCTTGCCAGCTGCATTGCAATATTGCTGCTATAATCGCCATGCGCTAAGTTAACGGGATGCTCGACCGCAATTTTGAGATTTTCAGGTCGCTCTGTACGTCCCTCTTCCAGCATACCTTGCGTTATTTCTTCAATTGCTCCAATAATCAGCTTATGAATCATTGTAATTCCTCCTATTATCTAGAGTATAGGACTGAAATTCATTTCAGCCCCTCCTCATCAAACCGTACGTGAGGTTTTCCCTCATACGGCTTTCCGATGTTCGTCATTCATGTGCGTGCGAGTTATACAAGCGTCTTTAAACCATGCATTTGGCTAAGAATCTTTACTTCATGTCCTGAACCGCGCCAGTTACTTCGCTGGCGCTTCTTTGCGTACCATTTGGTTAGCCGTTGGCGGATGTACCAATCTAGTTTAGTCATCCATTTGGTACTGTACGGTGTCGCATAGTAGTTCTTCCAGCCTTGTATTCTCAGGTTGAGCCAGTCCACGTGTTCTTGAAACGAAACGTGCCGCATCTTTGGCGGAGCAAGTCGGTCTTTCACTACCTCCCTCACATGCTTCTCTGCTTTTATGCAGAGCCATTGTTGGGTCGTGTAATAGATGCGCTTCTGTCCCGTTTCCGCTTTCGTCTTCCTGTGGTGCATGCCGAGGAAGTCAAATCCTTCTTCTCCCGTCCATAGTCCCACAATTCGCGTTTTCTCCGGATGCAAGGTTAGTTCCAATCGCTCCATAATTGTTTGTATAAGTTTAAACGCATGTTGCGCATCTTTCCTTGTTTTGCATACCACGACAAAGTCGTCTGCATACCGCGTCAGTTCTCCGACTTCTTTGCCATACTTCTCCCACAACAAATCGAAGTAATTCAGGTAGATGTTCGCAAGTAGCGGCGAGATCACTCCACCTTGCGGCGTGCCGAGGTCAGATCGCCTKACTYGCCCTTCCTCCATCACCCCTGCTCCGAGCCATTGCCGAATCAGCTTGAGGATGCGTCTGTCACTGATTCGTATTTCCACCAGCTTCATCAGCTTCTCTTGGTTAATGTTGTCAAAGTAACCTTGGATGTCCACGTCGACCACCCAATTGCCTTTGCGATTGCATGCTTTGCGGATTCGCTCGAGCGCTTGTTTCGCGCCGCGCTTTGGTCGAAAGCCATACGAGCATTCCTGAAAATCGGCTTCAAAGATTGGTTCTACAATGAGTTTYGTCGCCATTTGTACCACGCGGTCTCTCACCGTCGGGATCCCCAATGGACGTTTTCGTCCATCTTTCTTCGGAATATATTGCCGACGAACGGGCTGGGGACGGTAGCTTTTCTTTAACARTAGCTCTTGGCATTGTGCGATAAATTGRTCATCACCTATTTTCGTAATAGCTGCCATCGTTTCACCATCTACGCCTGCCGCTCCCTTATTTGCCCTAACTCTCCGCCATGCTTCCTGAAGAACATCCTTTCGATGTACCTTGTCATATAACGCATGGAATCTTCTACGCTTATTTGTCTTGGCAGCATGACCTAGCTTCTCTTGGAGTTGTTGAACTTTTTCCTTAGGTGTCGTTAGCCATTTGGCATTCACTCACTCGTACCTCCTTRAAAAGCTTGAACAAAGCAGGGCGCCTTCCCTCCCGCAGGTTGTGTTGTCCTGCGTTCCTCGGTACTAT